>JAYKJL010000053.1:0-2751 GCA_035285725.1 Nostocales cyanobacterium 94392 | reverse complement strand
TATACCGGAAAAAGTGTGCATTTTTTGGGATTTCAAGAGATGGCAAAGAAATTTTCAAATCTCCTCCTGACTCCTGACTCCTGACTCCTATGCCCTCACGGAAAGACTTTCTCAGCAACCCCTAAATTAAAGCAAGTCAGTAGTTTTGAAAAAATAGGAATTATCCCATGAAATTAACTCGTTTGCTGCTTGGTTTATTCTTACCTCCTGTGGGAGTATTTCTGACAGAAGGTGTAGGTATAACTTTGATCATTAACATTTTGTTAACCTTGCTAGGTTGGCTTCCCGGTAGTATTCATGCACTGTGGGTAATTACCAAACATGAAGAAAGATTGAATAGAGGGGAAGGTTTTTAGTTGAATTTTTGCAGAGAAATAGCAGTTTGTGTTCAATAAATTTCTTCCACTAATAGATTTTCTGCTGCTTCTAACATAGATGCAGCAATATTTTTTAAATCTTCCCGATTATTTAAATAAGTTCTTAAAGCTTCCATCGGATCTATACTGCTGCTGGCGCTTAATTCAGGAATACGCGGTTTAGCTAATTGACTAACTAATTCTGGTTGAATTGTATAGATGTGCGCTGTACTTAAAGCTTTATGAATTGCGGAATTTTCAATTAAATCTAACTGTTCAGAACGCAATTTATAAATTAACCTAACTACAGTTTCTTCAAGATTATATTTGGCGATCGCCTTCAACAAAACTTCCTGCGGATCATCACTTTTAGATAAATCTACCTCAATGGTGCGAAATGTCCGCACAGGTAAAGAGCAAAATTCCCACTCTACATTATCTTTTTCCAACTCTACCATCACATAACCTTTATCTTCCTTCTCCTCACTAAAATCAACCCTTTCTATACTCCCAGGATAAATCACTGGTGGATCATTAGATTTATTCAGATTTTGATGGCAGTGAACATGACCCAAAGCCACATAATCAAAACAAGGGCGTGTTAACAAAGATAAAGGTAAAGTAAATCCCTTACCCACAGCTAACAAACGTTCAGCACCTAACATAGCATTATCCGCCATTAAATGGGCTAAAAGTACGGTAGGTACATCAGGATCAAGTTTTCTCACTTCTCCTTCTAAAACAACTTCTAAGCGTTCTGTTAAAAGTTGATTGACTTCAGCCATAGATAAACCCGCTGTTTCCTTGCGAGTCATCAACATGGAACGAGTTAACCAAGGGAGTGTAATTACTTGTACTTTACCGTTACGGGTTTGGATATGATGAGTAGTTAAAGTATCACCAACTACAAAACCAGGAACGCCAAGAGTACGGTAAATATTTAGACTTGCGCCGCCCACACCTTGGGAATGTAAGTCATGATTACCAACTAACAAAACTGTCGGTATATTGGCATCTACAAGGCGGCGGAACTGACTAGCAAAGGCTTCTTGTACGTAGGGTGCGGGTGTGGCATCGGGAAAAGCATCACCACCAAAAATCACCATATCTACTGGTTCTGATAAAGCGCGATCAATACACAAAGATAGGGTATTGACAAAATCTTCTAATCGTGTATTTAAGCCGGTGGCGGGGTTGATGCGGCCGTGGGAGAAACCGCTTCCTATATGGATATCTGAAAGGTGTAGGATTTTAATCATGTTGGTGAATGGGATTTTTTTTAACGAACCGCAAAGAACGCAAAGGACACGAAGGTAAGAGGGTTTAAGAGATATTTTCCATAGGTCTTATAATAACGAACCACAGAGGTACAGAGGACACGGAGGGAGGAGGTTTTAATTTTTATCTGCGTTTATCTGCGTTTATCTGTGTTCGATTATTTTTGATGCTTGGGTTATGTTACAATTACGGGCATATTTAAGCATACATCTTTCTATGTTACAACCTGGAAAGCCTTTACAACAACGTCCCCAATATGTAATAGAAGAAGAAATAGGTTCTGGGGGTTTTGGTGTTACCTATAAAGCTAAACATCAAGAGTTGAAGTTACCAATTGTTATTAAAACTCCTAATAGTCGTTTGTGTAGAGATGCTAATTATCCTAAATATGTGGAAGGTTTCCGCAAGGAAGGAAGAAGATTAGCAGAGATTACCCAACTTCAACATCCCAATATTGTCAGAATTATAGACTTTTTTGAGGAGGATGGTTTACCATGTCTGGTGATGGATTTTGTTAAGGGTGAAAATTTATATCATTTAGTACAGGATAAAGGTATTTTATCAGAAGATACTGCTATTGATTATATTAAACAAATTGCTGACGCTTTATCTATTTGTCATGAAAATGGAATTATTCACCGGGACGCACATCCTGGAAATATGATTTTAAGAGAAAATAGCAATACTGTAGTTTTGATAGATTTTGGTTTAGTAGGAAATGTGGACAGTGAGAGTATTAACCAAGCTGCTAATTTAGCTTTTGCACCTTGGGAACAAATGTTAGATACAGAGAAAGCACCAACTCTTGATGTTTATACTTTAGCTGCTTCTTTGTTTTATTTATTGACTGGAGATACTGCCACACCTTGTTTAGCAAGGAAGCTAGATAATCGGACTTTAATAGAACCGAAGGAATTAAATTCTAGGATTAGTGATAAGTTAAATCAAGCAATTGTTAAAGGATTGGAATTAGAACCTAAAAACCGTCCGCAAATTATTAAGGAATGGGTGGGTTTATTTTCTGAAGTTGACAGTATCAGGAAGATAGAAATTGAGCAAGTAATATGGTGGTTAATGGCTCTCCTAGAGTGGCTATGGTAATTTAATAAAAAACAAC
>JAYKJL010000052.1:0-7304 GCA_035285725.1 Nostocales cyanobacterium 94392 | reverse complement strand
TTAATTGATGTACTTAAAGGCATAATTCGGTTCAAAGCAATTTTTGCTTGCCCCGTTCCGGTCGCTTTGTAAGATTCCATGGTCATATTCATACCTTTTGGAATTTGAGGTAATAGTATTTTTTGTGCGCCTGGTGCTTGTTGTGTTAAATTGATATTCATTGTTGCAATACCATCCTGAATATCAACTAATTCGTAAGTAGCAGTTTGTTGAATGTTGATTCCATTGAAGCTAATTTGAGAAGTAACTTGCCAGGAAGCACCTTTTCCGACTGCTTCTTGGGGAACTTGTGCTGATAGCTGTTCGATGGAATTTTTCAATTGATCCATCGTTTGTTTTAAAGCTGGATTGAAATTTTGCGGAACAACAAAATTTGCTTTTTTCGTCTGTCCCATATTATCAACAATTACATTTCCCTTTAAACCTTCCATTTTTTTGATTTCACTACGCATACCTTCAATAGCGCTTGGTGGTAGGTTGCTTTCTCCGACTATATCAACATTATCATATGAAAAATCATAGTAAATATCGCCATTCGGTTCTACAGTATTTACAATTGTATTTAATTTTAAGCTGGTTCCTGGTATTTTGAACTCTGGTGCAGGATTACCATTTATGGACATGGACATACCTATATCCATTCGCATATCGGCAGTTTCTTTTTGTCCCGCTTGAGGAGTAAAACGCAATCTTTGACGCGGTTGTGCGCCCAGAGCAATTAATTTTATTTGGGATTTGGGCAAAGTTTGCGATAATTGATTTTCAAGCGGTGTTTTCGGTTGTATTGTTTGAGCAAATGCACGATTAACAAAGGGTTGTACTCCCGTGCCAATAATGGTGCAGATAATTCCACCAACTAACCAATTTTTTTTGTTTTTCATTAGTTTTTTACTAAAATCGATATATTTGTATACTTCATTTATATCAGTAACTATTCCCGAATAGGTGTTAAGCTTTCTGTTGTCTTAGTCAATTATTTCTCAGTAAAAATACTAGTACCGCTGCACGGAAATAAAAAGTCAAAAGATAAAAGTAAAAAGACTTATACAATAAGCTTTTCGCTTGTTTAAGATGGTAGCCCTATTTACGCCGTGTTGTACTAGTAGCAGAATGGTTTTATACAAATTCCTAATTTCTGTAGAAAAGTGAACAAAAAAATTCCCCTTGGAGGGGAAACGTTATTTGCAGCAAACACTACTGCACGGTAATTTTACGAATCAAGATACTCATTACCTCTCCGGGATTAGAAGTTGGTAACAACGGAGTCCAATCGCGTGTATTGGCATAACCAAGTTGATGTAAAACTCTAATTGTTCCAATTACCGCTTTGCTTGAGCCAGTCAGAGTATGCTTAATCTTATCTGGTTCCGGAACTTGAGATATTATCGGTTGAAAATGAGGAATAGCTAAATCTTCATTACTCGCATCAGCTAGAAAGTTGCGATATTTTGATTTCATAAGTTGTTTCACCGCTATTACTGAAATTTACTATTTTTTACTCCCCGTGAGGGGTTTTACTAGCTGTAAATATTCAGTTTCTAAAGAATTTATTGTCCTGAAATATAGTCGAAACGAGCCATCATCGTATTGCTTTAAGTCCGTTTCGCAGAAGATAATCTCTTGTCTTTGCAGCCATTGAGTAATGCTTTCGTGATAATCAGCTAAGAATAGCGCTGGGAAATAAATTCTTCCGGTTTTAACTCCAGTTTTTGGATGAGTGAGTATTTGAAATTGGGGTTCACTTAAAACGGATGCCATAGATATCATCCAAATAATTTTTGACAGCAAAAAGTGGGAATAAAATCTTCTTTATCCCCACTTTTATATTGTTTGCAATGCTAGTATTAATTCTCGGCTTCTATTTGAAGATTACCACTCGCATTTACACGCTCGGCATATTCTCGTCTGCGCTGCCAAGATAATTGATTTAGCACTACCAAATCTTCAAGAGTTTTCCCGAACTTACGATTAGCAAATTCAAGTAGTTGTTCTAGAGAGAATCGCTGTTCTTCTACTTTTCCAAAGTCCGAGGCAAACCGTTCTTTGAATATATCCCAATTAAAATCTTGAAAACTACGTTTGGCAAGCAGTCCACATAAAGAACGAATCGAGTAGTAGACTTTTGAGTATAAGCGTTCTGAATAATTACTAACATAATACTCACCGAGAACGGAATCATCAATTGCTTGAAAGTTGGATGTAGGGGATTTACGTGTAGCCATAAGACAGATATTCCTAATTACTTCATTGCTCTCTGAGCGTAAGCTCTCTTTCTATTCGATTGTTTCAGCATCTAGAACAACAGAATCAGCACCAAGATGAATCGTAATAATCTGCCATCAAATCCTTGATTTCACAGTTGTGTTGATAATCAATTTCTAATTGCTGCAAATCTGTATCTAATGCCAGATTTTTCAGTTCTTGCATCATTTCTCTCACTTGATTTTCATCGCTGACACCTGAGTAGTAAATCTTGATAAATTTGTCAGCTTTCGTCATGAATTGTTCGAGGTTTGTGACAAATACCTGTTCTGAATTAATTGCTTGAATCATGATTTTCTCCCAATAATTACAATGTGTGATGCACGTTAGTATTCGTTTGGAAGCATGAGAACTTTTTCAACGAGATAAAGCTTGACATGGCTCAATGGAAAATCTGTATATTCTATTTCTTGGCGCAATACTTCTTGGTTGGTGTCCCATTCGCATATCCAAATACCGGAATTATCTTTGATTTTTAAATGCCAAATTTGAAAGTCTCGTAGTCTTGGATCTGACAGCAATTTCTTTGTTTGATGTGAGGCGATCGCATCCAATAACCAGTAACAATTGGCTTCGTGAGCCAAGTATTTTATACCTTCGGTATATTTCAAACCGAGCCAATGTTTGTAGAGAGTAGCTGAACCATAAAATTGGTTTAGCTCGCTGGTTATTTCTCGTGGTGTTTTCATGTTTTAAAATCTTTGATTTTACAGACTTCACTTCTTAATCGGCGTGAGCCGTAAAATACAGCCTTTTTCACCCGAATGAGGTACACCTCATATCGGTATAAGGCAGGGGGCTCTTAGCAGGGAGCAGGGGGAATGTACCGGAGCGTACTTGCAAAGCGCTGTAAAACTGCTGATAACGGATACCAGCAGTTGGGAAAATTTTATTAGTAATTAATAAGATAGAAGTAGTTTTTATGTCACTAGAATAATGATTTAAACGCTTATATTCATCGACTACGGCTAAATTAATTTCTAGTAATTATGAATCATTCTATCCAACAATTTCTCCGTTACAACGACATATGTTCTCATTACAACGATAGCAAAATAGATTATTGCAATCTACACAAATTGATAAGTTTTCTAATCTATATGTTTCTCCACAACAGCAGCAATATTCTCGCGTGCGAAGTAGTTGGTCATAATCACCAATAGCTTTGTGATTTGCGTTTCCAAACTCTTTGATTTCGGTAATTTTTTCTTCAGGTTTTCTCGCTTTGCCATAAGCCCATAAATAAGCAAGCATTCTATCATATTCGGTAGTAAAAAGTTTTGTGCTGTTTTTATCGTTTTCTTGCCATTCTTTCATTTTTACGAGGAAGCGTTCTTTGAATTTTGACATTAGAATTATCTCCGTGATTAGTTTTTAGATTTTGATGTTGGTACACCATTGCAAACGATTATGTGTTATCAACACATAAAAATAATATGAAATATTACTCATATAATTACTAGCATTAATTTGTAATTATATGAGCAATAAAGATTTGACAGCCATGTCAATACTTATTTCTAAATATGATTAAATAACTGCCAAATTATCGGAAATCTATGCTTTATTGACAGTGATAATTATCACAGCTACCGTAAAAAGGACTAATAGGTTTGACAGTAGCAGGAGTATTATAAAACCTCACTTTTCATATATATAAATGTGATTATTCTGTACAGGTTGAGATGTCTGTCCATCATCATTGATGAGAAAGTGTGTGAACAAGCCCAACATAAACAACTGTGCTGCGGTTTCTCTCTGCCTGAGTTCCTGCTGCTGTTTGATGTAAGCCTGTTTTTCTTCTGGAGATAGACTATCAAAATACTTTCTTCTTCTTTCAGCTTCGTCGATTTGTCTTTCTGTAGCTGCTTTACGAGCGGCTTCAAGTTGTTCTCTTCTTCTTTTCATTTCTTTTTGTAATTTCTTACGTCTGCTTCGCATTTCCTCACGGTTTCTCATGCGATCTATTTTTCGATGTATGTCATCAGCATCGTTAATAATATCTTTGAAAATACGGGGAAATCCTGCGACAATAATCTCTTCGGACTTTAATTGATAGTCTAGCTCTGATTTTGATGATTCTGTGCTAGTGACTGCAAACACTGGATTGATATTTGCAAGCATAATGGTTACAAGCGCAATGTTGGAGAATGTTTTATTCATGGTGATAAGAATGAATGAAGATTTACAGGTTAATCATTGCGAAATTACGAACAATCGAGATGCTTTGTTAAACCCTGTATCTTATATCTGATTTTAAATTAATAAATAATTGATAAAAAAGAAAACTTATTATAGATTGACTCTTAACTAATACAAGCAGATTATTATCAATAATTATCAGCAATTCCCTGACCAATTTGTTTGATTTTTTCAACTAATTCTGGTGGTTTGATAACTTTAACATTTGCACCAAAACCTATTATCCATCTCCAAAGGTCAAAATCTTGTAATGACCATTTTGTTAAAATAACTTGAAAACGATTGGGGAAATCTTTATCTTCTGTTGGTTCATCCCAGAAAAATATTGATTTAGGTAAATTAACTTTTGGGCTAGATTTGGGACGAGCCATTTTGATTTTGCTAAATCTTTTAGGTCCTTCGGTAATAAAATGATAGATTTTATCGTTAAACCATAGTTCAACTGTAACGCAAGCTTGGGAATGAGTTTTTTTATCGGAACTGAGAAATTTTTGTTGATTGGTAACGCTATTTCCTAAAAATATTCCAGCACCTCCTTGGATAAGTTTGTGTAAATTTTCGAGTGCTTTTTCTTGTTGTTGACGAGAACGAGATTGATTTTGGAGATTACCTAAAAATAATCTATCTAAACGTTCAAATCTAAGTAAACCTGGTTCTTCTTCCCCTTTTACGCATTCATATCCTAAATACCAAGCTAAGTTATGAAATATGATTTGTAGGGGATAAACTTGAATGAAACTTTTTGCATCTCCTTGATATTTAGCACTACTGCTAAAACGACTAAATTCGATTAATTTACCGTTAATTATTGCGTCCTCTAGGTACGGTAGTTTTTTGAAAAGCGATGTTTCGTGTAAGTACTTTTCATCTATAATGCAATTATTTGTGATTGACCTGACTGGGTAGATATTTTCATTAGGGTTAATAAATTTTGACTGTAACATTTTTTGTTTGAACGTATTATATAAATCTAGTGCGAGGGGATCATCTAAACTGTTTGCTTGGGATTGTAGTATTTCAAATACTTTAATAAGTTCTTGTTGGGATAGAATACCCGTTCCAGCACAATAACCTTTTCGCATGGGAAATGATGGTAATATTTGATATGGTTTGAGAACTTTCTCGATATCTTTACGAATGGTTGCTAGTTCGCTTTTGGCATTATAAATAGTTCCTGCTTCTTCAAGGGATTTTGCAAGAGTTGGTAAGCTACCTCCATAATTATTATTTAAATATGGATTGTTAACTATTAAGCGGATTGTTCCAATTAATCTGTTAAATACTGTTTGTTCCGAATAACTATGTAAATTAACCTCACCCCTTTCCCTTGTCCTTGTTAAGGAGAGGGGTATTGAAGATTCTTGCAATTCAGGTAAAATACCAACAGTTGCTAAATATTTTAAATTATCATTTATCGCATTTTCGCAAGCGTAAATATTACCGCGCTCTTTGGCAACTATTGCGGTGATTTCTTGTATATCGCTGCTGAATTCTGCTTTATAGCCCAGGATTTTTTCAAGTAAATCGGGATTACTATTTTGTAAATTACCGATACCTGGATATTTGATAATCAACGATATTAAATGTAGTAATTTTTCAAAATCAAGAAAATTACTGTATTGATGGAGCGTGATATTGGCTTTACGATTTTGAGAGTTAATTATACTACGAGGGAGTTTTTTGATTAACTTTTCAATTTCTGATACTGAAAATTTCGGTGATGTAATATCAACTGTATTTATCAGTGTAAAACCTTCTGCGGTAATCGGTGGAAAGTTTTGCAGAATCTCATGCATTCCTTGAAGAATTGATTCGGGAACTTGGCGATCGCGATTTTGATTCCATAGGATACTTGTTGACAAAGGTGTGTTTAAATACCATCCAATCCAAACTAGGGAATGAGTTGTTCCTAATTTTTGTTTAACTTTTTGCAAGAATTCCAAACGCAACGCACGTTTGAAATTGGTGGCATCATATATTATTCTTTTACCTGTTTGCAAGCTGGTATAAATACGTTGAATCGCTTCAGTTTCGATTTGCTTCCAGTCTCCCTGGATAGTCGCATCACCGTATAGCTCGGTACGAATATCATCTGTGGAAATAATTTGATAATTTCCTTGTTGTGATAGTAATTTAGCAAAAGTTGATTTACCACTACCGGGTATACCAATGAGAAAATGAGCGATGGGGTATTCTTTTTGCTGCAATTTGTTAGGTGTAAGTTGAAGCATAACTTTTTTGACCATCGCTCTAGCTCGTTCATGTATATAATCGTAGTCGCCTGAATGCGATATTTGTGAGTTGTTCGTGCGAATGAGAAATAATTGTAGGGTGTGTGACGGTTAAAGTAATTTATCAAGCATAACCAAATAATTTGAATTTACCGTCACGCACCAACGCTAAGTTATAATCAACTCGAATTCTACTCAAAACTAATATCAAATATTTCAGTATCTATAATTTTAGTAAGAAGTATGTAGAATCACTTTTATCTGAAGTAAAAATATATCATAATACTTAAGTGGGTTTTACTAAGGTTTTAGATAAAAATTTTCTGGTTTTGTTTAAAAGCCTTGATTTATCTAGCTTTGAAGCGATTGGAGAGGTTTTTGTTGAATGCTCATCTACACACCTCGGCAAATCGCCGAAACCCTATATTTCCCGTTGAGGTGTGTCGATTGCTTGCTGTGTAAGGATTTGAGGTATGTGTTTTTCTCGATTTGGAGCAAAATTTATCATGTTTCTCAGAGGTGTGTCGATTTGCGCTCTGAAATCCTTACCCAGTAAGGGCTGGTAGAAGAACTCCCCACCGATTGGGTTAATTCGGAATAGTTGGAAAC
>JAYKJL010000051.1:0-7142 GCA_035285725.1 Nostocales cyanobacterium 94392 | reverse complement strand
ATATGGAATGATGAGCCACAAACTTACGTTTGAATGTCCAGCGCATTTGAATAGTTGGCAGCCATTTTTAATTATGGATATACAAGGTACGGAAGCGAAGTTAGATGTTTACCAGCCTATGGTGCCGTTAGCTGAATTGTCAAAATTTGAGAATTGAGTTGGGAATAGAAATACCTACATTTCATGCAGAACAATATACGCGGAGTCGGAGGGCAGTATGGGTAGTAGGCTTTTTCTTAGTAGTAGGAACAGGCGTATTTTTTGCGAATAACGTAGTCGCCCAAATCACTCCTGATGCAGTTCAAACTGTAAAGAGTGGTGAAGAAGTTGCACAAATTGTTCTTGAATCCGCTTTTAGAATGAGTCTTTCACTTAACTTCAAGTAACTGCGGTTTTTGTACTTCCACCATGTTGGGTAACTCTAGGACGACAGCGAACTTTTATTGCTCCTTTTGTAAAGCTTTCATCGTTGGCTTTATTTGACCAAATATAAGCTTCTCCAGAGTCAAGGTTACTCATTTTTTCTGGGGTTAAAGAGTTAAGTGCTGTGTTCGCTTTTTGAATATGCTTTAACCAAGCTGGTGAATTGAATCGATGCATAATAATTTGTGAGGAAAGCTCAATTAGAGGAGTAGGAACTGATGGGGGATCTTGCGATGCGAGCATTATGCTAGTACCTTTATGTCGCATTTCTCTAACTACTTCTGTTAATCCTATTACAAGGTCTGAGTTTTCCATGTACTTATGAGCTTCGTCAAAAACAACTAGTTTATTAAATTTTTTGTCGTTATAAGTTGCTTCTGAAAAAATTTGTAAAAGTACAACAAATAATCCCAAGGCTTCATCTTTTTCAATAAATTCGTCTCGTAAATCAATAATTACTAATCTACCCGGACGAACAATATCACTTAGCATACGGCTATCATCTATATATTCTGCGGCAAATTTTAATCTTGTTCTAGCTAAATCTTTTAACTGTTCTGACAAGGAGGATTTTTCTAAATCTTCAATAAGTTTTTCCAGAGTTAATTGATTGCGTAATTTTTTAAGAATTTGGTTTATTTGACGCAAATACATACTTTGACTTCCTACAGCACCCATCAGAAATTTCCAATGAGTTGCGTTTAATTCGGATGCTGCAAAGGTAAGGGGTGATACTTCTATATTTGGATATTCAAGCTTTCTTTCTTCAACTTTAGATGCAGGGACTAAGATAACAATATCTTTTAATTGTCTTGGTTCTGCACCAAAACGCTTTTGTAATATATCAATTTGGTTTGATTCCGAGTTAGGAGCAACCATTGAGGTAAATTCGGGTTTGTAGTCTTGGGTTTGACTGTAATGAAATATTACTGTTGCTAAAGGACTTGGTAAAGTATTGATATTAGGAATTTGCATACAAGCCATTTCTACAACTGTACCTAATGTATAACTTTTGCCTGCTCCTTGAACGCCGAAAAGACTAATGGTATGGGTTTGATTAAGGTCTAACGCTACTTTTCTACCGGACATTTCGCCTAGAATACCGTATTGAGGAGTTGGAGATTTAACTCCTAATATGGTGTCATAAGTTAATGGTATTTTGGGTTGATTTTCAATTTCTACTTCCGATGCGGTAGTTAAAACATTTTCTTCTATTTCATTGGCAATAATTTCGTTAGATTGAGTATCGCTCACTTCTTCTTTTTTTTGCTGTATTTCTTCTTCTTCTAAGGCTTTATTAGTATCTGTTTCTTCAGAAATTATTTGATTATTCTCTATTTGGTTATCCAAATTAAAATTATCTGTTGTATAACGCTCTCTCGGTTCAACAATAAACGCGGCTGAGGTAAGCCGAGGAATTGAATTTTCAACTTGTTTAATTTCTTGATTTTCTTCCTCTGTTATTTCTTCTGGTTCTATGGTGCTAATATTTGTTATGGGTTTAGCATATTCTACTAAAGTTTTAATTAAATCTATACCAATACGGTGAAATTCTATTCCTTGTTCATTGTCTGGTGCTTCTGTTCCTGGCTTTTCAAAATCAAAAATTAGCCCGCTACGAGTAAATTCGAGTGTATAGCCTTCTTCTAAAGTTGTTATGAAAATTCGTGCTTCTTCTGCTACTTCTTTTTCTATAGCTCCATATCGCAGAGCGCGGTCTAAGTAAAATTCTAGTAGTGTTGCTAATTCTCTAATTTTTAAAAGCTTGTCCGGTCTTTCTTTTGGCTCAAAATGTAGACTTAAAGCTTTTTGGGATTCATCTATCTGTTGAGTGATTTTTTCTTTTAAACTATTAAAAGCACTAGTCTTTCCTACTTTGGAATAGCATTTTACTTCAATTAAATTACAAACAATTGTTCGAGTTGCGGTATTTAAGTCAAAAAGTGCTAAGTCAGTTCGCTGAAGGCTGATTGAATTTCCCAGAGCATCTGCCTGCCTTTGTGCTGATTTAAATAATTCCAAATGAGCGTCTAGGGGAAGTATAATTTGGTTTGATAGCGCTCCTTGATATTTAAGAAACAAACGAGCTAAAGCCAGTCCTAACGCTTCTGCTTGTTCGTTAGTTGAAGAAATCAGTTTTAAAGCCAGTCTTCCAGAGAGCGATCGCAATTGTTCGAGAATAACTTCCGCTTGCTTGGGTTCGGCTTTTAATTGGTAGCGTTCTAAGATTTGCAATAAAAATGATTCCAGTTCGGATAGGGAACGGGAAGTTATCATTAAACGATGCCCGAAACTGGAAGTCGCATTGGGAATGTAGTCAACTAAGTATGGAGGACGTTTGCTTTGACTACCCCGGTCAAAAAATTCAATGCCAATGTTACGGTCGATAGTAAATACCCAATCGCAGATATTGTGAATGCGGTGTAATAATTCGCGTTGTTTGGCATTTAGCCCTAACGTTACTATAGGTCGTTTTTCAAAAGCAGGTAAGCCTGTAGCGATGGTAGCTGTAGCACCAGAAATTAACTGAGGTAATTCTGCTAATAAGTTGATTGGATCTTCAATGTTGTCAACAGGAAGTGCTTTTCCGTGACGGGGTTGTCTTCTCCAAAACGTTCCATTTTCATCATCTTGAAATTCGATGCTAAAGTCTTGGATTAATCCGTGGAGTGGAGCAATATCTTTTTGGTGAAAGGGAACTCCAACCGCGATTTCTCTAGCTGGGAATAAATCGATTAATATGCTGATATGGGCTTGGTATGGGTTTTCTGAAGTGCGGAAATCATCAATCGAGTGAACTGCTACATTTAATTTAGGGAATAAGTAATTTCCACTAGATGTAGAAAAAGCATCAACAACTTCTGAAGTAATGCTGGAAACGGGTACGAGAAGTTGTTCTATGGCTTCACCGACCCCCGGTGCTTCTGGGTCGGGAACAAATAGCCTAATGTCATAGCGTAGGTCTTGAAATGCTTCCTGTTTTTGCAGTAAAATTAGAGCCTCTGCCAGTACGGTAGCGCGACCTGGATTAAAGGCATTGATACTAAGGGTACGAATATAAGAATTTTGCGCTAAATATCTTTCAATGCGCGAAGCTAATAGTTGCGCGTTAACGTTAGCACCAATTGTTGGTTCTGGTAATCCTAGTGCGGTACAGACTTCTCCGAGCAATCCTCTGGTGTTTTCTGCTGTTGATGGCGCGTAAAGTGACCAGAAAGGGTTAATGTTATCAACTGTAATGAATACTCTTCCGTCAATTAGAGGTAAAGTTGCAGGTATATTTAATGGTACTAGCCCTTGTAAAATACTATCCCGAACGGGACTAATATATTCTAAGAATCCTTCTTTGGTAGTATTAACCCAATGTTGAGCGATTTGACTCCAGGTAGATAGCCATAATGCACGTAGGGGATGGGTTGGTCCGACTAATATTGCTTCTACGGTTTGTCCGCGAAAATCTTTAACTGATAGACGGACTGTATCTAACGATAATAAATTTTTTAAGTCTTTTAATGCTTGATGGTCTTCATTTTGCTCGATTTTCCCCCGTAGTTCAATTAGCAGTTTTCGGTATGCGGCAGCGTATTGGTAGCAAATTTCTTTTAAGCTGGTAAAATCAGTAGCTTGAGATATTAGGTTTTGATTTCCCGAACGGATAGCGTTAAAGTAGCTTGTACGGGCTGATAAAAAAGTTGATGCTATTTCTGAGTTGGGAAAATCAATAATGTCTTCGATGGGATAATCAACTTGTCCCATATTTATCTGTAATTTCCAACTTGTGGGTTTTTTAGGAGTAGCTAAAATTCGCTGTTCCAAATCCTTCAAGCATTGCGATACCAAAATACGGAATTTCCCATCACGCTTAAATTTGACTTCTAGGGATTCTTGAGATACAGTGCGGGTTTTAGTGTTTCTGTCAGCCCAAACTATATCTTTGAGCATGATGTCTTTAGGGTCGCGTTGTTGGGAAATAGCTGTAAACTGTAGTTTAAGTTTGGCGTGTTGTAGACTATTTACTTGCGGAATTGCTCTTTGTGGTGGTTCTTCATCATTAATTTCGCCGCTATCAGGAAGAATGTAAAACAGTTCGCTGTCGTGAGTATTTGTTTGGGTAGTCGTTGTAGATTTATTATCTGCTTCTAAAGGTATTAGGTCATTATTAGCCGTCCACGGTAAAACCCTTACATAATGCCAACCTTCTTCAAAATCTAATTTATCTAATTTATCTAGGTTGGCGCTTTTAACGGGATTTTTAGTTTTCCAAGCTTTGACTTTTTTAGCAACACCCACTGCTCCCCCATCTTGAGTGTAAATCTGGACGGTAAAATATTCTAATCCTTGTACTTGTTTAGGAAGGGGGTTTACTTCAAATTCTATCTTGAATTTTGGTTGATTTTTGGGGTCTAATATTTGCTGACCAACTAAATTTTGAAGACGTTCGTCTTTTTCTTCTTCTTGAATAACTGGAAGTTCTGTAGTTGTAACTTCTATAAATATTTTATCTTTATTGTAATCTTCTTTAAACTTCCATTTATCAAAAGATATATTCCAATTTTTATTTTCTAATACTATCTCCTTAGTCCATCTACGGGGTTCTTCAACTCCTCTTTCTAATAAAAACTGAATTAATTGATTTTGAACTGATTTATCGTCTAATTCTAAATCAAAAACTCTTCCTCGAATTGATTTATCTAAATTCAAAGTAAGTTTTTGAATTGATTCTAAATTTTTGCGAATTCTTAAATTACTATTTGCTGGTTCTGCAAATAATTTAAAATCTGGAACTAAACCCAATTCGTATAAAGCTCCTCCAAGGGTATCACTAGAAATTTCATTTTCTATTGCGGTTAATAAAAACCTGGCTTGTGCTAAAGTATTTGCCCAGCGCCATTTTTCTTGAGTCAAATAACTAAAAATTTCTTTAACGTAACCTTGAAGGGATGTAGGAACTTTTTGAATTAAACTTTTAATTAGGTCTTGGTAAACATTAGTAACCGAAATTTCTTCAAATGAAGCGACGTTAAACGAATCTTCCGCGTTGGTTTGGAGGTTGGAAGGGAGAAATACTAATAATGGCGATCGCAACGAACCATCTTGTAAAGGATTACGCAGTTCGACTAACTTGGTGGATGATATATATAAATCTGGTTCTTCGTTAACTTCATCATTGGATTCCAAAATAAAAATCTGTGCTTGGGGTAATTCTCGACGCAGACTGCGAGTTAGCACTATCATCAATTCTAAGTCGAGGTCTGCAACGCGCATACAATGACCATCATTCCGCGAACAAATAATTTCTTGAAGTTGCGGTAATAAAATCTCTTCTAAAGCTTGAGTTAATTGCTTTTGTTGCAATTCTTGAATACCCTGACTCATTTGTTACCTTCTAAGGTTATGCAGTAATAGTGTAGCGAGGTGTTACGGTTTGGGTGATATAAGCATCCGATAGGTCTTGGAAAAAACCGATTTCTCGCAACCGAGTTTTAAATGCTGTAATATTTTTCCTCAGTGCTTGCTGGTCTAAAATACTGGCTTCCCCAAACCCGTCAGCAGGTAAATTGACAATAGAGAACCGGGAACGAGAAAAAATAAAAATTACCAATTACCTATTACCAATTACCTATACCCGTGTTAACGACAAAATTCCCTCTTCATCTCGTTTAATACGGTAAAATTCTCGTCCGCTTTCGGTAAGTAAAACTTCTTGATAAGAAGCTGAAGCCAAGATATTTTTAAACACAGTTAAGTTGCGGTAGAGTCCTTGTTGTTCTTCAATGCTGGGACGATAGCCGCAATCAAGTCTTTTCAACATCTCATACACATCCAGGTTAATACTTAGTTCTGCATGATGACCAATTGAAGAATTATACTGGAGAATCAAAGTTTGGGAAAGAAATTCGATGAAGCGTGTAATTTCTTGTGGCTGTGGAAGTAACAAGTCAAAATTATTGCTATCAAATATACGATAACTGCGGATAGTACCTCCGTTAACTCGCCGTACAAGTAAAGCAAGACTATCACCAAGTAGTAAGGGATTTCTCAAACCTTCACCTCTGTTAATCGCACTCAGCAAGGGTTTTACTTTTGCTTTTAGGTCTTCTCCTCCCTTGAATAACTGTAAAAAATCTTCAGCATGGTGGTAGGGTAACATTTGTTGCCATCCTTCATCCCGACGTTCAAAATATTGCCTTCTCCGCAATATGGAAACATATTTTTTGTAAGATATTTGACTATCAATGTCCAGTTTGGCGGGATTTGTAAGGGTTATTTCTTCGTATTCCTTTTGTAATAAATCGTCATCATAGCCACCGCGATCGCCAATGTTAAATCTTCCCATTTCGCGGCTGTTGGGTTGCAAAAAGGCAAAGCTACGGTCAAGACTGGGGTTACTGGTTTCTCCAATATCAATTTCTCGCAGCAGAGAAATTAATCTGTCTTTTGAACCTTGTACTCCTCCCATCCAGGAATTAAAATAAAATCCGTTTAAAATTTGCTGTCTGGCTTCGGGATTACTTTTACGATACAATTCATGAACTTTATCGCAATCTTTTGTACCCGCTAACATAAAGGCTAAAGCGGAACGTAAATCTCGTAATGTTATATGTAAGCGTCCCCGCAGGTGGGTAAGAGTATAAAGAAATTTTAATCTAGCTATGATTTGGGAACCCGCTGTTTTATCCATGAAGGTGCGGGCATTATGATAAATATAACAGCGGTTT
>JAYKJL010000050.1:0-3845 GCA_035285725.1 Nostocales cyanobacterium 94392 | reverse complement strand
CCATCAACTAACCTGTATGGGATCGGATTTTCAAGATATTTAATGTCAGATTTGATACTAAATTATACCGCATCAAACATTAAGAAATAATAAAATACTCTCGCTAAGAGACAAAAGTTTGTACTTTTATAAAGTATAATTAAGAAAAACATAAACTAATCTCAACATTCAAGATAGGTTGAGTTTATCTATAGCTTCCATCAAAAACCAACAATACACTTGAGCAACAAGTAAATTGTCAATCAAGTAGTCAGAAAATTCTCAAATTCCCAGTTGTAGAGGCAAAAAAAGACGTGGGTCAGTATCAACCTGCTCAACTAAAGCAGTATAATCCAGAAGCGATCGCTCGTTACTATCGTTACCGTCCCTGGTTAGCTTGGGGCAGACTACTGAGAATCATCTTCTCCTTTGCAGGCTTTCTACTCAGCCTCAAATGGGATGAATGGCAAAACCAAGTTGAGCAGAATAAGGGTAAACGAGCTACCCAGTTGCGACAACTGCTCACAAACCTCGGACCGACATTTATTAAAGTGGGTCAAGCCCTTTCGACTCGGCCAGACTTGATCCGTAAAGACTTTTTAGAGGAACTGGTAAAACTACAAGACCAGTTACCACCCTTTGACCATGACCTAGCGCAACACATTATTGAAACTGAACTCAACCGTTCCATTGATGAGATATTTAGCGAACTTTCCCCGAAACCAGTGGCTGCGGCTAGTTTAGGTCAAGTTTACCGGGGTCGTCTCATCACTGGTGAGGAAGTAGCAGTCAAGGTACAACGCCCGCACCTGCGTCCAGTAATTACAAAAGACTTATATCTAATGCGTTGGGCAGCAACTTGGCTGAGTCCTTGGTTGCCCCTCAATCTCGGCCATGACCTCACATTAATCGTCGACGAGTTTGGCACGAAGTTATTTGAAGAAATAGACTACATGAACGAAGGTCGGAACGCGGAAAAATTCGCCACCAACTTCCGTGATGACCCCCAAGTAAAAGTACCAACTATTTACTGGCGTTATAGTAGTAACCGTGTTTTAACCCTAGAATGGATTAACGGCTTTAAACTCACAGATATCCAAAGCATTCGCCAAGCTGGTTTAGATCCCGAAACCATTATCCAGATTGGTGTTACTTCTGGTTTGCAACAATTATTAGAACATGGTTTTTTCCATGCTGACCCCCATCCTGGTAATTTATTTGCTGTTCCCGATGGTCGCATGGCTTACATCGACTTTGGCATGATGGACCAGTTGGAGGAAACCACAAAGGAAACCTTAGTAGATGCCTTAGTACATCTTGTCAACAAAGATTATACTGACTTAGCGGAAGACTTTGTAAAATTGGGCTTCCTCGCTCCAAAAACAAATATTGCTCCCATTGTTCCAGCATTAGAAGCAGTTCTGGGAAATGCCATTGGTAAAAACGTCGGTGATTTTAACTTTAAAACCATTACCGATGAATTTTCGGAATTGATGTATGAATATCCTTTCCGAGTTCCCGCTAAGTTTGCTTTAATTATTCGTTCTTTGGTGACACAGGAAGGTATTGCTTTAACCCTCAACCCCAATTTTAAAATTGTGGAAGTAGGTTATCCCTACATAGCACGACGGTTATTAACTGGTGAATCTCCCGCATTAAGACGACGCTTATTGAACGTGCTATTTAAAGATGGTAAATTCCAATGGCAGCGTTTAGAGAATTTGATTTCCATTGCGCGGACTGATCAGCAATTTGATGTTGTTCCAACAGCCAGAATGGGTTTACAGTATTTACTATCGGAAGAAGGTAAATTTTTACGTCGTCAGTTAGTTTTAGCATTAACTGAAGATGATCGTTTACACACTGATGAAGTACAAAGATTGTGGGATTTAGTCAAAGATGACTTACCGCCAAATCAGTTATTAAATGTAGCTGTCGGCATTTTAACCGAGTTATCGAGAGAAAGTGTAGCAGCTATTTTGCCAAAAGCAACATCTCTAATTTCGTTTACTGAAAAACAGTAACAACGTTTAAATTATTTGCATAAAAATCAGGAGTCTTCATGTATTATTATCCTCTGCAACCTCCTTATATCTTGCTTTTGGTTGGTTTCCTCATGGCTTTAACTTCTGGTTTTGCTTTGTCAGGAACATTAAAAGTAATTGTCCAAAAATGGCCAAATAACAATCAAGAACCTATTAAATCTAGTGCTTCTTTAAAGCAATTGTTAGTACCATTTATTGGTATTACGGCAGGCGTTTGTTTATTTATGTCTTCTGGTTTAGAAATATTTGGTTTTCCCTCTCCCCTAGCTTTGGGTATTGGTTTACCTTTGAGTTTGGGAACTTGTGTGTTTGTTTGGTTTCAGTTAGGTAGTTTGCTGGAATTTGTCAGCAGTCGAGGAATGCAATCTTTAGATTTGGATTCTTGGTCTTAATAACAATAATTCAGGAGTCAGGAGTTATTTATTTTGGATTTTGGATTTTGGATTGTTTTGTAAAATCTCATCTAAAATCTAAAATTTTCTTCCCCATCTCCCTATTTCCTTTACTAACGAAAAACTTTTTGCTGCCACTTTTATCAAGTCTAATTACTTGTGCATTTGCCTGAACTTGAAAATCTGCTTTTTCACGAACTTTAACACGAATTTTAATTAATTAGGTTTTTAATCTGTTCATATTCTCTTGTCTCATTAGCAATTAACTTGACTAACCTGATTCAATTCAAAACTTCTAAATAGGCTATAGTTATGAATGATCAATATCAAGCATCCATGTGTGTGGGAGGTAAAGAAAGCAATGCAGGTAATCCGACTATCAGCACTTTCTGACAACTATATATTTATGCTGTACGATTTACAGCATAATATTGCTGCTGTTGTTGATCCAGCGGAGTCTAAACCAGTTTTACAGCAACTTGCACAACTAAAATGCAATTTAGTAGCAATTTTTAACACACACCATCATCATGATCATGTGGGTGCTAATCTGGAGTTAATCGAAAAATTCCCCCAATTGACAGTATATGCTGGAATTGAGGATCGGGGAAGGATTCCTGGACAACAGGTATTTTTACAAGAAGGCGATCGCGTACAATTTGCCGATCGCACAGCAGAAGTATTTTTTGTACCCGGCCATACCCGCGCTCATATAGCTTACTACTTTCCTCCTGTAACACCTGGTGAGACAGGAGAATTATTCTGCGGTGATACTTTATTTGCTGGTGGTTGTGGTCGTTTGTTTGAAGGTACACCAGCGCAAATGGTAGACTCTTTAAGCAAACTGCGGGCTTTACCTGATAATACCCTTGTTTGGTGCGCCCATGAATACACTTTAAGTAATCTGCGCTTTGCATTAACAGTTGATAGTGAAAACACGGATTTACAAAAGCGATTTGCAGAAGTAACAGATATGCGTCAGCGTCAGGAAGCTACTGTTCCTTCTCTGCTTGGTATTGAAAAGAATACAAATCCGTTTTTACGCTGGGATCATCCTTCGTTACAATTAGCTGTAAATAGTAAAGATCCTGTACAAACTTTTGCTAAAATTCGCGGAATGAAAGATAAATTTTAAGTAAGTATTCAGCAGTCAGCTATCAGCTTTAAAGACTGAAATAGAAAACAAGAGAAAAATCAGGAGTGTATAAATTTTATGCAATTAAGAATTATAAATCTTTCCTCTTGCTGTTATTAGCTGATTACTGATTACTGATTACTTACACTTTATTCACAGGTTTACTCAATGTTTAAAAAGCATCACTAAACCTTCTCAAATACTCCTTTCTCCATAGAGAATCCCTTTTTCTGTTTGTCCTAATTTCCAAAACCCGTATTCCCTGACTTGGTAACAGTTTTAATCTTTCTTCTA
>JAYKJL010000049.1:0-3728 GCA_035285725.1 Nostocales cyanobacterium 94392 | reverse complement strand
TTGTGCCACCTTGCGGCACTCCCTCAAATGTTGGAAACAACTGCTTGTTGTCCATCACCCCCGCTTTTAACCACGCACGTATTTGACGGCGAGTGGTGGGGGATGTATTTAATTTTCTAAGCAGTGCCGAGTGGTCGATGCGGTCGAAACAGCTGGCTATATCAGCATCAAGTACAAATTTTGGTTTATACCTGATACAGTTAAATATTGCTTCGATTGCATCATGACATGACCTTCCGGCTCTGAACCCGTATGAGTTAGGTTCAAATCGCGCTTCCCATTCCGGCTCTAAGGCGATAAGGACAAGTGCTTGCAAGGCGCGGTGTTTCATTGTAGGTATTCCTAAAGGTCTTTTCTCATCCTTTCCAGGCTTGGGAATCCATACACGCCTGATTGGATTAACCTTTGAACCCAGTTTTAATTTATTAATAAGGGCTAAACGTTGCTTTGGGGTCAGCGATTTAACGCCATCCACACCAGCCGTCTTTTTTCCCCGATTATCTTGGGTAACTCTACGAACCGCCAATGCTCTTGCCGACCAAGAATTCATCAACGTTTTTTGGAGTCTGCGATATGCTTTTACATCGCCACGTTGAGAGGCTCGATAAATTCTCTGTTGCAGCTTATACACTCTACGTTCTAGCTTTCGCCAGTTAATAGAACGCCATTCCCCCGTAGTCTTTAAACTCGTATTAGACATATTTACTGCTACTGGAAACTTCATCTTCCTTTTCACCGTGATTCTGTCTGCTTATCCTCACCATTACAGTGAGGCGTTTTGCTTTTGAATCAATCTTGCCTACTCGTAGTATTGGTTAGCACCTACTCAATCATTGAAGACCGAGGACATACGAGAGGTTACTTCGTTTCTGATAATCATTGTTTGAGTTTTTAGAGCGGTACTATCCACCGGGTTTAGAGGAAGTGCTTGTTGGACACCCAGGACCTTGCCAACTCCCCATTATCCTTGCCCTTTTGGGACTCCCAGCGTTTCAGCCTGATTGCGCTGGTTATTCCTGACGATGGTTCAAACATACCTTCGTATTCCTACTCATGAACTCTTGCTTGATGTATACCAGATTGGGCTTCTAGTATTTAACACCTTTCACCCCCGCTTCAAGGATTGATGGCTAGTCGCTACCTTGGGGGACACAGTTCAAGACTGCGCTCTGTGTGCTTTCACTCCTGCACCTGGAGGATGGGACTTGATTTTAAACCTCACCCATATGACTATCAAATTGTCAAAGTTACTGAGTAACTTTGCGGGTAATCCACCACCTTTTTCAAAGTTAGTTTCTACCCAACGAATCGCACCCCTGGTCTGAACCCATATGAGCTTTCATGAAATGTTGCTTCGTGTGCTGGTTCCAGTGCAAACAGACCTAAACATTGCCAACATCTGTCTAATATGGTAGGAATTTTAAGTTTTCTAGTCGAGCCGTTTTCTTTAGGAATTGGAATTTCACGTAATTTATTGTGCTTCCAATTGTTGACGAACTTTTGTAGGATTGGTTCTATTTCAAACCTTTCTTTAAAAGTTAGTTTGGCTAAACCATCAACACCAGCAGTTTTCTTACCCTGATTGAGTTGAGTTATTTTTCTAATCGCTAGGAACCTAGCTGCACGAGATTTCAAAATAAGCTTCTGTAAAGACTTAGCTTTTCGCTTGTCTCCAACTTGAATGGCTTTGTACACACGCTTTTGAAGGCGGAAAAGATTTATGCGGAATTTCTTCCACGGTAACTTTTTCCAAAGTTCGCTGTAATTTTCATTACTGCGTCCAACCATACTCTTACTCCAGTGTATGTATTCTGAACACCTCAGAGCAATTACGCTCTGTCCTACCTAGTGTAAAAGGATTCCGCATCTCGTCTTGCCTACCGAGGTTTTCGACCTTTTCCCCAGACTTTTACACTATTTTTATTCGTTCCGTCCTTGAGATTGTTTTGACGATTTAGGTCAGTCCAATTTGCCTATTCCCTCCTCGAAGATTGCAGCTAACAGAAGAAAATTGCTGCGAGGATATCAGGAATGAAGTCTACATTTTGTGTTCAGGTTGTAGCTCATTTGTGAGACACTTTTTTTAGGACTTGTTTAACCTTGTCGCCTTCCCATTAGCGCCAGTGTTGTTACCTGCTTATTTTCAACTGATTGCGCCCTGTTCCCAGCTTCAACCTCCGAAATTCCGAGTTCGGTCATTGTGGGCAGATAGGGGTTCACTTGTCTCCTCAAGGGTGGGGTTTTCACCCACATATCAAGGACAGTTATGAGGGATTATTAAATTGGCTTTAAATAACCATCACCTTAGCCATACTTCGCCATTTGCTGGCGTATCCTGCTAAGAACGAATCGCACTCTTCTTCAAATTCCTCCCCTCGGTATTAATGAAGCCATAATTACCCAACGGTTATCTTTAGACAACTTTCCCTCAAAAGGAAGTTCAAAATTTTCTGCTGGGGTTTCAGCTTGCTCCTCTTTACGGTACATATATACTAAATCAAGCGCAGCCTGCTACTTACGCTAATGCAAGGGTTTTGAGTTATTTTAGACTTTTTTCTTGCACCTGAATATATTCCTTGGGGCTGATAATGTGTGCTGCATCACGTTTTTATATTTATTCAGCAAGCCCTATTTACAAATATACCTGGAACACAAAAAAGTACTTCCATCACCACAAGTAAGTCATCACTTTGAGATAGGTAGCGCTTTCCATTTAGTCATGAAGCAAATACACATGGGATTACCCGTAAAGCAACTATTAGATGCTTATCCAAAAATAAAGCAGTGGATAAAAAATCTGGAATTAGTTGCACCTCATATTTTTTCCGCAACACCAGAAAATTCTTTTAAAGAATGTGAATATCCGCGTAACTTAATTTTAAAAGGTTGTTTATTATGCTGCGTTTACGACATGATAATTACTTCGGATAATGAAGCCAGTATTATCGAATGGACAACGGCTAAAATACCATTCAATGCTCAAATATTAAATTGGCATTGGCAGACACGTTTTTATCTATATGTGTTTGTGGAAAGTATGAATTATCAACCGGAAGAAGTTAGCCTTACGTATTACTTTGTGAATACTGATTCAATAGCGCAGCAATTCACGGTTTATTATACTGCAACACAACATTGTAAAACGCAGTTAGATTTATTAGAACTGATTGATAGACGAAATCAACTACTGAAAAATTATAATAAAGATAAATTACCGTCTAAAAATAAATTAATTAACCCCTTGCTAGATATAGAAAATATTCCAGAAGTACCCATTTAAGATAAATACAGACTTAGCTGTCGTAAAGGGTGAAAAATAAGAAATTTGAAGTGATGGAAACCAACATAGAAGTTTATCGTTCAACAACCATCAAATTATTAGACAGTACTTTCTTAAATACCTTTATTCTGTCCGGTTTTGTTGAACTTGTAATTTGTTATGCTGATAACGAAAAATTGACAATTGAATTTCATCCCAACCAGATACCTATTTTAGAAAAGTTACTGAATAATCTTCGCAGCGTTACGGAACAACAAATCAATCAAAAAATAGAAACTTTGCAATGGGAACTGGAAGAAATGAAAAACTGTAGTCGTCAAATCCAAGCATCAGAATTTTTGCAAAACGGTAACGGTGTTAAACAATAACACTAACAGGGCAATTAATAGCTGATTTTAATACCTGGGGTAAGTATTGAAACTGCCCTTTCACTTCATTCAACAAAAAT
>JAYKJL010000048.1:0-34988 GCA_035285725.1 Nostocales cyanobacterium 94392 | reverse complement strand
ATTTTAATACATCTAACGCACCAAAAGTTGTTGGTGCGTTACGGCAAATTTTCACCTACTCTTTTTCCTATCGAATCCCAGAAAGCCGTAACACACCCGGCTCTTCAAATTTATTTTATAAACACCCTCTAAGTCTTAATATTTCTTCCTACTGCCGACTGCCCGACTTCGATGGGAATTAGGAAAGGTGATTTAGCTTTTTAGAGTAAAAAGAAAAAATATCAAAATCTCAAATGGACTCCAAATCTCATCACAAGCCCTATATTAGCCTACTGATTGCATTGTCAATCTCTTACGTTGTCATGTTCTTCTTGATGTTTTCACGAGTTGATGAGTTTGCCAATTTATTCCTCAGCCTCAATCAAGTGTACATGGCAGGATTAATGATAGCAGCGATGTTGATCATTATGCTCACAGCAATGGGTTCAATGTACAAAAACAAGAAATTAAACATCGCACTTCTGATTGGGGGAACCGCAATCATCTTCATGTTTTGGACTCTTTTGCGATCGCAAACAGGAGTAGGAAATCAACAATTTTTGCGTTCTATGATTCCCCATCACGCTGCGGCTATTCTCGTATGTGAGCAGGCATCGCTGACAGATTCACGCATTCAGCAGCTATGTACGGAGATTGTCAAGACCCAAAAGGAAGAGATTAGAATCATGAAAGCACTTATGGAATAGTTTGAATAGTGATAATACCAAGCAATTGAGTATCTTAATTATTTAAAAAGGAGAAATCAAATGGCACTAGTTTTAGAACAAATCAACGCACCAGGACTTGCTCAGTTATCTTACCTGATTGGTGATGATAAAGCAGGAGTGGTGGCTGTGGTTGACCCGCAGCGCGATGCTGATGTATATCTACAAATGGCAAGAAGTCGTGGTCTGAGAATTACTCATATTATTGAAACTCATATCCATGCCGATTTTGTTTCTGGTTCTCACGAACTCAAAGCCCGAACAGGTGCGGCTATTTATGGTGCTAAAAGTGATGATTACCAGTTCGATTTACACCAGTTAGCTGAAGGTGATGAATTGCACCTTGGTAAAATTACTCTCCGTGTCTTGCAAACACCTGGTCATACTCCAGAACACATTTGTTTGCAGATATTTGATGGTCAGCAAGGTGAACAACCATTTGGTTTATTTACTGGCGATACATTGTTTAATTTAGATGTAGGAAGACCAGATTTAGTCGGTAAAGATACTGAAAAAAAACAAGCCGCACAGCTATATCATTCGCTGTTTGATCAGCTTTTACCTTTAGGAGATAGAATCGAAATTTACCCTTGTCACGGTGCGGGTTCGGCTTGTGGACGTTCGATAGGAGACAGAAAACAAAGCACTATCGGTAATGAACGGATTTTTAGCGAAGCTTTTAAACAAAGGACAGAATCAGAGTTTGTGGAGTGGATTTTAAGCGGAATGCCAGAACCACCTACTTACTATTTTTATCTGAAAAAGGTAAATGCTCAAGGTGCAAAAGTTCTAGGATGTGTACCGACTTTACCACCGCTATCAGTTGAGCAATTCCAACAGCAAATGGAAGATGAGAACACAGTAGTTATAGACGCTCGCTCAATTTTAGCTTTTGGTGGCGGACATATTCCCGGTGCCATTAATATTGCTTTAACATCATCATTTCCAGCTTGGATTGGTTGGATGATTGATCCAGATAAAACTATTTTGCTGGTGGTGGAGAGTGAGCGAGATATATCTTTGGTGGTAGAACATCTCTTCCGTATTGGTTATGACAACTGTGCTGGATATTTACACGATGGTATGACAAGTTGGCAAAATGCCGGATTACCTTTACAACATCTAGGGGAGTGGACTGTAAACGAGTTAAATCAACACAAAGAAGATTCAAATTTAACAGTATTGGATGTCCGCAGCGACGGTGAATATCAAAACGGTTATGTGCCAGGAGCTAAGCATATTTATCTACCACATTTAGAAAACCACTTAGATGAGTTAGATAAAAAGCAGTCAATTGCTACTTACTGTGGTAGTGGTTATCGAGCTTCAATAGCTGCGAGTATTTTACAAAAACATGGCTTTGAGAACGTTATTAATATACCTGGTTCGTGGATTGCTTGGAAAAATCAAAATTTACCAGTTCATCAATCAATGTAATTGTAAGAAAGGGAACAGGGAAAAGTGGATACGGGTGGTGCGTGACGCTACAAGTCTTATAGAGGTGTCACGCACCATCCGAGTATTGTGACAATCGCGGCTATTCCTGATGCTCCGTCTCAAACAATATCAAATCATGTATGAATTTATATTTTGGTTAACCAATATCTATCGCTTCTATACAATAATAGGACTTACGTAACTGGCACATTTTTTTTGCAACGGGTGTGTGACACTTCGAGTGATTTTGAACGAAACAATCAAGTTTGTGGTGTCACGCACCAGCCGTGTATTGTGACAATTGCGTAAGTCCTGAATAAATCAGCAGTTTGATTAATTAAATTACTAATGCTGACAAAATTTGATGATTTATCTCTTGACTCTCTAGTCTACTAGAGGGTTTATTATAGTACTTAATTTAAAATGATTTAAAATTTACGCCTAATGTCAATTAAAATTATCCTTATTTTAAAAGGGTTGTAAAGTCTGCTTAAATTCCTATTGTGAAAATTATTAACGTAGTAATCAGGTTTTGATAACTTAATTCACATCAAAGGTTAAAGGTTAAAGGTTAAAGGTTAAAATGACCCATTACCAATTACCAATTACCAATTACCAATTACCTATTATGGATACCACTACCCTTAAACTAAGAGGCATGAGTTGTGCTTCTTGTGCTAACAGTATTGAAAAAGCTATTAATTCGGTTTCCGGAGTCAGCGAATGTAATGTTAATTTCGGTGCTGAACAAGCTACTGTTAAATATAATCCTCAAAAAACTGATATTAAACAGATTCAAGATGCGGTTGATGCAGCAGGATATAGCGCAAATCCCCTACAAGAACAAGAAATGATTACTGGGGAAGATGACGAAGAGAAAGCTGCGAGAATTGCCGAATCCCGCGAGTTGATGCATAAGTTAATTGTAGGTGGTGTAATTAGTATTATCCTCATAGTAGGTTCATTACCAATGATGACCGGATTACACTTACCCTTTATTCCTACATGGTTGCATAACCCGTGGTTGCAGTTAGTGTTAACCGTACCCGTACAATTTTGGTGCGGTTACGGGTTCTATATCGGGGCTTGGAAAGCTGTCAAACGTCATAATGCCACAATGGATACTTTGATTGCTTTGGGTACTTCAGCAGCGTTTTTCTATTCGCTATTTGCAACAGTATTTCCCGATTTCTTTATCAATCAAGGGTTGATGCCGGAGGTGTATTATGAAACTGCTGCGGTTGTAATTACTTTGATTCTTTTAGGAAAGTTTTTCGAGAATCGTGCTAAAGGACAAACTAGTGAAGCAATTCGTAAGTTAATCGGTTTACAAGCTAGAGATGCACGGGTAATTCGTAATGGTGAAGAAATAGACGTTCCGATTCAAGAAGTTCAGCTTGGTGATATTATTCTTGTGCGTCCTGGTGAAAAAATACCTGTAGATGGAGAAGTTATTCAAGGTAGATCAACTGTAGATGAAGCAATGGTGACGGGGGAAAGCGTACCTACAAAAAAGCAGCCCGGTGATGAAGTTATCGGCGCGACGATTAATAAAACTGGTAGTTTTAAGTTTAGGGCAACAAGGGTAGGGAAAGATACTGTACTATCGCAAATTGTCCAGTTAGTCAGACAAGCACAGGGAAGTAAAGCCCCTATTCAGAGATTAGCAGACCAGGTGACCGGATGGTTTGTTCCGGTGGTAATCGCGATCGCAATTTGTACTTTTGTTATTTGGTATACGTTGGGTAATATCAGTCTAGCTTTAGTTACGACAGTGAGTGTTTTAATTATCGCTTGTCCCTGCGCTTTGGGTTTGGCTACTCCCACATCAGTGATGGTTGGTACGGGTAAAGGTGCTGAAAATGGTATTTTGATTAAAGGTGCCGAAAGTCTGGAACTCGCTCATAAAATTCAGACGATTGTTTTGGATAAAACCGGGACTTTGACGGCAGGGAAACCTACTGTGATTAATTTTATTACCGTGGGCGGTACTGCTAATCAAAATGAGTTGACACTGATTCAATTCGCCGCTTCTTTAGAGCGTAATTCAGAACATCCTTTGGCGGAAGCTGTAGTTAAATATGCTGAGTTTCAAAATGTAGAGATTACAGATGCTGATGGTTTTGAAGCGGTTGCTGGAAGTGGCGTTCAAGGATATGTTTCAGATAGATTTATACAAATTGGCACTCAGCGATGGCTGGAAGAAGTTGGAATTGATACTAATTTATTCAACGAGCAGAAACAGACTTGGGAATCCCTTGGACAAACTGTAATTTGGATTGCTGTCGATGGACAAGTTGAAGCTTTGATGGGAATTGCCGATACTCTCAAAGCTACTTCCATTGAAGCGGTAAGAATGATGCAGAAGCTGGGTTTGTCTGTGGTCATGTTAACCGGAGATAACCGTCCGACAGCAGAAGCAATTGCTGACGAAGTTGGTATCTCCTTGGTTTTTGCGGAAGTTAGACCAGACCAAAAAGCCTCTGTTGTCAAGTCTTTGCAGCAACAAGGTAAAATCGTGGCGATGGTGGGAGATGGGATTAATGATGCTCCAGCCTTAGCACAAGCTGATGTGGGAATGGCTATTGGCACCGGAACTGATGTCGCGATCGCCGCAAGTGATATCACTTTAATTTCGGGTGATTTGCGTTCTATTGTCACCGCGATTAAGCTGAGTCGTGCGACTATCAATAATATTCGTCAGAATCTGTTCTTTGCTTTCTTCTACAATGTTTTGGGTATTCCCATTGCTGCGGGAGTTTTGTTTCCCATATTTGGATGGTTACTTAATCCAATTATTGCTGGGGGTGCCATGGCTTTTAGTTCGGTTTCGGTGGTGACGAATGCTTTACGGTTGCGTAATTTTCAGTTGAAAGGGTGAGAGAGAAAAGTATTTTTTTAACGCAAAGGTGCGCGGAGTTGAGCGCAAAGGTACCCAGAGGGGAAGAGATAAAATGTCTATGAATAAAGACCATTCCCAAGAATACAAATTATGGCTCAATGAGCAGATTGCCCTTGGTCTTAAGGAGCTTGATAGTGGACAGGGTTTACCTGCCATTAATGCACGGGAGCGCATCCGTGTCAAGGGACAACAACTTACGAAAAAAACCACGTAATCCAGCAAAAACCTGATTAATTTATAGTGGTAGTTAGCGGCAAGTGGCGGTTTCGCTATGCCTATTCGTGAAGGTAAAGCACAAGAAATCTACATCGTGACTTCGGGTGAGATGATGGCAATGTATGCTGCTAACAACATTGCTCGTGGTGTTCTTAAGTATGCTCACTCCGGTGGTGTACGTTTGGGTGGCTTGATTTGTAACAGCCGTAAAGTTGACCGAGAAATCGACCTAATCGAAACCTTGGCTGCACGTTTGAACACTCAAATGATTCACTTCGTACCTCGCGACAACATTGTACAACATGCCGAATTGCGTCGTATGACTGTTAACGAGTATGCACCCGATAGCGCACAAGCTAAAGAGTACGCTGCGTTAGCTGAGAAAATCGTTAACAACAAAAACCTCACCATTCCTACACCGAAAGAGCAAACAAGGTAAGTTTTTGGTGTAGAATATCTGAACCTCTAGTAATGATAGGTGTTTGAGAGTGAAAGTAGGGTACGTTAGAGTTTCGACGGGAGAACAAGACGAGGCTTTAGTCCAACAAACCGAGCGAATCAAAAAAGCTGGTGTAGAGATGATTTTCTCAGATGTTAAGTCCGGGAGGTCAGATAATAGAACAGAATTTAACAAACTTTTAGAAAGATGTCGCAATGGTGAGATTTCCGAAATAGTCATTACCAGAATTGATCGACTAGCAAGGTCAATAGTTACAATTAATAAAGCAATTGCATTATTTAATCAGATGGGAATCAAATTAATCATTCTGGATTCACCTGTTGATGATTTACAGAATCCATTTGCAAAATTTTCATTAAACCAGATGGGAGCATTAGCTGAATTTGAACTAGACTTGCTTCAAAATCGAGTCAAGCACGGATACAATCATTTCCGAGAACAAGGGAAAGCTTGTCCTCAACCACCATTCGGCTATGCAAGAATTGATGAAAAATATGTATCTGACTTATCATTGCACGATTCAGGTAAAACTCATTGGGCAATTGCCAAAGAAATTATCGAGTATTTATTAACAAATCAAAGTAGTATCAGGAAGACGATTCAATTTTTTTTTAAAGAATATAATCTCAAATTTTCTACTACTGGATTAACAACCTGGTTACATAACCCAGTGTTAAGAGGAAATACCAGATATAACGTCAATAAGAATCGTAATAATCCTGAAAATTGGGATATTAGATATAACACTCACGAACCCCTAATAAGCAATGATATTTACAGAGAAATAGAGAAATTACTCGCTGAAAATAGTCGTCGCTGGGGAAATAATAATCGGGACAATACTAACATTGGTAAAGGTTTGTTATCCGGTCAAATATTTTGTGGTGATTGTGGTGGGAAATGCTATGCAAACAACAAGCCATATATTCCCGTTAGATGTAAAAATCGTGGAATGTATGGTGATAAATATTGTCAAAATAAAAAAAGCATTCATCTTGTTAAAGTGGTAGATGCAGTAGATAAAGCCCTGAGTAAAAAAGCTATTTATTTAAAAGATTTTATAGTTAATAATCAACCAAAAACGCAATTAGAAACAGCAGAAATTATCGAATTAAAATCATCATTGAGAAATTTAGAGAAATTGCCTAAAAATGCAGCAATTGACGAGGCAATTATCAAACTTCAATTACAGATACAGCAGCATCAGATTAATAATATTAATGAAACTGCTTTTCAAATTGAACAAATCAAAGAATTTGTACAGGTGTTTTCTGATATTAGATTTTACAAAAACATGAAAGAATCAGTAAAAAACAAACTATACAAAAAATTCATCAAATCAGTTACAATATTAGGCGGCGAGGTTGTTACTGTTGATTTTGTTCAATTGCTTTGCTGAATCAGGATTGTTCATTACCTGCTTTAATGCATTATCATCAAGGTATTTGAAGCGTTTGAACAGCATTAATTGTTCTAGTAATTCTTCGGCTAGGGTTTTCATTTACTTATTCAAAAAATTAGCGCATCAACTGATTAACACTAAGATAATGCTTAATTAATTGTTGTGCTGTACTAGATAAACAATAAGTCTAGGAAAACGCCATTGATGAATAAAAATATCAAATCCGGATGATTAGTTATTATTCCCTGTTAACTGTTAACTGATAACTGATAACTGTTAACTGACAACTGTTAACTGACAACTCGATACCACTGAGTTTGTCCATTAGGTTGATCGATTAAATTCACACCTACAGTTTGTAATTGATTACGGATAGAGTCGGATAAAGCGAAGTTACGATTTTTACGTGCATCTTGTCGCTGCTGAATTAGAACTTCAATTTCTGCATTACTTAGAGATTTGGATTTAGCTTTGTTTTCTGCAACAGGTAAAACCGATAGTCCAAATACCTGAGCTAATTTGACTAAAGTCAGCCACTTTTGATTTATTTTTTCTGGAGAATTGTCAGTTTTACCTTGATGAGTCAGTAAATTAGCTTCTCGACGCAATTCTTTTGCTAATTCAAATAAAACAGCTAACCCTCCAGGTGTATTAAAATCATCATCCATTGCTGTTTGAAAGCTCTCTATCTCAGAATTGCAGATTTGAGATTTTGGATTTATTTCTTCCCATGCCAATTTTTCGCCATACTGGTAGCCGAATAGCAAACCAACTTTGAGAGTTTCCCAAGCATTTTGGGTAGATATAATTGCATCTTCTGTAAAGTCCAAAGGCTTGCGGTAATGGGCTTGCAGTACAAATAATCTCACAACCATGGGGTCAATCGGTCGCTCTAGCAATTCTCGAATCGTCGTAAAATTACCTAAAGACTTGGACATTTTTTCACCATTCACCGTTACCATACCGTTGTGCATCCAGTAATTGGCGAGTGGTTTACCTGTAATTACTTCTGATTGAGCAATTTCATTTTCGTGGTGAGGAAATACCAAATCACCACCACCACCATGAATATCAATAGTTTCTCCCAAAACAGCGCCAATCATTGCCGAGCATTCAACGTGCCACCCCGGCCTTCCCATTCCCCAAGGTGATTCCCAAGCAGGTTCTCCCGGTTTGGCTGCTTTCCACAACGCAAAATCAGACGATTTATGTTTCTTCTTCCCTGTTAGGTCTTCTAAGTCTACTCTATTACTTGCCCCAGCTTGCATATCTTGCAAATCTCTACCAGAAAGTTTGCCATATTCCGAGAAGTTTTCTGTTTTGTAATAGACATCTCCATTTGCTGCATAAGCATAGTTTTTTCGTTCTAATTCTGCAATCAACTGATGAATCGCGGGGATATTTTCTGTCACACGAGGATACTCAAATGCATCGATCACATTTAAACGACGGATATCTTCAAAATAGGCTTGAATGTACTTTTGGGAAACCTCTTCCATTGAAGTCTTGTCAACCTTAGCGCGATTGAGAATTTTGTCGTCAATATCGGTAAAATTTTGCACGTAGCGAACAGAATAACCCAGCCATTGCAAATAGCGTCGCACCACATCCCAAACAATATAAGACCTTGCATGACCCAGGTGACAATAATCATACACCGTTACACCACAGCAGTACATTTTTACCTTTCCTGTTTCTAAGGGTTGAAAGGTTTCTTTACGACGGCTCAGGGTGTTATATATTGTCAGAGTCATAGGTAAATAGACATCTCCGAAAACAACCAAAGTTCTACTATCACTACCTTTAGAATTGCGATAGCGAAGCGCTGCTGCAAGCAGATCGCCGAATCGCAAAGGTAGTCACTTTGAACACAAGAATAGGTGTTTGAGATATCTAATGTTAATAACTAGCAAGAAAATTGTACTTATCCAATTCAATTTTATTGCCACATTTGCGCTTATTTTATTGCTATAAAATAACTGCCCCTATTCTCAATCGAACAAGTCCACAAATAGTCATAATTATCTGTTCATATTTACTTGAGTTCAATCTAAATCTTTCTTGAGCTATTCGGAATATTTTTACCAAACGAATTAAGTGTTCAACAAAAATTCGTTCCGAGGCTAACTCTTTATTTCTTGCTTTTTGATAAGAGAGTTAATTCTTGTTCTTTAGGTTTTTTATGAGGAGTTTTAGTCAATTCTTCTCCAACATATCGCTTTATCTCCGTTAAATTTTTGATTTTTGTCAAACCCTTTTCGAGATTCACGGAATAATTTTACGTCGCTTTTAGGTCCTGGTTTACCTGCTATAACATCAACAATATCTTTCCCTAAAGGTAAAACTATTAATTGATTTTTTCTAGTATGGTTTTTCTTTTTACCAGAGTAATACTTTTTCTGCTCTTTATATTCTCCAGGTCTTTCTATAGGCTGCTCACAGCTATCGACTATTAATTCATACTCCGTTAAAAGTTCTTGAACAATTTCGTAATCATTGGAGTTTTTTTTACTTGCTCAAGTAAACTTGGTGGTACCAGTTTACCTAAAATTGGAAACCAGTAATTAAACGTATCATTTGCTGTTGTTTCACTTACTCCAAACTGGATACCAAGTAATTGAAATGTGGTTAATTGTCGCAAATATACTAGAGTCAATAATATTTGTTCTTCAAAAGATAACTTTGTCTTACGACCACCTCCTTTTTTGATAATTCTTGTTTTTCTTAATTCCGCTTCCGAATGAGCTTGCATATGTAGGGCGTTCGCGTAGCGGCGGCTTCCGCATCGCCTGCTTTATTAGTTGTTTTAATTGGTCGTAATTGAGACCTATTAATCGCTGCGCTTCTTGGGGATGTTTTTCGATGTACCCTGATAATGAATCCATATTCCTAACCTTTGTAAAGGCTGATTGAATATTATTTTACCAGATTTTATTTATATTTCGGAGATGTCTAATAATTAAGTTAACAAATAACAAACAAATTCAAAATTTCCAAGATTTCAATATTGCGATCGCAATCCTAAAATACATGACAAAATTTAACACGCACTACTAAATTATAGTAGATGTCTCTAGTACTGAAGAAACGGGAAAAACTTGATTAAACTGAATAATTCCTCTAATAGCATTAAATATTGGCTGCCATTTTACACCGCGAATATGCTTATGGCATTTGTCTATTTGGTCATCAGTAGCTTGATCGCAGTGATTAACAACTATTTTATCAGCAAAGAATATTTGATTAGTTACTAAGTAACGTTGTGCGTCTGTAGGTGGATATTTCGTTGGATTAATCACTGTAATAACTTCTTTTAAAATAATCTTTTCTGTAGAAAAGTGTTGACGAATTGTTCTAATAACTGGGATTGGATCAGTTTCGTGACTAGCTTCAATAAACAATTGCTGAGTGTCTACTTTTTCAGTTTCTCTATCAACAACTAAATCGTTAATTAATTGTTTTAAATCGTTAAGTCCACTACAGCAAATACAACCACTACTAAGCTTTTGGTTGCCACTTTGTATATGTTCTACACTAGTTTGACTTTGACTGCTTAGATGTTTTATCAGACTTGTTTTTCCACTACCTGCAAACCCTAGAACTAGAGTAACAGGCAATGATTTAATTTGATTTATCATTGCCTTTGTCAAAGTTACAAATTAGTGAAAATTACCATTATGTCGAATTAAATTCATAAATTCCTCACGGGTACGTGCATCTTCTGAAAACACACCACGCATTGCACTAGTAACAGTCCAAGAACCAGGCTTTTGTACACCACGCATTACCATACACATATGACTGGCTTCTATAACTACTGCTACACCTTGGGGTTTGAGTAAACCTTGGAGAGCATCAGCAATTTGTAAAGTCAATCTTTCTTGTACTTGTAAGCGTCTTGCATACATTTCACAAATACGAGCAATTTTTGATAATCCGATGACTTTACCATTAGGAATATAAGCAACATGAGCGCGACCAATTATTGGTAAAATATGGTGTTCGCAGGAACTGAAAATATCAATATCCCTTACCAATACCATTTCATTTGCATCTTCTGTAAATACTGCACCATTTAACAATTCATCCAAAGATTCATCATATCCTTTGGTCAAAAACTGTAAGGCTTTGACAACTCTTTTCGGAGTATCTTTGAGTCCCTCTCTATCTGGGTCTTCTCCTAATCCAAGTAGTAAAGTTCTCACTGCTTGCATCATTTCTACTTCTGTAACATTAGGTTGTTTTTTAGTAGATAAAGATGAAACAACTTGCTCAGCCGAATTCAATTCGGAACGGAAAGATAAAGTCATTATTTTAATTGATAGTTGTTAGTTGATGGTTGATAGTTGATGGTTGATAGTTGATGGTTGATAGTTGATGGTTGATAGTTGATGGTTGTTAGTTGACAATAATTAACCACTATCTACTAACCACTAACCACTAACCACTATCTACTAACCACTATCTCCTCCCTACAAATTATAATAAACAATTGTTCAGTTGAGAATGTATTTCATTCGCATCTAAATCACGACCGATAAAAACTAGTTGATTTTTACGGTTTTTACTAGACCATACATCACCATCTAGTTGATACCGAGGACCACTAAGTTGAAAAATATGTCTTAATTCACTATCGCTAAACCAAAGAATACCCTTGGCTCTAAAGACATTTTCTGGCATTTTTTCATTTAGAAATGTCTCAAATTTATGGACATCAAAAGGTTTATCGCTCTGAAAAGATATGGAAACAAATCCATCATTTTCTAAATGGTTGGAGTGATGGTGATGATGTTCGTGATGGTTATGGTCATGATGTTCATGATGATGGTGGTGGTGATGTTCGTGACTCTCTTCTTCAATCAAAGAAGAATATTCATTTTTAGAGGTTAAGTCAACATCTAAAATTAATGGTAAAGCGACTTTACCATAAGAAGTACGAATAATTTTTGCACCGACTTTATTATCATGAATAAAATCTTCTAGTTCTGATAATTTTTCTTCACCAACTAAATCGGTTTTATTCAGGAGAATAATATCACCATAAGTTATCTGTTTTAAAGCAGCTTCACTTTGAAAATGTTCGCTGTTAAAAGCTTCTGCATCAACAAGAGTGAGTATTGAATCAATATTAGTAAAATCTCTTAGTTCTGTACCCAGAAAAGTTAAAATAATTGGTAATGGGTCAGCTACACCTGTAGTTTCTATGACCATATAATCAACACGGTCATCTCTTTCTAAAATTCGATAAACCGCATCAACTAATCCATCATTAACAGTACAACAAATACAGCCATTACTCAATTCCATCATGTCATCATCTGTAGAAATGAGTAACTGACTATCAATATTAATATCACCAAATTCATTTACTAGTACGGCAACTTTTAAATTTTCTTTATTTTGCAGAATCTGATTGAGTAATGTCGTTTTACCACTACCTAAAAACCCTGTAATGATAGTAACAGGCATTCCTCGCTTAGGAATATCAAGAGTGATATTAGATTTGGGTGCAGTTAGTTGAGTCATGATTTATCCTTTGATTTAATGTTAGGGTGTGAATTTTATTAGCGCAGTAGAGATGATTTTATTTTATGAGCAACTTTTAATCTCCTATTGGTGCTGGAATTCTGGCTAAAATTCCTTTTTGCAACACTTCTGGTCGTTGATTTCTGGTAACTATACCATTAGGACTAGCATGATATTGTTCGCACAATTTTAATATATCTCCTGCGCTTTCTAATGGTGGTAAATCACCAAGCATTAAACTAGTTTTATTTGGTGCAGCTAATGCTACAGCACAAGGTCTTTTACAAGCGCGGTTCTTTCGTACATAGCGTGCTAAATTTTAATTAAAATCTATAACTATCCTTTATTATTAAGTATTACAGTCACTTATAGTTGAAATTTATGTAATTTTACCATTATAAAGGTAACAATGGCTGTAAGACAAGCATAGCAAGGATTTTAAGCTAATTCATTAACACATTTAGCACGCTAAGTACGGAAGAACCATTTTTCTGGGGTTTCCCACGCTGTACCGTAAATTCTTTGCAACATCGGTTTGGTTTCATCACCTTGTCAATATGCACCCGCTACACTTAATAATGCAAACGCTTTTTGATTAATTTCACCAGTAAAATTTATATGAGGTCCCCTACATAAATCCCACCAATAACTATAACTATCTGTTTTTCTATTATCTTTTATTTTATCTACGGTTAATAATGATGGTTCTATTTCTCTACTATCAGGAATTCCAATAAAATAACGAGTAATTTTCTCTCCATCGGGAATTCTTTCTAAAATTTCTAACTTATATGGTTCATTTAAAGCTGCAATCTCTTTTTTAATCTCTTCTTTTTCCACCTCTTCACGAATAATCGGTAAATTGTCCTTGATTATTCGCCGCATTTCTACTTCAATTTTACCCAAATCATCGGTCGTAATACTTTCCGGACAATCAAAATCGTAGTAAAAACCTGTCTCAGTAACTGGTCCGATCGCAACTTTTGTCCCCGGAAACAGCCTCTGTACAGCCATAGCCATCACATGAGCGCAACTATGACGAATCCGCTCCAGACGCTGGATATCTTTTTCTTGCAAGTCTTCCTGAGATTCGGGTAATGAACTGACCATAACAAACTAGAATGAGAATCGTTATTATAATAACGCAAAAAAAGCGAGTGAGTCAAAAAAAAACTTGCGCGATCGCAACATTTTGTAGAACCATAGCATTGCTATATAATACATATGCTCTACCATGAATGAAAAGCGGTAATGGATGAAAACAGATACAATCTTTTACACACTGTTGCAAAATCTGCCCAGCGTACTATTTGAAATACTGCAACAACCTCCTACCCAGTCTTTACATTATGAATTTTCCTCTGTGGAGATAAAAGAACTAGCACGACGTATCGACGGTTTGTTTTTACCTAAATCTGAATATCCGCAAGACCCAATTTATTTTGTTGAGGTACAATACCAGCGCGATGATGATTTATACTGGAGATTAATTACCGAAAGCTTTGTTTATTTAAATCAGTATAGACCTGATAAAACTTGGCAAGCAGTTGTTTTATGGGCAAAACGCAGCCTTGACCCAGGTATTCCGATTGCGTATCGAACATCACTATCTAATGGGCAAATTCAAGTAATATACTTAGATGAATTAGTTGAAACTTCTTCTTCAATCGGGTTGAGGATTATCAGTTTTGTAATTGCTCCGGAAGAGCAAGCAGTAGAAGTTGGAAGAAATTTAATTACTCAAGTACAACTTGCTGATGTCACCAATCGTCAGCAGCTTTTAGAATTAGTAGAAAGGATGTTGATTTATAAATTCTCAAATAAAACTAGACAGGAGTTAGAAGCAATGTTTGGATTAACCGAGTGGCGACAAACTAAATTTTATCAGGAAGTTAGAGAAGAAGTTGAGCAAGAAGTTGAGCAAAAAACAAAAATAGCAACAAAACTCGAAACAATCCCCCGTTTGTTAAACATGGGGTTGAGTATCGAACAAATTGCTCAAGCTCTTGAATTAGAAATTGAAGTTGTGAGAAAAGCTGTACAAAAGTAATTACAAAAATGGGTTAGTTGTGTCTTGGAATTCCCAAGACACTGGTACTAACTAATGCAACATCAAAGCAACTTCTTTGGCAAAATAAGTTAAAATCAAATCAGCACCAGCTCGCTTCATACTGGTTAAAGTTTCTAAAATTACTTTTTTCTCATCAATCCAACCTTGCTGTGCAGCGGCTTTAATCATCGCATATTCCCCACTCACGTTATATGCTGCGACAGGTAAATTTGTTGTTGATTTTATTTGATAAATAATATCCATGTATGCTAAAGCAGGTTTTACCATTACTATATCCGCACCTTCGGCAATATCTAACGCTACTTCTTTTAAAGCCTCTCTTGCATTAGCTGCATCCATTTGATAAGTTTTTTTATCACCAAATTTCGGCGCTGAATCTAAGGCATCGCGGAATGGTCCATAATAACTAGAGGCATATTTGGCTGAGTATGCTAAAATTGCGACGTGAAAGTATCCTGCGGCATCTAAAGCTTGACGAATCGCACCCACTCTACCATCCATCATATCGGAAGGTGCGACTATATCTGTACCCGCTTCCGCTTGGGAAATTGCCATTTTCACCAATACTTCTACTGTCGGGTCATTTAAAATTACTCCCTTGTCATCAACAATACCATCATGACCGTGAATACTGAAGGGGTCAAGGGCTACATCGGTAATCACAAGTATCTCTGATACCGCTTGTTTAATCGCTTTGACTGTTGTTTGTACTAAACCATCCGGATTATAACTTTCCGTACCAAAATCGTCCTTTTTGGCTTCTGGAATCAAAGGAAAAAGCGCGATAGCATTTATTCCCAACTCCTTAACTTGCTTGATTTCTTCAATCAACAAGTCCAAAGTATAACGATAACATCCCGGCATCGAGGAAATTTCGACTTTTTGATTTTCCCCTTCCATGACGAACATTGGATATATCAAATCATCTACGGTTAGTTGGGTTTCCTGTACCATACTACGTAACCCTGGATTACCACGTAGACGACGGGGACGTTGAATTAAGGTTTTAACCGCAGATGCAGTGTTGTTAGGAGTCGAATTTTCTAATAACATAATGGATGAAAATGATTATCGCCTTGAAATAATGATAATCGTTTTCATGCGATATTTTTATATGGAAGTTAGTATTTATCAACCTTAAACCTTAGACCTTTGACCTTAAACCTTTGACCTTATTCTAATTGAGTAGCATCATCTTCCAAAAAAGAAATTTGACGAGGGAAGTGGAAAATAATTAAAGAAATTTGTTTGGGGTTACGAGCAATTGCCTCTGTTGTGATTCCTAATATGGGTAGACCGCGAATAGTAGAGTCACCGTTATGAGTTAATATTAATAAATCATCCGCTTGGAGAATTTTTAAGATACCTTGAACAAAGTTTCCCTGGATTTGGTCTTTGGGTATATCCACGATTTCCGGGATGTCTAAATTAGGAACAAAATTCCGTGAGGGGAATACTTGCAATAGACGCAGGGATGCTTTGAGTTCATTTGCTAAAATCTTGGACAATGCTAAAGTACGTAAGAATGTGACTGAAGTTAGGTCGGTTTCTAGAATCGGTAAAAATACTCGTTTGGTTGTTTGAATCGGATGGGTAAAGCGAGTAATCATTAATGGAATTGTACTGCGACGGATAACATTATCAATAGCACTACCAAAAAAGTTATCTCGATATGTGGCAAATCCTTTCCAACCACAGATAATTAAATTAGCATCGCGTTCAAAAGCCGTGCGTAGAATTCCCTTATCAATCGAATCATCCAAGCGGCCAATGGGTTCGACTTGAGCTACAGCTGCATGAGCAATGGTTTCTGCCGTATCCAATAGTTGTTGCTGTTGGGTTTTTACGGATGGTAATATTTCTCCTTGATGATCGACAATGATGTGGAGTGGTAATAAAGTACCACCAGTTTTTTTGACAAGAATTAAGGCTAATTGGAGTAGATTAGCTTCCGTATTAGGATTTGCAACAGGTACAACAATTCGATAGCGGGGTAGTTGATTACGTTTAATCCCCGTTGATTCCTTTTGAATATCTTGATTGGGGCTTTTTGTTCCTTGAGACTTAGATTTATTCCCCCAACGGTTCGTTACCCAAGGAGAGGCAATACAGGTGACTAAAATCATCGCAATGGTTCCATTCACCGTCAATTGGTCTACCAACTCAATTTGATAAGCAACAGTAATGGCTGCTAAAGTAGAAGCAGCTTGAGCAACAGATAGCCCAAACATGACCATACTATCAGCAAAATTAAATCCAAATAATTTTGCTGAACCCCAAGCTGGGATGAATTTAGCAATAATTGCCACAAATATCATCACTCCAGACACTAGCAAAGATTGAGGTTCTTGTAGCAAAATCCAGGGATTAACTAACATCCCCACAGAAATGAGAAAAAATGGTACAAATAAGGTATTGCCAATAAACTGAATCCGGTTCATTAAAGGGCTAAGTTGGGGAATCAGTTGTGTAATCCCAATTCCGGCGAGAAATGCACCGATAATCGGCTCAATTTCGATTAGTTGAGCAAGGTAAGAAGCAACAAATAATGTCGCAACTACAAATATAAATTCTGCCCCTTCATCATGTCCAAATCGACGGAAAAACCACCCACCGATTTTAGGAACTCCCCACAAAATGGCAAAGGTGTAAATAATTAAAGAAGGTATTAAAAACAGCCAAAAATTCAGCGTTAAATTACCTTGGTGGGCTTTGACTACTACTGCTAATACTAATAGAGCTAGTACATTGGTAATTAAGGTTCCTCCTAAAGTTGTAGTCACCACAGAAGTACGCATTATCCCTAACTTACTCGCAACAGGTAGGGCTAGGAGGGTATGAGAAGCGAAACAAGATGCAACCAAAATAGCGGCTAATAAATTGTAACCCAACAGCATCATCGCCCCTGTACCAATCGCCATTGGTACAATAAAGGTAGCAAATCCAAAAATCAAAGCTTTATCGGCATTATATTTCAAGTCATCCAAACTGGTTTCCAATCCAGCCATAAACATTAAGAATAGTAATCCCACCGTTCCTAATAAGATAATTGTGTTATCTCTGGCTAAAAGACCCAAACCATTTGGTCCGATAATGACTCCAGCAATAATTAAGCCAACAATCCCCGGTAAACGTAATCGTTCAAACAGCAGAGGAGCAACCAACATAATCGCCATGATAATCAAAAAAACGGTCACAGGGTCTTTAATTGGTGCAGATAGACCCGAAAAGTTGAATGTTTGGATTAGGGATTGCCAAATCTTGGAAGAGATGATATTCAAATTTTCCATTTTTGAATTTAGGAAATGAGATTATTATTGTATTCGGGGTATTATAATCTCTGTTTGTGAATTTTTCGTTCTACCGTAAGTTGTAATAAAATGAGGATTTTTTATTTATTAAATTTGTCAGTTCAAGGAAACTTTTGACCAACTTTCAAAAATCGCGATCGCCATTTTTAATATTAGCTTGAATAACGACGATGCAAAATCACCCACATCACAACGGGAGTACCAATCAAAGCAGTTACAGAATTCAAAGGTAAAACAGTTTGGCTTCCTGGTAATTGAGAAACTAAATCTGCAAATAATGCCAATATTGCTCCCATTACAGCGACAACAGGAATTAAAATTTTATGGTCTACAGTTTTAAATAAATTGCGACACAGATGGGGAACTACAACACCCAAAAATCCAATCGGACCGCAAAATGCAGTAATTGCACCTGCTAATATTGAAGCACTCAAAATAATCCAAAATCTCGTTTGTTGTACCGCTAAACCCAAAGTTTGAGCTTGAGATTCACCTAACAGCATTACATTTAAGGATTTTGATAATAGCAAAGCCATGATTAATCCTAGCAATATAATAGGTGCTAAAATTATCATTTGTCGCCAAGTGACACCCCCAAAACTGCCAAAAGTCCATTGTAAATATGATTGGATTTGATTATTTTCGCTAAAATGCAGCAAAATACTCACAATCGCATTAGTAGCATAACCAAAAAGTAATCCCAAAATTAACAGTGTCATGGAATCGGGTATTCGATGAGATATTAATAACACCATTCCTAACACCAATGCTGCACCTAGACAAGCTGCAATAATTAAACTTAAATCCCCAATTATTCCTAAATTTATTAATAATGTACCCATACCAGTAGTATTCGCTGCGAGTACTACAAGAGCAACTCCTAAAGAAGCACCAGAACTAATTCCTAATACAAATGGCCCAGCAAGTGGGTTTTTAAAAAGTGTTTGCATTTGTAAACCGCTCACACTCAAAGCAGCACCAGCCAAAGTAGCAGTTAAAGCCTTTGGTAAGCGAAATTTGAAAATAATAGTACTCCAAGTAGCTTTTGATGATTCTCCTCCTAAGAGGATAGTAATAACTTCCCTAAGAGGAATATAAACCGAACCCAAAACTAAATCTAATAAAAATATCAAAATTAAGCTACTAACTAAAATTGTTAAAATAATTTTTTGATTTTGAACTTTGTAATTAGTTATAAACATCTATTTTAATCTCAGCATTCTTTGCGTAAACCTCAGCGTTCCTTTGCGTTAAAATATTATATATTAACTTAACTCAGCTTCTGATAAAAAAATAACTGATGATTTGGTAATAATTCTGGATGAAAAATTTTAATTAAATCAGCTAAAACCATATCAGGATTACTAATTCCACTTTCCCAATAATCATTACCTCCATTTTCATTTAAACGAGCATTATTATTATAAACATGACCTTTTTTCACCGCTTGAAAATTATTATAACGACTATCTTCTCTAATTACGTCTTCTAAACTTTGCCAAGATTGACTCACATTTAACCAATAATCTGCTGTCACAGCACGTTCAAAAACATCTTCAAATGATAAAGGGATACTACCATCAACATTATCAACACAAAGTAATTCTGCACCCGCATCGGCTAAATATTGCGCTACGTAACTTTTACATCCTGGTGCATACCAAGTTCCTTTAAAATTAAATCCGGTAAATACTTTTGGACGCTTTTTAATAGTTTTAGTTTTCGCGGCAATTTTTTGATAATTTTGACTTATTTTACTAAATACTTTTTCCGCTGTTGCTTCTTGATTAAAAAATAAAGCTGTAAATTTTAACCATTCGCTTCTACCCAAGGATGTATTTTCCATGTATTCAGCATTTATCGCTACTTTTAATCCTGCTTCTAATAATTTTGGATGATTATCTGTTTGTTGATTTCCTGTTCCATAAGTTGTAATTAAATCGGGATTGAGTTCTAATAATCTTTCTACGTTCACATCATTATTACCTAATTCGACAATTTTATCTGCTTTTATTTTCTTAACAACTTCTATTGTATTGACTATTTTAGTATTACTCACACCGACGAGTTTATCTACTACTCCTAATTTTGCTAAATGAGGTAAATGAGTAGTAGAAAGAGATGCAATTGTATTTATTGGTACTGTAATTAACTGAGTTTCTTTAAATCCCAATGGTGCTGGTGTACCGCATTCAACTAAAACATATTGAAAGTTGGTTTTGGCATTTTGCCAAGGATTTTTTACGGTGACAATTTTATAGTTATGATGATATTCTACAGAAAAACCTTTAGCGTAATTAATAACAGCTTTATCAGGAAAGTAATCTACATTTTTGTTATAATTTTCAACACAAACTTGACTAAGCTTTGAGGAAGAAATTATTGGAGTATTTTGGGTGCTATTACAAGCAATTATTAAAAATACCACATATACAAATTGACAAAACAATAATAATTTCTTTTTATTTAATTTGACAAATTCCATAGTGTAAGGATTTTTTTAAACGCAAAGGTGTGCGGAGGTTATCGCAAAGGCACGCAAAGAAAAACTTTAAATTGATTGTGGTGGATAAAGATGTGAGGTAAGTTTATTTCCTTGAACTAAATGTTTTTCAACAATCGCTTCCGCAACTTCTGGTTGAACACGACTGTACCAAGTTCTGTCTTGAGAATTAAATACTACAGGACCTAATTTACAAACTTCTAAACAGCCAGAGGTTCTTACTTCTATATCTAAACCTGCTTTTTCAACAGCATTTTTTAATGCTTCATAAGTAGGTTCCCAATTCCTTGAAGGTAAACATCTCCCAGAAGTACAAACCGAAATATAAGCACGTTTTAAAGGATTTTGTGTAAATGGCATTGGTTTTTTACCTAATACATAAATATCCCGTAATTCTTGATAAAGAGCTAATTTTGATAAGTTTGGTTTGCCTTCTGGCAATAAGTTTTCTCCATCTACTAAAGGATTGGGTAAGAAAATTGTCATCACGTTTTCACCAGCACCATTCCAAAGTTCTATTCCCCAACTTCTGGGTTTTCCTGCTGCGTTAAAACGTCGATAAAATGCTGCACGACTGATTCTTCTTTGTCTTCTTAATTCTAAAGGAGTTTGATTATTTGGACCACCGAAAGTTTCATCAATACATAAGTGTAAATGCCATCCTTCTGTCACCACTGTTAGATAACCATCATAAAGAATACAAATTTTAGGTGGATTAGTAAATGCTAATTCTAAAACTCCACCTTGAGCAACGTGTCCTAACTCAACTTGATGCCAATTTTGTTGAAATAATGTGTAAAGTAAAGATGATAAAACATCACAACTACAATCAATATTTTCATATTCAACTTTACCGTCCATTGGTAAATCTTCTGTAATTTGACTATTTAGTGGTGTTACCCAAGGATTATAGTTACTCATGATTTTAGATTCAATATTTTTACAACAAATTAACTTTAATGAATTCTCTACACCTCTGATAATCAATAAACATAATTTTAACTTGATTTATTTCATAGGACTTACGCGAATGTCACAATATACGGGTGGTACGTGACGCTACAAGTCTTATCGCTACGTTCAAATTTATTCAATGCGTCACACACCCTACAAGAAAATTAATTAGGACTTCTATAGGAATTAAATTTCTTTAGAATTTGTAATTTATCCCTACTTGTACAATTCTACCTGCATCAGGGAAGCCAGGAAATAATTGATATCTTTGGTCAAAAATATTTTCTACACTACCATTTATCGCCAGATTTTGACTCACAGGGACTCTTAATTTAAAATCAAAAGTTGTGTAACCTGGCAAAGATTCTGTATTAATGTTATTCGTCGGATAACTACCCAAAGAATGCATCAAAACTCCTGCATACCAACCTTGAGGATTTTCATAGTAAAGTCCTAAATTAATACTATCAGCACCAGCAAATCTTAATTCCTGGTCAACTTCTGCGGGATTAGAACTCTCAAGAATTCTAGGGTCATTTGCAGTATAATTCCCAGAGAAGTAGAAATTTTTTGCTAATTGCAAGTTTAAAGCAACTTCTACTCCAGTTGTGCGAACTTTCCCAATATTTTCATAGGTAAAATTTATATTATCATAGGCAATATTATCCAATATTGTGTTATTGAAGAAAGTTAAACGTAGTAAACCAATATTACCTAATTGTTGGTCGATACCAATATCAAAACTATTACCCCTTTCCGGTTTTAAGTCTGGATTTCCTTTGGCAAAGGGAGAATTACTATATAAATTAAATAAAGTCGGAACTCGAAAGTTACGAATATAGTTACCTCTGAGTGTAGTCTTTTCAAATATATCCCAACGTACACCCACTGCTGGAGATGTGACAGAACCATTTACTAAACTATTGAAATCTTGACGTAATCCCAAATTTAATCGGACATGGGGAGTCACATCGACAAGATATTTACTAAATACTGCTCCTTGTCCGATACTATCATCGTAATTTTCTGTTTCTGTTTGATCTGCGAGATTGCGAGTCACATTCTCAGCGCTGACATTACGATAGTCAAATCCATAGGTAAGATTTTGATTTTGAGCAATTTGCCAGTTATGCTGTACCTGAAAACCCAAAGAACGCTGATTATTATTAAATTGTCGATGGTTGTTAATCTCTCCGGTACGATTATCGAAACGGGTATTGAGAAAGTCTAGATAGACTCTCGCTGTTAATAAGGAATCGTCTGCTTTTCCTAATTTTGCATTCCAAGCTAAATCTGTGAGAACTTGGTCTGTGTACTTACGATTATTATCGGTAAGAGAGTTGAAAGCTGCTTGAGAAATTTGCGGAATCGCTACACCTCCAGGAACTCCTTGGTTTTTCGCTAGATAGATAGTGTTGAAGCTCAAACTTTGGCGTTCATTTAACTCTTTATCAATCTGTATATTGAAATTATTGTAGAGTACATCGGCATTTTCCCTAGTTCCATCAAAGTCAACTTCGGGAATGGAATAATCAAAATTATTGTTAGCACGAGTCCGATTGTACCCTAATAACCACGATAGACTACCCTGTTTACCGCTGGTTTGAATGCTTTGTTCGTTTAAATCGTAACTACCCAATTTTAATTGAGCCGTAGTCGTAACATCTTTTGTCGGACGACGAGTAATAATATTGATTGTCCCTCCAATCGCATCTGAACCATAGAGGGTAGAACCTCCACCAGGAAGAACTTCTATTCTTTCGACTATATCTGTAGTTATTTCTGAAAGGTCGAAACCACCACTACCAAGGTTATTAATTGGTCTTCCATTCAGTAATATCAATACTTGTCCGGTATTAGAACCACGAATAAACTGACCGCTCAAACCACCAATTTCTGTTCCCACTGTCCCATCAGGTAAAATTCCAGGAACAATCCTCAGCGCCTCTTTAACAGTACGCGCACCTTGAGCTTCAATTTCTTTGCGGTTAATCACGTAAACTGGACGAGTTGCATCTCGTACTTTCCCTTCCCGACGAAATGGTGTAAAAACTGGTTGGTCTAATATTTCTCCGATTACTGTCAGTTCTATATCCGCTTGTTCTTTTTCTTCTGTTGAAGGAGTATTTTGAGCAATATCTTCTATTTCTATTTTCTCAACTATTGGTAATCTCTCTTCAACTGTTACTGAAAGTATTTCTAAGTCTTTTGCAAGACCTTCATATGTTGGTAAATCTGATATTTGTCCTATTTCTTCTGCTGTAGCCCTGCAATTTCCCGATAATATTCCCAACCCAATCATGAATATGGAAAACTGTATTCCCCACTGGGAACTAAAAATAATTTTTCTCATCTGTACCTCGCAGATAATTGTGTTTTTTGTCATAATTGGCGGGCATTCTGACTTACTCAATTTTAGATTTGTGATTATCTAAAATCGGCTTACAGCTGCGGGACAGCGCCGGATTTACACCGAACTTTCCCCCTTACGTCTGATGGCTGACCCCCATCATCACCAACTAATAAAACTCGATATTGGAAGTAGATTAGCATATTCAACCACTAGTTTAATATTGCGATGTTACATTTGTTAATTTTCTACGCGGTCATTTTTAAGTGCATCTAAACAATATCTACGATTCCAAAAAAATTAACAAACCCCCAACCACTTTATTTTGTTAATCTATAGCAATCCTGTTTGATTTTTAAATCAGTTGTCAGGACTAGGGAACTCTTAATCGGAATTACATCTACCACCTTCTTTTCAATTTTCAACGCCGGATTCCTATTTATGAATACTAATATAATGATAATGATTATCGCAAGCTAGTACTTTTTGTTACATTTCTTTTTATGGTTGTCATCACCACCTGATTTTTCCAGTTTTTTATCAACTGTTGTTTTTATCTCTCAGAAATTGATTATCATTATCGTTATTTGTTAATTAATCGCTTAAGTAGAAATATGCCAAGCAAGAAAGTTCATGTCCGAGAGTATAAAGTCAAAGCACACGACCGCGTAATCCATACAAGAGTTTATAATTTCATCTGCCAATACTGTCGAGAAATATCGCAACGAGAGACTTATGCAACTGGTTGTCCGAAGTATGGAGAGAAATGCAATGGAGTTGTGAGTAAGTGCTTGCGATGTCAAAAACAGTAGAGTTGAATAAAACTTACCTTGTTTGCTCAACACCTTTAGAAATGGATGAGCTAGAAGCACTACTTATTGAGTTCGGAATCTTAGATGACGATTCCAAACACGCAGACATCATTGGTAAAAAAGCTGAAGAAGTTCCTGCTACCTAATAAGTAGTCAAAGTGGTAAGGGTAAAGGTTCTATCTTTTACCCTTTACCTTCGGTCGATTCGGCTTTAATTGTACATCCCAAGTAGTTCCAGTACTAAAAAAAGGCAGAAAGTTTATGTCGGACAAAAAGAATATCGTTGAAGAAAGAAAACAGCTGATTGAAGAAGTCTTAGAAGCTTATCCAGAAAAAGCTAAAAAAAGACGTGCTAAGCACCTCAATGTGCATGAAGAAGGCAAGAGCGATTGCGGTGTTAAATCCAACATTAAATCTCTTCCTGGTGTAATGACCGCTCGTGGTTGTGCATATGCAGGTTCTAAAGGTGTGGTTTGGGGTCCGATTAAGGACATGATTCACATCAGCCACGGTCCAGTTGGTTGCGGTTACTGGTCTTGGTCTGGTCGTCGTAACTACTATATTGGAACCACTGGTGTTGATACCTTTGGTACAATGCACTTTACTTCTGATTTCCAAGAAAGAGACATTGTTTTTGGTGGTGACAAAAAACTCGCCAAAATGATTCAGGAAATCGACGAACTCTTCCCTCTCAACAGAGGTGTTTCAGTTCAATCGGAATGCCCCATAGGTCTAATTGGTGATGACATTGAAGCAGTTGCTAAAAAGTCATCCAAAGAAATCGGTAAACCAGTTATTCCCGTTCGTTGTGAAGGTTTCCGGGGTGTTTCTCAATCTTTAGGACACCACATTGCTAACGATGCAATTCGTGACTGGGTATTCCCCAAAGCTGACCAAGCTGCTAAAGACAATACTCTTAATTACGAACCCGGTCCTTACGATGTGGCAATCATCGGTGACTATAACATCGGTGGTGACGCTTGGTCTAGCCGCATCCTTTTAGAAGAAATCGGCTTACGAGTCGTGGCTCAGTGGTCTGGGGATGGGACTATCAACGAAATGATGTTGACTCCCAAGGTAAAAATGAATTTGATTCATTGTTACCGTTCGATGAACTACATTTCTCGTCACATGGAAGAAGCTTATGGTATTCCCTGGATGGAGTACAACTTCTTCGGACCTACCAAAATTGCTGAATCTTTAAGAGCGATCGCAGCTAAGTTCGATGAGAAAATCCAAGAAAACGCTGAGAAGGTAATTGCTAAGTACGAACCTACATCGAAAGCAATCCTCGAAAAATACGGCGCTCGCTTGAAAGGTAAGACTGTTGCTTTGATGGTTGGTGGTTTACGTCCTCGTCACGTTGTACCAGCATTCAAAGACTTAGGAATGGAATTGGTCAGCACTGGTTATGAGTTCGCTCACAGTGACGACTATAAACGTACTACTAACTATATTGAAAACGGAACCATCGTTTACGATGACGTAACTGGTTACGAATTCGAGCAGTTTGTGAAAGCACTCAAACCAGACATCATTGGTGCTGGGATTAAAGAGAAGTATGTTTTCCAAAAAATGGGTCTTCCCTTCCGTCAAATGCACTCTTGGGATTACTCCGAACTTAGTAATGGTAGTAGAACTTAGTTGAAGTAGGTTTTGTGGAGATTAGAAAAATAAATAGACTATGATTAGTCTAAATATAATTTTCCCTATTTATTCAATAAAGATAATTTGTATAATTATTTATATAATTATTTGTGAAAAATTTGATTTTATCTAGTCTCTTGAATCAAGCAAAAATTATGTGAAATTAAAATTGTCACAATCAAAACATTTTTCAATGCAATATTTTTAGACTAAATTTACGTCAGTTGCATCGGCTACAATCTTAAATTGCCTACAAAAAATACTCAGCGTTCCTCAGCGAAAACCTTAGCGCTCCTCTGCGTTAAAACTATTCTCATCTTTCCTTTAACTAATCTCAATCTGACCACTATCTACCTGCAACAACACCTCATCATCATATTTCAAACCATCAAATTTAAAAGTAATAACTTCCAAAATATCAGCAGCTTGAAAATGCTCCGGCTTAGTTTCCGGATGAGGATAATAAATTAATCCTGGCTGTAATTTACTATTTCTGAGTCCAATGCTACAATCAAAAAACGAAAAATCCTCCGCCGGTTCATTTTCTGCCCATTTGATATTTCTAAAAGTATACTTAGCTTGTTTAATTGAATATTTACAGGGAGAAATTGAAATATTCAACGTTCCCGAAAAATAAGGTTCTAAATCCAGCCCTTGCTCATAAAAGAAAGACTTTTGCATGGCAATCGTTCCCCCAGGAAAACGCTTATCTCCCCCTTTTCCCGATGCCACACCATAACCTTTTTTGATAATCCCTTTGACTTGTATCCAGTTACTCATTTGATTTTAGCTTTTAGATTTTAGATTATAAATGTTTTTCCTAATGCCCATTACCAATTACCCATTCCCCATTTTACGTATTTCCTCCATGGAACAGTCGGGTACCACTACGCCCGAATTGTTTCACCTTGACATCTAAATAAATTATAATTACTTAACAAATGGTATATTAGCCATCGGCATGAAAAGGACTTAAAATGTCCGAGACGGTCGAGTTTCAGCCCTTGCTGACTGCAAATCTTCGCCGATTCCCCTTTGAGTAATACTCGAATGGTAGCCGCCAACCGTTTCTAGCACCTAGTTATATAGTTAAATATGAAAGACCTCACTCGTTATCGAAATATCGGCATCTTCGCCCACGTTGATGCAGGAAAAACAACTACAACTGAAAGAATTCTCAAACTTACTGGTAAAATCCACAAAATCGGTGAGGTTCATGAAGGTGCAGCGACAACGGACTTCATGGAGCAGGAGCAAGAGCGGGGGATTACGATTCAATCCGCTGCTACAAGCTGCTTTTGGAACGAACATCAGTTGAACATCATCGATACTCCAGGACACGTTGATTTCACGATTGAGGTATATCGTTCTTTGAAAGTCCTCGACGGTGGAATCGGTGTTTTTTGTGGCTCTGGTGGTGTGGAACCGCAATCGGAAACCAATTGGCGCTATGCTAACGATTCGGAAGTTGCCCGGATTATTTACGTTAACAAACTTGACCGGATAGGAGCAGATTTTTACCGAGTTGTCAAGCAAGTGGAAACTGTGCTTGCTGCGAAGCCGTTAGTCATGGTTTTACCCATCGGAACAGAAGGTGATTTCGTTGGTGTTGTCGATTTGCTGACTCGTAAAGCATGGGTGTGGGATGAATCGGGTGACCCAATGAATTACGAAATAAAAGAACCTCCAGCCGAGATGAAGGATGATATCGAAGCTTGGCGGGAAAAGTTGGTTGAAACTGCTGTAGAGCAAGACGATAGCTTGATGGAGAAATATCTCGAAGGTGAAGAGGTATCCGTCGAAGAACTACAACGCTGTATTCGTAAAGGTACTATAGATTTAGCATTCTTCCCGACTTATTGCGGTTCTTCCTTTAAAAATAAGGGCGTGCAATTAGTACTCAATGCTGTTGTTGATTATCTACCCAACCCCACAGAAGTTAAACCTCAGCCAGAAGTTGACCTTGAAGGTAACGAAACCGGCGAATTTGCCGCAGTTGACCCCGAAAAGCCATTGCGAGCTTTAGCATTCAAAATTATGGATGACCGCTTTGGTGCTTTGACCTTTACTCGGATATATTCGGGTACTTTATCAAAAGGTGAGAGTGTACTTAACACCGCTACTGGTAAAACCGAGCGTGTCAGCCGTCTTGTGGAAATGCACGCCAATTCCCGCGAAGAAATCGACTCCGCTCAAGCTGGGGATATTGTGGCGATTGTGGGGATGAAGAACGTTCAAACCGGACATACCTTGTGTGACCCGAAAAATCCCGCAACCCTTGAACCGATGGTATTCCCTGACCCCGTAATTTCCATCGCGGTAGCACCTGCGAAGAAAGGAAGCGCGGAGAAGTTAGGTTTAGCTTTGAGTAAAATGGTTCAAGAAGACCCCTCCTTCCAAGTTGAAACCGACCCCGATAGCGGTGAGATGATTATTAAAGGGATGGGAGAACTGCATTTGGATATTAAAGTTGATATCCTCAGACGGACTCACGGTGTTGAAGTCGAAGTTGGTAAACCCCAGGTAGCATACCGCGAATCGATTACCAAACAAATCACAGATACCTACATCCATAAAAAGCAATCTGGTGGTTCCGGTCAATTTGGTAAGATTGAATATATTATTGAACCCGGCGAACCCGGTACTGGTTTCCAGTTTGAGTCAAAAGTAACTGGTGGTAACGTACCTAGAGAATTTTGGCCCGCTGTACAAAAGGGTTTTGAAAGCAGTATTGATAAAGGTGTTTTAGCTGGATTCCCCTTGGTAGATGTCAAATTTACCTTAACTGACGGTGCTTATCACCCAGTTGACTCCAGCGCGATCGCCTTTGAAATTGCCGCGAGGTCTGGTTATCGTCAGTCCCTACCGAAAGCTGGTCCTCAGTTGCTTGAGCCAATTATGAATGTGGATGTGTTTACACCAGACGACCACGTTGGTGATGTAATTGGTGACTTAAACCGTCGTCGTGGGATGATTAAATCTCAAGACCCCGGTGCAACAGGAGTTCGCATCAAAGCAGAAGTTCCTTTGAGTGAGATGTTTGGTTACATCGGCGATTTACGTACTATGACTTCTGGTCGCGGTCAATTCTCGATGGAATTCGATCACTATGCACCTTGTCCTAAGAATGTCGCTGATGACGTGATTAAGGAAGTTAAAGAACGTGAAGCTCTTGCTAAGAAGTAGGTTTTTATATAGATAGAACTTTTGTTCTAATTTATTAATGTTTTAAATTCCCGATTGCTGAAAAGCTGGTCGGGAATTTTAATTTAATGTGAGTTCGATGTTCGCTGTTTTTATTGCTGTTTTGTTAGAAGTCGGGTTTTTACAAAGATTTTTTGTTACTACAGATATTTATCCTAAAAACCCGGCTTCTCCCGACTTAAATCTACTATCAATCCAAATTTGTTAATTCCCGATTGGATCTCGCTCACCTATTCCTAATTCCCTCAGCTTTAACTTTACGCTTTCCTTCCCGTTAAAAGATTACCGTTCGCGCAGCGTCTCCCTCCAGGGAGAAAAAAACCGCAGAGACGCAGAGAGCGCAGAGGAAAGAGGTAAAGAGAAATAAGTAATTTTCGAGCGGCATAGGAGTAATATAAGTTAAAAACTCCCCGATATTATTCTTTGCCGGTTTATGAATAAATCGCTCAAACAAACACCAGTAATTTTAATTATTACCAATTACCAATCTTTTAGAAATTCCTTAATCCGGAAAAGCTAAACCAGTTCTGGGGTCACGAATATATAATCCTAAAGTCAGACTTCGCATCACTTCATCCCATACGGGTATTAATTGTTCTGCTTGGTCAGCCCAAAACTCAAATGTGATTAAACATTGAATATTTGAACCAATACCAATACAAGTCCGCGAAAAAGCTTCCCGTGGTTCTTCTTGAGTATCAATAAATTTCATCTCAATCCAGACTATACGAGCAGTTTGACGTTTGACGGTAATTACCTCGCCGATTTCAAAAGGATTGCGAGTATCATCTTCAATTATCTTCTTTAAAGTACGCTTGAGGGGAAATAAACTCCAGTCTCTAGGTGGTAAATGATTGTAAGATACTTCCAAGCCGCAATCATCATCGGGCGGTTTTTTATCGCAGAACCTAAATGAATTTTCTTTTGGTTCAAAATGCCAATCGTGAGGAACATTGAAGCGAACAGCCCCTCTACCTGCGACAAATATCTTATACTCTGGTGGAGATTCCCAATGATGGTCGGGCTTTAGTTCAAGCGTTTCCTTAATCCAGTTGAGATTACTTTTTTTACGCTTTGCCATAAGTTCTTCTTGTATTCGTCCACTTGATCAATACTACCAAATTGGCAATATTAAATTAAATTTATTGTAGACTTGCACGGGAAGATAGTAATTATGCCTTACAGTCAGTTTACCAATATTACTCCCCCGAACCGCTTTAAGATGACCTGTATCTTTTTACCTCTTTGCTCTGCGTACTCTGCGTCTCTGCGGTTTTTAAATCAGTAATCTTCTGCCGGGAAGGGAGTAATTTGTACCCTAAATCTTAGAGAATAAGAATAAATTACTTAGGGGTTCACTTTATGACTTTGAAACGTCGGCATTTTTTATATTTACTTGGAGTTGGTGTAAGTACATTTGCTTTGGAGAGTAGTGCTTTAGCGAATGAAAAATCTTCTACTTCGACAATTGCCCAAAATGGCTCGGACGCTGTTATATTACCGCCTTTACCTTACGATTATAAAGCCTTGGAACCTCATATAGATGCCAGAACAATGGAGTTTCATCATGATAAGCATCATGCGGCTTATGTGAAAAATTTAAATGCAGCTTTGAATAAACATCCAGAGTTGAAACAAAAAAATGTCGAAGAATTGTTGGTTAATCTCAACAGCGTACCCGTTGATATTCGTAATACAGTACGTAATAATGGTGGCGGTCATGTGAATCATTCGATGTTTTGGAAAATCATGAAGCCCAACGGTGGAGGAGAACCCAACGGCGCGATCGCAATTGCTATCAATGATAATTTTGGCAGTTTTATTGACTTTAAAAATCAATTTAACGAAGCTGGAGCGAAACGTTTTGGTAGTGGTTGGGCTTGGTTGGTGCGTAACAAAAATGGCAAATTGGAAGTGATGAGTACCGCTAACCAAGATAGTCCTTTGAGTGAAGGTAAATATCCCATCATGGGTAACGATGTTTGGGAACATGCTTATTATCTTAATTACCAAAACCGTCGTAATGATTATTTAGAAGCTTGGTGGAATACAATTAATTGGGATGAAGTTAATCAACGATTTGAACAAGCACAGAAATTTGTTTAAAGTTTAAATTTATTTATAGGGGAGGTAAATTGTCGTCTGTTCTCCTCCCCTAATTTTAAGCCAAAAATACAAATCGAGTTTCTATTTGCTCGCAGATAGAATAGTTAGAAATATAAAATTATAGATAAAAAGTTAGGTTCGCTTTTACGATATGAGTTAGTAGAGTTTTCCGAACTTACTTATGGGTAAAAACATATTTTTATTCAAAATAATCCCAACATTTGCGTTTGGGAATTGCGAGCAGAATTATGTTCGTAAAATTTCTTATTCCTCGCATCGTAAATTATAATTGAGCCTTCAATCCCAAGCTCCTTAAAAACACGTCCAAAGTTAATTTCAGATTGTGCTATCAAACTTCCACCATTAACTTCTTGTTCTTTTTCCTCTGCGCTCTCCGCGCGCCACTTGCTACAAGTCGGGGAACCCGCCCAACGCAGTGGCTTGTCTCTGCGGTTTTTTAATCGATTATCTTCCGTATCTAAAGGAGTTGCAACAATAGGAAAAAATATTAATACGACAAAACCAATTCCACAAACTTTCTGCAACAAACAGGATAAAGCCATGACCAAATTATCTCCTAACATGAGATTTAAAGCTGATTATCAAACAGTTCTAAAACATGATTCCAAGCATCAGGAGCCGCTTGAGGATTATAACTGGGATTCTCTGCTAAAAACGGATATTTATCGACAAAAAATCCGGCAAAAAATCCATGCCCCGCATCATATCTAAACACACGATGATTAATATTATGTTTCTTTAATTCTGCCTCTATCTTCTGATTATCTTCTTGGGATATTAATGAATCTTTTGTCCCAAAAAAAGTATATATAGCACCTTTAATTTCAGAAGTACGATTCAAAGTTGGAATTTCTTCACCATAACTAGAAGTAGTAATTCCACCTCCATAAAATGAAGCAGTCGCTTTAATATCAGGTAAAGTTGCAGCCATATAAGCCACATGACCACCAAAACAAAAACCAATGCAGCCAATCGAATCAGCTTTAACATTAGGTGAATTTTTTAAATAAGCAATTGTAGCTTGAATATCGCTGAATATTTCTTGATACTTTACTTGTTGATAACATTCCATACCCCGACGATAAGCTTCTGAGCTATAACCACAATCTTCTGGACTAAATCCATACTCAAAACCAGCAGCAATACGTTGAAACATTGCCGGTGCAATTGCAATATATCCTTGTTTAGCTATTAGTTCAGCAATATCTCGAATATTCCTATTAACCCCAAAAATTTCTTGAAAAACGATAACCGCACTTCTATTCTCTTCACCTGCTGGTTGTGCTAAATAAGCATCAATTAATAAATCATTGTGAGGAATTTCAACCCAACTAGTATTTATTTGAATGTTTTTCATTAGTTGACCTCTAGTTTTATGTTATTTACTAAATTACTAAATTACTAATTATTATTCCCTTGACGATAGAGATTACCGATTTGAGTAAATAGGGAGTAGGGAACACGGAATAATAAACTATATCGGTAATCTTAGAGAATTTTGGGAGTAATTGCATTAACACAAACTGAATTGAAGCCGATAATTGCCAATAGATTATCTAATTTGAGTAATATTGTTAGATAACCGATGATTGGTGTTACTGTAAAACCTTCGATAAAATACCTGCTATCTCAGTTCCACCTTTCTGCTGGACAAAATTAAGAATAATCGGAAAGAACTTTGTTACCATATCCCCATTCATTCCCAACTGTGAAAAGCCACCAGCCAAACTCATCAAATTTCCTAAAGCAGCACCTTGATTACCCCCCATCATCCCAGCAGCCATACCACCCAAAGCACCCATCATACCACCACCGGATTCACTAGGTGCAGCACCTAAAAGTGTATCCAAACCAGGAATAACCGATGCAACCTTCGCGAATTCTCCACCTCCGAGTTTATCTTGAGCGAGCTTTAAAATTAATCCAGCCCCTCCTTTCGCTTGCTCTTCCTGTACCCCTAAATTGCTGATGAGTTGTTCAACGAGTTCCATAATTTAACTCCTATTTAAAGATTCCTTAACGGTTTCCCATTACACGAGTTTATTTACCCATCAATTACCCCTGCCGTCAAGGTCTTATATGTAAACAGGAATAGCCGCAAGTGTCACAAGAGGGGCGTTGGTGCCTGACACACAGGTTCCTTATTATTATGTTAAAAATTAGTCGAAGTGTCACAGCACCCTACAACAAAATATGCCTTTTTTGCTAAGTTCGATGTAAAGTTGAATATTGCGATCGCGTTCGCTTAAGCGTGTCCCCTTGGGACTCAGCGAGAAAGGCAAGCAGATCGCGCTAAGAAGTAGGGTTTATTGCCACGGAGTGGTAATGCATCGTAAATTAACGTGAGTTCGATGTTCATTGCTTCGATTCGGTTTAAATGATTATGATACTGTAGTGGGGTAATTCATCGGGTTTTTATGATGATTGTCTGTTACAACCCAAATTTCTCTTAAAAACCCGACTTAGTACAGCTATTCGTCGAATTCACGTTAAATTAAATTGATTGTGATAAACCCTTTCCATCTTCAATTTCTCCACCTCCAACCTCAACCTTTGATTCTCGATGATCAAATCAGTATTCTCTTCCTTAACCAACTCAACTTGATTTTTCTTATTCAAAGCTTGATGAATTGCTAACTTCCGCATATCCAAAGAAAACCAGCGCTGATAAGTTTGAGTATGTACCTGCACGCTATGTCCCAAATTATCTGCTGCGGCTTTGATGGGAATTCCCAAAATATGCGCCCGAATTGCCCAAGCATGACGTAAATCGTAGGGTTTGAAGTCTAATCCGATTTTACGAAACCACCAACTAATTCGCTGTATTAATGCCGTTATTTGTGCATGATTATTTTGATCTTTTTGATTAATTGCATCTACTAACATCTTTATATATTCGGGATTTCGTAAATCAAAATCTACAATCCATTGTTTATATAAAGGCAATACAGTTCGTTCCCCAGTTTTACAATCTTTATCAACTTTCCATGTCATATCTGTATTATCATCACTCAACCACCAATCAATATTAGGATTAATAAAAAGCTCTCGCGGACGTAAACCAAAAACTGCTAACATTCCATATGTCCAACGCCATAATTGCCAGCTATCTTGAACATTTTTATTAACTTGTTTACCTCTAATATTCAGGTAATCTACAAATTTAATAAACCCCGCAGATATCTCTACATCCGTCGGTATCTTCCGGGAATTATGTGCAGGCATTTTAGAATATTTCGATAAATCAATATTGATTTTGAATGTTGTACAAAATGCCGATATTGCTCTTGCAGCATTATATCTTGCCCAGTCTTTGTTGATTTTTTCAATTGAATTGACTAAATTTTCAGCCGTTGCTA
>JAYKJL010000047.1:0-4334 GCA_035285725.1 Nostocales cyanobacterium 94392 | reverse complement strand
AAGTGGAAAAGAAGGTGAGACTACGGTAATTGCTCAAGGGGAAAGAAATATTATTCTGTCTTATCCTAACGTTGAGGATAAACAAATAAAACCTGGAGAATATCAATTAACAGGAAAATTAATTTGGGGTAAATACGATAACCCTGAAACTCAACCTTTTAGCGTCAATTTAACTATAACTAGTAACGCTACGCGGAAATAAAAATACTTATACCATAAACTTTTCGTCTGTTTCAAATGGTAGCCCTATTTGCGCTATGCTGTACTAGTACAGTTTTACCTTCTAAGTAAAGGGGTACAAATTATCTCGTTTTGATTTTTGTAATTCCTCTTATTTATCAAAATGTATCTCAGGTAATGCATCAAAATAATTTCTTCATATTTATATTTAAACTTAATAAAAGTGACCTGGCACAAACAATTAATAGTAATATTAAACCTAATTTTCATGTCTCTTTCCACTACAATTTCTGTCCTCGCTCAAAGTTTAGATAGTCATACTTCACCTTCAGAATTTTTAGAAATACCAGATGGTATTTCTACTCAAAGTAGAAAAAATAATGATAAATTTACACTATTTTCTGTAGGAATAAATGTCGGTAAACAAAATGTCATTTCTTCTACTTTAGTGCGCGGATATGAACATGATTCCCAAGCAGTATCTTATGATAATTGGTTAGTAAAATTTGATGATGTGATTGCAGCTTTAAAACTGAATAAAACTTATTTAGATAATGGTGAATTAGAATTACGTTCTCCTGGTTTAGTTAAACGTATCAATCCTAAAGATTTAACAATTGACCCAGAATTAGGTTTAGTTTTTTCAATTGCTGAAATTCAGACTATTTTAGGTGTCCCTACAGAATTTAATCTTGCTGAATATGCAATTCAATTTAATCCTCCTTGGTTAGATATCCAAAGTAAACGCAAACCTCCGGAAGAATTACCCGTCATCTTGGAAGGATTACCTAAAGTTTCTCCTCCTCCCTTTACTTTTGCTGCTGTAGGACAAGAGGTTAATATCACGGGAAGAAAAACAAACTCTCAATCTGACATTAATAACGCTGACTACCAAGGTGAATTAAAGGCTGTTGGTACATTATTGGGAGGTAGTTGGTATATTAGTACGAACCAAGCCAATTTAACTAATACTAGGACTTGGGAATTGAGTGAAGCTCAGTATTTTCGTCCCACAGAAACAGCAGATTATGTTTTCGGTTCCCAGCCCACCTTTTGGCAATCTCAAAACAGCGGTGATTATTGGGGTGCTACTACTATTCAACGTTGGGGATTTAAACCGACATTAGATATTTTCACAGAAGAATTTAATCCTCAGCAACGACTTCAAACCAATAACATTGGACGCACTATTAGTGGACAAGCACAACCGGGTACTCTAGTTCAATTAACCCAAGGTTTTGCAGAGGAAGTTATTGACGAAGTACTAGTAGATTCTTCGGGAATTTACCGTTTTGAAAACGTTAACACTAGCGACAGATTTGGTAGTAATAACTATCGCGTTCGTCTCTACCCCAACGGACAACTCACCAGTTCTCCAGAAATTCGTGAAGCTAATTTTTCTATATTACCAGGTCAATTGAGTGTCGGAACATCAGCGCTAATTGTCTCTAGTGGCTTTGGTCGAGAATATTCTGACAATAATTTTTTCGGTAATTTTACTGATTGGCGCGGTGGTATTGGTTATCGTCGCGGTGTAACGGAAGACCTCACATTAGGTGCAGGAGTTATTTACGACCAGTCATTAATGGGTTTAGCAGAACTATTCTATCAACCAGGTGATTTTCCCTTGTGGGTGAGTGCTTCTGCTTTACTAGGCACAAAAGACAAAGGCTTAGAATACAACGCCGATATTCGTTTTCAACCTTCCCCTAACTTTTATCTTAATTTTAATAGCGACCAGTTTTCCCAAAAGTTTTGGGCTAATTGGCAAGCATTTCCAGGTATAAGTTTTAGAGCTAGTACCAATAGTAGAGATGATTCTTTTTCTACTGGTATTAGTATTTACCGCAGCCAGCCCCACTTCTCAATGTTTGCCAGCGCAGATATCGATACTCAAAACAACTTACGTTGGAATCTTGCTTCTCGTTGGAAAAAGCTGCAATTTACTTATCGAGGAAACGAAATTAGTACTAATTCTCAACTAAGTTACAACTTATCTGGTAAAAGTCTTTATTACGGACATTCCTTACTTCTAGGTCACGAAACCCGTAACTATAATAACCGTGAAGATTCTCTGAGTAGCCTAACTTGGCGCTATCGTTCTCAGGAAACATTCAAATATGGTAACAGTATATGGGAATTTGACCTTGGCTATGGTTTAGGTTCTCAAGGTCAAGGTATTATTGTCTCTACTTCGAGCAACTCTATTCCAGGATTAACATTGCGTCTGCGTTATCAAGAAATCTCAGCTATTTCAGACGATACCAGTTTCCGTATCGAATTATTTCCTCGCTTTAACTTCCAAACAGGAATTACTCCTGCTGAACCTCGTTTTGAACGTTTACGCAGTCGGGGAGGGCTTTTAATCCAACCATTTTTTGACCGCAATCACAACGGTAAACGGGATAGAGGAGAAGCCATCTATACCAAAGATGCCAACCTATTATTATTGCTAAACAATCAGCAAATTTCTCGATTTCCAACCGAGATTAATAAAAACGGCATTTTTGTCAATCTTTCCCCAGATATATACCGTCTTGACCTCGACCCAGCAGGTTATCCTATTGATTGGACAGCAGTCAAATCAGCTTATGCTATTGAAGTTGTAGCTGGTAGCTATACACCAGTATTAATTCCCATGACACTTTCTTATACCGTCGCAGGTGTAGCCACCAATAGTGCTGGAGATGTAACTAGTGGTGCGAAAGTAGAAGCGATCGGTTCAGAGAAAACAATAGTTTCAATTACCAATGGTGCAGGGATATTTTATTTAGAAGGTTTGCGTCAAGGTAGTTATAAATTGATGATAGATGGTAAGCCTGCTCAACCAAGCACGATTGAGATTAATCAGAATTCAAAGCCGTTTGAGGAAATTAAATTGACTGGTGTAGATGTAAAGTCCTAGACTGCGGTATAAACAGGCGTTTTTTTTGAAAAACAAATCTCTATATTTTACCTGTATTTCTCAGATATTTTTATAAATTTGATGCTCTCGATGCTTTAATCCACTAACGATTTCGTAATAAGTAATGATGCTGATATTAAGTTTATCGTATTCTTTAAGATATGCATGAAACCGTGCAACAACATTTGGATTATTGCGGAAAAATAAAGATACAATATTAGTATCAATCAAAGCTGGATTCATCGCTTCTTCTCTTCAAAAAAGCAGCAGAGCGACGTGTGGCAATTTCCTCGCTCAAATCAGCAAATACTTCATCTGACATATTGTTCCAAGAACCAGCAAATTGCATAATTCTTTGTTGCAATGTACTCTCTTTTTGAGGGTTGGAAATAACTGTACCAATAGATGCCTCTATATTTAATCTAAAATCATGAATAAATTGATATATTTCTGTTAACTTTTCTTCTGGGATAAGATTAATTTCTTTGATTACTTCCCTGCGGAGATTTGATGATTCCATGTTTTTTATTTCTGATTGGCAGGTCAATTATAAATTGATTGTAATTATAACCTAAGTAGGTCGGTGTTGAAAATTGTAATTATGGTAAGGGAGTAGGGAGTAGTAGGTGATAATCATAGAAGTCGGGTTTTTATGAGAATTTCTCGTGTGAACGATGTTTAGATGGTAAAAACCCGACTTCTTTCCCAAGGAATCATAGAAGTCGGGTTTTTATGACAATTTCTCGTGTGAACGATGTTTAGTTCGTAAAAACCCGACTTCTTTCCCAACCAACTACGACAAGAATCATAGAAGTCGGGTTTTGATGAAAATGAATAAATATATCCTGCGGACACCCTACGAAATAGCCCTGGCGAATAGAATTCGCGGCTACACAAACGAAACCCGCCTGAGCCGCAGCTTCGCTGAACGCGGGTTGTTTTTTTTATCCACCTTACGGTGGATTTTGTTTGTGTAGCAGCGGTTTTAATAGCCAATTTCTGGATTCATCGCTTCTTCTCCACCTGGCGAATATAATTCGCCAATTTATCGATTCTGCTGTTATTGATTACCTATTAATTTAACTTTCAGATTAGCTGCATTGTTAACTAATGTAATACGCTGATTCTGTTCTGCTGTTAAATTTAGGGATTGAACCGCTTGATTGTAGTTTTGACCAGACTTGAGTGCTTGTTTCAGTTGGATTCTTTGAGATGGAGTTAATACAGCATTAATCTGATTACTCCTTTG
>JAYKJL010000046.1:0-3422 GCA_035285725.1 Nostocales cyanobacterium 94392 | reverse complement strand
GAAAAACACTCCTCTGCAAAACTCAATGCCACTGTCATTTTATGAGGGCAGTATGCAAGTTAGTGCTTCGCTGAGTGGAACCGCCACCTGGAGTAGTGGCGTACAGGTACAAAATGGTAATCTAGGTAGTTTTACTGGAGATTATCTATATTTACAACCTAAAGATGCCTCTAACTATCTCTCTACCACTAACGAAGCAACCTATGTTTTATCATTTCCTTCGGGTGTCCCCAATTTTTCCATGATTGGGGCTGGTTTAAATAACAACGATGGTACAACAATCATCGCTAGCTATCAGGGAACTCCGATCCAAATTACAGCAGCCAATTTTAGCGAACTAAGTGCTGGAATGACGCTCAAGGATGCAGATGGTGATGGTCAGAGTGATACCGTTGTCAGTAGTAACACCACAGGTGGTACAGATGTAAATACCAATACATATAAATTGACAATTCCTGTTCCCGTCGATGAAATCAGGGTTGTTTCCGGTAAGGATGAAGTCGCTAACAATGGTACTGTGACTATTGGTCTACACACCTTCCAATACTGCTACAACAGTGTTCCCACGACAACAACTATTTCCGGTACTCTTTATGAAGATAGCGACGGAGGTGATGATTTAGATAGTGGCGAAGCGAAATTACCACAAGATATTACCGTAAATTTGCTGGACAGCAGTAATAATATCGTCAAAAATACTACTACTGATCCAAACGGTGCTTATACATTTACTGATGTTGCTAATGGCACTTACAAAATCCAAGTTGAGACCACAGATACTGATATTCCCACTGGTTACACCTTGGGAACACCCAATGATATAGAGGTTACAGTTTCCGGTACTGCGATTACTAATCAAAACTTTGGTTTTGATAAATTTACTAACCCCAACGTTTTATTAATCAAACGCATCACCAAAATTAACGACGGTACTACTACTAACAGTGGTGATAACCTTGGTATTTACAACCAAGAAGAATCCAACCCCTACGACGATAATAAAGTAGAAATCACAGAACTACCTCAAAAACGTGAAGATCCAAAACCGGATACCGATAAATGGGTTGATACTACTTCAGACACAAGCAGTACCTTCCTAATTGGTGGAATCAACGGTGGAAAAGTCAAACCCGATGACGAAATCGAATATACCATCTACTTCCTCTCAACTGGAGACACCGAAGCCAAAAGCGTACTAGTTTGCGATCGCGTTCCCTCTAACGTTACCTTCATTCCCACCAGCTTTAATAATCAACCCCAAGCAACGGCAGGATCACAAAATTCAGATAGAGGCATTTTGTGGTTTAAAAATGGTAATACACAATCGTTAACTAATGTCAAGGATGGTGATGCAGCGCAATACTTCCCTCCTGGTGTTGAACCTTCTACTGTTTATCCCAATATTAAATGTGATGGTACAAATACCAACGGTGCGGTTGTGGTGAATTTGGAGAATTTACCTAACGCTACAGCACCCGGTACACCCACTGGTTCCTATGGGTTTATTCGTTTCCGAGGAAGGGTGAAATGACTTAGATGTATGTAGAGATCGGGAGCACTGCTACGTCTCCCTCCCCGCAACCCAAACGCGACACGATAACCCCATATAGCGCACCTACGAATATGACATAAACAACCCCAAACTATATTGCAATGGTAAATACAACCATAAACACGGAGACGTAGCAGTGCTACGTCTCTACATTAGGGTTTTTCAATTTCTTCGATACTTAACCCCGTCGTCTCAACAATTAAATTAATTTCAATTCCTCTGGCTTTCATGACTCTAGCTATTTCTAACTTAGCTTCTTTTCTCCCTCTTAATTCTCCCGTAATTTCTGCACTCTCAATGATGCTGATTTCATATCTTTTATCTTCCAGATATTTTTGATATGCAGCTTTTTCAGCTTTGGATAAATTCTCAATTCGTAAGTTGTCTTTTGCTTGCGCTAAACCTCTGGCTTGAAATTCGTCTTTGATTTCGCTATTTTTCAAAAAATATATCCACTCGTCTAAACTATCTTTCGCTACATCATTAAAATTATTGACTCTCAACACATAATATTCCGGAAATATTTCATATACTTCCTCAACTTTAAATATTTCTTTTTGTAATTCTGAAGGTTCTAATTTATCGTTGAGATGAATTCCGCAAAAGTCTACTTTTCCTTTATAGATATAATCCCTTCCTTGCCCCAGAGAAAAGTAAACAATATTAATCGAGTAGACTTTTTTAACTTTGCTGTAAGCTTCCCCTTTCCCAAGGTATTCCGTAATTAATGCCGAGACTCCGTACAGCATCCGATGAAAATAATCATTCTCAGAGCTATTTTGGACTTCAATTAACAACAACCCCCCTTTTGTATTCTGAGCTAAAATATCTACCCGATTGAGTTTATTCTCTTGGGTGAGTCGATTACTCTCACTTTCTAATATAGAATCTATTTTAATATCTTCTCCTAATAATTCGCTGATAAATCCTTCTAAAACAACGTAATTAGCTTTATCCTGTAATAGCTTTTTTATTGCCCAGTCGAAGCGAATGTGTGTGCCTGCCATGGTAATTCTTGCGATTAAAAGCAGAATATTACTTCTTTTATTGTAAAATAACTTGGACAGACAGGGATGCCCCGAACTTTGCTTCTCTCCATCTCATAACATTACCCCCCACTCACCGGAGGAATCAACACCACTTCATCTCCATCATGTAAAAGGGTATCTGGTTCCACAAAATTCAAATTTACACCAAACCGCGTTACATCCCGCCATTTTTCTAATTCCGGATGTTCATTGATTAAATGTTCTCTTACTTGCAACACCGCAGTATTTTCAGGAAACTCCAGGGTTAATTCTGGTACATTATAAGCTTCTTGATAAGCAGCGAATAATTTAACGGTGATTTTGATTGAATTATGCATTGGTAATTGGTAATTGGTAATGGGGGATTGTCTGATCTAAAAATTATTATGATCGAAAAGGGAAAAAGTATTTCATTCTTTAGATAGTGTGTTATTGTCCTACCCTCTTCTAAACTGATAAGCTAAGTTACAAGGGAAAATTTGAGAAAATGAGCCAAGATAAACCAAAAAATCAAGCTGAGAAAACAAATCCTCAAGAAGAAGCACCGGAATTAAGTCCGGAATTACTGGACAAAATCAAGCATCCCCCATCAATCGACAGCACAATCCGCAACCAATCCCCCGAAGAACTCAAAAATAACCCCGCAGTATCCCCAGAAATGCTTGATGATTAAGGTTAAAGGTTAAAGGTCAAAGGTCAAAGGTCAAAGGTAATTATTGAAGAAGGCAGAGGGCAGAGGGCAGAGGGCAGAAGGAACAATTAGTGGGGGATTCAGACCCGCCACTAATTGTAAGCCGCCAAACTTCGTTGTGGCGGGGGTCTTAAACCCTTGCTCTCTACGG
>JAYKJL010000045.1:0-16737 GCA_035285725.1 Nostocales cyanobacterium 94392 | reverse complement strand
ATACCTTTTTTAATTAAGTAATTCCTCGCATTTGTTGCTCGTCTCTTCGCTAAATCTTGGTTGTAAGCATCACTAGCACGGGAGTCTGTGTGTCCTTGTAGTTCGATAACTATGGTGGGGTATTGCTCCATGATTTCGGCAATTTTATCCAGAATTTCTCCACTATTAGGACTGATAAAGTCTTTATCTAGTGCAAAGTGAATGTTTCTGGGTACGCTTAAACGAATTGGTTCTGGTGTCGGTTCGGGAATTGGTGTTGGTTCGGGTGTTACTGGTGGTGGTTCTACAACTGGACGGGTTGTACAGGTGGGAACTGCAAAATTTTGGATTTTAGATGTGGGATTTTCGATTGTTCCAGAATCACCAACGGATTTGATGATGGTATTTGCTGCTGGTTCCGAGGTACCGTATTTTGGATCAGTTGCGATCGCGCTGATCATTTCCCCCGGTTGCAGGTTTGTGAATGTAGTTTGAAATCTTCCTTTGTCGTCGGTTTTAACTCTGGTAATTACTTCTCTTAATGCTGAGTAAGCGGGGTATAAATCTATTTGCTGTTCGCTGTTAGCAACAACTTTATAAATGTCAATTTCGCTACCTGGGTCGGCTTTACCATCAATATTTACTTTACCGTCGATAATTATAAATTCGGAACTGAGAAATTGTGGTGCGTTGATGGCTCGGTTTGCTGTATCTAAACGACGATTTCGGGAGTCACGGGGTGGGTTGGGACCGTCTCCACGTTGAAAGTCGCGTACTCCTGCATTATGTCTGGTGTTGAGGTCGATACTCAATCCTTCGATATTAGCAAAGCTGTTATCTCTAATAATGTTTTTTTCGCTATCAGGATAAGCTGTAACTGTAACTCCGGAACCTGTTTGATTAGTAATTTGGTTATTAATTACTTGATGATTTTTACCCATCAAATAAACACCAGCCCGTCGCAAGCGCTTACCATTATATTTAATGTTATTCGACTGTATTTGTACGGAACCTTCTGGCTTAAATAAGTAAACAGCACTACCATCGTTAGCGCAAATTAAATTTGACGAAACTTGAGAATTATTTATATTACCTTCTAATCTAATTGCATCGGGCATTCCCGCAATTCCGTTACCGACAATGATATTTTCTGTAATTTGAGTATTTTTCGCTAACTTCCCAGTAATAATCCCGCTACCTTCATGATTCGCAATACGATTACGGTTAATAGTTGTATTCGTTGCATTAAACACCGAAACCCCAAAAGCAGAAGTCTTATTCGGAAACTCTTCTTCAGAAGTAATACCCAACCAATTATTTTTAATAATTGTATTTTTCGCAGCTTCCGAAGAATAATTCCCCCCATCTCCCCATCTTCCCATCTCCCCATCCCTTTGTCCTCCCTTATCCATTCCCAAAATAACAATATCCCCTGGAGGTAAACTAGCAGTATCTCGATGTTGAGAACTGAAGCCGTGTAAGCTCAACCCTTGAATAGTGATATTATCCGCAGCTACCGTTAAACCACGAAATACTTCTTTATTAGCAGCAGAAGTGATTTCCACCACAGGAATGGGAATTTCAATTTCTGCGGTTGCTGATTTACTCGCTTCGTAACCTGGTTGAGAAGTACCGTCAACGATTAATCCGGGAGTTGTTAAAGCCGGGAGAACGCTTTCAAGAGTAATTTTAGTTTGTGAGGGAGGTAGGTTAAATTCAATTCGTGATTGATTACCTGTAGATGATACTAAAGATTTTTCAACCGGACTTAATTGTTCTAAAGATAGATTGCCGTTGACGATCGCAATTGCTTCGCGTAATGTCAGAATATCATCAGCCTGTATAGCTCCATCTTGATTACTATTGACTACTACCCGTAAAGTTAAAGCTGTTGTGGCTGGTTGAGCAAAAGCAATATTCGGAGTTATCAACAATAAAATTGGTATTATTCCCAAAAGTTGATCAAAACAGCGAACTCTTAAAAGTTGATTCGACTTGAGTTCACCTATTCCTTTCAAGCTCTGTTCCCTTTTAAAAAAAGATTTTTTTTGATACTCTTTCAATTTTTTATACATATTTATGACCGTTTTATTACTGAAGACAGTTGAGAAAAAAGCCTTTTAAATCAAGAAATCTTGATAAAAAAGCTGATAAAGCAAATGTATATTTAGCTTCATATATCTTTCTTCATCTCCTACGTCCTGTCATCAGTTTTTCTAACAGCGTTTTTTCTATTTGTTTGGCTTTATTATCTCCTTTAAGATTTTCGGTTAATGCTTCAATCAGATTTTCTTGAGCAGTGGCAATTTTCTCTGTTCCCTGCTCCCTATTCCCTGCTCCCTTCTTAAGTTGATTAATCAAAAATTGTCGCTGTTCTATTTCTTGACGGGGTACTCTTTTTTGTAAACCGAAACCGTTAAATAACTCGTTGAGTTTGACAGTTAAACCTAAATATGGTCCACTCGCGGAACGACTGCCATCAAAATCGCGATCGTCGATTTCCCCAAAAGCGTAGCCTGCTGCTAATCTTAAATTTGGAGTTAGATAGTAACCTGCTTCGACAACAAAGCCGGTTTCGGTATAGTCAGATTGGGTAATTACTCTAGCTTCCCCAACTAAATCCCAACTGTAGCCTAAACGATAAGTAGCGCGTAATTGTCCGAGATTTGTCGTACTTTTAGATGAGAAATCATTGGCTAAATAAGTAGTACTGTTGCGTAAAGCATATTTACCGTAAAATTCCCATTGCCAATTCGGTGCGTAAATAGTTTCTATGGCAAAAGTATGATCTTCTGCACCCGTTCCTGTTCCGAATAAGATAGTATCGGGAATTGTTGAGGGATTTTTTCGGTATTCGTAGCGCAATAAAGCGTTGAATTTATCATCTTGAGGATTACGGTATGCTAAACCCATTCTCAGATTAGCTGTATCTCCTAAGGCTCTTAAAGTTTGATTGCTCGAACCTGCTTGTTGATATCTTGCTAAAGCAGTAATTGATGAGGAAATTTTACCTGTAACTCCTGCGGAAATTACGGTGTTGTTACCGCTTGAAGAACTTCTACGTTCAAAAAGAGCGCTAGCTTTGAAGTCGGGATTATCAGTATATTCCAAGCCGACGCTATAGCTATCACCGTCAGTAAAACCTAATGATGCAGCGCTTTGACCGACAGCGAAGGGTTGTGCGAATTGTACCCCTGTACCGTTACGACCGAAGAAGTCACCGAAAACGTGTTCGTAAGCTAGATTCAATCGCAATCCGGAAGCTATTGTTATCCCCTGTTTTAAACCTAACGCACCTTGGGTAGTCGGTCCATTTGCTCCACCTAATATAGAAAAGCGTCCGGTAACAGAGGTATCTTCACCAAATTTATGTTCACCGTTGACGTTGAAACTGGTGATGGAATTACCGTCAAATTGTCCTTTAGTGTAAAACTGTTGCGTTAACGAAACATTAATTCCTGGAATTGCTTGCCAATTAATCCCTAAGATGGTTCTATCGGGAAAAACTGCGTCTGTATTTTCGGATAATGTGGTTTCGTTTTGCGCTACAAAGGAAAGTTTATTTCCCAGAGGAACGTTTAGACGAGAACGTAATTGATTAGAATCGGTATTCAAAGTTTCGGGAGATATTCTATCTTCTCGTTCCCGTTTAATCCAATCAACAGATAAATTAGCTTTACCAATCCGCTGTACAATACCAGCGGCAATTGTAGTTAGAGAGTTATCCACTTCACTACCAGGAATTGCAGTTGTTCTAGGTGAAAATAACTCTTCAAAAGTATCTATCGGTTGGGGTGCGATACCAAAGTTATCTTCATGGTCATATTGAAAGCGTAAATTGGTTGTCTGAGTAATTCTTCCGGTAATTTGCGCTCCGTAACGAGTTTGTCCGGGAACGAAACTAATTGTCGCATCATTAGCAAATCCGGTATCTGCGAAACGGTAATAAGCGCGAGTTTGTAAACCCCGAATAAATTCCGCTTCTGCTTCCGCTCTCACAGCATCACCTTCGATCATTCCCATCTCATTGGAATCATTGCGAGAACGAGCGTATTCGGCGATGATTTTACCTAATTTACCAAATGTAAACTGAGCATCTGCACCGTATAATTCAAAATCCCGCGCTCCTTGATTTTCTTGCAGATAAGTAGCAGCTAACCAACTATCATTATTAACACCACGAGAGAAGTTATATTGTAACCGTCCTGCATAAATATCGGTGTCAGCACCTGCTCCCTCATATTGATAGGTAGTAACGATACGTCTGACTAACACTTCACCAAATTCGTTGACATCGGTACGTAAAATCGGTTCACGGAATAAAACCGTTCCTCTGTCGTAATCAATCTCATAATCGGGACCACGACTCAATTGTTTACGTTGTAATACAGTACCGGGGCGATTGAGTTCTTCTAATTCGATAAAGACAGTTTCACTACCAGGTATCACCAATCTTCGAGATAAAAAGTAAAACCCACTAGTTCCATCAGGAGGTAGAGTATCACGTTGAAAACCTTCGACATTATTTCCATAAAAAGCTGTCGCTTGCAGATTTCCAATATTGTAATTAGCTTTAAAACCGTGTAACTGACGAGTCAGAGAAGTAAACTGTTGTGAAGAACGAGAAAATTCTTCAGTATTGTAATCACCCCACATCGCATAATCGGGACTAGCTCCCGGAATTTTAGACGAACGCTCTAACCGTAAATATACGCTGTCGGTAGATGGGGTAGTTGGATTGACTGTAGAACTATCACCATAAACAGGGTAATTCTGTTCGCTAAATTGATAGCTGCCAAACAAGCGATTGTCGCAGTTACAATCTTCATTCAGCGAACGACTACTATCATAAGCACCCGTTACCAACCATTCACCAATTGCACCAGTGGCAAAAACAGCCGAACGAAATTTGACTTCGGTATCGTTGTCTTCGTCTTCTGGGAGAAAATCCTTAAATCGACTATAAAAATCCGTACCTCTTGCACCCAAACGGAAATCAATCACCCCCGTCATTAAACTGGGACGCAAAGCGGTTTGAAATTGTAATTGAGTAAAAGCTTCTAATTTCCCAGTTTTCGCTTGAATACGTACCGTTTTGGCTTCCAAATCCGATTTGAGAGTAGCGGTAAATTCTCCTGCTTTTGCTTGTACTTGAAATCCTGGTTGTCCCGGGTTAAAATCACTTCCGAGAAATTCTCCTGCTGTACTTGCTAAAGTAACAATTACATCATGATTAGAACGGTTGCCATTTTCATCTAGTAATACACCCTTGATAGTTGCTGTAGAACTTGCATCAGCAGGAATTCGTGTTTCTACTGAATCTATTTTTAATTGATGTACTCCACCTCTGACCATGACTTTTACAGTAGTGGGAGCTTCCTGAGAACCAAGAACCTGAGCAGATATAATATTTTCCCCATTTTGCAGAGAAACACCATACCACGTCTGTGTAACCAAATCAGTTTCAGAATCGGTTTCAGTTCGTCCAATCAAAGAACGATCGGATAATTCTCCGTTCACCCTTAATTCCACCTCGTTACCGATGGGAAACTGAATGACAATTGGAGTCGCTGGAACATCAATAACAGCATCAGGTATTGGAGCAAGGATTTTTACCGTTGTAGAATGATTAGTATCCTTAGGAAATTGAGAGATATATTGAGTAGAATTTGGAGTTAAATTAGCATTTAAACTTTCAGGATTAGGTAAAGCAAAAGCAGACTGAGAATAAGACGCTATTTGATTAAGATTATCGAAAGAACTTGCAGATTGTAGAGCAATTAATGATGAGAAATTATAAGTTTTATTTGTAAAATTATCAGTTCTCCAATTCTTAGTAATTAAAATAGGGAGATTTTCAGGTGCTTTAGAATTGTTAATTGAATCAAATACATTAATAGCAACTAATGTCGAATTAACTTCACTAAACCATTCCTTCATATCTGTTTTCTCTTCAGATATATTAGTCAATTGTTCTTCTACTAATTTTTTCCTTTCAATCAAAGGTTCTAAAGCAAGTAAATAATTATCCGTTGACTTGATTTCCTGTAACTTATCCGATATTTTTTTATCTGTTTTTACTTGTAACAATAGATTTCGTAAAGATGCGACTTCCGAACTTTCTTCAACGTGAGAGACAACATCTTGTAAGTCTAAAATACCATTGTCTTTTCTTGAAAATAATTCAAAAGCAATTAATTCTTTTACTTCTGTTCGTAAATCTATTTCCTGATTTCGTTCATCTACAAGCTTTTGTAAACCTTTAGGTAAATCACTATCAGGTTGAAAAGGTTTAATAGTAATTGTTGTTTCTAATTCTTGTTGTGAATCTATTTCCTGATTTCGTTCATCTACAAGCTTTTGTAAACCTTTAGGCAAATCACTATCAGGTTGAAAAGGTTTGATAGCAACTAAATTTTCTTCTATATCTACATTGATTATTTGCTCATTTTTTGGATTTACTAATGCGTTTGAACCTTGAGATAACTCTATTTTCTGATTCTTTAACTCATGAGCTTGTACAATTGCCCGTAAACGACTAGACTTACTACTCCTATCCCCGTCTAAAACCACCAATCTCTCATTACCTCTTTCCTCAGCGTTCTCAGCGCCTTTGCGGTTTTTATTTCCATAATCTTCAACCGTTCCGGTTCCTGAATTAGTCTTTTTTTGTAAATCAGAATTCGAGTTACTAGTAGATTCAGCACTTGCGACCAATGGGTATAATACGACACTAGTTAGCCCAGCGATCGCGACGATTAACTTTAAGTTGAGTTTCATTTCTTTGCCCCCTCACCAAAGCTGGGAGTAACTGCGAAGTTCATTCTTACCATTCCACCGGGTTCTAAATTTACTAACCGTGATTGACTGTTGCGCTCTTTAAACTTGACATTGGGAGCTAAAGTATAACCGGGTAAACTCTGTAAATCTAAAACTCCTGTATGTTTACCAGGTAATACATTTTTGACTGAATACAAACCATCAGCATCAGTAGTAATACGGTTGCCATTCTCCAAGAAAATAACCGCATTGGGAACACCTGGTTCCCCTGGTTGCTGTTCCCCGTCAAAGTTTTTATCGACAAATACCCGACCGATAATAGTACCGCAATCAGCAGTAATACCTGGTCGAATCTTGAGTAAATGTGTGGCTGGACCATCTTTAACAGCAAAATCATTATCAACACGTTGAGCGTTAACAGTAGCCGTATTACGTCCAGAACCCCGTACCGCATCAGGAGTTAATTTAGCAGCATAAGCAATATTCAAAACTCCATCAACTGGAATCGTAGCATCAGTACGAAAAGTCACAGTAGAACCATTAACTTCAGTAGTTACCGTAACAGATTCCCCTGCAACTTCACCCCGAACCGATTCTGATAAGAATTTAAATCCTAGAGGAAATTGGTCAGTAACAACTACATTATCCAAACCAGCATCACCCGTATTTCTTAACGATAGACGATAAACCGTAGTTTCTCCAGGTTCAGCAGTAGCTCTATCTCCCGTTTTAGTAATAGTAATTTGTTCTGCTTGACACAAACCCAAATCAAATTGAAATGCTAATAAATCTAGTCCAATAGTTTCAGCATTGGGGACAAAAACAACCGTATCGCTAATTTGAATCCCACCATTAACGCTGATTGGTTGACCATCCAAAGATGTAGCAGTGTAGCGGACAATATTATCTTGAATCCCACCAGTACTTTGATTAATTTCTAACTTGATTCTTCGTTGAGAAAAACCCGAATCTGCTGGAGGATTAACGACCAAAATAAAACTTCTACCAGCATCAGTTTGACCTTTATTAGGGTCGAATAAAAAGTTGTAAAAACCCTCATCTAAATTATTTAAAGGAAATGGGTTAATATTAGTTTCATTTGGTTCAATACCTCTAAAAACACCGTTTGCTTCAATATCAGGCAATTCCGTCGGAGTTAATGGAGTTAACTGTCCTAATTCCGTTCCCGTGGGGTCATTAGGGTCGGGGTCATATAAAGCGACAGTATATCCTGTATAATCACTTAAAACTTCTCCTCCACAACCTAAAATTCTTCCTAAAGGATCAACTAATCGAGCATCCGGAATTGTTTGTATTTGACTGGTACTGCCGCGAAAAATTTGATTAGCTTTTCGATTTGTATAACTAAATTCAGCTTGGTTACTAATTGTTGGACTCGGAACCTTTTGAGCGAATACAGATATCGGACTTTGAATAATACTTCCTGCTAAAAAGGTAGCCGCTATCCGTTTAAACCAGCTACTACCATAAGTATGGTATCGCTTTTTTTGGCTACGCACGAATTTCTCCTCATATTTACTTATAACTAAACCGCTCACCTTCGGTTGATTTAGAGACTTAATAGTTCACCACATTAGTTATCTCTCTTGATCTCTTTCCTCCGTGTTCTCTGCGTTTCTGCGGTTTTTTTTTCGGTAATCTTTTCGCGGAAAAGTCATTCCACTAGGGAGCAAGACGCTCCCACTACAAATAGATAACCCCGCAGAATAAATGTGGTGGAGTATTAATACTGCTAACTTTGTTCAATCCAAAATCTAAAATCTCTTTACCGTACTTTTACCTGATAAGTCCCATCAACCGAGGCTTTCGCAGGAAGAGATTTACCGAAATTCCAACGAATGTGAGTATAAGCAGTATCGGGAGCGGGACGAGTTTCTACCTGCCCATTAGGTAATTTCACTTCGACAGTGGGATTTTTAACAAAAGTCTTACCACCGTTAATACTGTAAGTAATTTGTGCGTCTGTATTTTTATTTACAGTTGCAGAGTTAAGTACATAAACCATTCCTTTAGGAATCGGTTGATTAATTGCAAGGTTATTAACCGCTTTCTCACCATTATTCGCACCTGATATCGAGTAACGGAGTACTTCTCCTTGCTGCACTTTAGCCCCGTTTGACAATTCTTGCCAAATTACTTTTTGCTTACCTTGAGCATCTTTTTGGACAATTTTCTTTTCCGCTTTCAACCGTAATTGTACTTGTCCTTGTTTGGCATTTTGAGCAACAGCAACCCCATCCTGAAATAGATTAGCAACTACAGGAATCTGATTCCCAAATGTGAAACCTGCAATTAATGCAACTACACTTAAACTTGCCACAGAAGAACGTTTCATATTCATTACCTGAAAAAATTATTACTTATTCTGGTTCCCAGGCTCAGGCTGGGAACTAGGTTTGGAGACTGAGCCTCCTGGTTAACTCTGACTATGGTGCTGGTGGTGCTGGTGGTACTGGGGGATTACCAGTCAATCCAGTACCATTAATCCGACGCTGGAAGGTAAAGGTTCTCATTTCTTGAGGTGCAACGTCTTTACTAACTGTGACGACATATTTGGTAACGTCAGTAGCAGCGGTTGTACCTGTCTGGTCTCCATTAGGAGTAAATTGAATACTTGCATTACCAGAATCTTTTGCAGAAGTAGTAATATTACTAGTATCTATTTCTCCATTATTATCATTATCTTTCGCCCAGTTATTACCGAGTTTGTCATCAGTGCCATCCTCAGTAATCTTGATATCGCTAGCGTTCAAAATCACATTATTAGTACCAGATTGAGGCTCGGAAATATTCTTATAAGTAATGCGGTACTCTAAAATATTTCCAGGTGCAGGCTTCTTAGGAGTAGTACTGAATGTTTCATCACCTGGTGCTACATTTGGACCAGTAGCTTTAAGTACGCGGGTTTCTTTGACCATTTGTAGATAGCCAGTGTAAACACGGTCAATGGTGATGTTTTCTGCGGGATTTCCATTACCGTCGTCATCGGGAGTATTATTTCCATCGTTATCAACAAAGGCTTTGATTGGTACTGGATAACCACGTTGTACATCAGTGTCAGTAGAAAGTTTGGTACCTGCGGGTAGATTTACTTCCACACCGTAGTTTTGAGTAGCATCAGGTGCAACTTGAGGAATCTTGACTGGAGTTTGACCAGTTTGAATAGTGAATGTACCACCGTTATATGTATAAGTAGCTAACTGACTATCATAAGTAATTGTAACTACCGTACCATCAGGTAAGTCAGTTGTAGTAGCTGGTGCAATCGGTTGTAAGACAATATCAGCAGCAGCAAGCCCAGTATTTAGAATTGTATTAGTAAAACTTACACCATCTGGGTCGATTGGTGTACCAGGTTTAGTTGCCGCAGGTACCAAGGAAGATTTATTTGTAAAATCTTTATTATTATCATTCTCTGCAACTGCATCTGGTGCATCCTTGGGACCATTTAATAACGAAGTATCTCCCAGTTGACTGATTGTGAAGATGTTTACTTCACCACCTGCTCCAGTACCCGTGTTGTTATTCTGGGTATCAACACCGAGAGTCTCAGCTTCATCAGGAATACCATTACCATTGGTATCTGTCGGGTTAATGGAACCGTCATCAATTTCACCATCAGGTAAATCATCTGGGGGAAGTTCACCCGGTGTAGTCGTACCAGGGAAAAGTTGGGTTTGGGGATTGTAGTTACTAGGATCGTTGTCACCAGATTCGTCGTAAACATCCTTACCAGTGGGACTTTCACCAAATAATTGAGCAATGTTAGCAACTATTACTGAAGAGTCTGTACTCGTGACTTTCACAGTCACTTTGAATCCATTTACTTGTTGTCCAGGAGCGATGCTACCAGTACGGACAAAACCGACTCTTGTCACATTAGCTGGGATAGCACTGGGGTTTAAATTCTGCCAAGTAGCTTTAGTCGCTATTGTACCAACAGGGGTGGTAGTAACAACTGCTGTCCAACCCGGAGGAACAACAACACTTTCAAGTTGGGTACCTACTGGAATCGCATCGGAAACTAAAATATTATCACCAGTTAAGCCGGGAATCGTAGTTCCTTCCAAAGGTGCAGTACTAATTCCGTTACCAGTTGGGTCAGTATTTTCAACTTTTAAACTTAAATCATAGGTAACTGTATCATCTACAGCACCATCTGCACCCGCAACCGTGTGGTCACTACGAACCTTTAAGACTTTAGCTAGAGTATATGTCTTGAGGGTAGAATCTACTACTGCTTCTAAAGTTGCGCTCGCTTCACGAACGCCGTTTGCAGGTGTCCCAGCGACTTCACCTGTTACCCCATCAGCGTCACCATTATCTACGGTGTAAACGTCACCACCATCGCTGCTCCGAGGAATGTTCTGGTCATCAGCGGGGGTATCACCTAATTTAACCGTGATTTTATCTCCACTTTGAGCTCCTGGTTCAACTTTGACAGGAACCCTGACTAAAACAGATTCATCGGGTTCAATTGAGTTAGTAGTAGTTCCTCCTTGAGCAACTTCTTCCCAGCTTTGACCTCCATCGTAACTAATTTCTACTTTACCATCGAGTGTCGCCGGTCCCGTTACTGTGGGTTGGTCGGGAATGCGGAATTTAGTAGGGTCGTTACCAACGTTAGTAACGGTATAGTTGTAATAAAGCTCGTCACCAACGTTTATTTTGCCATCTCCAGCTACATCCCCTCCATCTTGAAACTCTGTATTTGCAGGAGTAACAGTAATACCGGCAACTTCTGCAACAGTTATCGTCACTGTATTAGAAGTAGTATTTAGTGTTTCTCCTGGGTTGTTGGGGTCTTCGTAAGTTGCTGTAGCAGTGTTATCAATTGTTTGACCACCTGCGGTACCTTCAGCTAATACAGGTACAACAAATTGAAATACACCATTAGCAATTAATGCAGTTGCAACCAAGGAACGGTAGAACTGTCCTTTTTTGACAAAATTCTTTTTCTGTGACATTTTTGAATTAATAGCAAATTATGTTTTTTAAGCCTACGTTTAAATACGTAGGTTTTTATTTACAACTCTTTCCGGAATTGCTCATAGTTTTTACCTAATTAGCTTTGATATTTCCTGAGTAATTTGGTAGATGTTCGAGTCAACCCTGATGTCTGGAAACTACTCTAAAACTCGATTTATTCGAGTTTTTTGATTTACCAGGAACATCAAAAGTAATTTTGGTAACAAATAAATCTTAATTTTAAATTTTTACTATATCGTCAGTGAATATATGGAAATTTAGATCATTAGAGTAATTCTTCCGGATTTATTTATAGTTCAATTGAATACTTTAATTTTTGCGATTATTTACGTATCTTTGTCACAGATTTATCACAGTTTATGTGTTAATTCAAAAAAACAAATTATCGATTTGATTCTTTGATTAATTACTGGCGTTGTAGAATCCGGACATGAATTTAGATTTTGAGACAGAGGTTTCGGTTTTGATTCATACTTCTTTTCAACAACGCCTAATTACTTAACTTTTGTCTGGTTAGATAGTTGTCATAATAGGGGTAATTCATGAACTACTCCTACTCAATCAACAGTTATCAGTTATCAGTTATCAGTAAGAATAGCCGCAACTGGCATATTTTTCTTGTAGGGGAGGCAAAAAGGGGTGTATATAATATCCCCCTTTATTGCCGTTGCTTGTACACTACAACAATTCTTAACGCAATCATATGAAAGTGAGAGTACGGCACCATCCGAGTTTTGTGACACTTGCGGCTATTCCTAATCAGTTATCAGTTAAAAACTGTAAATCAATTGGCACGGCTAGTCCCCCACTTATCAGTTATCAGTTAAAAACCGTGATAACTGATAACTGTTGACTGTTCACTGATTTAATTTAATCCCGACAAAAATTATCGGGTTTGTTTGACTCGGTATTTGAGGCGTGTTAGTATCACCCCACAGTTGACAGTAAAACATTCGACCGGGAGGAATACCAAATGCAAGCGGCAACCAATATCCAAAACCAAACTCTTACTCATGCATTTCATGCTTTGAAATGTAAAGAATGCGGCGCAGAGTACGAACTTGAAGCTAAAAATGTGTGTGAATTGTGCTTTGGTCCTTTGGAGGTAAAGTATGATTACAGCAACTTGCGTCAAACTATTACTCGCAAAACTATTGAAGCCGGTCCAAATTCAATATGGCGTTATCAGAAATTTTTACCTGTAACCAGCGAAAACCCCATTGATGTGGGAACGGGTATGACTCCTTTGTTACGCTCCCACCGTTTAGCTCGTCGCTTGGGTTTAAAAAAATTATATATAAAAAATGATGCTGTTAATATGCCCACCCTCAGCTTCAAAGATCGGGTGGTATCAGTAGCTTTGACTCGTGCTAAAGAATTGGGTTTCACCACCGTATCCTGCGCTAGCACTGGTAACTTAGCAAATTCAACCGCCGCGATCGCAGCTCATGCTGGTTTAGATTGCTGCGTGTTTATACCCGCCGATTTAGAAGCAGGCAAAATTTTAGGAAGTCTTATTTATAGCCCGACATTAATGGCAGTTAAGGGTAATTACGACCAAGTTAATCGTCTGTGTTCGGAAGTTGCGAATACACATGGTTGGGGATTTGTCAATATTAATTTACGTCCTTACTATTCCGAAGGTTCCAAAACATTAGGTTTTGAAGTAGCAGAACAATTAGGTTGGGAACTACCAGACCATATTGTGGCACCATTAGCAAGCGGTTCATTATTCAGTAAAATTTATAAAGGCTTTAACGAATTTGTAGAAGTTGGTTTAGTAGAAGCTAAAAACGTCCGATTCAGCGGAGCGCAAGCCGAAGGATGTTCACCGATAGCCAAAGCATTCAAAGAAAGACGGGATTTTATTCAGCCAGAAAAACCCAACACAATTGCTAAATCAATTGCAATTGGCAATCCAGCAGACGGTATTTACGCTGTCGAAATCGCAAACAAAACCAACGGTAATATAGAATCAGTCACAGACACTGAAATTATCGAAGGAATGAAACTGCTCGCGGAAACCGAAGGCATATTCACAGAAACAGCTGGTGGTACAACAATTGCCGTATTGAAGAAATTAGTAGAAGCAGGCAAAATCGACCCCGAAGAAACCACCGTCGCTTACATTACAGGCAACGGCTTAAAAACCCAAGAAGCCATACAAGCCTACGTTGGCGAACCTTTGACAATCGATGCCAAACTCGATAGTTTTGAATCAGCCCTAGAGCGTTCCCGTACCCTAGAGCGTTTAGAATGGCAGCAGGTTTTGGTTTAAAACCGTGGACAGTTGACAGTTGATAGTTGACAATTACCCATTACCAATTCTAATCACGGATTAAAAAGGATTACACGGATTACACGGATTTTAATTACCAATTACCCATTACCCATTACCCATTAACAATTCGCTATTTTCAAAGATATGTCTGTAAAAGTTCTCGTTCCAACTGCATTGCAAAAATTCACTAATAATCAAGCTACTTTAGAATGTAACGGTAGTACTATTTCCGAACTGTTCGATTCTTTAGAAAAAGCTTGTCCGGGTATCAAAGGACGTTTGTGTGATGAATCCGGAAAACCCCGTCGTTTTTTAAATTTATATGTTAATAGCGAAGATATCCGCTTTTTAGATGGTGCAGCAACACCTTTAAAGGATGGGGATGAAGTTAGTATTGTTCCTGCTGTTGCTGGTGGCTAATCAGTTAACAGTTATCAGTAATTGATAGTTTTTGATAAATTTCTTGTGGGGTGGACATTTAGTCTGCCCTTTATTGTTAAATTTGCTATATTTCTATTTTTTATATTTTTAATGGGATTTTTAAAGATCTTCAAACTCTCGTTGCAATTTACCCGTGAATACGTTATTAAAACAAATTGATAATTTAAGCAGAGAAGATAAGATACAATTAATCCATTATTTGACTAGACAAATAGAAAATAAATACCCCAAAACCGAATCAGAAAATTTAGTTGATTTTTTTCAAAATTCTCCTCTAGTTGGTGTGGATATAGATTTAGAACGTCAAAGAGACTTTGACAACCGCCAAGTGGAATTATGAGCTATATTCAAGAAATAGTAATCAACTTTTACCATACTCCTGAACAACAAAAATCTGTCCGATTGCTTTTATATTTTGCTTCATAACCCGCAGCAAACGATTCTGTAGGGTTCGACTATCTTCATTAAGAAAATCAATTATCGCCTTGACTTTCCCTGCATAATCACGATCGCTTTTAAAAATAATTAAACCAGCATGATTTGATATAGTTCGATGTAAATCTATGAAATCTTGGCGATTTTCCGTAATCAAAATGCGACCCATTTTTGTCGCATACTGCAAAACAACATCGTCAGGAATACCTTGATTTGCTTGACCTGCTTCGTAGGAAGTTAATACATCATATCCCTCTGCTCTGAGTAAATTAACCATTGCGATCGGGAAATTTTCATTGGAGTAAAATTATAATGCCATCAAACTAAATCATCCTGGGCAATTTCTCGGTCGATTTGTTCGGTATTTTGTTCGTAGTAATGCCAAGCAGCACTTAAATCTATTGCAGTTAATCCAGGATAATTTGCCAATAATTCCTCATTGGGGGAACCTTGTTGATGATATGCTACCAAAGTCCATACGGGAATTCGTGTATTTCTAATTCGCGCTTGTCCTCCGCAAACTCCAGGTGTAATCTGAATCGGATTTTGCAACATTTGCACGTAATTTAATGCTTGGTCAACTAATTCCTCTGGTAAAGCTGCAATTACTTCGAGTAGTTGAGTCCTTTTATTCATGACAACAAAATCTCTCTGGTTCATTTCATCTTACTTGAAATTATATAGTTTAATGTAGGTTGGGTGGAGACACAGGAGATGTATGCAAGTTTAAGGAATAATTTGTTTGTATCGTAACCCAACGTTGAGAGATATTTCGGATGGTTTGAAATAACAAATTTGGGGTTATGCAAAGCCTCCACCCAACTTACAAGCTACAAGCTACAAGCTACGGTGTTTGAGGCTCCCAAGGATTAATAATCGAAATACCACACCCTTCAAAATCAGAAATATTTCGTGTTGCTATAGTTGCTCCACAGGTGTAACAAATAGCAGCAATCATCGCATCAGCTTGAGAAATAGGAGTTCCATTGTGCCTTCTTTGGGATGCAATATTTGCAAAAGCGACAGCAGCAGATTGATCAAAAGGAAGAACATGTCCAGCAAAATCTTCTAAAAACATCAGATGTGCTGCTTGACTAAGTTCATCTCGTCGTTTTCCAGCAGGGAGTAAAGCGATACCATAAAGAATCTCTGCTTGAGTGATTGTCGTAGTAAACAAATCAGTTAAAAATTGTTGAACAGCCCAATTACGAACTATTTCAGATTTTTTGGGCTTCATTAATTCTGACAAGACATTTGTATCAAGAATAATCATTCTTCAAATGTTGAGACGGTGCGGATAGGTTCTCTCTTAACTTCAGGTAACTCAAATTCTCCCAAATTCGCAAAACGCTGCTCAATTATAGTAGCTATATTTGATGTATCTTTGTTATTTTCTGTTAAAGCAGAGCGAAGAATTTCTCTAGCTTCTTCTTCAAGAGAACGACCATGTTTTTCGGCTTGTTTTTGTAGACGATATTTGATGTCATCATCAAGATTAGAGATAGTTATGTTAAAGATTTTCAAAGTTAGTTTCTCCACTTTATTGAATGCTTTAATTTTAGCGTAGGTCTACCCTCGGTAAGGCGAAATATCGTATAACGCTACCACGGAGCATCGAGCCAAAATAAGAAATGTTGGGTTACGCAAAGCCTCCACCCAACCTACAAGCGATCTATATTTTGGTGACTCGTAATGAAAGGGATTTTGAGGGGATAGAAATTGTGGTTTTTAATCCTTTTAATGAAACACGGGATTAAAGCATTGTCAATTGCTATAGAAATCCAAACCTACCTCAATAATCGAAACTGCGA
>JAYKJL010000044.1:0-14451 GCA_035285725.1 Nostocales cyanobacterium 94392 | reverse complement strand
CATTTTATTTTTTATTAACTTTTAATCGCTTTTGCCACGCAATCAGCACATACATCAAGAGCTTCTTCACTTAACTTGGAAATACCAGTCCAACCTGGAACAAAACGCTTACTCAAAGTGTAATACTCACAATTCTCCTCTGAAATCTTTTTATCATCTCCATAAATTACACTCCCACAGCTATTACAAATTATTATTTCTTTTCTCATTTTATTTTTTATTAACTTTTAATCACTTTCACTTATCCTCTCTTGCTCGTTCCTTTCCTCTTGTCGCCAGAACTCGTTTTCTAAGTGTTTATATGCTTCTTCCATTTTATTTTTGGTTAGATTTTTTAATTTTTCTATCCGCCCACCTTGCGAACCTCAAAATCGCTTCGGATTCAAGAAGGTAATCTACCGTTGGGTGATAGGGATGCAAGCAAGGTTCACCTAGATACTCTTTGGCTAATTTTAATATGCTTTTTTTCATTTTATTTTTGGTTAGATTGCTTTGAATGAACCAACAAATAAACTGACAACGAATACTGCTACTACAATTCCTATAATTGTTTCCATGCTAATTTTCTCTATCTAATTCTTTTAATTTTCTCCAATCATTATCGGTTCCTAACCATTCTGGAATAGAATCTTCTACACCAATTAAAATCATTCCAGCTCTAAAGTGATTCTGCCAGTATCTAGCAGTATTGTATGGAAAATCAAATTTCAAATTTTGGTTCACCAATCTAGTATACTCTTATAATTGTAGTTGTCAAGCATAATGTGGGGATAACTACTTTTCATGTTTCTCTTTAAACCATGGTTGAGCATGTACCCATTCTCTTACTCTCGCCATTTCCGCTTTTGCTTTTTCCATTTCTTCCGCTGTCGGTTTAATAACCTCTTCTTCACTTAACCAAGAAGTTCTTCGTTTTTCAATTTCTTCATTAATTTGCTCTTTAGTTTTACTCATTATGTTTTACTCATTATCCTTGACAAATATAAGGGGTTTTAACTCACTCTCTACCCTTCCATACCCTCGATTGAAGAGTGAGCTAGTGTTTTAGGGATTAGTACCATAGCCCTTTCTACGATGTTTCCCTTTTCACTTGTGACCTTTTGGAAGTCCAGGTTGTCAGAGTGTAGGACAGAGCCTGGAATTTAAAAAGTCGCAAGTGTTGAAGAACGGTTTATAGAGCGTTGTCCTTAAAGCTCTCTTAACACTAGAAATTTTAAAAAGCAAAACTTGAAAAGTGAACTGGTAACCCCGTTCGAGGCGAGGCGGTCGTAGAACCTCTTTACTCCTAACAGCGAATAACTTCCTTCATTGTTTGCATAATGAAGTTGGGAGGATGAACTATTGGCATCCTTATCCAAACTGCTAGAACCTCGAACCGTGGGCTTAACCCACTTCAGGCTTAGGGGTAGATTGTGGGCTTCCTCTAAGTAAAACCTAAAATGGGATTATCAATTCACTTTTCAAAGAGCAAAACTGCCATCCCCAAGTATAGTGGAGACAGCAGTTTTGCTACAATCTACTATACTTAGATTATAAAGTCAAATGAACAGTTTCGTCTGTGGATAGTATACTCTCGTTTTCGCGAAAGTCAATTTAATTAGTTGGGGATAAGATATTGCACAACAAACTTGACAATAAGAAAACATTTTGCTAGGATAATAGAGTCCTCCCTTAATGGGGGTTAAGCGTGAATCGTAAGACATTCATTAGAGTGGAAAAAAGGTCGGGTGTTACCCTTAAGCACCTGACCTTTTTGTATACAAAACAAAAGGCAAGCAGAGAAGCTGCAAGCCTTTTGTTGTCTTTGAAATCGGCTAACCTTTGCGGAGAATTAGCCGCAAAGAAGACCTTCCTATCTTAATCTATCCAGCAAATTATTCAACCTCTCTGTTAGTCTATCGAAAGCTTTTTCAATCCTATCCATTACCTTTTCTTTTTGCTGTTCCACTTTCTCAATTCGTTTCTCCAATCTTTCCTCTACCTTCGATTCAATCGCCATCTTTTTTGGAGGCTCGGTGTAAGTTTCAGTAGGTTCCGTTGTGGTAGCAGGACATTGGTAGACTGGAATGTACACAGGTTTCTCCACTATCCTATCAACATACTTAATAACAGGTGTGGTAGTAGCTGGTGGAGTAGTGGTAGCTGTTGTAGTAGCTTTGTTCCACCACCACCCTCCTCCCACATACACATATTCCGTAGAAGTGGAGTGAATGTATTCCGTTGTCGTAGAGTAGATATATTCTGTGGTAGTAGCCCATCTGTCTACATAAACTATTTCTTGCGGAATGGTGATTGATAATTGAAGCGTAGAGCTGGCTAGCTCATCTGTTGGTTCGGCAATCACACATTCCGTAGAAGTTGCTATTCCTGAGCAATTATACGTCATAGGCGTGGTTGTGCCGTTAAGCAGAACGAGTAGCGAAAATATGGTTTCCCACATATTTTTAAAGAACTTAAATTACTAATTCCCCCGCTTTTGGCGAGAGAGACCATATCCACCATACCTTATTCCCACGCTTTTACCAGTTAGTTATACACATTGACGCAACAAAAAAAGCGTGTAGCTGGTTTACACGCCTTTTCGCTTTTTAGCTTTTACATAGAACCACTAAACTTGTCCTCAACAAATTTTTTAGCTCTATCCGTTTCGCTTTTTTGCCTTTTGGCTTTTAATCTTTTTACTTCGTAGTCATCAACCATAAGCACAAGTTCCTCTTTCTCAAAGAAAAATCTTATATCCGCAAACGGGATTGGATTTTTGCTGTCTCCGTGAAAAAGGTCTATGGTGATAAACTTGTTCCCTCCCTGTCCCTTGCTAGCTCTATCGCTAGTGATAGTGGCGTATAGTTTCATTTTTGCGGTCTAGTTTCCTTGATAAGGTCGTATATCTCTCGATAATAACTTTCAATGTCTTTCTTTGTGTAGTTGTCTTCAATGCTGTCTATGCTGTCCATAAAATCTTCCCAAACTCTATCTTGACCAACAAACCAAAAATATACGATAGCTAACTGGTGGTCTCCTAATCTCGCCAAGGTGAGATTTAATTTTTTTCTTTTAGTCATTTTAGAAGCAGTAATACTGGACATAATAATCGCCTCTCTTTTCGGCACTTGAAATATCGGCTAGCAGTTTGTCAATAAAATATTTTTTATATTTTTTATTGTCGGGTAATTCCCCACTAACTATTTTTCCTCCTTGAATTTTCTTAACTGCTTCTTTTAGTGTCTCAATGCTGATACTAATCAATCCTCCTTCATTGGAAATGTAGTCGGGGATATTTTCCTGCTGATTGACAAATACCATAAATTCTATATCGTGCCACAGGTTAAAGCTGTCATCTTCTTCATAGTCAATTCTATTGACCCTATATGCTCTTACGCTCATTGTAGTATTCCTTTACAGAATTCGTCGTCGGGGTGTTCTTCACACTCGCATTTTAGAATTCTGTCTGCTTGTAATAGGTCGTGTCCGCCTGCTTCCTCCACATTGTGGATTTCGCCACATTTAGGGCAAACATTGTTTTTAGTTTTAGTCATTATAGTTCAGCGTCAAAGGAACAATCTCCCTGTTTTTTGACACACTCTAATATTTTTTGACCTAGTGCTAACCTAGCGTACCATACTAACAATGTTGCTACTTTTTCTTCTTCGTCTTTGAGATAGTCGGCTAATTCCTTGTTGTTATATCCTTGTCTGTTCGCAAAGAATTTATCCAATCTTTTTTTGTTGCTTCCTAATTTTTTTTCGCAAGTTGCTATTCCCTTCTTAATCTTTGGTAAATCATCTATATCAAAGTAATAGTTTAACACTTGCGGTTCTGTTTCTTGACCTCCAAAAAAAGATGCGTCATCACTTGACTGGATACCAAACCAAAATTTGCCTTCTATATCACCAGAGTAATATCTTCCCATATATTTTGTTGTCAAAGGGCTACCAGCAATTCCCTTGCGATAGCGGTGTTAGGATAAATTCCGCTACCAATTGCTGTATCTAACAGGGCTGATAGATACAGCAACCGATAGCTGACTATCGGCTGTTTAATAATTCCCGTTAGGGATTTTTAGTCCGCACTTCCGACAAGTGCGGTGCTGATAACGGATATTATCGGAAGACCCCCAATCGTGTTGACAGGCGTTATGAATGAGTGCTTTTACCCCACTTCGTAATTCCCTGTCATTCCCGTAATTCCGCATAAACGGCAAGCTGTCATTCCTAATCCACCCGCCCCGCTTGTGGTAGCCGATTTGATACTGCGTGCCGTTTGTTAGGGTGATTGTGCTAGTCATTTTCAATCTTCAATTTTCCAATTCCCGTGTTCCATAGCGGTGTCGTGTAATTTTGTTATCAATTCCACATTGTTTGATAACTCGTCGTGTGTTGCCCCCCATTGAGACCACGAGTATTCGGGTGTGATACTTGCTTCAATTTTCACTTCCCTTTCCTTTTCGTCTATATAGTGAAACGATAACTTTATTTCTTCAAGTTCCATTTTTGGTGTTTAATTAGTATATTTAGCGATAAAATCGGTTAAGTCCAGCAAAATTTTGTTTAGTTTTTTGTCGGCTTCTTCGTTAAATGTTAGCTCTGGACTAGTTATCCACTTTGCTAGTAAAGTATTTAATTCTTCTTCAACATTTGTTGTTAGTTGTATTGTTTTCCTTATCATTTTTTTAGTTTAATTTTTAATCGACCCAGCTATACATTGAGGTAAATATCCCATTTTTAGCTAAAAATTCCTTGACTGCTTGACAAACTCTTTCATCAAAAGTAATACATTGACCATAGGCGGGCATTTTGATTGGTAGCATGTACTTGTATGGAGCAGTTTTGTAAGAAGAAGAAAAATGCCCTAGTGCTTTTCGTAATTCCCCTGCTTCGGGGTAGTCCTGTAAGTATAGATGAGCTGAACCGCAAGGAAAGCCGTCTTTTATATTGCTAACGTCAACATTTTTAGCGAGTTCTTCGGCTTCTTTAAAGATTGGCGTGTATTTATCAATTATCGCCTGAAACTTTTTGTCTGCTTTTTGATACCACTTGCGACTAGCGTTATACCCGTCTTTAAAAGCTGTAATGGCTTTTTGATAATCTTCTTCGGTGTATTCCCACTTTGTTAGCAATACTTTTTTTCGTTCTTCGCCCAACAAATAACTATCGCCAAAATTGTCGTGTATAGCGTCTCTTTGCTCTTGCGTTTGGTAATCGGGGTGGTGGTGGTTGAACCGCATCATTTTGTCGGTAGAAGCATACGCTTCTTTGCCCCACTTCCGCCATTCCTTTATTTTTTTATCTGTTATCATAGCCCTGTTATTAATTAATAATGAGCGGTAGTGCTACCGCAAGACCATACATAAAAGCACACAGCAACATAAAGCCGATACACTCCACGATAGGATTGTTTCGCTTTTGCGCTCTCCGCGCGCTATCCAAAATTTCCTTTGGTGTCATTTTTATTTTATTTTTACTCCTCGCCTCTTTCCAGAATTGTATGTCTGCTTGAACCTTGAAATGCTGGGCGGGTGTGGGGTTAGTAATTATTTGATAATATCGTTGAGTTCTTCTTTAGCATCCTCATCAAGTTCGCTTTCCAAGAATCGTTCAATGGTTGCGTATTCACCTTCAGGATTATTTTTTGTCGCCGCATCTGAATTAGGCAAGTATTCAGCGAGCGAAGTGTTGTCCTGTAAAAAGTCAACTAACTTCAAAAATTTTTTGTTTGTCATTTTTGATGAGTTTTATTTAATAATGTTTCAAGACCAGCAATGTTCCGTTTCAATTCTGCTTCGGTCATTTTTTCAAGTTTATCGCTCCACAAGCCAGCGTTTGTATTCCATACTTGGCGATAAAGGTTAACGAATTGTTGTATTAGTTTTGACTTCATTTTTTTATGAGTAAACTATCAGCTAGTAATTTTCACGAGGCGCAAATCGCATTTTATCGCTTCGTTTTTGCCCCAAACTCTGAAAATCGCACATCTCGCACACTTTTAATAATTATTTGAAACCGCAAGCCGCCATAAACTTGCTCGTGTTAAATCGTGGATTGACTTTGCTAAACTCTTTGCTCAATGCTTCCACTAGTGTTCCGTTGTTTTCAATGATTGCTGTAATGGGCGTTGTTTTTTCTTCCTTTTGTTTATCAGTCCAATCGCAAGCGTTCCACTTATCAAGTTGCTCTCTCCAAATCTCGGTATCGGTCTTGATAACGCCGGCAACGATAAGAAAATCTTTTTTAGTCATTGTGCCGGATAAGTGAAAGATAAGTTCCAATTTGTTGCCCGTCAAGATGGTCTAACGACCAGTTGTTGAGTAATCGTTCGGCTACTTCTTCTGCTTCTTTTCTTGTTATTTTTGCTCTTTGAGCTGAAAATGTATCACTTTCGTAGTTCTCAATCTCGGAAATAAAATTTCCGAGTGTCATTTTATTGTTAGTCATTGTTTTAGTTTTTACGCGAGGTATGCGATTGTCAAAGTTCGGGTGTTGTGCTACACTTGATTATCAAGCCAACCGCTTCAATGCTAGCGTTATGTTTACGATAGCGATGCCTAGATTGATGGCGAGTTGGCGAGATAATCACTAACAATATACTAGCATTGTAGCTTATAAGAGGCAATAGATAAGTGTGGATACTAAAAAATAAATGATAAATATAATATTGTTGTCAATAGCAGTATCTCAAATCGCCTTAATTTGCTTGCTTATTTTAATATACAATAAATTGACGGGAGAAAAATCAAAACTAGCATCTTTTATTAAAAGACCAATCAACAAACAACAAGCTAACATTATTAGTCCATTGTCAATCAAACAGAAAAATGAATTTGTCAAACACCTCACAACAAAAGACAGAGAAGAAGAAAACTAAAATACATCACCAAAGATTTGCCCATGAATACATCAAACACGGGCAGAATGGAGTTAAAGCTTACTTGGCGATAAGACCGGATGCGAAATACAATTCGGCATCAGTTGAGGCAACAAGGTTGCTACGAAAACCTAATGTTCGTCAAGCCATTGATAATTTAATGCCTAGTGATGTAGTGATAAGTGAACAAATTAAAACAGCAATCACGCAAGAACCTAAACACCCAATCACTTGGAGCGAAAAACATCAATACATCAATACTGCTCTCAAACTCAAAGGATATATGAATGACACAAATGATAAGAATGTCAATATAGCTCTTGTAATTAATGAATAATTGTGTCCTTGACAAGAAGGGGTGAGGGTGATGAATGGAGGGGGTGGGGTGATTAAAAGAATTATTAGTTCCTTCACACAATATCTACTTTTCTAACCCATATTGACAGAACAGAGGTTCTGATTCATTGTTGGATAATTAGAATACCGAAACTCCCCTCCTATTATCTTGAGGTAGAGGACTTGATGTCAAGTGGATTATTGTGTTATGTTATTCTCATGAACCCAAAAGATGAGGAAATGCTTGCGAGAGATGGGGTTGACAAGATTAGTAAATCTTACACTGGTAGGAAGTATTTAGCGAATCTGCAGAAAAAGTATGAGAATGATATTCTTCAACCTAATAATCCTAAGTTTAATAAGGTTTATGGAAAGAGAATTGAGGAACAGAAGAAGCTGAAAGAGAAGAATGAAACTATTGCGAATGATATGTGGTTGGAAGCTAAGGAGAAGAGAGGTGAGAATATGGTAACTTCGTTTGTTTCTAATTATCAACCTTTAGTTGGTTGTCCTAAATGTCATAGTAGGAAGTTTAAGAGAACCGAGGAAAATTTAAAAAGCGGAACTTACAAAACTTATATTAGAGAGAATTGTAAGGAATGCGGTTACTGGCATATTTCTTTAACTCCATGAGAGTTTCTTTTAAGAATTTAGATACTAAGGAGGTTGTTCAGGAATGGGAACTGACTCCTTCGCAGGAGAAGTTTTTTAAGTCTCCTAAGAAATTTGTACTATTTTCAGGTGGTTATGGTTGTGGTAAATCACTGATTTTGACTTTAAAAGCTATTGATTTAGCACTTCGGTACAAAAAGAATTATATTCTTATGGGTCGTAAGACTTACCCAGAATTAAGAGATACTTTAATGAAAGAATTCTTTTCGATTTGTCCCCAATCTCTAATTAAGGATTATCAAAAAGCCGAAGGTAGAGTTACGTTTATTAACGGTTCTGAAATCATATTCAGGCACTTAGATACGATAGCGGAAGGAGAAATACGTTCTTTGAACTTGGGTTCTGCATTTGTAGACCAAGCTGAGGATATTTCCAAAGCAGTTATTATGGGTCTTAGAGGACGTTTGAGAAGAGAAGGAGTTAAGGATGTTGACAGAAAAATCTATTTGTCATGTAATCCCGCTCTTTCCTGGTTGTATTCTGAATTCAAGCAATCTCCTCAACCAGAATATGAAGTAATTGAAGCTTCTACTTTAGAGAATGAAAAGAATCTCCCCAAAGCTTATGTTGAAGACCTTCTTAAATATCCAGAAGCTTACAAAAAGCAGTTTGTTTACGGTATTTGGGATGAGGAATTGCTTTCCGATAGAGCGGTATTTGCCAGAGAATATATTGATAAGTTGAGATTGGGAATAATGGACCCAATTGAAACAAGAGATGGGTTGCAGATTTTTAAATTTTTTGAACCGAACCATAAGTATCAAATGGGTATTGATGCTTCTGAGGCAATTATTCAGCCAGGTGTTTCTGCAGAGAAACAGGAATCGGATGAATCCGCTATTACTATTGTTGATTTAACTACAGAAGAAGAAGTTGCTTCTTGGCACGGCAGAGTACCCCCAGATGTTTTAGCGGAGAAAGCTATTGAGTTTGCTGAATTCTTTCAGGATAACAACAACAGAGTAATGATAATTCCAGAGATGAATTCTATTGGTCTAGCGGTAGTTAATCGACTCAACCGAGAAAGCGGCATTAGGATTTATAGAAGAGAGGAGTTTGATAAGAAATCTGGACTGCGACTTGAAAAAGAGGGTTGGAGAACTACCAGACAAACTAAACCTCTTTTGGTTTCCCGTTTTCAGGAGCTTCTTCGTTTGAGAGACCCCATTGTTCGCAGTAGACATACGTTCGAACAATTTAAATCTTTTGTCTATACCGACCTAGCGGAGAAAAGTGGAATGGGGGCAGAGGCAGGATTTCATGACGACTGTCTCATTTCTTGTCTTCTTGCTTTCTGGGAAAAGAAACCAGTAACTGAAGGAAAGGTTTTATCTTCCAGTAACCGACCAGATTATAAATCTGATTTGGTAATTAAAAATGGCAAAATAATGAAGATACCCCAGCTTTCTATTGAAGCCTCTTCATCAAAAAAGTGGACAACCTCTTGACATTTTAAATTTATTGACAAATAATTGAGACAAATGGAAAATCTAAAAGAAGAAAAGTTTTACATTGACTCAAAAGATGATGACATCGTTGAAACTTTTATTGAATGGAAAAAGGAATCTCAATCTTACCATGACCAGTTACTAAAAAAGCAGAAAGTCTCAGAAGATTATTATAACGGTAATCAAACTGACCGTGATTTGGTTGCTCCTTTTGATTGCAATGTGGTGGAGAACCGTATTTTTGAAGCGGTTGAGACCATTGCGCCAGTTTGTACCGCCAATGCCCATCAATTCATGGTAATGCCTGGGAATGATAATGAGAAATCTTTGGAGAAAGCAAGGAATTTGCAGAAAGTTCTTTCTAGAAAGTATGAAGAGCTGGAAATGCAGAAGAAGCTAGAAACAACCATTAGACATTTAATGCTTTTCCGCTTCGGTTGTCTGAAATGGGTTTGGGATGAGATTTTAAATGACGTTGATGTAAAGGTGATTGACCCTAGACTTATTATGGTTCCAAAGATGCGACTGGACCCGCATGATTTACCTTACAAGATGGAGATTCAGGAATATACTCGTCAGGAAATTGAAGAGTATTTTCCAAAAGCCAAAATTGACGAGTTGGTAACCGAAGATGCTGTAGATACTGGTAAATCTAAAGATGCCAAGAAAGTTTATAGGGTTTTTGAAGTTTGGACTCCAGAAATGGTTGCTTGGTTTTCGAATAATAAACTATTAGATAGAAAAGCCAATCCTTATTGGGATTTTGAAGGGCAAAAGAAGAAGTATATTGATATGGAAGGAAAAGAACCAAAAGTTTCTAGTACTTTGAAGTATAGAAATCATTTTGATAAACCAACTGACCCGTATGTTTTCTTTACCACCTTTGAAGTTGGTGATGAACCATTTGGTTCCACTTCTCTAATTGAGATTGGAATTCCAATTCAGGATGCAATTAATACTCAGAAGCGTCAGATTATTGATAACTTGCGTCGGATGGGTAACGGTCAGATTTATATGGATGATGACGCTATGAGTGAAGAGAAGGCGGAGAATATTACTACTGAGGCTGGTCTAGTTATACGGGGTGATGGTGTTGCTTCTCAAAATAAAATTAGAAGAGAGCCTGGTGTACCGCTACCCGCTGGTCATTTTGAGAATCTTTCTCACTCGGAAATGATGTTTGACAATATTATGGGTGTTCATGGAGCAACTCGCGGGCAAGCTGGTTCGAAAACTTTAGGTCAAGATATTATTTCTAGACAGCAGGATTATACTCGTATTGACTTAATTACAAGAGTATTGAATCGTGGTGTAGCTCGTTTAGCTGACGGTCTGGCGCAGTTGATGAAGTTGTTCTACACAGAAAATCATGTGATAAAAATTTTGGGAGAAGACGGAGCAATTTCCTTTGTGAATTTCAACCGTGATGATGTTGAGGATGATATTGTGATTGATGTTAAGTCGGGAATGACTTTGCCAGTCGATAAGATAACTCAAAGAACTGAAGCGGTTCAGCTTTGGCAGTTGGGTGCTATTGACCCAGTAACTCTTTTTGAAAGATTGGAGTTTCCAAATCCAGAGAAGTCTGCCGAGAGACTTCTAGCTTGGAAGACAGGTCAATTAAGTCAGGATACAATGGCTAAAATTCAGTTAGCTAAAGCACAAGCAGAAATGGGCAATGCTGCCAGTATTAGTCAGATTAATGCCAAAGGAGCTAATGAGGTTGCTAAAATTGGTGAACAAAATAAGGGTCGTGCGGTCGAAACGGCTATGAATTCTTTGCAGAGAGCTAATGCTAATTTGGGTGGTACTGCTCCTTCTTTGCCTAAAACACCCAAATTGGAAGGGCAAAAACAATAAGATAATCACATGCCACTTTCGCCAAAAATGTCGGTTGGTAGTATAATCCATGAACTGAAGCATAAAGGGAAAAAGAAGCGCAGTCGTAAGCAAATGGTTGCTATTGCGATGAGTATCAAAGGTAAGTCGAAAAAGTAGACAAAACTACTCAAAAAATGAAATTAATAGTTAGTGTCACTAAAGACGTTAAAAAGAATTCTTATGGAAGACGAAACCAAAGAAACGGAAGAGGAGAAATCCGATGAAACTCCTGAGGAGGACAAAACCTCCGATGAGGATGAGAAAAAAAATGAAGAGGAAGCTGCTAACAAGGAGGTCAAAAAGCCAAGTTCCAAAGATTATCAAAAGATACATTGGCGGAATCGAGCTAGAGACTCCGAGAAAGCGGTGGAAGAATTAAAAGCTGAACTTGAGAAGCTGAAAGCCTCGATGCATACGCCAACTAACGAGCAGGAGAAAAGAGCGCAGGATTACATTAGAGAACAAGCCAGGTCAGTATTTCAGGAACTGCAAACTGCTAAGAAGAAAGCGGAAGATGCTGCGGTTAGAGAGTTGAAAGAAAAGATGGATATAGCGTTAGAAGATAACCCAGATATTACTGAAGAAGAACTTTTAGAAGTTGTGGAGGAACTTGAGGTTGAACCTGATGTTGCGTTAAAAATTATGCGTCGTCAGGAGAAAATTAATAAATCTAAACCTAAGATGCCTGCACCTAAAAGAGCTACTCCAAAACCGACACCAGAGAAACATGATGATAAAGAAAAATCTCTCTGGCAAATTGCTCAGGAAGAAGCTGAAAAAGTTCGTAACCAAGAATAATCTATGCCTGGAATTGCATTAGGTAACTTTGTTACCACGACAACCAGGGAACGATTCTTCAATAAAGTAGTTGACAACATATTCACTGGTAATGTGTTGTTTAACCGCTTGCGCTCACGAGCGCGCCCGTGGACTGGTGGTACCCAGTTAAAGATTACTACCACTGTGGCTAATCGCACACAGAGTAGTTCTTTTTCTGGTTTTGACACTCTTCCGACTGCTCAGGAAGATGTCCGCCAGCAATTTACGATAAATCCTTCCGAATACTCGTCTGACCCAATTGCTTTTTCTGGTATTCAACTTGCGGTCAACAAAGGTCCTGAAGCTTACATCAATTTGATGGCGGCTGAAATGCAGGATGTTGCTCGCAATTTGGGAGAAAAAATGGGAGCAGATTTGTATCTCGATAAAGTACTGTCGAGATTGAGTAAATCTTCACTGATTAGGGGAATCCTGAAATTGGTAACCCCTAGCAAGCAGTTCTCTCCAGTTTTAGTTCTTTGAAACAAAAGTATATCGCTCAGTTAGCTTATCTCGCTGGAATTGTTGATGGTGAAGGAAGTTTCATACTTTCTTATCGTCAACGAATGTTGAATGGATATTTAAGAAATAGTTACGAACAGAAAATATCTATTTCTCAGAAAGATGGCAGAATAATGGATTGGCTCAAAGGTACATTTGGTGGTTTTGTTAGATGGCAAAAAATAGAAAGTCATATGTACCAATGGATAATTACTGATTACAAAGCCTATGAGTTAACTAAGCGCATGTTACCCTTTCTTCGATACAAAAATGACCAAGCCAGATTGTTTATTCGATATTTTGAAAGAAGAAAATGTGATAAATCTAGAGATAGATTTAATAGATTTTCTTCACTTTCTGAACACGAGATTGAAGAACGGGAAAAACTTATTAGGGAAATTAAGTCATTAAAACATTCTTGGAGAGAATGTGCAGCTGTAGAGACTAAGTGTGAAGACTCTTCAAACGAAGAGAAGCTATAGTCCAAACTTGTGAGAATAAAATCATAAGAAATACTCGTGGGTACGGGTAATTCAAACAAGAATCTCGCTGGTCTCGTTTATCATGTGGATGACTCAACCAATGTCACCACATATCAAGGTTTGTCTCGCTCAACTTATTCAAATTTGAATTCATTGTTGACTGCTAACAGCGCAGCTTTGACTTTCGCCAACTTGGCGACTGACACTGATGCCGCTCAACGTGGTAATGATTCACCGACAGTGATGATTACCACTCCAGCAGTGTTTTCAATCATTGAACGGTTGACGACTCCGACCCTGCAAGTAGGTTATGGTCGCCCACAAGCTGTGGGTGCGCCGACGGGTGCTAATCAGGGTATTGCTCTTTCGGTTGGTGCGAATGCTCTCTACTGGAGAGGTATTCCAATTCTTGCCGATGAGAGGTGTACTTCTGGTAACATCTACACTCTGAACGAAAATCATTTGTTCCTGTATGAACTCAACTACACTAACGAGTTAGTCGAATCTTCGAAGGAAGGCTTTGCCTTCACGGGATTCAAGAAGGGGCAAAACCAAAATGCGGTTGTTGCTCATCTTCTGTGGGCTGGTCAACTGGTCGGTGACTCGCCTCGCACAATGGCTCGTCGGACGACTGTAACTTCTTAATAGCTAAGTTCAAAAACAATGTCTAAATTCTCAGGTCCTATTGGTATCGCTTCCAGCAATCCTTTTGTTTGCGATGAAGCGAACCCAACGCACGAACTTGGCGAGAAGATTTACACTCCCGATGGACGTGCGTTTCGTTACGTTTTGAATGGGGCTGGCGCATTAACCGCTGGTACTCTCATTCAATCACCAGCCGAATCGACAGCTAACCAGTCTCGATTGGTTGCTGCTGCCGCTATCGGTGCGACTACTGTAACTACGACCGATACAGTTACAGTGACTGCTAATCAGTATGCTGGCGGTTGGCTTATTGGTACGGGTGAAGGTGGTACTGGTAACGGTATTGCCTACCGTATTGCAAGTCATCCAGCTGCAACTGCGGCAGTTTGTACCTTTACGCTTGAAGACCCTCTTCAAGTTGCGTTCACTACTGCCACTCAGATTGACCTTGTTCAGAATCCTTACAGGTCAGTAATTGTAAATCCAACTACTGCATCTGGTACTGTTGTTGGTGTGGCGGTTAATAACATTTCAGCTAGCCAATACGGTTGGATTCAGACGGAAGGTGTTGCGCCAGTACTAAATGATGCTTCTGGTGCGACTACTGTTGGAGTAACTGTGACTGCTTCAAACCAGACTGCTGGGTCAGTTGAGGATGGTGATACTGATACTCAAGCTGTTGTCGGTTACTGTGTAACAGGCGGTGCAGCTAACGAGTACAGTGCAGTCAAGCTCAATATCGGTGGATAGTTCGTTATAAATTAACCGAGTTCGATGTGATAAAACCATGTCGGACCTATCAAACC
>JAYKJL010000043.1:0-2722 GCA_035285725.1 Nostocales cyanobacterium 94392 | reverse complement strand
GGTACCATTAACCAACAACAATTGGGTGAATTCGCTGGGAATTTCAACTATATCGATTCTATAGCTCGACTCAATACCACTCCCAATTCCGTTATTAATATTAACGCCGCAGTTGCTTATCCTCTCCAACCAAATAGAACTAATACTGTTGCTGTACAAGCAAGAATTGATAACCAAGCTTTTGCTTTATTAGATGCTTTCACCCAAGGTGAGGTGCAATGGATAGATGGAAATGGAGAAATTGCGATCGCGATTAACGGTGAATTAAATCCCCAAGCTGATACAATTCCAGGATTATTTGATAATTTAGTTGCCAATAGTGCAATTCAAATTGAAAACGCCACAATTAGAACCAAGCAGTTAAATAATGATATTAAATTAACCGCTGCCGGTAACGCGATTTTAAATAATCAAATTCTCCAAGTAGAGCAAATATCAGGTAATTTAGCCGAAAGTCCGTTTATCATCACTGGCAGTTTACCTTTATTTCAACCCCTCGGCAACCTTCAACCTTTAAATATCACTTTAGGTCCTGGAAGATTAAATTTGCAAGGTTTATACCGGGGTGGAATTGATGCTAACATCCAAGTTTACCGCACAGCAATCAATCCAGTAATTGGAGGAAATCTTTCTTTAGAAAATGGTCGTGTTTTTATACCACAGCGCAGAGAAGAAGAAACGGTAAACACGCAAGAAGTAACAAATGGTCAAATTATAACTCGACCACAACAAACCCAGAATTTCCCGATTCAACCAACTTTTACAGATTTTCAGGTAAGTTTAGGACCAGGATTCCGATTTACTCAAAATTTACCACGAATTAACTTCCGTATGGCAGGGGATTTTACAATTAATGGTGGTTTAAATAACCTCCGAGGAGATGGACAAATTGAACTTACAAGAGGAAGTGTCTCCCTACTCGAAAACTCATTCTTTATCACTCGCGATCGCGAACAAACGGTGACGTTTTTACCAAATCGTAATTTACTAAATCCCCAACTTGATGTAGAATTACAAACCACAGTAGTTGATGCGCCTAGGTTTGACCGTCTACAAGCAATAAATTCCGAAATTAGAGATGATGTAGTTGCACCAGCTAACCCCGAACAAATCGATATTATAATTCTTGTGGAAGGTGAAGCCTCAGAACTGCTTGCATCTTTAAATAATAATACATCTTCTGAAGATGCTTGTCTAACATATCAAAGAAATATTCGATTTTCGGGATTAGGAACATTAGTTCCCAATTCTCCAAGTCAATTAGAACAAGTTTCCAACTGTATCAATGCTAACAGTCAAGTTAGCATCCAAACCAGAGATATACTTGATAACCCCGCAATTTCATTAACAAGTACCCCTAGTCGCAACAATTCGGAAATATTATCATTGTTAGGAAACCGTACATTTGCTGCATTACAAAAACTCGAACAGCAAATTACCAGCGGCAACGAAACGGAATTATTAGAATCCTTAGTCCTAGACTACTTGGTTACACCTTTAGAAACCGAAATTACCCAAGAATTTTTATGGTTAGCACAACAACCCGTAAATTCTTTGGGTAAATCAATTGGGTTAACGAGATTACAAGTATTTCCTTCCTTCACAGGCTTAAAAGATATCAATGAAAATTCATCAGCCAGATTTACCTACGATTATGAAGCGGGTGAATTTAGGGTAATGTATGAGAGAAGGTTTTAAGAGTTGACAGTTGACAGTGGGGTTAGAAGTCGGGTTTTTTCATAATTGTCTTATGTGACAGATATTTAACTTAAGAGGATGTTTTGAAAGTCTAATTTAATACTTTACCGGGCGACTAGAAGTCGCGGCTACAGAAACAAAACCCGCCTGCGCGGGTTTCAAATTAAATAGTCCACCTTACGGTGGACTTTGTTTCTGTAGTAGAGCCAGTGCGTTGCGGAGGCTCCCTCCGTCTTCCGCAACTGGCGTGCGGTTTAAACCGCCGTATACTTTTAAAACATCCTCTAAAAACCCGACTTCTGATTGTGGTTATAATTGTGGGATTATATTTGTCGTAGTTTACTTACACATAAAAGTAAAAAGCCTTGGATAAGTATATTATCCAAGACCAAATGACAGCATTTAGTGGTAATTATTTGTGATTGAAGTAACTATCTAATTCATCATCGAAATTAATTATGATGAAGTAGCTACTTTGATGTATAATCAAGTTTGGAAATAGTGTGAGCAACGTGTATCGGACGTTCGCCATCTAAGACCGCTCTGATGGAGGATTGCGCCTCCCCTCGATGGCGACGAAGTAGAGGAAACGATAAAAACTCTACAACGTCCAAAGTTATAAAGTTGTTTTACACTGTCCGAATACCTGGCGATCGTTCTTCTTCGGTATTCGATGCTGAGTCACTGCGGCATAACCCCCATCCAGTGTTGTTGCTCTGTTCCTTATATTTAAAGAATATCAATAATAAATCTAGAATTTGTCGCTCTAAAGTTAAGTTGTGAGTAATACTTTGGGTAGAACTGCTGAACTAGTGAAGTTATTCTTTAGCGATAATCAGTAAATAGTAAACGTTTAACAGCATCTCGCTCCCTTATCGAAGTATCTCCATCTAAGGATTTAATTGAGGAATTGAAAAAAGGCAAGGGTCGAGTTGTTTTTAGGTTAAAACACATCAAGAGATGGTCAATTAAGTTGTTGTGGTATTGAGTGCTCAACGCCTTACGGCATCAAAGGTTAAAACAC
>JAYKJL010000042.1:0-65160 GCA_035285725.1 Nostocales cyanobacterium 94392 | reverse complement strand
AAGATTGTTTGTTTTTACAGATATTTATGCCAAAAAACCCGACTTCTGATGTTTAAGAATTTATTTCTTTGATGTCCTGTATAAAACTGGTGTACACATTACCTTCCAAAAATTGGGGAATATCCATAACTTTTTGATGAAAGCTGATGGTTGTAGTAACTCCAGTAATCGCACATTCTCTTAAAGCTCGTTTCATACGATGAATTGCGGTGAGACGGTCGGGAGCCCAAACAATTAACTTAGCAATTAACGAGTCATAATAAGGGGGTATGTGGTAATCCGTGTAAATATGGGAATCAATGCGAACTCCGGGACCTCCGGGGGGAAGATAACCGCTGATGCGTCCGGGACAAGGACGAAAATCGTGATCGGGGTCTTCAGCGTTGATACGACATTCAATTGCGTGACCCCTCAAAACAACTTGGTCTTGGGTGAGGCTGAGTTTTTCTCCCATTGCAATCCGGATTTGTTCGACAACCAAATCAATTCCGGTAATCATTTCCGTGACGGGATGCTCAACCTGAATCCGGGTGTTCATTTCCATAAAGTAGAAATCACCCGATTTGTCAAGCAAAAATTCTACTGTACCCGCACCAGTGTAATTAATGAACTTGGCAGCTTTGACCGCAGCTTCTCCCATTTTTTGGCGTAATTCGTCATTAAGTGCCGGACTTGGAGCTTCTTCTAAGAGTTTCTGATTGCGTCGCTGAATTGAACAATCCCGTTCGCCTAAATGAATCACATTACCGTAATTGTCCGCTAAAATTTGAAATTCAATGTGGCGGGGTCGTTCGATAAATTTTTCTAGATATACTCCCTTGTTACCGAATGCTGCTTCAGCTTCGCCTTGTGCTGCTCGAAAAGATTTAGTAAATTCAAGGGGCGATCGCACTAAACGCATTCCTCTTCCACCACCACCAGCTGTGGCTTTAATCATTACCGGATAGCCAATTTTTTCAGCAACTTTTAATCCTTCTTCTTCGGAAGACAGTAAACCATCGCTACCCGGTACTGTCGGAACACCAGCTTTTTGCATGGTTTCTTTTGCAGTGGATTTATCTCCCATTTTGCGAATCGCTTCGGGTGATGCACCAATAAAAGCTATATGATGGTCAGCACAGATTTCAGCAAAACGGGCATTTTCCGCTAAAAAACCATAACCTGGATGAATAGCGCTGGCATTGCGCGTTAATGCGGCTGCAATAATATTAGGAATATTCAAATAACTTTTACTACTTGCAGCGTCACCTATACAAACGGCTTCATCTGCAAGCTGTACGTGAAGAGAATTACGGTCGATACTTGAGTGTACTGCAACAGTGGCAATTCCCATTTCTTCGCAAGCACGGAGAACGCGAAGAGCTATTTCCCCTCGATTGGCAATTAATATTTTCTCAAAATTCATCTTTGTAGTTTCTATATCATTTCTGTAGATTGACATTTTCTCACGTCAAATTCCGTACAATACTTTCGCTTTGTTTCAAAATTTGACAAGAAATTCGACGCTTTGCTTGTAAAACTCCTGGCTATAATCAACTACTCATAAGGCATTTTAAATAGATTGTTTGCCTAATTTAATGCAATCAGTATTAAGAAATAAATCAGGGAGTTAATAATTATACTCACTGCGACCTATGATGGGGAATAATCAATTAATCAAATCATTAATTAAGGCTTTGATGTTGTTGTCCTAATCTTGTTTTTAAATATGACAATAGTTCTAATTCATTTCTGTCAGCGAGTTATCCCAATCTGGGAAAAGCAATGCATCTCAACTATTATTTTTCGGATGGTTAACATCTTCTGATGTTGTGCTATGATATTTTTCTAGATAAATAATCATGCGGATGTGGCGGAATTGGTATACGCGCACGTTTGAGGGGCGTGTGGCTTTGCCTTGCGAGTTCGAGTCTCGCCATCCGCATTTTTTAATTAGACTCCCGTGGGGAGAAATTGCTCAATATTTTGTGCTTTGATATAAATTAAGTGAAGTATTGTTAAGAGCAGAGCATTGACTGCAACTTTTAAAGCGACGGATAATTTAGCATTGCCGCAAAAATGGCATAGATTAGATGCTATTTGGCAAGGTGGAGAAGAGCAAATTCAGCAAGGTTTGCCTCATACTCAGTTAACACCGGCTTGGCAGTTATTGCTATTAGGTGATGGTTCCCCTACACGACACCTGAAGTTACTGACAGGGGAACGGACGGAAGTAGATGTGATCGATATGTCATTAATTGGGATGGATGCCGATGATGCGCCGGATTTGATTAAGCGGGTGCCGGGACCTCGACTACGACGACAGGTTTGGTTGCGTACCGCTTCTGGTCAAAGATTAGCTTATGCAGCTTCATGGTGGGAAGCGTCTCATGTGGATGAATATTTGCAAAATCGTTCTTTACCGATTTGGGCGAGTTTAGCGCGTCTTCGCACTGAATTGTATCGAGATGTTCAAGGAATTTACTACGGTCATTCCCCAGGTTTGGAATTGGGATTTAATCAAAAGGGTCCTTTTTGGGGAAGACATTATTTATTTTGGCATCACGGACAGCCTTTAACCTTGATTTATGAGGTTTTTTCGCCTTATTTAACTAAATATCTGGGGTCAACAAAACTCTAATTATATTTAGAAATCTGTAGAACTTAGTCCTGATGGCAACTAATTTTTGAGGAATGCTTTTCAAAAAAGCTAGTGCTTGGCTGTAATAGTAGTGCTAAACTTGCTGGGTCGGCAGATTTATTAATAAACTTACCATGGGTAAGAAAAATAATAAAAAATGGTACTCTAAGCTACATTATTTCTAGCTAAATACAGAGAAAACCTATTAACTGCCAATGGTGGCTTGATTGCAAAATGACTATTGAGTCAGTGAGATTAACTTGTTTTGGTAATAAATAACTCTAGATATATAGAGTAATTTTGGTTAGCTTAACCAATAAAGTAATTGAAAAGTTCCGTTTTATGAGGTATTGGTTTCAATGACACTGCCTGTCGTGTCTATTTCTAGAAAGAAAAAAAAGAAACCGTCTTTAGTATTGACCCTTTCTGGGGCGGGTTTATTAATTGGTTGTGGAATTGCGGCTTACTGGCTTTTGACTCAGGGAAAACCGTTATCCAGAGACTTACCTGTAGGTGCCAATATCATTCCCGAAGATGCCCTATTTACGGTTTCTTTAAGTACAGATACTAATCAGTGGGACAAACTGCGTTCTTTCGGAACCAAAGAAAGCCAAGCTGTGCTAGATAAAAGTTTAGTTGAGTGGCGCGATCGCTTTTTGGCAAAAGAAGGTTTTGATTTTGAAAAAGATGTTAGTCCTTGGGTTGGAGACCAGGTAACTGTAGCAATTCTAGCTCCCGAAGATCCAAAAACTACATCTAAAGCAGTACCTAACGAGCAAAAATTAGCGACTGTCGAACAGTCGATGGTGATGGTTTTGCCAATTAAAGACCAAAACAAAGCTCAAACAATTTTTGCACAATCGAAAGCCTTGAAAGGTAACTGGGTTGATCGCGAATATGAAGGAATTACGATCAAAGAAACACAAGCAACTTCGAGAGATAATTTATCTTATTCTGTAATCGAAGAACGTTTTTTAGTGATTGCGGATAATCCCAAAGCTACCGAAAGAGCGATTAAAGCTTACAAAAGTAAAGCAACACTAGCCAATGGTGTTGGGTTTGCCAAACACATACCCCAAATTGCGACTTATCAACCTTTAGCTCAGTTTTACGTGAATGTTCCCTCTGCTGCTCAAATTGCCGGAACAGCTTCAGCCAAAACTCGCTTACCCGCGCAAGTTTTAGCACAACTGAAAAATAATCAAGGATTAGCTGGAACTATCAGTTTAGAATCTAAAGGACTGCGACTTAAAGCAGTATCTTGGTTAAAACCCAACAGTCAACGAGTCCTAGCGGTAGAGAATAAAGCGACTACCATGACAACTCGTCTACCCGAATCCACTTTAATGATGTTTTCTGGTGGCAACTTGCGTCGATTATGGTCTGATTATGTTTTAACTTCTCACAAAAATCCTCTTTCACCAATTCAACCAGAAAATTTAAGAAAGGGATTTAAAGACTTGAGTGGACTTGATTTAGACAGTGATTTACTCAGCTGGATGGGAGGTGAATTTGCCTTCTCGATTATTCCCGATACTCCCAGAAAAGATATTCCTCAAGACGTTCGTGTCGCTTTGGTATTCATGGTACAGGTTAGCGATCGCCAAAAAGCGGAAATATCTTTAAAGCAGTTGGATGAGGCGATGAGAACTCAGTATCAGTTTAAAATCAAAGAAGAGAATATAGGCGAAGTGCCTGTTGTCAGATGGATTGGACCATCGGGTACTTTAACTGCTACTCACGGTTGGCTAGAAAAAGATGTAGCCTTTTTAACCTTGGGAACTCCTGTGACAGATAAAATACTTCCCAAACCAAAGAATATTTTAGCTAACGCCGATTCTTTTCACAAAGCAATACCTAAAGAACTTACTCCTGTAAATGGTCAGTTATTCTTAGATATGGAAGGTGCCGCAAAAAGCTTTTCTTTACCGGCTTTATTTCCCCAACAACAAAGTTTCCTCAATGCAATTAATTCCATAGGTGTCACAAGCACGGTAAGCGATAGTCGTACTACTCGCTATGATGTTTTGCTGAAATTTAAGCAAGGTGAGAAACCTGTTCCATTTCCAAATTTCCAGGAAAGGGAGTAGGGTCGTAATAGACAAATTAAGTAGTTGAACAAAATTAAGTTTATTGGTTGAGACAGGGAATAGGGAATAGGGTTAGGGGAACAGAAAATCTTGGTATGTAGTTAATTCTGTCTTAGTACTTAAACCGCAGTTTTGAGAAGTCGGGTTTTATATCAAGTCCGGATGATTAGTTATTATTCCTCACATCTGTACAAACAACTCGAAATTCTTTCCCCGTAATCCCTACTCCCTTTTTTATACAAAAAGCCCGACTTCTGATGATTGTAAAGATAACTTAGAAGAGGTAGAAATCTTAAGTGATTACTGCCTCTTCTCAATAAAGCTTTGAAAGAAAGTAAAATCAAAAAATTATAGAAATTATCTTCTGAGAACACTTTTATGGATTTAGTTGTACTCCAAAACTGGCTTGATAACGCTTCTTTCCTAATCCTGTTTGTCACAATGCTGATTTATTGGATAGGAGCAGCTTTCCCTAATTTGCCAATATTGGGTGGTTTAGGAACTGCGGGAATGGCGATCGCCAATTTATGTATGGCAACTTTACTTGGTGCAAGATGGCTGGAGGCTGGATATTTTCCTTTAAGCAATTTATATGAATCTTTGTTTTTCTTGGCTTGGGGAATCACTACGGTTCATTTACTAGCTGAATACAGCAGTCGCAGCCGTTTGGTAGGAGTTGCAACTTCTCCCGTGGCGATGGGAATCAGCGCTTTTGCAGCATTAACGCTGCCTTCAGATATGCAAGTTTCCGAACCATTGGTACCCGCACTCAAATCAAACTGGTTGATGATGCACGTCAGCGTCATGATGTTAAGTTACTCGGCTTTGATGGTAGGTTCTTTAATAGCCGTAGCATTTTTGATCGTGACAAAAGGTCAACCAGTGCAGCTTCAAGGTAGTTCCTTCGGTAACGGCGGCTATCGTACCAACGGTTATCGCTTGCACAAAGCCGGTGAATTAGTAACCGAACCCCAAGCATTTGCTTTTGAAAATAATGGGTTTTCTGCCGTTCAAACCAATGGTAATGGTAAAACGGCTACAGCAGTTGCACAACGGATAGAAACTTCCCAGAGCGCAAGTTCCACAGAACCGCTTTCTCCTCAGAGGTTAAGTCTTGCGGAAACTTTAGATAATATCAGTTACCGGATTATTGGGTTGGGTTTTCCCCTCTTGACAATCGGCATCATTGCTGGTGCGGTTTGGGCGAATGAAGCGTGGGGTTCTTATTGGAGTTGGGACCCCAAGGAAACCTGGGCATTAATTACCTGGTTGGTGTTTGCGGCTTATCTCCACTCCCGCATTACTCGCGGTTGGCAAGGTCGTCGTCCAGCAATTTTAGCGGCTACCGGCTTTGTTGCGGTTTGGGTTTGTTATTTGGGAGTGAATTTGCTGGGTAAGGGTTTGCATTCTTATGGGTGGTTTTTTTAGGTAGAACGTGGAAGCCCATCCCATAAGAATCCGGCGGTTGAAACCGCGTCTACACAAGCAAAACCCGCCGTGGCAGCGGGTTAAGGAATATAATTCATAATGCTCTTTTCCACGGGTTGGGAAGGAGTTTTTTTAGTTTTAATTACCACTAAAAAAACTTAACTCTGTAGTTCCATATAGTTCATTGAGAGAAAATCGTAGGTTGGGTTGAACGAAGTGAAGCCCAACAAAGTCTTGAAAATGTTGGGCTTCGTTCCTCAACCCAACCTACTACTATTAAATTTTTAGAGTCGGTTTATTTAAACTTTGACTCGTATGCGTTAACGATGGGGTTGCAAACTAAGTGTTTGTCGTTACTTACAATTCCGTCATGACAATATCAAATGCATTGCAATGGCGATTACAATATCGTCGAATTATTGAAATAGCTAATTTAAAAACAGATATAGGAGTTATTACCTGCTTGAAAGCTCAATTTGGTGATTTTCAAACCCCTCCTGCATTAGTAGCAGAAATATTAAAATGTTTAAGTAAAAGTGATAAGTATTGTCCAAGAGCATTTGAACCAACTTGTGGCAGAGGAAATTTTATTTCTGGTTTACTAGCACTTGATAAACCTCCAAAAGAAATTCAAGCGATTGAGTTTGATCGAGAACACTTTCAAACTGCAAAAATAATCTCTGAAAATAATGATTCAACTCGTGTTGTTATTCAACAAGCCAAAATATTTGATTTAGATTTAAGTCAAAGTTTGAACTGGAGTACACAAGGAAATTTATTGGTTATAGGTAATCCTCCTTGGGTAACAAATTCTCAACTTGGAAGATTAGGAAGCAATAATCTGCCAATTAAAACAAATTTTAAAAAGTTAAAAGGACTTGAAGCTAAAATAGGACATTCTAACTTTGATATTACAGAATATATTTGGATAAAGCTGATTCAAGAACTTGTTTTTGAAAAGCCAACTATTGCATTACTTTGTAAAACTGCTGTAGCGCGTAACGTGCTGCAATTCACTTTTGATGCTCAACTTAAGATTAGCAATGCATCAATTAGATTGATTGATGCAAAAAAATGGTTTAAAGCTTCTGTAAGTGCTTGTTTATTTTGTTTAGATGTTGGTTCGGATCAGCCAAATTATCACGCAAATGTTTATCCTAATTTGTCAGCAAGTGAACCAGAATCAACTATCGGAATTATTGATGGCAAATTAGTTGCAGATGTTAAAGCTTATCAAAAATCAGCTTTTCTAAATGGAAGTAGTTCTTTAACGTGGCGGCAGGGATTAAAACATGATGCAGCATCGGTGATGGAACTTAGTTGTATTTCAGAAGGAGTTTTTCAAAATAAATTTAAGGAAATAGTTAATATTGAATCAGATTATATTTACCCGCCATTTTCAATATTTGGAATCGGAGATTATTCTTTTTCGCTTTATAAAGTAGCTATTTCAGGATTGCATAAACAACCTAGATTTAGAATTATTCATCCAATCAATAATCGCCCGGTAATGCTGGATGATACTTGTTATTTTGTTTCGTGCAATTCCTTAGAGGAAGCAATACTTATATCTTGCTTGTTTAATAGTGATATATGTTTAGATTTTATGAAATCAATCAGTTTCTTAGACGCAAAAAGACCAATTACGAAAAAGTTATTACAATCTATAAATTTTGATGCATTACTAAATAATATTCCACGAGAGCAATTAATAAAACAAGCTTGGGAATATCAATACTTTAAACCATACTCAGATCAAAAATTAGAATGGTCGTCAACTTTAGAATCGTTATGTAAAAAAAATTCAAATAGCTATGTAAAACAATTAACCTTTGACCTTTAACCTCTAACCTTTGACCTGATAAAATTATTTCCTTCACCATTTCTGCTGTCGCGGGTGCCAACAAAACCCCGTTGCGATAATGAGCGCTAGCTAATATTATACAGGACTTACGCAACCGGCACATTTTTTCCGTAGGGTGTGTAGTTTAGAGAAAATTTGAACGTAGTAACAAGACTTGTAGCGTCACGCACCACCTGTATCTTGTGACAATTGCGTAAGTCCTATTACATTCTCATATTCCGGTAGTTGCTCGATAACTGATACAGGACGATTTTCCGGACGGGGACAATTAACAAAAATTAATATCTATAAAGACGCAGTAATGCTACGTCTTCACCTAAAACCGCAAATAATACATTAACTGAGCGAGTGTTTCACCAGATAAATTCAACCGCTTCTGAAAATCAACTATATTGCGATAAGGACCCAACAAGCGACGATTATCTACTACTGCTTGCGCTAAAGAAGAATCGATAAAAGGTACTTTTAACAAATTGTCAACTGTTGCTGTATTCGGATTTACAACATAAGTAATAGTATCTAAAGATTCGTCATCATAATAACCAAAAATTAAAATCGTCTCTAAAGGTTTTAACCGTTGTGCCGCTAAACCCAAAGCCGCCGCAATATCTTCTACACAGTAAAATTTAACACCTGTTTGTGAAAGTTCTACAAGAGTGCGAGCTTGATGTATGGACAATCCCGGTAAACGCAACCAATCATCAACAGTAGCTTGATTCGCATCAATCCGAATACCAAGTTGAACCGCGATCGCAATTTCTTCCCCAGATTTTAATCGATAATAAGGGTCATTAAGCAGTTGTTGACGCAGTTTTTGCATCCTGGGATTAAGTCGAGGTAGCCAATTGGGGTTCATGGGATGGGGACAAGGGGATGGGGGGAAATAGATCACAACCAACCATTATCAACTAACAACTAACAACTAACAACCAACCACTGTCAACTCTTTCCCTCCCGTTCCTTATTCATTATCTAAAAGTTGACGGCGTTTTTGTTCAAATTCATACTCGGAAATTAATCCATCCTGACGTAAAGCATCCAATTCCCGTAAAGCTTCCGCTAGCGCTAAGGCTCCTGAAGCTTTGTTGGTGAAAATTGATTTGGTTGATTTACCTCCATTGAAATTACGGTCAAAAGTTTCTTCGTCTTGTGCTAAATACCACACAGCCTCAATGGCGCAAGCTACTTTGGGTATTGGTGTCCAAGAAAGCAAAACATAAAGCAATCCCCATAACGGCTGTCCTAAATAAAATTTATGCAAGCCGGAGATTGTGACGGCACCGGATAAAGCTAAAATTGCAGCGATGCTTCGGCTTTTATTTTTGGCGAACATATTTTTAAATTATCTATCATTAGCAAATTACATTACACAGCCGGTTCTTGGTTACTTAAATTTAAATCAGTTGATCATCTTGAAAATTGTCGTTCCTCGTGAGTAGGAAATAGTGAATAGCGAGTAGGCGTAAGGCTTTAAGTCTAAGGAAAAAATCGCTGTTGATAAATTAAATTTTTTGCTGGCTAGAATATGGGCAATTCCTTGGGAATATTATGTTACAAAAAATATAATTCAGATTAGTAATATTATTATTCACAATATATACTACTATTTCGTATCAAAAATACGTTGATTTTTCACGATAAAATGGAATTAAGCAGATATCGATTCACTAATCGGCAACTCGCACATTCTTACTTAATTGATCTGTAAAGAATCTAATTAGATAACTTGATATCTTACTTCAGTTTATTCCCGCTTGTTAGTGGCGTAGATTAAAATAAAAGAAAGTAAAAATATATTAAGTCTCAATAGTCATTTAGATATAAGTAACATGGGATTCTTCGACTCCGACATAGTTCAACAAGAAGCGAAACAGCTATTTGAAGATTATCAAGCTTTAATTAAGCTTGGCAATAATTACGGTAAATTTGATCGTGAAGGTAAAAAACTGTTTATCAGTCAGATGGAAGCAATGATGGAGCGCTATCGAGTATTTATGAAGCGCTTCGAGCTATCTGAAGATTTTATGGCACAAATGACGATTGAACAACTCAAAACTCAATTAAATCAATTTGGGGTAACTCCTCAACAAATGTTTGACCAAATGAATTTGACTTTAGAGCGAATGAAAGCTGATTTAGAAAGAAACTCTTAATAAAGTTAGGAGTTAGGAGTTATGAGTTATGAGTTAAGAGTTAAAAGTTTCCTTGAGTTCAAGGTTATGCTTCTAACTCCTGAATTTGATGCATATTATACTATGCAAAAAATTATTTTGCCTTGGGACGAGGAAATTGTGAAGGTGGTTTAAAACTCTGTGCCGGTACATCTTTAAGCGCTCTTACCATAAAATCCCGCCAAATCGGTGCTACGTCGCTACCACCTGTTGCACCTCTTGACAAGGTTTTGTTGTCGTCTCTACCAACCCAAACAGCGGTGGTTAATTGCGGTACTGTACCTACAAACCAGATATCTTTTTCTGAAGATGTGGTTCCTGTTTTACCTGCTGTGGGACGACCGATAGCAGCATTTTTACCTGTACCGTCAGTAATTACACTTTGAAGAGCGTTGATTGTAGAAGCAGCAGCCCATGGATCTAAAACTAGTTTGGGTTTGGGCGTATTATCTAACAATACATTGCCACTACTATCGGTAATGCGGGCAATTACTGTAGTTGGTGATTGCCAACCGTAATTAGCAAAAGTCGCATAAGCAGAAGCCATTTCTAATGGTGTCATTCCAATCGCACCCAGAGGCAGAGAAGTTACTGGTTCCATTGGACTCATAATACCCAAAGTCCGGCTAGTTTCAACTACCTTATTCATGCCGATAGCTTTACCAATCTTGATCACGGGAATATTCCGAGATAACTTTAGAGCATGACGAATTGACATTGCACCGCCAAAACTGTTGTCATAGTTACGCGGACTATACCAACCGCTACCATCTCGATAGCTGACTGGAGTATCATACACAATTGTATCCGGGGTATATTTCCCTGTCGCAAATGCGGCGTAGAAAACAAAGGGTTTAAAAGCAGAACCAGGCTGTCTTTGAGCTTGGGTAGCACGGTTAAATTCGCTGGTTTTAGAATCTACACCACCAACTAATGCTTTAACGAAATGAGTGCGGGGATCTACAGCTACTAAAGCAATTTGGTTTTTATATAAACCGCGACTTAACAGTCGAGAATGCCATGTTTTAACCACATTCTCTGCCATTTGTTGGAAATTGATATCAACGGTAGTTTGTACCCGCATACCACCTTTGAGTAATGCATCCCGACCAAATTTTTTAGCTAACTCTCGCGAAACTTCATTTGTAATGTAAGGTAAAGCGCTACCTTGGAAAGACTTAATTTTACCTAGCTTAATTTCTTCGTTAAGTGCGTCATCGTGTTCTTTTTGGTCAATCCAGCCCAAAGTCAGCATTCTTCCTAAGACGACTTTCTGCTGATATTTTGCCTTTTTGATGTCAATAAATGGGCTGTATTGCTCTGGTGCTTGAATTAATCCAGCCATCATTGCCGATTCAGCCAAAGTTAATTGACCTGCTGATTTGTTAAAGTAACTACGTGCCGCAGTTTGAACGCCATAATTGTTATGACCCCAATAAACTTGATTGAGGTACATTTCCAAAATATCGTTTTTGGAAAGAATTTGTTCTAAACGAATTGCTAATACAGCTTCAGCTAACTTACGAGTGTATTCCCGTCGTTGGTTGAGGAACAGGTTTTTCACCAACTGCATGGTGATAGTCGAAGCACCTTGGCTAACTCCACCAGATGTATAGTTCGTGACAATAGCACGCCCTACACCTTTCGGGTTTATGCCGTGGTGGTAGTAAAAATCGCTATCTTCACTCGCTAGTACGGCTCGTTTTAGCTCTGGAGATACTTTATCCGCAGTCACAACTTCGCGGTTGGCTTCTCCGTGTAAACTCGCAAGTAGTTTACCTTTAATGTCATAAATGTAAGTTGTTTCTGAAGGAAAGAAGTTACGTAGCTGTCTGACATCTGGTAAATTACGGAAACTAATTGCTAAGCCGACTAATCCTCCGGCTACAATGGAGCTTGTCAACATAGTGGCAGCTAATAAAGTTCCACCAGCTACCTGACCAATTCCTTTGATAAAATCAAAGCCTGACGAAACCTGAGCCTTGGGCTGCTTTTTTTCAAAAGTCCTAGATGACACGGCTATCTCACTTCCTCATTTGTAAATAATAAGTCTAATTAATAAAGGCTGGGCAAGGCAGTTGTTTTTTTGTAGTTGTTTTTTGTAATTATATAAGGACGGTTAGATCAGCCATCAGATTATTTAAGAGCGATCGCCATCAAGTCAACACTATAAGCAACAATGCAAAACTAGTATGGAGAAAAAGTTTAATTGGCTACATCGGGGTACAGTAGAAATTTTTCCACAAGGGGATGATTCTGATAAACAATCCACAAGTTTGGAAAAGTTGTTGGCAACAGCAAGTAAACCTTTAAGAATTAAATTTGGTATCGATCCAACGGGTGCGGATATTCACCTTGGTCATAGTATACCAATGCGGAAACTCAGAGCTTTCCAAGATAATGGTCATACAGCAGTCCTGATTATTGGTGATTTTACCGCGAGAATTGGCGACCCATCAGGTAAATCAGAAACACGTCGTCAACTTACACAAGCAGAAGTCGAGCAAAATGCTAAAAGTTATTTAGACCAAGTTCGACCCATTTTGGATTTTGACACTCCTGGTAGACTAGAAGTACGTTATAACTCAGAATGGCTCCAAAAATTGGATTTGGGGCAAATTCTAGAGTTACTTTCTACAATGACTGTAGGACAAATGTTAGCAAAGGAAGGCTTTGCCGAACGTTATAAAAAAGAGAATCCGATTTTTATTCATGAGTTCCTATATCCATTAATGCAGGGTTACGACTCGGTTGCTGTATCTTCAGATGTCGAATTGGGAGCAACTGACCAAAAGTTTAACATTGCTGTCGGGCGAGATTTACAACGTCACTTCGGTAAAAAGCCTCAATTTGGGCTGTTGTTACCAATTTTAGTTGGTACTGACGGCGTTCAAAAAATGTCTAAATCCCTGAATAACTATATAGCCGTTAAAGAACATCCCTCCCAAAAGTATCAGAAATTACAAGGAGTCCCCGACGAACTCCTATCTCAATATTTTGAACTACTTACAGAATTATCTTTAGACAATCTGCCAGAAAATCCTCGCGATCGCCAAAAATTATTAGCCAAAGAAGTAGTTACTCAGTATCACGGAGAACAAGCGGCTCAAGAAGCAGAACTAGCTGCAACATCTGGAGGAAAAACAGGAGAAGTTCCAGAATATTCTTTAGCTGAAGTTGAATTCCCCGCAAAACTATTCTATCTTCTCAATGTTAGCGGTTTATGTAAAAGCAGTGGCGAAGGCAAAAGAAAAATTCAAGAAGGTGGTGTGCGTTTAGACGGCGAAAAGGTGACTGATACTGATACAACCTTTGATAATTCAGCCGAATTGCAAGGTAAAGTTTTGCAACTTGGTAAAAATAAGTTTGTCAAATTAATTTAGTTAGTGGTTGGTTGTTGGTGGTTGTTTGTTTATACAATAATTATCAATTCCTGAACACGGATTGAAACGGATGGAAGGGATTTCACTGATTTAATTACTTTGTTAAGAGTTAACAATTACTTATTTCTAACTACCAATTAAAAAGGATTACACTGATTTTATTGCCAATTACCAATTACCTATTACCAATTACCCAATGCAAAAAATCATAGTCCCTCTAGATGTAGCGGATGAGTCGAGTGCGATCGCGCTGGTTCATCGGCTTTCTGATGTTACTTTTTTTAAAGTTGGGTTGGAGTTGTTTACTAGCTGCGGACCGAAAATTCTGGAAGCGCTTAAATCTCGTCAAAAAAGGATTTTTCTGGATTTGAAGTTTCATGATATTCCTAATACTGTGAAAGGTGCTTGTCGTAGTGCTGCTCGTTATGGAGTAGATTTATTGACAATTCATGCTGCTGCTGGTAAAGATGCGCTCCAAGCCGCTACTGAGGGTTTAGCTGAAGGTGCGACACAAGCAGGGGTAGAACCACCGAAATTGATTGCGATTACTTTGCTGACTAGTATTTCTTCTAGACAATTGGCATTTGATTTAAAAGTTCCTTTAGAATTACCAGAATATGCTTTACAAATGGCACTTTTGGCTAAGGAATCGGGGTTAGATGGGGCTGTATGTTCACCCCAAGAAGTAGCAAAATTACGAGATGTTTGTGGGGATGATTTTTTGTTAGTTTGTCCGGGGGTACGTCCAAGCTGGGCAGATAAAGGCGACCAAAAACGAACTTTTACCCCAACAGAAGCTTTACAGGCTGGTGCGGATTACTTGGTGATTGGTAGACCTATCACTGCTGCTGATGAGCCTACATTGGCTTGGAAGAAGATTTGTGAGGAGTTAGGAGTTAAGAGTTAAGAGTTAGGAGTTAAAAGTTAAGAGTTAAGAGTTAAGAGTTAAGAGTTCCCCTCAACCCTGTTCCCTGTTAACTGTAATGATTAAAAAGAAAAATTATTATTTATTGCTTGTATTTAGCTTTTGGATTTTTATATTTAATCCATTTAATTATTCTGCACTAGCAGCGAAGTCGGTTATTAATAATACAAAAGAGAAATCTTCCTGCTCAAATCAAGATTTATCTATATTAACTACTAAACTATTGCGGGATTTACCGGCTTATTTTAATCGTGCTACTCAACGCGCTCGCCGTTTGGATAGGTCTGTACAGGTTTATAGTTATATGTTGGTCGCCGGTAAACCGGATTTTCAACCATTACCTTTGAAAAGTTGGACTGATGAAGCAGATAAATCAGTGAATGGGACGAAAGGAGTTGAACAAGTATTTTTTACAACTTTAGAACGCCAGTATGTAAAAGGAAAAGCCGTACAATTACAAGGATTTCACTGGCTATTTTTGACAAAAACCGAAAGTGGTTGGCAAATGGCAATCATGTATTCTCAAACTGGTGGTTATCCTAAAGAAAAACCACCAACACCACCAAGAGAAAGTAGTGATAGTGCTGTAGCACAAGGAATTCAAACTTGGTTGCGTGATTGTCGAGCGGGAAGTAGGGAGTAGTGAAAGGGGACAAGGGGATAAGGGGATGGGAGAAATGAATATCAACCAACCACTAACTACTACCAACCATCAACTAACCACTGTTAACTGTCAACCGCTACAAAAACTGAGTTAAACTGAATTATCGTACTCTTGTAATTGCTCCCAAACTTAGATTGTGTCAGGATTGCAAGAAAGGTAAAAATTTCAAGTTGATCTCCTCCTATACAGGGGATTTTTGTTTTTGAGGTAGTCAAAATCGATGAATCAAGTTGATTTAGCGTTCGCACCAGCGTTACAACAGTCAGAATTAATCCGTCGTAAGGAAGTATCACCGCTGGAGTTGGTGGAATTATACTTAGAACGCATTCAACAGTTTAATCCTAAGTTAGGAAGTTATTTTACTGTTACAGCAGAACAGGCAATTGATGATGCTAAAGTTAAAACCGAAATACTGGCTCAAACTGACGATTTGCCATTATTTTTCGGGGTACCAATTTCTATTAAAGACTTGAATCCTGTTGCTGGTATTCCATGCAGCTACGGTAATGCAGCTTTACTTGCTAATGTACCAGATTTTGATGATGGTGTAGTTGTCAAAATTAAACAAGCCGGATTTATTATTTTAGGTAAAACGGCAAGTTCGGAATTAGGTTCTTTCCCTTACACTGAAGCTACGGGTTTTCCCCCAACAAGAAATCCTTGGAATTTAGAATATACTTCTGGAGGTTCCAGCGGTGGGGCTGCATCAGCACTCGCTGCTGGGTTGTGTGCCATCGCGCAAGGTTCCGATGGTGGCGGTTCAATTCGCGGACCTGCGGCTTGTTGCGGATTAGTTGGTATCAAACCATCTAGGGGAAGAGTGACTCATGCACCAGTTGGCGATCGCCTGAACGGAATTGCCACAAACGGACCAATAAGCAGAACTGTAGCCGATGCAGCAGCTTTATTAGATGCTATGTCTGGCTATGTTACGGGAGATTTTTACTGGCTACCAGCCCCGGTAAAACCATTTTTAACTGCTTGTCAAGAAAAAGTAAATAATCTTCGCATTGCTTTTTGTACGAGTATTCCCCCATTAGGAAAAGCAGATGCTAACTGTAATCAAGGTGTAATGCAAACAGTTAAATTATTAGAAGAATTCGGTCATACAGTAGAAGAAAAATGTCCTGACATCAGTGGTTTAGTAGAACCGTTTCAGATAGTTTGGCAAAGTAATGTAGCCGCTTCTGGAGTTCCCGCAGAAATTTTACAACCTTTAAATCGCTGGTTATTATCAAGAACTTGTGACGCTGGAAAATACCTGCGAGCAGTTTGTCAAATGCAGATTGTAGCTAGAAAAATCGTCATGTTTTTTGACACTATAGACGTATTAGTAATGCCAGTTTATCTACATTCACCCATCCGCGTTGGGGAATGGGCTGCATTGAGTCCCGAAGAAACATTTGATAATATAGTTCACTGGATTGCACCAAGTCCCGTTGCCAACGCTACGGGACAACCTGCAATATCGCTTCCCGTTGGTTTTGACGACAAAGGTTTACCCATCGCAGTGCAGTTAATCGGAAAACCCACCGCAGAAGCAACTCTCATTAGCCTAGCAGCACAATTAGAAGCCGCAAACCCGATCTACAAACATCGTCCGAGGAATTATTAAAGGTTAGAGGTTAGAGGTCAAAGGTCAAAGGTCAAAGGTCAAAGGTTAAAGGTTAAAGGTCAAAGGTAGGAGTTACGCATTGACAGAAAAGCCAAAATAACAAGTAGAGTTTTCAAGGGTTACAGCTAGATTTTTCAATGAGATTTTAGCGATCTGCTTGCAGCAGCGCTTCGCTATCGCCCTCAATAATACGGTGATTGATCAAAGCCTGAAACAACATATTTGCGTTGATACACAATATAGTTATTTTGTACAGTGCGTAATTCCTAAAAGGTTAAAGGTCAAAGGTTATAGATTGGTAATAATAACTATCAACTGTCAACTGTCAATTGTCAACTAACTCTTACACTTGTCTCCTTCCGGGGTTGCGTCGGGGTAAAAGGTAATAATTCCTTGATTTCTCCTGACAAAAACTGTAGGGAAACTGATTCCTGTTTCCTTGTCTACCTGTTGATATATACAAGCACCTTCAGTATTTCCTTGCTGTTTAAATACTTTAGTTACATCTACTAAAAGTTCTTCGGCATTAGTTAAATAACCATAACCTTTAATTTGATCTCTGACAATACGATTAGGTTGTTTGATAATTACACCCATTGTATAAATTACCCCTGGAACTACTTCTTGTCTTCCGGGATTTACTGGTAGTCTTCCACCAATTTTTTGCTCTTGTAATTGTAAATATCTACCGTAAAAATGTAATCCGCCGATATCATTTTCGTTATATATTTCACCACAGAATATATGTTCAAATCCTTTGTTTTTGAACCAAATATTAGTTAAATCTTGTAAAAATTCTGACTTACTTTTACGATTCGGACGCAATTCACCCTTAGTAGCTTGTTGAACCTTTACTAAGACTTCTGGATAATTGGATAAAAGTTGTTGAAACTGACTGGGCTGAACTCGTTTACCAATAGAACCGCAAGTTTTAAGTACTGCTTTGTCAAAGGAATTTAGTTGGGGTGCAGGTGGTGTAATATCTAATTTAGCTCCCCGTGGATAGTTTACTGGAACGGGATTATCTTGATTATCGAAAAAAGGTAAAAGTTCTGTATCTTGCTGCTGTGCGTTAACTGGATTGTTTAATCCCATCGAGGAAATTAATAATAAAGTAGTTAATCCGCTAAATATGTGTTTGAGTTTAGATGCAGTATTTGGTTTCATCCCTATAATTTCGGTATTTGACTTTATGTGATACAAAGTTTTTAACATACCTTCTGAAAAAATAGTTATCAGTTATCAGGGAATAGGGAATAATAACTAATCATCCAGAGTTGATATTAAATTGTGGATAGTTTTTTGATTACACAATTTACTTATATATACTGTTATCACAAGTAATCATAAGCGAATAAACTAGTTAGATAAATTTATAAATAACTAATTTAACGTGCATTCGACAAATAGTACAGAAGTCGGGTTTTTAGGATAAATATTTGTATTAACAGCAAATTTTTATAAAAACCCGACTTCTAACCTCACGAAAAATCCACGTTTTATTTAAATCGCAATTGAAGCAGCGAACATCGAACTCATGTTAATTTAGATTAACGCTTTTATCGGAAAAAATGTTAAACAAGCCACCAATTATATTAGTAGTTTTAATATTCGTGCTATTCGTCGGTATTGGCGATCGCGTTTTGCCTGAACCGATGAAATCCGCAAGCTTCAATACTCGGACAACCATCAATAAAAATTTACTTGGATTGTTCCCCACTTGGAAATCGAAGCTTAAACCTCACGAACGAACTAATAAAGCCATAGAAGATACTGAGCAGAAGAAGTAAATAATAGGTCAAAGGGCAAAGGTTAAAGGTTAAAGGTTAAAGGTTAAAGGTTAAAGGTATTGAGTTAATAAATAATTATTTCTGCTATATAAAAGCTCCCCATCCCCCCATCTCCTTGTCCCCCCATCTCCTTGTCCCCTTGTCCCCTTGTCCCAGATACTTAAGCTTCCTGCATCCAGCTAAACATGGCGCGTAAATCTTTGCCTACATTTTCGATTTGGTGTTCGGCTTCTTGACGACGCATAGCTGTAAAACCTGGTTTACCCGATTGATTTTCGATCACGAAATCCTTGGCAAATTGACCGGATTGGATTTCTTGGAGAATTTTACGCATTTCTGCTTTGGTTTGGTCGTTGACTATCCTCGGTCCTCTAGTATAGTCACCGTATTCAGCAGTATTGGAAATGCTATCGCGCATTTTGGCAAGTCCCCCTTCTACAACTAAGTCAACAATCAATTTGACTTCGTGGAGACATTCAAAATAAGCTAATTCTGGTTGATAACCTGCTTCGACTAAGGTTTCAAAACCGGCTTTAATTAAAGCGCTCAAACCACCACATAATACTGCTTGTTCGCCGAATAAGTCGGTTTCGGTTTCTTCGCGGAAGGTAGTTTCTAAAATACCACCACGGGTTCCGCCGATACCTTTAGCGTAAGCCATAGCTTTATCCCGCGCTTGACCGGAATTATCTTGATAAACTGCAAATAAACAAGGTACTCCTTGTCCTTGTTCATAAGTGCGACGTACTAAATGTCCCGGTCCTTTGGGCGCAACCATTACTACATCTACATTCTCCGGTGGTACAACTTGTCCGAAGTGAATATTAAATCCGTGAGCGAATGCTAAAACATTACCTTCTTCTAAATTAGGTTCAATTTCTTCTTTATAAACGGTTTTTTGTACTTCATCGGGTAGCAAAATCATGATAAAATCGGCGGCTTTCGCAGCATCAGCCACACTCTTAACAGTCAATCCCCCTTGTTCGGCTTTAGCTGCGGACTTACTACCCGGATACAGTCCAACAATTACATTCATGCCACTATCTTTAAGATTGAGGGCGTGGGCGTGACCTTGAGAACCAAAGCCGATAATCGCTATGGTTTTTCCTGCTAAAAGGTCTAAATTAGCATCCGAATCGTAATACATCCGAGCCATAATTGCGTCTTCTGGGATAAGCATCCTGATTAATTGCAGACTTTTTATCTTACCGCAAAGTGGTTACTTAATTAATTACTAATTTTTAATTCGTAATTAAAGGGAGTGGACAGTGGACAGTTGACAGTTATTGTTAACAATCTATAACCTTTAACCTTTAATCTTTAACCTCTAACCTTTAACAACACCGCCCATTAACCATCCAAGAGCCAACCCGATTGAGGCGATTCCGGTCAAACTTAATATTGCCGCATCAAAACTATTTAAGATATTCCTTAATTGTCTCCCGGCTTTATTCAGAGTTAAAATTAGGTTGCAATACCAAACTAAATGAAAAGCTAATCTACCAAAACCAGTTATGATTAATACAATTACAAAACATAATATAAAAGCTGGAGCTACAAATCCCCGGGTTTTACAGACAAAAATTAATAAAAATAGGAATAAGAAAAAATTAAAACCGAAAAACAAGACAAGCAACGGACTAAAACCAGGCAGTTTTATATAACATAAAGCAACAGCTAAAATAGTTTGCGAAAAGATTATAGAAAATACTAATAATTTAGTACTTTTAAAAAAAATATAAACAATAGATGCTAAAGGAAAAATAGCAAAATAAATCACTATTATCTGTTTTAATAATGTTGGTTCTATGGTTGAAAATATTGGCTTTACCGGAGATAAATTTATTACCCAACCGTTAAATATAGAAATTATTAAAAATGAAGTTAGCCATCCCCAATTCATTACTAAGGAATTTTTGCTGAATCTACGATAAGATTCGTGATTATTTATGGTATTGTATAGGATTTTGAAGGGTTGCATGAGTAGATGTTTTGGCTATATTTTTCGTTATTGAATTTACCAGCAAATCAAGCACAAAAAATGATATCTAAAACACATATTGTTGTAATTAAACCTACAAAAAACAACATTAAAATTATATAGATAAAATTAACTTAATATTAATTTATTTTTAACTAACAATGGTTAACTAATTGATTTGATTAATTTATCCAACCATTTACCTAATTTAATCAATATTTCCGCAAAAAATATAAATAAGAAATACTACAAAAATTCCTTATCTTTCCCAGTAGCTTTGATTCCGATTCAACGGGTTATATAAAAAAAGTAAAAGTACTAATTTTACAAAGTTTCTCTATCGATTTTTTGAACTTCTGCTGCGGATAATGTAATGTCAACAGCTTTTGCTGAATCTTCTATGCTGCTGATTTTACTAGCACCGGGAATCGGTAAAATACAAGGTGATTTGCTACGCAACCACGCTAAAACAATACAATATACCGATACGTTTTTTTCTACGGCTAATTTTGTAATTGCCGGAATATCTGTTAAATTATCGTGACGACGACGACCACCGAAAGGACTCCAAGGAATAAAAGTTAAACCTTCATTTTCGCAATATTCCAGCACTCCGTCGATTTCTGGCTCTCTGTGCCAAGGATTATATTGATTTTGCACTGAAACGATATCAACTACATCCCGCGCTTGCTCTATTTGTTCTACTGAAAAATTGGAAACTCCAATCTCACGAATCATCCCGGCTTCTTGAGCTTCTTTGGCAGGAGTAAGAGATGCTTCGATGGTATAATCTGGGTCTGGTGAATGATATTGCCAGATGTCGATGGGTTTATTACCGCCTAAAGCTGCAAAACTAACTTCAATAGTTTCCCGTAGATGTTTTGGATTACCGTTACGAGCCCAGCTTTGATTAGGACGCATCAAGCCTCCTTTTGTCGCAACTACAACATTACTTGTATCGCCATTGTATTTTTGTAAAGCTTTGTAAATCAATCGCTCGTTATGATGTTTGTCCGATTCATCTTTACAGTAAGAGTCGGCAGTGTCGATAAAAGTAATCCCCAAATCCAAAGCACGGTGGATAACATTAATTGATTCCGATTCGGTCGGACGGTCATAAATTGACATTGGCATTCCACCCAAACCGATGGCGCTTACAGAAACACCGCTTTTTCCAACTTGCGTGGTTTTCATACTTTGTAATTCAAATCCCCAGTGTCATTATTGATTTAACAACTAAAGTGGAAATTTGGAAACTACCCAAAGGCGAAAATTTTAGTTTTTTATCATCAAAAATTGCCGTCTTCATTTTTTACTTAGGGAAGATTACAAAAAAACATCATGGGTAATGAGTAATGAGGAGTAGGAAGTTATAACCTTTAACCTTGAAATATAATAAGTATTAGCACTGAAATTATATTGAAAATTATGCTTAAATTCTACACAAAGTTCTCTCAGTTTTTTTTTTCAAGTCAAGCCAGTTTATTTCTGAGCCTTTTTTTAGGAAGTTTAATGTTTGCAAGTTGTGGATCAGCATCTTATGATCAAACTAGTTCACCGCAAAGTATTGGTTCATCTGATGCAATTCAAGAAGTTGCAAATGTTGCTCAAGCAACCAAAGAATTACTGACTAAAAAACCCCAGCTAATAAAAAAAGCCGCGATGACTGTAATTGTTGATTCTTTAGAAAAAAGTGTTGATACCGTAGACCAAATTATCGATCAACAAAAAGGCTATTTACTCAGTTTAGAAGAAACACAGCTTGATAGCTCCTATTCTTCTCGCCCTAGCGCTACAATTCAAATGCGAGTTCCGCAAAATGTTTTGGAAACAACTCTTAATCAATTAGCAGAATTAGGAACCGTACAAAGTCGTAATATTAGCGCCGAAGATGTCGGTGAGCAAATCGTAGATTTTGAAGCTAGATTGACCAATTTACGCAGAACTGAAAGTAATTTGCTCAAAATTATGGATAAATCGGGTTCTGTTAAAGATATTTTAAGTGTCGCTCAAGAACTTAGTAATGTACGAGAACAAATTGAACGGATTAGCGCTCAATTAAAAAGTTTACAAAATCAAGTTGCCTTCTCTACAATTACACTAAATTTACAAGCCGCAGTTTCAAGTACTAGCAATCAACCTGGATTACCTTCGCAAATTCAAGATGCATGGAATAATTCGACTCGTTCCTTCGGTGAATTTACCGTCGGATTGATGAAATTAGCTATTTGGTTGCTTGTATATACTCCATATTTGTTAATTTTGGTTGCTGCTGGCTATTTGCTCAAGCGAAAATTTCGTTCTTCACGAACTGTTGTACCAACTCCACAGCCAAGAAATCCTGAAAATAATTAATGAAAGCAGGGAATAGGGAATGGGTAATTGGTAATTGGTAATTGGTAATGGGTAATTGTCAACTGGATACTCAATTTGCAAAATTAGGATGTATTTTTTTGTCTTACTCAGGTTAGATTTATATTTTTTAAATAAATAAAAGTTCCGGAGACACTTTGATAAATATTGAAATGTTCAGTAATTTGTTTTCTGAAAAATAATAGTTAAAAATTATAAAAGTTATAAATTAATGCCCCATGCTCTATACTATATGCCCCATTTTCACTCATAAAAGTTTACGAAACAATAAAATAACTAAACTTTGTACTTTTTATAACGAAATAATAACCTTTAGGAATGCCAAGATATGTTTTAGCACAAGCGTAGACAAACTCTTATGCCAGAATTACGTCAATCAATTGCTCAGCACTACCACGAACGCACTAAATATGACCCAGAAACTATATCAGCCAAAAATAAAGGCTTAGACTGGGCTAAACAACCCGTACCATTCAAAGAGTACAAAATTGGTTCTACTTTTGATTTAAAACCTTATATCAAACAAAAACCAGAGTCATTTGCGAATAATTCTGAAGCCCAATGGTGGCAAAGACTTTCTCGACTACTCTTTTGTAGCTACGGTTTGACTGCGAGAATGCCTTCAATGGGAAATACAGTGTACCTGCGTGCTGCACCTTCGGCAGGAGGCTTATATCCAGTGGAAATGTACTTAATTTCCAAAGGTACACCGTTCTTACCTCCTGGTTTGTACAACTATCAATGTCGGACTCATTCCCTAATGCATTATTGGGAAAGTGATGTTTGGCAAAAGTTGCAATCGGCTTGTCTGAAGAATTCTTCTTTAGAAAATACTCAGCTAGCCATTGTCATTACTTCTGTTTTCTATCGCTCGGCTTGGCGTTATGAAGATAGGGCTTATCGTCGAATTTTTCTCGATGCTGGACATCTTTTGGGTAATATCGAATTAGCAGGCGCACTTACGAGTTATCGTCCCCATTTAATCGGCGGTTTTGTCGATCAAGATGTCAACGAACTACTTTACATTGATTCTAAACAAGAAGGCGCGATCGCAGTTGTTGGTTTAGCCGATTTACAAGCTCCGGAGCAACATTGCCACAGTACCCGCACTGCTTTACCTTCTGCTACCGAAACCGATTATCCCCAAGTTCCTGACGGACAACTGCTCGATTATTTCCATTTAGCGACGCAGATTCAGCCAGGTACCACTGGTAAGTTAAATTTACCGGAGGTAACACCCGATAAGTCTATTGAAGATAAATACAATTTTAGTTTTTGCGAAAAAGTTTCTACCAAGACAAAACCCATTTACTGGGGTAAAAAATTAGAAGATTTAGAGGAAACTATTCTCAAACGTCGTTCTACTCGCGCTTTCAATGGTGAAACTCTGCAATTTCATGAATTAAAGGCTTTACTCGATTTTACTTATCAACCCCAAAATTACATCAACCAAAATTTAGATAATTCTCCAGATTATTTCGATTTAAATTTAATTGAAACCTTTATTGCTGTTTCTGGTGTGGAAGGGTTGGAAAGAGGTTGTTATTATTACGCCCCGAAAGCCCAAGAATTACGCCAAATACGCTTTAAAAATTTTCGTACAGAGTTACATTTCCTTTGTTTAGGTCAAGATTTGGGACGAGATGCGGCTGCTGTAGTTTTTCATACTGCCGACCTCAAAACTGCTGTCGCTCAATATGGCGATCGCGTTTACCGCTATCTACATATGGATGCGGGAAAATTAGGACAAAGACTCAATTTAAGTGCGGTTCACTTGGGTTTGGGTGTTAGCGGTATCGGTGGTTTTTTTGATGACAAGGTTTCGGAAGTCCTCGGTATTCCTGCTTCGGAAGCCGTTTTGTATATCACGACTTTAGGAAGACCTAGATAACCCGGACAATTTAGACCAATTCCTCGCGATTAAGAGATATTGCCGATTCTTTGTAATTTCAAGCTGAATATTTGGGTTGATAATTAGCGCCAAATCCAAAAGCTTGTTGTTTAATTATTAAGTAATATTAAGCTTTACTTTATCCAGAATCGGTATTATCTCTATCTCAGGGTTGCTCAAGAGGAAGCACATTGACAATAAGGGCTAATTGATTCAGTTTAAATACACAGATGTCAGATAATTGTCTGAAAAACTCGATTTGATGTTATTAGATAATGACGGCTCAGCATAACATTAAAATAAGCCGGATAGCTAGTGAAAGCGAGCGAATCAATAAATGTTTTGCAAGGAAATTTTTCCCCAAAGTTTAATTAGACAAAATTGAATGAAGGTTACAAAAAGTTGAGAAATATCACATAACATGAATTTTTTTTAGAGTTTAGGTGTAATTATTAAGTATTTTCTCAGTAAAATTATCACCGTATATTCACATAGATTTTGTTGATTAGTTTTATTAATATCCACAAAACCAACTTTTTTGAGTTATAACCTTTAAAATGAATTGTCAACCTGTAATATTACTTACCCAATTAACCTTAATATCAGTGTTGTAATCGGCGGTCAAAGCCTTCTTTGCACTAATTGCGAGCTTCGATTATTCCCGAAGGATTCGCAAATATGCCGATGGACTGTGTTTAACAGATGTAAAGTAAGACAATATTACTTAAAGCCTTTTCCATTTAAGGATTAACCAATTTCGCAGTTTATCTAGTTTACGTGACAACTCAAAACTCAAATAAATTATTTGCTTTGACATTCAGAGGTATCAATGACTATTAATACTTTTACCAAAGAAAACAAACCAAAAAGACCAATCAGACAACAATTGGAATATCAACGACCAAATTTGATAGTCCCCGATGTTCCGAGCGTCCCGGATGTTCCTGAAGAATATATGGAAACACCGGATCTTTATCCGGACGGTACTATTTTTGCTTGTCCCAATCGTGGTAGAGTAGCGATTTTTATCGATGGTGCAAATTTATTTTATGCAGCATTGCAACTTGGGATTGAAATCAACTATGCTAAATTACTTAGCTGTTTGGCAAAAGATTCAAAATTGTTGCGTGCATTTTTCTATACAGGAGTAGATCCAACCAACGAAAAACAGCAAGGTTTCTTGTTGTGGATGCGTCGGAATGGTTATCGCGTAATTACCAAGGATTTAGTACAATTTCCCGATGGTTCTAAGAAAGCCAATCTTGATGTAGAAATTGCTGTAGATATGATGAATTTAGCTCCTTATTACGATACTGCGGTGTTAGTAAGTGGTGATGGAGATTTAGCTTATGCGGTAAATGCAGTTTCTTACCAAGGTTCTAGAGTCGAAGTAGTTAGTTTACGTTCAATGACCAGCGAAAGCTTAATTGATGTCGCTGACTGCTTTGTTGATTTAGATGCAATCAAAAAACACATTCAAAAAGAATCCGATTCCGAGTATAGCTATAGACCGTTAACAAATTTTGATATACATCCACCAATTCCTACTGAACAACCACATTACCCAAAACCCTAATTAATAAGTTGTGATTCTTGGTTATGACCAAACCAATAAATTTTAGATTTTAAATTTTAAGGACAGTACGGTCTTTTATCACAATTTTGTTGTTTTACACATACCCAAGGTAAAAACCCGACTTCTGATCCCAAATCACAGAAGTCGGGTTTTTACGATGATTGTCTTCTTTCACAAATGATATGCAATAAAAACTCGACTTCTCACCTCAGCAAAAAGAGACGGGGCTGCTACGTCTCTAGGTGAGTTATGCGTTCAAATTTAAAACTTGTTAATTATTCTAGGGGTTCTTGGGACTCTTGAATTTCCTGTTCCAGTAGTTTAGAAAACTTTTGTCGTAAGTCTTGCACTTTTTTGTGATCTTTTGGCATTGACATTAAACGAATTTCTATTTCTGCTATATTTTCAATTCGAGTGGTCTTTTCCCAAATTTTTCTGTCTACTTCCGATTCTGATTCGTAACGGAAGGTTACAGTGTCACCGTTGACATCCAAAATATCTACATTCTTTAGCCAACCGTTACTAGTTTTAACCAATAGCCAAACATTTTGCTGACCAATTAGTTCTTGAAGCTTACTCTCCATACAAGTTAAAGATAATAGTGTGAGCTAAACAGAACTCTATTCATGTGTGTTGTAACCTATCTTAAGACATATTTCTTTAGATGTAAAAGTTTTCTAACCATTTTTTTGAAAATTAATCTTAAGGTATATGTATAAAATACAGCTACTAGGCTATAGTTAAGGGTTATATATCCAGACAAGACATAAATAATCTACTCTATCTCTAGATTTGACTTTTAAGGATGTTGGGAGGATGTTAATTATAATTTTTTGTAATATCTTGCTTGTCAAGTAAATTTCCTGTATTTGTTGAAAACAGCAGACAGTAAATTTTTGTTAACCGGGTTAAGCAAGGAGTACGGATGTACGTTGTACAGATTGCCTCAGAATGCGCTCCTGTAATCAAAGCTGGAGGTTTGGGGGATGTTGTTTATGGACTTAGTACGGAATTAGAAAGCCGGGGACATTGCGTAGAGTTGATTTTGCCCAAGTATGATTGTATGCGGTACGACCATATTTGGGGTCTTCATGACGCTTATAGAGACTTGTGGGTTCCCTGGTATAACGGTGCCATACATTGTTCGGTATACTGCGGTTGGGTACATGGAAGGGTTTGTTTCTTTATCGAACCCCATTCAGAAGATAATTATTTTAATCGCGGTTGCTATTACGGTTGTGATGATGACAATATGCGCTTTACATTTTTCAGTAAGGCAGCATTAGAATTTTTATTACAAAGCAACAAGCGTCCTGATGTGATTCATTGCCATGATTGGCAAACTGGTTTAGTGCCGGTGATGCTGTATGAGATGTATAAATATCATGGAATGGGAAGTCAGCGGGTTTGTTACACCATTCATAACTTCAAGCATCAAGGAATGGGTGGTGGGGAAATACTCCAAGCTACGGGTTTAAATCGCGAAGCTTATTATTTTCAATACGATAAACTGCGGGACAATTTCAATCCCTTTGCAATCAATTTGATGAAAGGGGGGATTGTTTATTCCAATGCTGTAACTACTGTGTCTCCCCATCATGCTTGGGAAGCACATCATACAGATGTCGGTTGCGGTTTGAGTCATACTTTACATTTGCATCAAGATAAGTTTTGCGGAATCCTTAATGGTATTGATAATCACTTTTGGAATCCCGAAACTGACCGTTATATTCCCGAACATTACAGCATAGATAACATTGACGGGAAAACTAAAAATAAGAAAGCGTTACGAGAAAGGCTGCTGTTGCGGGAGGTTGATAAACCAATTGTCGCTTATATCGGTCGATTGGATGCTCAAAAGGGTGTGCATTTGGTACATCACGCGATTTATCATGCATTGTATAAAGATGCACAGTTTGTCTTGTTGGGTTCCGCGACGGGGGCTGATATTAATGCTCAATTCCAGCATGAGAAAAATTTCTTAAATGATAATCCCGACGTTCATTTAGAACTTGGTTTTAATGAGGAATTAGCCCACCTAATTTATGCGGGGGCAGATATGATCATTGTTCCGAGTAATTATGAACCCTGCGGACTTACGCAGATGATTGGTTTAAAATATGGCACAATACCGATTGTACGGGCTGTTGGCGGCTTAGTTAATACGGTATTTGACAGGGATTATGACTCGACGAAGCCTCCGGAGAAACGCAATGGTTACGTATTTTATGATACCGATTATCATGCAATCGAGTTTGCAATGGAGCGTGCTTTGTGGTTATGGCACAATGAGAAAGACGAGTATCGAATGCTGACGAAGCAAGCTATGGATTATGACTACTCGTGGAATCATCCAGCGAGTGATTACTTGAAAATTTACGAGTCGATTCGAGATAAGTAATTCGATTTTAGATTTTGGATTTTAGATTTTGGATTCTAAAGCAATACTTTCCAAAATCTTTTGTCGAATTAATTTTAAGTTGGTATAGTATCAATGATTATGTAAAGACGTTGGAGTGCAACGTCTTTTTATATTTAAATTTGTATGAATAATTTCGTGAAATTACACTACTGTATTTCCACAGTTAGTTCATAACTAGCATTACCACGAGTTCCACCAACTATAATTTGATAATCTCCATTTGCTGGAAGTGTTGTACTCCAATTAGTTGCTTGTTCCTGTAAAGTTTTACCGTCGGGAGAAATCACATCAAATACAGCGTTATTTTCCAAAGAGGTAATTTTTAAATTTATTTTTTGTCCGTTTTTGGCACCAATTAAATAACTATCGCGAGTTCCTTTAACAACGGAATTTTTAACTGTTTTGGAAGTTGTCCCTTGATCAAAACTAATTCTTACTGGTTTGATAGTTGAATTATCTTGTTCTAAAGTTGCACAATCTACTTTTGTAAAAGTTTCTTGATCGCTCTTTAACGATGACTCTGTAATTGTCCAAGTTTCTTGGGATTTTTGAGTATCTAATTCAATTTTTGTCACGATATTAAGCTTGGCTTTATTCCCTACTAAATTTCCTTTCAAAGTTTGATTGTAATAAGTATAGTAACTTGCCGCTTCGTTGTGAATTGTGGCATTAACTGTACCGTTGACTTGATTTTTTGAGTCGATTGTTATTTGGGCATCTGCATCAAGAATATCTGTTTTTGCCGTATAACAGTAGGTTCCAGGGGCTAATTTCTGAGTTGCTGGCTCTGGTAGGTTTGTTGGGGATGCTTGAGAAATTGGAGTTGCTGTAACAACTGGGTTTGCAGTTTCGACAGGAGATACCCCAGAATTAGAATTATCACCGCAACCTGTTAGAGATAGCAGCGCAATCAGAATTCCACCAGGGATTAAAAGTTGATTTTTCATTGCTCTAAAGTTTATTATTACTTTGGGACACAGAGATAAAACAAGATTATTGTATGTGATTCCAGAAAGATGAAAATTTTTATGAAAAACATCTGCTTTTATACAATATTTGGTTAAGAAAAATATGTCAGATCAAGAATCAGTCAAGGAAAAATTATTATTACAACCCGGTACTTTATGGGCAAGGGTTAAAGAACAAACTCAACATGGGTTTGAATGTGGTGCTTTGCAATCGATAGCTACTGATTACGAATTTGTTGAAGAAAATGGAGTTAATTTTTTAGTACGTATTTTATCTAATTTAAAACGCAAAGACGAAGCTAAGAAGAAACAGGATGAATCTAGTAAAAAAGGTCAATATTTCAATCCTTTTCTTCCTTATGAAGAAGATTTGTTTGTTGGGGATATTTCAGAAACTCATTTATGTTTGTTGAATAAATATAATGTTGTCGATAATCACTTATTGATTGTGACTCGTGAATTTGAGGAACAGGAAAGTTTACTTAATTATCAAGATTTTCAAGCAATGTGGATTTGTTTGGCTGAAATTGATGGTTTAGTCTTCTACAATGCTGGAAAAATTGCTGGTGCTTCTCAACGACACAAGCATTTACAATTTGTCCCTACTCCACTTGTACCTAATCATACAGATTCTGTTCCCATTGCAAGTTTATTTGCATCTGCTGTATTTAATGGTGATGTAGGAAAGATACCTGATTTACCTTTTGTTCATGGTTTTTATCGGTTTGATTCTAATTTAATGAGTTCAGTTAATCAATCTGCTCAAATTACTCTTGAAGTTTATTATAAATTACTCAAAGCTGTTGATTTAATCTTTGAAGATACACAAAATAAAACTATTACAAATTACAATTTTTTAGCAACAAGAGAATGGATGTTTATTTTACCCCGTTCTCAAGAAGATTTTCAGTCAATTTCGATTAATTCTTTGGGTTTTGCAGGTGCTTTATTAGTTAGAAATCAGCAGCAGATGCAAATATTGAAAGATTGTAAACCGATGACAATTTTAAAGCAGGTTGGGGTAAGTAATGGTTAAGAAATTCAACACTGGTGAATATGTAGACCAAATGGCATTATTGTTAGACTTACAATTATCTGATGAATACCGCGATGAAGTGGTAGCAAATTTTGAGAAAATTCAAACTATAGCCAAACTTGTTAATGAGTTTCCTTTGCCAGAAAATATTGAAGCAGCACCAATCTTTAACCCATAAATTGAACCATGAATTAAAATATGAATTTAAACTCAGCCGATGCCGTATTAATCGCAACTGCCGTACAACAAGGTAAAATCACTGCCGTGGATGTTGTAAAAGCCAGTTTAGATCGGATTAAAGCGCGAGATAGTCAACTCAACTGTTTTACTACGGTAACTGAGGAAACTGCTTTACAAGATGCAGCACAAATCGATCAACAAATCCAAAAGGGTAATTATCCCGGTTTGTTGGCTGGTGTTCCTTTCGCTGTGAAAAATCTTTACGATATCGCTGGTTTAACAACTCTTGCTGGTTCTAGAATTAATGCTGAAAACAAAACCGCTACTCAAGATGCAACTGGGATCAGAAAGTTAAAGAATGCCGGTGCAATACTTGTCGGAGCGTTGAATATGGATGAGTACGCTTACGGTTTTGTCACCGAAAATTCTCATTACGGTGCTACTCATAATCCTCACGATTTAAACCGTATAGCTGGTGGTTCCTCCGGAGGCTCCGCCGCTGCTGTCGCTGCGGGTTTAGTACCCTTAACTTTGGGTTCAGATACTAACGGTTCGATTCGTGTACCTGCGGCTTTATGCGGCGTTTTTGGTTTCAAGCCTACTTTTGCTAGATTATCACGAACTGGTGTTTTTCTATTTTCCAGCAGTCTTGATCATATTGGATTTTTTGCACGTTCAGTAAGAGATATTGCGATCGCGTTTGATGTGCTTCAGGGAGAAGACGAACGAGACAGTGTTTGTACGAAACTTCCTGCTGTAAAAACGCGAAATATTACATCGGAAACACAACATATTGATGGAATAAAGATTGCGATCGCAACTGATTATTTCACCGAAAAATCCTCACCCGAAGCATTGACAGCAGTAGAAAAAATAGCTGAAGCCTTGAATGTTGCAGAGTACATTTCCATACCAGAATCTCATCGCGCTCGTGCTGCTGCTTATATAATTACTGCATCAGAAGGTGCAAATTTGCATTTAGAACGATTAAAATCCCGTCCTCAAGATTTTGATTTTGCTACGAGGGATAGATTTATTGCCGGTGCATTAATTCCTAGTAGTTGGTACATTCAAGCTCAAAGATTTAGAAGTTGGTATAAACAAAGAGTTCAAGAAATATTTGAAAATGTAGATATAATTATTGCTCCTACCACACCAATTTCAGCACCGCAAATAGGACAGCAAACCATGTTTTTAGACGGAGAAGAAATATTAATTCGTCCTCATTTAGGTTTATTTACTCAACCACTATCATTTATTGGTTTACCCGTTTTATCAGTTCCAATTCAAAGAGAGAATGGTTTACCTTTGGGAGTACAATTAATTGCCGCACCTCATAATGAAATAATGATTTTGCAAGTTGCTGCGGTATTAGAAAAAATGGGTGCAATATCGGCTAAAGTTGTTTGATAATTATGCCCGGTTAAATATCAAGGGACAAGGGGACAAGGGGAGGGGGAGGAATTTAATAATTCAAAACAACCATCAACTATCAATTAACTACTATCCACCATCAACTAACTACTATCCACCATCAAAAAGTACTTATTTGCAATAAAAACACAAAATAAAAGCTATTAACTAAAACATCAGTTAATAGCTATGAAAATTATAAATAAATTAGATGTTTACTTACAAACCATGTTGTTGATGCACCCAAATCCAAAATTGGAATCCACCGGAAACCATAATATCAGTCCAATCATCAAATAATTCTTGATGTACACCAGGTTTTAGATGCAAATGTTGTTCTAGAGCTACTATCGCGAGAGTTTCTTCAGATGTAATTCTGATATCAAGAAACGCTTTAGGAAAACGTTTTTCTTTATTCCAGTCATTACACAAAGACATTACACGTCCCCATTCATCTTTGGGAATACGTTTATTAGAAATAAGTCTGACAGAGTAAACGTCCTCTTGAGGACCTTCAGCACAAAAGACTAAAGCGACTTCACACCCTAATTCTTCTTGATATGGTAACCGCACCACAAAATCACCGTCTTCGTCTTTTTGAAATCGTAGTCCTCTGTTATTCAGATAACTTTCTATTACGCTACGGTCGAAACTTTTAACTGTAGCCATATTAGATTTGGTTAATTGTGGTTCTACTCTATTATAGAGTTGCAAAAAATATTATTAAGTATATAAAATACGTCTATACACTTAATTTTTGATTTCATTTTCAAATAAGTGATTTATCAAACTTTTGCTGATTATAAAATTATATTTATACTTATTAAAAATACCCATAAAGACTATCAAATATGAATTAAATTATCTTAAATGTTGCGGAGAAAACAATATACTTAATGTTTAATTTAATTAGGAATTACGCACTCGTAACGGGGAACTAAGCTTCACTTGATGAATGAAAGTTTAAATTAGAAGCGAGAAGAAAACTGAGCTTAAATAGGTTTTGCTGTAAAAATCTCTGGTTCGTAATAAAGTAAAAAGTAGTCCACTTTACTTTTGAACAAAAAATTACCAATGATATTTTCAGGAACAAGACCGAATAATTTGGGTGTTAACAACGGTAAATTAGCAGCTTGTCCCAATTCTCCAAACTGCGTTTCTTCTCAAAGTCCTACTACAGATACAACTCACTTTATTCAACCGCTCAATTATACTTCTGTACCAGAAAAAGCTTTATCTGATCTGAAAGCTGTGATTGGATCGGAACCTAGAACTAAGATAATTACGGAATCGTCAGATTATTTATACGCAGAATTTAAAAGCGCTTTAATGGGTTATGTGGATGATGTAGAATTTTATTTAGACAGTAGTAGCAATACTATTCATGTTCGTTCCGCTTCTCGTTTAGGACAAAGTGATTTAGGTGTTAACCGCAAACGCATAGAGACGATTAGAACTAAATTTAATCAAATGCAGAGTAGTTAAAATTACTTTTTTCTCTTAGAAGTCCAACTTATATCAAGTTCCTAGTTGTGGTGAGAACATTAATTTCTGATTTTTGCCCTCAAGCCCAACTACAAACATTTTAATTTTGGATATGGGAATTATAAAGTAGGACGGGAGCAACTGGCATATTTTCTTGTAGGGGAGGCAAAAAGGGGTGTAGATAATATCCCCCTTTATTGCCGTTGCTGTGACACTTGGAACAATCTTGAACGTAAAAATAAGCAACCTGTGTGTCACGCACCAACCAACGATTGTGACAATCGCGTAAGCCCTGTAAAGGTTAAGGCACGAGCAAAAAAATCTTAGATTTTAACAGCCAATGGTAACTATTGTTGTTGTTATTAACATTTTGATTTCGCTAACATTCTTTTACTGTACCTGGCAAATGTGTAAATTAAGACGAAAGTTAGCAAAAATCACCGTTTTTTTCACAAACTGCGATCGCAATTCCTACGCGATGCTGCATCGAAGACCAGAAGCGATTTATTTGGGCATAGAGAACTTAAAAAATCTGCGTCAGAGCAATCAAAGTTTACAAGTAAAACTACGGCAGATAAAGCAAATTTTAGCACTGATTGTTTTCGGTAGACAAATACTGTGGAATCGTTCCGGATTTAATTTAACTTCTAAATATTTGAAAAGAAAACTTTAGAAGGTTAAAGGTTAAAGGTTAAAGGTTAAAGGTTAGAGATTAAAGGTTAGAGGTTAAAGGTTAAAGGTTAAAGGTTAAAGGTTAAAGGTTAGAGGTTAAAGGCTAAAGGTTAGAGGTTAAAGGTTAAAGGTTAAAGGTTAAAGGTTAAAGGTTAAAGGTTAAAGGTTAGAGGTTTTACTTGGTTGTCAATCTCTGGGCTGGGAATATGTTGTAGAGGCTTTGCCTCTGTTCAAATCTTTGGAGGCGATCGCCTTTTTACAAGTTAATGCAACCTTTACAATTGATGCATTGTCATTAAGTTAGAAAATAGTAAAATCTTGAAGAGTCTTACAAGCTACTCAAACCCGCCTAAAATGGGTTTAAGGAGGAAAAATAAAAATGTCTAATAACCGTAGTGGAAGTTTTATTGGGGGTTTGATGCTAGGAGCTACCATTGGTACGTTCACTGGGTTGCTTATAGCTCCGCGCACAGGACGCGAAACACGTAAATTGTTGAAAAAGTCCGCTGATGCTTTACCAGAAATAGCAGAGGATTTATCGACAAGCGCTCAAATTCAAGCCGATCGTCTTTCTGAGAATGCTTTGCGCTCTTGGGATGAAACTTTGGAGCGATTACGAGAAGCTATTGTTGCTGGAATAGATGCTTCGGCACGGGAGAATCAAGCTTTGAAACGGCAGAAAACTCAAGATAACTCCAACTCTCTACCCCCACATATACATAATTAGTTGTTAGCGATTAAACAAAATATTCATGTGAGCGAACCTCTGTTTTGGCTGGGATTATCTATTTTATTAGTCGCTGTTAGTTTAACTGCTTTGTTGGTAGCTGCTATTCCAGCTATGCAGGAATTAGCAAGAGCTGCTCGTAGTGCTGAAAAGTTATTTGACACACTCTCACGAGAGTTACCACCGACTTTAGAAGCTATCCGCTTAACTGGTTTAGAAATTACCGATTTAACTGATGATGTGAGCGAGGGTATCAAAAGTGCTTCTGGAGTCGCTCAACAAGTCGATCAAAGTATTAATAGTGCTAAAAAACAAGCACAAAATGTGCAGTCCGGTACACGCAGTGTTTTGGTTGGTGTAAAAGCCGCATGGAACACTTTTACTAATCCTAAACCGAATAGACGGACTATTGAACGTCAAACAACTTCTCAAAAAGCACTTTCCCGAAGAGAACGAGTTTAAGTGAGGAGTTATAAGTTATGAGTTATGAGTTAGTAGTTTTTAGAAGTCGGGTTTTGATCGGGATTATTGGTGATTACAGACATTTATCGGACTTACGCAATTGTCACAATATGCGGGTGGTGCGTGACGCTACAAGTCTTATCGCTACGTTCAAATTTATTCTAAACTACACACCCTACAAGGAAAATGTGCCGCTTGCGTAAGTCCTAATTTATTCTAAAAACCCGACTTCTTCCCCCCAACCCTATTCCCTGAGTTATGAGTGAGGAGTTAGGAGTTAGGAGTTAATTACCGATTACCAATTACCAATTACCTATTGCCAAATTTTAATTGTTTTATCAAAACTACTGCTCACAAGACTTTTACCATCGGGACTAAATGCAACCGACCAAATTCTTTGAGAATGTCCTCTAAGGGTACTGATGCGTTTTCCTGTTTTCGCACTCCATAACTTGATAGTTTTATCCCAACTACCACTAGCAAGGGTTTCACCGTCGGAACTAAAGGCAACTGACCAAATTTTATGAGAATGTCCGCTTAAGGTACGCAGTACGTCTCCAGTATGAGGATTCCACAACTTAATAGTTTTATCCCAACTACCGCTTGCTAGGGTTTTACCGTCGGGACTAAATGCTAGGGAACTAACTGCATCTAAATGACCTATTAAATATTTTTGTTTGCTTCCTGTCGCTAAATCCCACAACTGAATCGTACCTTCAAAATGATTTCCGGTTGCGAAAGTTTTACTATCAGGGCTAATTGCTACGACGTTTACGACATCACAATTTCCGCGAAGGCTGCGAATTTTCGTTCCTGTACCTGCATTCCACAGATTTATTCTTTGATCCCAACCGCTACTAACAATAAAGTTCCCGTCTGCACTGAAAGCAATTGACTCAACGGATGCTAAATGTCCTTCAAGGGTGCGGATTTGCTCTCCCGTGCCAACATCCCATAATCGAATCATTTTGTCAGCACTAGCAGAAGCGATTAGCTTACCATCCGGACTAAATGCAATCGCATTAACTGAGTCAGAATGTCCTTTGAGGGTACGAATTGGTTGTCTGGTTTTTAAATCCCACAGTTGAATAGTTTTATCCCCGTTGATAGAAGCTAGAATCCTGGTTTGACTTGCTCCTAGTGGAAAAGGACTAATCGCGATCGCCGAAATTGACTCGGAATTTCCAGTTAATGTAAAACCCAAGGAAGTGTTTTTCCAAGGGGTAGATGTAGATTGATCCAAAGCAGAAGATATACTGCTCAAAGCGGGAGAAGATTGCCAACTCCACATTCTGGCAAAGGCTAAAACAATTACTGCTGAACTTGTTAAGATTTTTAATAGATAATTGGTCATTTTTATAGATTTAATGAATTCTCAAATAATCTGCTTTTAATCGGGCTTTATAAATTAAATGTTTTTAGATTAACCTTTTTTGTTCTTAAGGTAACAGGGAATAGGTTTGGGGGAAAATGTCCTAAAAATGGTGGCTACCGCTATATATTAGCGATATTAGTTTAATGATGAATTATTCTTTTCTTCGCAACTAAAAATTAGTACAGATAAGCGCAACTCATACTACAATTTAAAATTTATGAAAACCCAACAAAATAATTTTTATTTGACCTCTAACATTTAACCTCTAACCTTTAACCTTTAACCTTTAACCTAGATATTTGCCAAACTTTAATAGTTTTATCAGAAGCGGAACTAACTAGAATACTTCCATCTTTATTAAAAGCCAAAGATTCTATTTTCCCAGAATGTCCTCTAAGAGTAATCAAAAGTTCTCCGGTTTCTAAATTCCATAATTTAATTGTGTTGTCGCTACTACCCGAAGCAAGAAGATTGCTTTGAGAACTTACAGCAGTAGATGTTACCAATCGAGAATGTCCTCTAAAAGTACGTATTTTCTCTCCAGTAATTGGATTCCACATACCTATGGCATTATTGTAACTACCAATTACTGAACTATTACTGGTTGTTCCGGATTTTTTGATGAAGTTAACGGAATAAACTTTGCTGGAATTTTTTGATAAAGTTCGTAAAAGCTTTTGAGTCGTGATATCCCAAATTTTGATAGTACCGTCAAAGCTACCACTTGCGAGCATTTTACCTTGCCAATCAAAGGCAAGGGAATTAACTCTGCTACCGTGACGATTAAAGCTGGTAATTTCTTGCCCAGTGCTGACATTCCATAATTTAACGCTGTTGTCATCCCCTGCTGAAGCGAGTATCTTACCATCAGGACTGAAAACTAAAGCGTGAATTGGTTGACTATGTGCTTGTAACGTCCGAATTTGTTGTCCTGTAGCTAAATTCCATATTGTGATGATTTTATCGTCACCAGCACTGACAAATTTCGTTCCATATGCATTGATGGCAACGACGTTAACTTTTGAATTATCAGGGTTAAAAACAGATATTTCCTGTTTTGTTACCAAACTCCACAGCTTGACACCGAAAATACTGTTTGTAACCATCGTTTTGCTATCTGGAGCGATCGCAATGGATGAAGTTGAATCGTAATTGAGATCAAGGGTTTGAAATACTGCTAATTGCCCTTGATTTATCTGCTCTTCAGTTTTCGATACAGGCTGAATGCTAGGTTGAGCAATACTCTCGGAATTCCTAATTTGGGCTTCGCGGGTTTGCCAATACCAAATTTCTCCAGCAACAAACATGATTATCGCTGCGATCGCCATTAATAAAGTTTTTAAGTTGGTATATTTTGGTTTTGCTGGTACTTCCGTGGGTGGTATAAATTGCTGGAAAACATCTGTTAGAGGTGGTATAAATACTGAATAGTTCTGGGTTTGTTTCAAATGTGCAATTACTTCCGCAGCCGATTGATAACGCTGTTCGATATCTTTTTTTAATAATTTATCGAGAATTTCCCCAAATTCATCGCTCAGTGGATAATTCAAATATTTTTCCCAACTGCTTGTCCATCCATAACCATGTTCTGTCCACAACCTAAAAGGTGAAATACCAGTGATTAAATGAAAACTTGTAGCTCCGACGCTAAATAAATCACTAGCAGGATAAGCTAACCCGTCCCTAATTTGCTCTATTGCACAATAACCGTGAGAACCGATGGAGGTTCCTGTTTTTATCTTGATTTTTGGCTGTAAATGCTTGGAAGAACCAAAATCTATTAATACTAAGTCTCCGATCAATTTTTTAGGAGAAATACGACGAATAATATTTTGCGGTTTAATATCTCGGTGAACTACTCCAGATTCGTGGATAAACTGGATAACGGGTAATAAATTTAACAGTAATTCCCTAATTTCTGTTTCGCTATAGCAACGCAACCAAATATCATTTTCGCGTCGTGAACAAAATTCTTCTAGTAAATTTTGTCCGTCGATAAATTGCTGTACCAGATATAAATAATTATCTTGTTCAAAGTAAGCTAAAAGTTTAGGGATTTGGGGATGTTCTCCTAATTGTTGCAGTAGTTGAGCTTCTTTTTCAAATAGCTCTAGTGCTTTATTTAACGCCCATTTATCGTCAATTTTAGGTGCTAATTGCTTGATGACACAGGGCTCATTAAGTTTATCTGAATCTTGGGCTAAATAAGTTTTACCAAATGCACCTTCTTGTGAAAGCACCCGGATAACTCGAAATCTGTTTCGTAATAATGGTAATATTGCTGTATTACAACTCACACAAACTTGATTGAAATCATCATTGAGAGGATTTGGACAATCGGGATTTAGGCAGTAGATAGTCATTGAATTCGGGCGACTGTATAGAACAGTACGGTAACAAAAGCCCTAATTTTTCTTTGAAAGGAAAAATTATTTCATCATTATACAAAATCTGCTTGATAAAAATATTTAAATTCCGTAAAGTAGACCCCGATTTCTCACTATAACGATGCTTTTACTGATATTTTATGTCTTAATCAAAACCTTTACTGTTAACACTGTTAACTGTTTATGCTCGTGACGAATAAGGTTGACAATTTCGTCCTGACTGCCTTGATTTTAATTTAGCTTTCCATTCCCGAATCGCGATCGCAGTTCGTGCAAACGGAGGTAAATAACTACTGTAATTATCTTCAAAACTCGATGGCTTATTTTGAATTCCCAAAGGTTTGGTAGTCAAGCAGTTATTTAGGTGAGGTAAATGGGATTCTATACCGAGAGCAAACATCACCTCATCAGCCGACTTAAAGCGTTCTCGAACACTAACCTTGAGCATTTTATCGAGAATTTTAGCAAAATGTTCGCTGACTTTAATGTGTTTTTGCCAGCAGATTTCACCCGTATTTGTATCGTAATCAAATTCTAAAGGTGCTTTTGCACTTAGTAAGTAAAGACAAGTTACACCCAATGCATAAATATCGCTGCTGTAAACTGGACGTAGAGAAAACTGTTCTGGAGGTGCAAAACCCATAGTTCCTACGAAATTAGTCGTCACAGTAGTTTTCTCGACAAGTTCCCCAACTAAGGCTAATTCTTCTTTAACTGCACCGAAATCAATCAATACCAAACGTCCATCATCGTCGCAGCGAAGTAAATTGTGGGGTTTGATATCACGGTGAATTACATGATTTTTATGAACATACTGCAATACCGGGAGTATTTCGTGCAAAAATTGTTTAACCGCAGCTTCACTCAAAGCACCGTTACGTCTCACTTCCCTAGTTAAAGTACAGCCACGAACATATTCTTGAACCAGAAAAAATTCTTCCCCCATTTCAAAGTAATCTAAAAGCATGGGAATTTGACAATGATTTCCCAATTGACCTAAAGTTTTGGCTTCTTTTTCAAAACGTTCTTTAGCTTTTTCCCAAGTTTTAGGACTATTAACTTTAGGACAAAGCTGTTTAATCACACATAAAGGATGTCCAGGTAAAGTTACGTTTCTCGCTAAAAAAGTAACTCCGAAACCTCCTCTACCTAAAATACGTAAAATTGCATAACGCTCCCGAAATAAAGTTTTAGAACCACATAATTGTCCTAATTTTGTATTTGTCAATAAGTCTGAATGAAAATTAGATATTTTTTGAGAAAAGCGATTCATTATAATCAAAGATATTATTTACATAGCGATTTCACGATTTTATCAATGTAACTACTATCAGTATTTGTCGCCAGTACAATTACCGTATCTTTGCACAAACCTAAATTTTACCTGACTTTTTCTTGAAGACTCCGGATGGGGATGGGGGGATGGGGGGATGTAAATCAAATATTAATAACTGTTCTTTATTACCCATTACCCATTACCCATTACCCATTACCCATTACCCATTACCAATTCTCTTTTTAATTAAGTTCAATGGCTATCAAACTATTTTCTGGTAAATAATTACGAAAACGTGCTTGATCGGATAGTACTACAACAAGTCTAATCGGGGATTCTGGTGGTTGCTGCAAATCTGTCCACGGTACTGCTATTTCTAAAGAAGTGTTTAAAGCTGCTTTTGCATGACTTTGACGAGGATACCATTGGGAATATTCACCAGCTTGCTGAAATTGAATTGCATTGGTTAACAAATCAATTTCTAAGTGGTGATGAAATAAATAATTAACTGGTGCAGCATCCGGTACATCTACTAAAGGTAAAGGGCTGTTATGCATGACTTTGTAAGGATAAAACCACAGCAGGTTTAATTGGGGTGGTAAATCTTTTCCTGGTTGGACTCCGCTTTTGAAATCTATGCGTAAGTAGAAATTCGTCTGGTCTAATCCATACCACAGCCTTTGAATAACGCTGCTGCTGTGCATGGTTCCCCTTGCACCACCAATTTCTAAACGTCCGGCTTTTTCCCAACCTTGTTCGTCACCGCTACCGTTAATTTCTGGGTGAATAAATCCGGTGTTGCGGTGATCTGCTCGTGCTTCGTGAATTTCTAAGGGTTGATTTAAGTAAGTTGGTATGGGTTCGTTTAAGGCTTGGTAAATTCCCCGCAGATGCAAGCGAAATAACTGGTCAAAAATGGCATCTTGATTTGATGAATGTCCTTCCCCAAACCACCAAAACCAGTCGGAACCTTCTGCTGCGTATAAAGCTGACCAAACTGCGGGATTATTTTCTTCTGTGGCTTCGGGATGATTGGCTAATGTAAGTCTTGCATGAGTTAAGTAATCCCAAGCTCGATTTTTTACTGGGTCACCGATCCAAGTTGTAAAACTACCGTCTACCCAAGAACCGCTGTGCAATTGTTCCCCTTTCATGGTGGCTGTGGGAGGGAACTGTTCTAAAAATTCGGAAACTGTGACTAATTTTAATTGCGCTTCGTTGCTCAAGCCTTCATATAAAGCTTCTAAGAACGGTTTACCGTCTTGTTCGTAAAATTCCCAACAGTTTTCACCATCCAAAGCGATAGTAACTAACCAGGGTTGTTCACTTTGATGATTTTGCTGCATTTGAGCAATACAATTCAATCTTGCGATTAAATCTTGTGCTGCATTTTCAGGCGACATTCCGCTGTAGGTAAAGCCAATTAAATCGGATAATGCATGGTCGCGGAAAACAATCGATACATCACCTTTCTCCGTTTCCAAGCGGTAAGGACGGTAAAGTAAATCCGGTTGCAGCATATTTCCCCATTGATCGCGGTGGAAGAATTCTCGTAAACTCCAACCTAATACCGCTTCATCTGAGCATATCCACTCAAATCCCTGTTCTACTATATACGGTATAACTGCCGGACTTACTGATTGCTCCGAAGGCCACAATCCACGAGGTTCCCGTTGAAATCTATCTTTATATAGTTCCCAAGCCTTATTTAGATGACGCGGAATATCTTCAGCCCATGTAAAACGATTTCGCGGTAATGTCATATTCGGCACTGCTACCCGACCAGCATCGGTATCCGCAAGTAAAGGTAAAATTGGGTGAGTATAAGGCGTTGTCATCACCTCCAACTGTCCAGTTTCTTGCATTTGGCGGTGTTGTGGTATAATACGACCTAAAATTTCTCGTTGCTTCGAGTAAATTCGTTGGCGATCGCCTAAATTAAAATTGCGTCCTTGTTTTAACCAACCAGCAATATCGCGATCGTCCCAAAATAATGGGTCAATCCACACTAGATTATGCCAAGTTAATAAATCGCTATAATCTTGCAAATCCCAACGAGCCAAACACCAAGCTTCTCCCTTCTCTTGACGCTGTTGATAAAGTTCTCTGTAACGGGGATGGGGTTTAATTAAAGTATCGTAATTTGCGTCAAAAAAATGTTCAAGAATAAATTCTAATTGTCCCTGAGTTAGTTGTTCAATAGGAGTCAAAGCAACTTCTAAATAAGGATCAAAAGCATTACCAGCAACATAATCTTCAATCTGCAATATCAGTGAAGGTACCAAATTTACAGTTTGATGCAACTTGGGATACCGTTCCAACATCAACACCAAATCCAAATAATCCTTAGTACCATGCAACCGCACCCAAGGCAAGCGATATCTTCCACCACGGGAATGGGAAGACGCATTTCCTTCAGGAGACTTGTACAGCGGCTGATGTTGATGCCAAATAAAAGCGACGTGTAAAGGGTGAGACATAAGTTTTAGAGTTAGGAATTGTAGAGACGTAGCATTGCTACGTCTTTACAGGAGTTAGGAGTTAAGAGTTAAATAATACTCATCCTAATTCCTAACTTTTACTTCTACACTACTTGCTCCACTTCTGCAATTTCTGGAATCATTTCTCTAAGACGACGTTCAATACCCATTCTCAAAGTCATAGCAGAACTAGGACAAGAACCACAAGCACCTTGTAAACGTAATTTAACAATCGGACCATCAAGTTCCACAAGTTCCACATTGCCACCATCAGACATTAAGTATGGGCGCAACTCATCAAGAACTGTTTCTACATTTTCATTTGTTAATTCCATAATCCTTGACCTGTGTTAAGTGACAAAGTTTGTTTTCAAAGTTTGTTAATTACATACTAGACCAATTGTGGTTAGTTGATGGTGGATGGTGGATGGTTGATGGTTGTTGGTAATTAGTTGATAGTGGATGGTTGTTGGTGGATGGTGGTTAGTTGTTGGTGGTTAGTTGATGGTGGTTAAATTACCAACCTTTGACCTCTAACCTTTAACCTTTAACCTTTAACCTTTAACCTTTAACCTTTAACCTTTAACCTCTAACCCAGCTTAATATCAAAATAACTAAATTCGGTGATGGTGTCTTTACCGTCTTGGGAATCTTGTACTATTTGCTTTGTCATCAAATAGTAATTACCTATTTTCTCGTAGGTATCTTCAAATTTGAGAATACTTTGAATTTCGTTGGTTTCAACGTCACGGAAAATAGCATCATAACGATTTGCAATGTAACCTTCACCTGTATCAAAATTTTCGTGGGTATCAATCACAAAAGCTGTATTTCCCTTTATCCTAGTGACTTGACAAATTTCCTTTTCTCTGATTTTGTAAGTAGAATCTAATGATTCTCCTTTGACAACAATCACTACTGCTTGTGTGTCATCTGTTGAACCTTGGATAAACTCATGTTTCTGGTGGAATTCATGAAAAGGAGCAGGTTTGCAGTGGGTAACAACATTCCGCAGTTGAATGTAAATCCCTTCTTGTACTTGAATATCAGGAATTCCACTCACTTCTACACTCAAATCACGGTTAACAAGTATTTTACCCGTGTAAGTTTCTTCACCCTGTATTAGCTGTACGTTAGCGCTGTAACCGGGAAAGTTTTCGTCCCAAGTGTAACGATTTTCGTAAGCGGTTTGAAATAACTCTTGTGCTGTCTTTGAAGTTTTCATCTTGTTTTCCGCGAGATACTACCCGTCGCAAGATTTGCGTTTAATTTAATGGCTCGTATTGTTGATAAATTAAACAATAAATTAAACGATTTCTGAGTTTACAAAACGATTCAGCCCCTGGCTATGTGTGCCAATCGGACTTTTTTACTGACTAGGTGTTCATTGTCCAACACGCTCAACCAAACCTAACTTCACTATTATCAGTTTAACGGATTGGGAATTCATCGTTTTAATTAGATAGGACTTACGCAATATGCGACTGAGAAAGTTATTTTTCCGTAGGAGTAATTGATGAATTACCCCTACTTTCGTGACGTTTTACGTAAGTCCTGTTAGGTTTTGGTTGTAATCGAGTTAACGCCAAACACATATTTTTATATGTAATTAAAGTAACTTGATATTAATTCTTGCCTAGGATAAGATTCTGCTTAATAATTTCTGATTCATATTTAAATATTCAGCTTATTTTAGTCCAGAATTGCATCGGAGCATAATTGGCAACAATAAAGCCGAAATGTGAAGATTACCTCTAGAAATTTTCTCCCTTTGTGGGAGTCAGTTTGACGTTGTTAACCTTTATTCGGAGAAGGGTGTATTTGAAGGGACTGTATGTTAACTGATGGGTGCATATTATTGTTCGTCTAAACATCTACCTATTAGGTTTGAAAAATGAGTTTATCTACCTCAAGTAAGTTTATTTTACCATCTGCGATCGCTTGTGGTATTGTCTTCACTCTATTAACCATACCTCTAGCGGTAATGGGCGAAAACGAAGTCGCAATTAGATTTGAAGAAGAATCTTTCTTTAATGGCAAGTTAAGAGATGTCGCTGCGCCTTATGTCGTATTTGCGACTTTACTCAGTTTTGGTGCAGGAATTTCTGTTGCGGCTTTAACGGGATTGCAGCATTTGAATCGCAATTCCTTAAATTACAAGCAGAAGGTAGCTCGGTTAGAGAAAGATTTACAACAGAAGGAACAATTGCTTCAAGAATTGAAACTTTCTGAGTCTCGTCTGCAAGCTTCAGGACTCAAAAGTTTTCTCAAAGAATAAACTGTAGTGAAGAATGATAGTAGTGCCTGAGTCGAGTGTGAATTTTCCCGTTGATCTAGGCTAACAAACCGCAAATTACTCAGATATCTTAATAATAAACAGAAGCAAGTCGCTGCTTTTAGAGACTTGCCTCCGTGTTTTCTATTCAAACACATATTTTTATACCGGAGCCTCAAGTTATTAGTGTCCAAGGGTCTCTCTATTTCTGGTTCCCAGACTCACCTTGGGAACTAGGATTTGGAGGCTCAGCTTCCGATTAGAAAAACGCTGTAAGTTGTTATTTTTATCAAAATTCGTTTATTAGAACTATCTCAGAATCAAATGTATTTTTGAAAAAAAAATACTTGATCTACAAAGATAAAAGCTGTAAAGTATCTTCAACTTATGCCAGTGTTACCCCCGAATTATTTATTTTTTAGTCATAGATTATACCTATTCATGCCATAAGGTAATGAGCCACAACGTATTGGATTTTAATAAAAATATCGACTCGCAACCTAGTTCTAAGATTTATCCCCTGCTTTGTTCTGTCTCCTTTTCAATTCTCTGGATGATGGTATTTAGTAGTTCGACAATTGCACAAATCAGTTCTTCATCGACTAGTGACGGGGCTGTGGGAGCAACACTCATAAATCAACTAGAAACCAGAGTAGATGCTCTGAAGAAAGACGATATTCAGGATTTAGAAAATGTTTCTGTTAGGGAAAAATCACTTTCAACTAGAATAAGTGAATTCAAAAATCACAGTTCTAACCGTTCATTACAAAGTGACAGATTATTTCAGGATTTTACAACACTTACCCCAGGAGAAATAATTCAGCTTGGGTTTGAATTACCCACACAAGTTAAGGTTTCTCAAAGTTGTAATCTAAGTAGCGATTGTATTCAGACAAGGCAAATTAGCCAAGTTCCAGAAACAACTTTCAATCAACTACTCAATCTGCAATTACCGCAACAAGAGTTAGAACAAAAAGAGACTTTAGTACCATTAAGCATTCAACAATCAATCGAGGAAAAGCAAGCGGAGCCGGAGGTTCAAGGAAGACGTAAACCCTTAAGAGAACCATCTGTAATCCTCCAAGGAGTTTATGTTAATCAAGGTGGTGAGACTTCAGCACGAGCAAGAGTGACGGGAATTTATCCGTTGACTCCTCAAAGTTTAGTTGGTGGTACTTTAGATTTAACCAGTGAAGATAATAGCTTTGATGACTCCCGTGGTGAAGGCTTAAATATCAACGAGCTTTATTTGGCAACTTCTTTAAAAGGATTACCTAACTTACGCTTTATTATCGGTCAAATGGATTTAACTTCTTATTTTGACCGTAATAGCTTTGCTAAAGATGGAGCAAGTCACTTTTTTAATCCAGTTTTTCAAACAAATCCAGCATTATCTTCTACGGGTATTGGCTCACGAGTGGGTTTATTAGTTAACTGGAATGGGACTGATAATATCGCTGCTAAAGCTGCAATCTTTTCTTCTTCAGAGGGATTTGATAATTTTAGTTTGGATGGCTTTGCCGGTGAGGTTGGTGTCCGTTACGGTAATGCAATTATTCGGGGAACTTATTCCACAGCTAAAGATGCAGGTAATCGGGATTCCTTCCCAGAAAGCTTTGGAATTGCCAGAGGTAATAATCAATTTGGACCTTTGGAGGACGATCGCGAATCAGCCTATGGAATCAATGCAGAAGTTTTTATTCCCAGGTATAAATTAGGTTTATTTGGACGTTACGGTCGTTATGAGAATCGGGATTTGGGGGAAGGTGCGGATACTTATTCTTTGGGATTGAGTTTCTTGGATTTATTCGCACCCGATGACAGGCTTGGTTTAGCCTACGGAAGCGCTCTTTCTAATGATGCTCTGCGTCAAGGAAAACAGCCAGATGTAGTAGAACTTTTTTACGATGTAAAATTACTTGCCAATCTGCGTTTTGGCTTGTCTTTCCAAGGAAGAGACAATTTTGACGAGTCGGTTTTGGGTGTAAGGGTGAAATCTGAGTTTGATATTACTCCAAAAAGGAGGAAGCCTCGATGAGTAAGCAACTAAAAATTCCAAATAATCAAAATAAAAGTAAAACATTCAAACTGTTTTTGTTGGTTCCTGTTTACTTGTTACTGACAACTTTTTTGACAGTTGCACCCGTTCAAGCCCAAAAATCTTCATCAAACTTGGTGGAGCAAGGGAATAGGCTTTTAAAAAAAGGATGGGTAAACGATGCAATTCAAGTGTTTCGTCAAGCTGTCAAAAGTAATCCACAATCGTTACAGGCAAATCTAGGATTGGCGATCGCCTATAATCGTGCGGGAAATATTGATGCTGCTTGGAATTCCTATCAGCGTGTATTAGAACTTGATCCAAATTATCAACCTGCTCTCAAAACTGTGGGTTTACTGGGAACCTATCGTCCTGATTGGCAAGTAAAGGGTATAGAGTCCCTGACTACTTTATTAAATAGCACTCCTAATGATTTGGAAGCTCGTAAACTCCGGGCTTTACTCTACTACTACCAAGGCAGAATTAACGATTCAGTCGCAGATTACCAAGTTCTACTTGCCAACAATCCTACACCAGAGATTGTATTAGGGGCTGCGGAAACTTTTACCTATGCTGGCAATTATCAACAAGCTCTAGAACTATTTAACCGCTATGGTTCGACGGGAAAAAGTATTACTGGCAATGCCGCAATCGCTTACGGCAGAACTTTACAAAAAACTGGCAATGCCACGCAAGCCATAGAGGTTTTAAAAGCTCAATTAGGTCGTTCCAATAGTCTGGATTTGTTGGCAATTACAACTCGTGGCGAACTATCCCAAGCTTATGTTGCCAATCAACAACCGCCTGAAGCTTTGGCTATATTAGAACCTTTGCGCGGTAAACCGGATACTCTCTTAGTTTTAGCTCGGAGTTTAAACGAAATTCGCAAGAGTAAAAATAATTCTGCTGCTTCTGAAGAAGTTGCTAGTTTATACCGACAAGTACTTGCCGATCATCCCAATCCTTCCACTTCCTTACTGCTGGAAGTTGCTGATGTTTTTTCTGGCTTACCGCAACAAGAAGCAACAGCATTACAACTTTACCAACAAGCTGCTGCCAAATTACCAAATGATCAAAGTTTGGTTTTACGTCAGTTGGCTTTAGAAAACAAACTAGATTTGATTAGTCAAAAGGATTTGAGGGAAAGGTTAATTTCTATACTGGAAAACCTGCCGCAAGACTCAGGAGAATTACAAAAATTAGCCAATGCATTAGTCCAAATTAATACTCGTGACTCAGCATTAATTCCCAGTTATCAAAATGTTTTGGTTCGTGGTGTTGAGGCTCCTTTTCTCAATTTCCGCATTGCTCAAATGTATTTGCAGCAGGAAGATACAACCGCAGCCAGAAAAGCTCTAGCAGCTTATCAAGCAACTCCTGAAGGTGCGAATAACTTGGCGACTCAATTGTTAACGGCAGAAATTGAGTTACAAGAAGGAAATTTAGAAGCAAGTGCTGGAATTTACCAAAATGTCTTAGATACAAATCCAGACGATGCAGAAATTTATAACGGTGCTTTAAGAGCATTAGCGGGGATACGTTCCCAACAAAAGCGTTTTGATCAAGCTTTAGTGGCTTACAGTCAACTGCAAACTCGTCAACCGCAAAATTTAATTTATCAGTTAGGACAAGTTAGTGTTGCTTATCAAGCCAAGCGAATCACTCAACAGCAAGCGACTACAGTGGTTAATAACTGGTTGGCAACCCAAAAAGCAACTTCAACTCCCCCAGAATTATATAGTTTAGTAGGGCAACTTCCTGCGACTTCCGAATGGGAGCCTTTATATAATTATCTTTTGCAATTGCAACCGAATAATTTACAAATCCAAAAGCGTTTGTTACAAGTTGTTGCTCAGCGCGACGACGCACAAGCAAGAGCATTAGTCAAGCAGTTTGCTAAGAATACAAGGGTACAAGGAGAATTATCGAAAGCGATTGGAGATTTGGATTTAGCCGGAATTGCCTATGAGAAAATTTTGGCAACCCAACCAAATGACATCGATGCTTTAACAGCATTAGGGGGAATACGTTTTGAACAGCGTCAGTATCAGACAGCACAGAAAATTTATTCCCAGATATTGATGCAAAATCCTGAAGATGAAGCAGCAAAAATGGCGATCGCCGATTTGTATGCAATTTTAGATCAACCTTTGGCTGCTTTAGCACAAATGGAGCAGTTACGAAATCAAGAAAATCGAGAGGGTGTAACTGATAAAGAATTATCTCGCAGAATCCAACAAATTCAGGAGGATTTTCTGCTCAGACGTGGTTTTCAACCTTTTTGGGAAGATGCTAATCGACGGATACTCCCTTCCCGGCAGAAGATTATCGATAAAAAAACCGCAGAGGCGCAGAGAGCGCAGAGGAAAGAGATAAAGAGATTACATGGAGATGAACCGTAAGGGTCTGATATACGGACAAAATTGATTCAGAAAGAATAGTCAGCAATTGAAATATAAGTTTTTATACTCACACAAACCATTCAAACCGTAATTACATTATTAAGTCATACTCATGAAACGATTAGTTTATTTTTCCCAAGCCAGTACGAAGGTATTTGTTATTTTTTGTTGGTTTTTACTATCTCCCTGTTCCTTATTAACTGCTCAAGCTGTTAATCAAAGTCAGACACAAGAATCGGAAATGTTACTCTCCCAAGCAAACATATTGGATGGGGATGAAGAACAAACATCAACAGAAGCAGAAGATATAGACTCAATTTCCGAGGCTGGTACTCTAGGGAGTACTATTACTCATAGTTTAGATTTTGACAGCGCTTCCATTGCGGGTAAGCAGATGCGCTTACGAGGAATTTATGCTGAAGGGACTTTAGGTTTTACTCGTCCCCGTAGTTGGAATGTAGATAATGTCAAAGCTTTAATTCGCTTTCAACATTCAACAGCACTTGATGGGAAACGTTCTAACCTGGCTGTTTTGGTGAACGATACAGCTGTCGGTAGTATAGCTCTCAATCGTCAACAGTCCCAAACTGGTCAACTGCTGGTGAATATTCCATCGAAGTTACTTAAAGACTATAACGAAGTCAAATTAATTGCTCAGCAAAGAAATTATGACATATGTGTAGACCCTTACGACCCAAGTTTGTGGACGCAGATTCAGCCAGATTCTAAAATAATTTTCGATTATAAACTCAAAAAAGCTTCTGAGAATTTCAGTTATTATCCTTATCCGATTATTGATGAATTAGATTTAAAATCTAATCAAATTAATTACCTGCAACCAAACCAGATCGATTCCCAATGGTTGACTGCTGCATCTCGTTTACAAGCTTCACTGGGGAGAAAAGCAAATTTCCGTTCCATAGATACAAAACTAGTGACGGATATCGCCAATGTTAATTCTGGAGAAAAGTTAGTCATTATTGGTACTCCCAGCCAACAACCAGCTTTGGCAGAAATAGATTTACCAGTTACAGTTGCAGGAGAGCAAATTCTCGACACAGAGCAGAACCCTGTAGCAGAAGATCGAGGAGTTCTGATCTTGACTTCGACCAAAAATGGTGTTCCTGCTTTAATTGCTACTGGGAATGGAGAAAAAGGAGTCGAGAAAGCTGTACAGTTTTTGTTACAGCCCTCGAAGCGGAAAATGGGTACTGGTCCGGTGGTTTTTGTTGATAAAGTTCCAGAATTACCTAGTCCTGGGGAACGTGAATGGTCTGGTTATTTACCTAATCAAAACTCTTTTCAACTCAGCGAAATTGAAACTGTAAACGACGAGAAATTTAAAGATGTCACGGTGCGGGGTTCGGAAGCGTTACCAGTAACAATTGATTTTCGAGCTTTACCAGATGACCGCTTTGTACGCGGAAGTTCGATGAATTTAGTCTACAGCTACGGACCACAACTCAATCCGAGAACTTCTACCGTTGAGGTATTACTTGATGGTAACTTCATTGGTGGTGAGCGTTTGTCCAATGAATCTGGAGAGACTCGCAAAACCCTAAAAGTAGATTTACCACCAAAGTTAATCAAACCCAATTCCAAGATTGAAGTTTTCTTTCGCATGAATGCAAGAGAAGATTCTAATCAAGAGTGTCGTTATATTCCCGATCGTCAACTTATAGGTACGGTACACAATGAAACCAGCTTCGATTTGAAGCGTGAAACTTTCGCTACATTACCAAACTTAGAACTGCTGCAATTTGGTTTTCCTTTTGCTTCTCCCCAAGATTTATCAAAAACAACGATTGTTATCCCTCAAAATCCTTCTTCAACAGATGTATTGACATTATTGGAGTTTAGCGAACGTTTAGGTCGTCTGTCAAAAGCCCCTTCAATTGAACTCAATGTTCATACAACTGATACTTTATCGAAAGCAGATAATGTCAAAAATAACAATCATCTAGTGGCAATTGGTACGCAAAAGGATTTTCCCATCCCAGAAGTAATCGAAAAAAGTCAAGGGTTTAATTTGACCCAATCATTTATCCGTATATTTGGTGACGAAAAGCAAAAAGAACAGGCAAAAATTCAAGTACCCGAAAACGACCAAGGGATGATTAAACAAATTATTTCTCCTTGGAATCGCGATCGCGTTGTTTTGGCTTTAACTGCTCAAACGGAATCTGGTTTGGACAGGGTACGACAAGTGTTAGATCAAGACTCCTGGTTTTTCCAGTTAAAGGAAGACACTGTATTAATTAGTAGCGATGAAATTAATCCCAATCCTGACGATGAGAATGCTTATGAATTAGACTTTTTCACCAGCAGTTCTAAAAATAGTATCAATAAAGGCAACCCTGTAAGTCAGATGTCCTTAGTGGTGCAACAAAATTGGCTTTTGCTACCTCTGGGAATTATTGGGATATCACTCTTACTTTACGGAATTGTTCAACTGTATCTCAAGCGTCTCAATTCCAGTGATACAAAATAGACACGGTTTTGATTAATTCAATCTAACTAAATAAATACATGAGACGTAGCAATGCTACGTCTCTACAGATGCCATTGTTCTTCTTACTAACCTAAATTATCAGCAATCTTAAATTTTACATAATCACAAATAAGTCAAAATATTAACTTTAAAATGTCAGATTCATCGAAGACTGAACGCAGACACAAACGTAATTTATTTAACCCTGGTGTATGGTTAACTGACTTTACTCCGCGATTTTTTGACCGTTTTCTAGATAAAGTCGGGGTCAAAAGTTTTAAATGGTTGATCGGATTAATATTAATCTTTTCATTGCCTTTGATTGTTACACCATTAGAAGTATGGCAACAAGCTGTTGTCGCAGTATTTCTAATTATTTTCGGTCAACTAGTTGTCAGAGCCGAGAAAGACGAATCATCCCCAGAAATTAGCCATTATTACCATTTATTCATGGTGTGGCTGAGTTTGGTGACTACTACACGTTATCTTTTTTACCGTAGTTCTTATACTCTTAATTTTAATTCCTGGGTTAATAGTATTGCCTGTATTGTCTTATTCATCGCTGAACTGTACGCAATTTTGACCCTTGTATTAGCATATTTTCAAACTTTAAAACTTAAAGAACGTCAGCCAATTAATCTGGCTCAAATTCCCTTAGCGGAATGGTTCAGCGTTGATATTTATATCCCCACCTATAATGAGGAAATTGAGATTGTTCGCAAAACCGCATTAGCAGCCGCTTCTTGCGAATATGCTCGCGGTAAGAAAAAGGTTTACATTCTTGATGATGGTCGTCCTGAAAAGTACAGAGAGGACGATGCCCGTCACAAAAAGTTCGCTGCTAGACGGGAAGAACTGAAAAAAATGTGCGCCGAACTTGGTTGTATCCACTTAACTAGGGATAATAACAACCATGCCAAAGCAGGTAATATTAACCATGCCTTTGGGAAAACAACGGGTGATTTAGTATTAATTTTAGACTGCGACCACATTCCATCCCGTCAATTTTTGTTGCATACAGTCGGCTTTTTCTATGACCCCAAAGTTTCTTTTGTTCAAACTCCCCATTGGTTTTACAACCCCGACCCCTTCGAGCGTAATTTGGTCACTAGTGGTAGAATTCCTGTCAATAACGAACTATTTTATAAAGTGATCCAAAAAGGTAATGATTTTTGGAATGCCTCATTTTTCTGCGGTTCTGCGGCGGTAATTCGTAAATCTCATGCTTTAGAAATCGGCGGAATTGCTGTAGAAACAGTGACAGAAGATTGTCATACAGCATTGCGTTTGCATTCACGGGGCTACAAATCTATTTACTACGACAAAATCATGATTGCAGGATTAGCCCCCGAAACTTATCCTGCTTACTTGGGGCAGCAAATGCGTTGGGCTAGAGGAATGGCGCAGATTCTTCGCTTAGAGAATCCATTATTTAATCCAAAACTCAAGTTAACAATTCCCCAACGGCTTTGTTATTTTAGTGCCACATCCCATTTTTTATACGGTTTCCCTAGAATAGTATATGCAATAATACCTACCCTATTTTTACTATTTGGTGTTAACCCAGTCCGAGGTTTAGGTTTGGAAACTCTTACCTATGCCATACCTCATATTATTCTTTCCCTGAGTACTAATTACATTATTCATAAAAACGCTCGTTTTAGTTTTTGGAATGAAGTTTTTGAATTCGTAATGTCTTTTCAGGTGGGATGGGTAACATTAATCGCGTTAATCAATCCCAAGTACGGTTCCTTTAATGTTACCGACAAAGGTGTAAACGTTAACAAACGCAGCTTCGACTGGAAATCAATGCTCGGTTTGATCATTGTCACAGTGTTTCTAGTTTTAGCTTTACTTGCTATTCCTTATTGGGTATTGTTGCGTCCAGAAGATTGGGAAGCTGTTTTGGTCAACACCATGTGGTGTATCTTAAACCTAGTTTTAGTCGTAGCTGCGTTACTAGTTGCTTACGAAAAGCCGCAAATCCGTCAGGAACACCGTTTACAAAGATGTCTCCCTGTAAAGATTTTCAGTTATGACCAAACCATTCTCGGCGAAACAGTAAATATTTCCGAAACTGGGGCTTTAATTGCTTTAGATTCACAGTTAAATTTACCAGATGAAATTGAAATTGAGGTCATGGGAGACTTTGGTGCAAAAGTATTTTTAACTGCAAGAGTTGTCAGACTATCTCCCATTAGCAAGACACGAAACCACCTTGCGATTAATTTTGTTAATCTTACCCAACCCCAAAAAGACAACTTATCCTTAGTTCTATATTCTGATGTCAAAGAATGGTATTCTCAAAAGCGTAAATATGCAGATCGACCAATCGCTTCTTTTGGATTTATTGCTACTAGTTTGCTTCGTTCCCTACAAGATATTCAGCCAGCCAAACACAAACAGATACGTAAAGAAGTACAGGCTTTTGGTGAACTATATTTAGATGGCGATCGCTTTACTGGGATAATCACCAACCTCGGAGTAACGGGGTTGCGTCTCAAATTAGACAGCACAAAAGCCAAATCTTCGGATAAAGTACTTGGAGAAAATGATTTGTACAATATGCAAACTATCAAACCACCCGTTGGTTTACTCTTGAGCAAAGAATTAAATAAATCACAACCCAGTCGATTTATCGCCGAAATTGAGACTGTAGAACAAGATAATACTGGTAAAATTACTGTTGAATTAAAATTCCCAGATAAATTTCAAGATCAGCAGGTTTCAAAAATTAAGCAGCTTTTGAAACAACTTTAAATAGTTGATGGTTGATGGTTGATGGTTAATTTGTCCCCCATCTCCCCATCCCCCCATCCTCCCCATCTCCTCAACCTTGCGACTCGCTGTCTGGGCTTGAAACCATGACGGGTTGCTGGTAAAGCGGTACTGTAAAGGTAACTGTGGAACCGAGCCCTTCACCTAAGCTGTAAAAATGCACTTCACCACCCATTGCTTCTACTAACTTTTGAGATATGGTTAATCCTAAGCCGGTACCTCCATATTGACGGGTGCGGGAACCATCGACTTGGGAAAATAATTGAAATAATTTGTCTTGCTGGTCTAAAGAAACACCTATGCCTGTATCTACTACCCGTACTTTTACCATGCCGGGAAAATCTTGTTCTTTAAATGTGAATTTTTTACGGACTACATCGGCGGTAACAGTTATATGTCCTTCATGGGTAAATTTTATGGCATTGCCCACTAAATTTATCATTACTTGTTTGAGACGAAGATAATCGCTGTAGACGATAATTTGATCATTAATATCGGGTAACTGCATCCCGAAGCTGAGATTTTTCTGTTCGGCTTGTATACGCATGAAGTTTTCCACATCACCGAATAACTCATCCAGTTTCACCGGACTCAATTCTAACTCCATTTTGCCTGCTTCTATTTTGGCGAAATCTAAAATGTCGTTGATTACATTCAGTAGATGCAAAGATGATTTATGAGCTTCTCCGAGAAAAAGCGATTGTTCTTCATCATCATCCGCCATTCCGTCCAAAACCAGCTTTAAAAAGCCAATCATACCATTTAATGGTGTGCGAATTTCGTGAGACACGTTGGCTAGAAACTCGCTTTTGAGCCGTGAAGCTTCTTCTGCTTGTTGACGGGCTAATTCTAATTCTTTGTATAAGGTAGCGTGGGCGATCGCCGTACCAATTTGATCTGCTGCTTCTTTAGTTAATTCAAGCTCTTTTGCTGATAAATATGAACACCCAGCATCTAAACTCAAAACGATTAAACTATTGGGTTGTTCTTGATGGGAAGTTGCAACTATTAGAAGTTTCTCCGCTTGAAATAAAGAATCTTTTGTTTGCTCTACTATAACTGGTTTGAGGGTATTTAAAGCTTGAGTAAATCCAACTTCAGTAAGTACATCTATTTCGCATCCCAACATTGAGTTAATCGAAGGCTGACACGATTCAGCAATTACACGGATTTTTGATTTGCCGTAATAAGGAAATAGAATACAGCGCTTCGGTTTTAATGTCGCACCTAAACTATCAACTGTTTGCTGCCAAATAATATTTAAATCCAGGGTTCTTCGGATATTTCGGGTAATATTATTAATCAGTTTCTGGTATTGCTGGGAGCGTATATTTTCTTCTGGATGGTTCGATTTGGGCACCAGTTCGATATTATTTTTGCTGGCTGCTACTTGCAACAATCTTCCCATTACCAATACTGATGTTGCAGCATTGCCTAAAACTGGCATAATCGGAGTTATCAGTAACTCCAATTCTACGCTTCCTTGAGAATAGTTAAACCAACACTGATACTTTTGGGGAGTCAAAGTTGTTAATACTTGCTCCAGATGTGATAGATAAGCAGCTTGATCAATTGGAAAAAACCTATGGCGATCGCCATTGTGATCAAAAATATGTTCTGGTGTTAATCCTAAACGTTCACTTTGCTGCAAATAGAACGAAAGATAACGCCCTGTTCCGTCTTGAATATACACCAATTCAGCCCCCAAACAAGATAATGGGTTGGTGTACTCGGTAACAGATTCTAGATTTTCGGAAAACAAATGCGGTGATTGAGAATTTGCAGCAATACTCATGACTGGAGTTGATTGAATAGAAACAATGTAACCCAAAGAAGTTGTACTAAGATAGCTGCTTAAAGTTTGGCATAAAATTTTACAGCTTTAGCAGACTTGTTTGGGATTTTTATGGTATTTCTCCGAATCAGTCGGCAAAAATCAGCTATATTCTCAATCGTTCCATTCACCACGAGGTGGTACTTTAACCCGATTTGGAGTCCGAGTTAATTCATCATCTCTGGGAATATCACCGCGTAGCCATTGACGCAGCGCTACTTCAATCACTTTAGAAGGATCATTACTCAAGTGACTAATTTTTTCTAATAACTCCGAATCCAAGCGGATCGCAACTTCGACCTTTTGAGATAATTCGGATAATATATTTTCCGCGAAATCTGGTCTTTCTTCCATATTCATAGCTAATATTCTCTGGGCGTTATTTGTTCCAAGGCTGTGGAAAGCAGCTTTACTTAACTGTTACTACTTCCTTTTACTGCATCAATTCATCAAAAAACCTTGCGTTTCGGATACCCCTTTCTCTGCCTGAAAGCATGGGAAAGTAATTCCTTTTAACAGTTATCAGTTATCAGTTATCAGTTATCAGTCACGTTTATATTTGGGAAAGTTTAAGTTGGGAGCCGTATTAAGGTGGTAGGCGTTGGAGTATTGGTTTAAATAGAACACCATACGCCCGTGTTTACTGTTTACTGTTCACTGTTCACTGTTCACTGTTTTAACATGGTTCAGTTCAGAATTTAGACCAATCGGGCTGCACTAATTACAAGCCCCGAATTTTAGTTCTAATTTGTGAGATTTGTCTTTAACTGGGAGTCCCTGACGTTTATTTTACGCTTCCACAATAACAATACCAGTACTAAATAAATAGTCTTTGATCTTTTCTATAAATAAAGTTAAAGATTAAAGGTCAAAGGTCAAAGGTTTAAGGTTATTTATTTCCCCCCATCTCCCCATCCCCCCATCTCCCTTGTAATACAACTTTCAGCAGCGTATTTTCTAATAAAGCATTACAATACTTAAAGTAACTAGCTTTTTCCAAAAAAGGTTGCAGAATATAGCTTTATTAAGTATATGACTGACGTTCCCGCAGATCGCATTCGTAATTTTTGCATTATCGCTCACATTGACCACGGGAAATCAACTCTGGCAGATCGACTTCTACAAACCACTGGTACTGTGGAAAATCGGCAGATGAAAGAGCAGTTTCTCGATAACATGGATTTGGAACGGGAGCGCGGCATTACTATTAAGCTGCAAGCTGCCCGCATGAATTACACTGCTCAAGATGGTCAGGAATATGTCCTAAATCTGATTGATACTCCCGGACACGTTGATTTTTCTTATGAGGTGTCCCGTAGCTTGGTAGCCTGTGAAGGAGCGCTATTAGTAGTTGACGCTTCGCAAGGTGTCGAAGCCCAAACTTTAGCGAATGTTTATCTGGCAATTGAGAACAATTTAGAAATTATCCCGGTTTTGAATAAAATCGATTTACCGGGTGCTGAACCTGAACGGGTAATTGGTGAAATTGAAGAAATTATCGGTTTGGATTGCAGTGGTGCGATTCTGGCTTCTGCTAAGGAGGGAATCGGTATTCCCGAAATTTTAGAAGCGATTGTCGAACGAGTACCGCAGCCCCAGAATACTATTGACGAACCTTTACGAGCATTGATTTTTGATAGTTATTATGATAGCTACCGGGGAGTCATTGTTTACTTCCGGGTGATGGATGGCACGGTGAAAACTGGTGATAAAGTTTATCTGATGGCTTCTGGCAAGGAGTATGAAATTGATGAGTTGGGGGTACTTTCTCCGACTCAAAAGCCGGTGGATCAACTCCATGCTGGGGAAGTTGGTTATTTCGCAGCGGCAATTAAAGCTGTGGCAGATGCCCGGGTTGGAGATACAATTACTTTAAGTAAAGCTAAAGCTCTACAAGCTTTACCCGGTTATACGGAAGCTAAACCGATGGTATTTTGCGGAATGTTCCCCATCGATTCCGATCAGTTCAAGGATTTACGGGAAGCTTTAGAAAAGCTTAAGCTTAACGATGCTGCTTTACAATTTGAACCGGAAACTTCTAGCGCTATGGGTTTTGGTTTCCGTTGCGGATTCTTGGGTTTGCTACACATGGAAATTGTCCAAGAACGTTTGGAGCGCGAGTATAATCTTGATTTAATTATTACTGCTCCTTCGGTGGTTTACCGGGTAATTACTAATAAGGGTGAAGAAATTTACGTTGATAATCCCAGTAATTTACCTTCTCCTAACGAACGGGAAAAAATTGAGGAACCCTACGTTAAGGTAGAGATGATTACACCGGAGACCTATGTGGGTACTTTGATGGAATTATCTCAAGGTCGTCGGGGTATATTTAAAGATATGAAATATCTTACCCAAGGACGAACGACGTTAACTTATGAGTTACCTTTAGCCGAAGTTGTCACCGATTTTTTTGACCAGATGAAATCGCGATCGCGTGGTTATGCTAGTATGGAGTATCAGTTGATTGGTTATCGTGAAAATCATTTGGTCAAGTTGGATTTGATGATTAACGGTGACCCAGTTGATTCTTTGGCGATGATTGTCCATCGTGATAAAGCTTATCATGTTGGACGGTCAATGGCAGAGAAATTAAAGGAATTAATTCCCCGTCATCAATTTAAAGTGCCAATTCAAGCGGCGATTGGTAGTAAAATAATAGCCTCAGAACATATTCCAGCATTGCGGAAGGATGTGCTAGCCAAATGTTACGGTGGTGATATCAGTCGGAAGAAGAAACTTTTACAGAAGCAAGCCAAAGGTAAGAAGCGTATGAAGTCGGTGGGTACAGTGGATGTTCCCCAGGAAGCTTTTATGGCAGTTTTGAAATTAGATCAGCAAAATCCCTAACCCGACAACTATGTAGAGACGTTGTAGTGCAACGTCTCCCGCATTTAGAATTCTACCTAATAAAAAATCATCGGAGGAAATCGCCCGCTCTCGAAAATAGCACGGGCGATTCTGTTAAGAAGTTAGGATTATCTTTATAATACCTAGTATTTAGGCAATTGACACATTATTTTCAGTTTCTAATCAATATTTTAGTATTTACGACAAAAAAAGCTTGCTTTAGTTATTAGGTTGGGTTAGACACTCCATAATTTACAATCAAATAATCAAACAATCAAAAATATACCTCCCGAACAACATAAATTCAATAATTCAATCTCGCGGAGGAAGAAATAAAACAACCGTGCAGTTACACTCTATTTGTTTTCGAGAATTTGTATAAATTTATATAAATATTCCAGATGAAGAACTGTCATAAAATACTGAGATTTTTGTCAACGAAAAGTATTAATTCTTATTCTGTAGAAAAAAAATAAAAAGGTAAACAATTAATCTTGTATAAACTTTTCTGGATGCGTATCATAATAACCAAAATATCTTTACTCTAAGTATTGATATAGGTCGAAAATTGATCGCGCTCTACCTAGTTTAAATCAATCATGACACCGGCAAATCCACCTCCCGAATCTGATTCGCAAACAGCGCCAAGTCAGCCACGAAAGCGTGTTTGGCTACGTAATGCAGTGATAATATCTGGTGTTTCTCTTTTGGGAATAAGTATTGCTGCTTATTTTGGTTTAGATTATTGGATTCGTCGCAAGTTACCACCTTTATTAGATGAACAACTCAGTGAATTCATCAATCGTGAGGTAAAGGTTGGTGAGGTAAGAAGTTGGTCTTTAACTGGTGTAAGATTAGAAAACTCTTCGATTCCGGCGACTCAAAATGACCCAAATTATGTTACAGCTAAAGCTGTAGATATCGGGTTTAATCCAATTGGATTATTATTTACTCAGACGCTTCCTTTGAGGATAAGTTTGATTGAACCAGATGTTTATATTGAGGAAGATAAGCAAGGGGAATGGATTAGACTTAATTTAGATACGGGTGAAGGGGAACTTCCTTTTGATATTGATGCTAAAATTCAGTTGCAAAAAGCAAGGGTTGCTGTACTTCCCCAAGCGTTAAAAAATCCTTTCGTGGTTGAGCAAATTAACGGGTTTCTCAATTACAATCAAAATCAACCATTTTTATTGCAATATGGTGTGAATGCCCCTTTTGTTAAAGGAAAATTAGATATTGATGGTGAAACTCAGTTCAATACTTGGAAGAGTCAGATTAATGCCAGGATTGATAACCTTTCTTTACCGGATTTGAGTAATTATGTCAAAGATAATATTCCGGTAATAATTCCCAGTGGTGAGTTAAATGCTAATTTGCAAATTGATTTACCTTCCCTATCTGAGTTACCTTTTGTGAAGGGTACTGCGAATTTACAGCGTTTACAGGTAAAATCTCCACAGTTAAAAGTTCCTGTTAATGCTACTGCTAATTTACGTTTTGATGGACAAAGGGTAAGTTTGGCGGAAACTAGAGCTAGTTATGGTAGTTTAATTACTGCTGTTTCTGGAGTTGCGGATTTAAATAAAGGTTTTGATTTAAAGGTTGTTACTAATTCTTTTAATATTGCAAACCTGTTGAAAACAACTTCTATACAATCTCCAGTAAATATAGATGGTAATTTACAAGCACAGTTATTACTTAAGGGAGATGCACAAAATCCCATTTTATTGGGTAATGTTGTCAGTCAACGAGGGATAGTTGTAGATAAGACGGTATTTAGTAGAGTTAATACTGTTTTCGGAGGCAATTTACAACAAATCGTTTTACAAGAATTTAGTGCTACTCTTTTATCTGGTGGTGATATCCGAGCTAAGGGTGAACTTTCATTCCCTGCATCGTTACCGTCTGTTAAGGATTTTAGTAAATCGAAATTAGCTTTTGCTTTTGATGCTCAAATTCCTAATCCAGGGGCAATAATTGCCGACTATGGTGTTACTGATGATATTGTAAATTTGGGAAGGTTATCAGCAGATGGTAAAGTGGGAGGTACGATCGCAAATCCTCAAGCTGTTTTATCTTGGAAGTTACCGACGGCTGAAGTTGATCGAGTTGGACAAGTTTCTGGTGGTGGTGAGGTTGAGTTAGCAGGAAATCAAGTTACTTTAAATAATACGACTTTACAAACTGCCGATGGTAAAGTAAATGTTGATGGTAGAGCGAATTTAGCGACGAATGTTTGGAATGCTGCGGTTAATGCCAATTCTTTAGTTTTAAATCCGTTTTTAGCAAAAATTGAGAATGTTGGCGAGAGAGTAAAACAGATTCCGATATTTTTACGGCGTGGTAATCTACAATTAGTGGGAAGTTTGAATAATTTTAATCTTGGAAGTATTCAAGGTGATGTCGATTTAAATTTGAATGTTAACCAAGGTAATGTTGTTGTCAACGGGAATTTAAATCGAGGTATATTAACCGCGAATGCTAATGCTGCGGGAATTGGTTTAAATCAACTTGTACCGGAGTTACCATTATCAGTCACGGTGGCAAATTCTCAAGTTAATGTTTCGGGTAGGGTACAACAGTTAATTAATTTTGAATCGATTGATAGTTTAGATAGTTTTCGAGCTTCCGTTGATGGAAATTTGATTTTACCGGAAGTTAAGGGAAACAGTCGCATCAATTTTAATGGTAATGGGAATTTTGCAACCAAAAATTGGAATTTAGTAGCCAATGCCAATTCTTTACCTGTTAATGCTTTATTATCGGCAGCACAAAGAAAGCAATTTCGATTAAATCAACCAGTGACATTACAGCGAGCTAATGTCAGATTAGCTGGAAATTTGGATATTATAGATAATTTCGATCTTAATCAGGTGAATGGTACTGCTGATTTAAATTTGAGGGTTAATAATGGTAGGGTGGCAGTTAACGGTAATTTGAATCAAGGTATATTACAAGCGAATGTTAATGCTAATAGTATTCCCACAAATCCGTTTTTACCGGAATTACCTGTAAATTTGAGAGTTGCCAATGCTCAAGTTAACCTTTCTGGTAGAGTAAATCAACTTTTAAAATATGATTCAATCGAAAACTTAGATAAATTAAATAGTTTTCAAGCTACCGCTAACGGACAATTAAATGTACCTGGTAGTAGAGGTAATATCAATTTTAATGCATCGGGTAATTTAGCCACTAATAATTTACAAGTTTTTGCGACTGCAAATAATCTTTCTCTCAATCAACTCGTCTCAGATTCTCCTTTACCTGTAAGGATTCGTAATAGTAAGGTGAATTTAACAGGTAAAATAGACCAATTGCTTGCTAATAACTTGAATAATGTTAACGCTGATATTAATGCAAATCTTGCAGTTGCTCAAGGTACCGTAAACGCGATCGGCAACCTGAATAATGGTAAAATTGCGAGTAATATCAATACCAACAACGTCAATACTCCCTTATTGTGTCGTAGTTTCAATATATCTTGTCCTCAACTTGGACAATTATCAGCGTTGTTGAATTTGACGGGAGAAATCCAACCGTTATTAGCAGGAAATCCGATTTTAATTCAAGCAAATCAAATTAATGCTACTACCCAACAACAACAATTAAACGCTCAAGGGCAAATTGTGATTGTACCCGGTGATGAGGGAATATCTTCTTGGAATGTCGCTACAGATTTAAATGTTGATGTAAATTCCAACTTAGCAAGACTTCCCTTACAATCTATCGCACGAGAGTTAGCTCAAGAAAACTTACCAGTATTACAAGGAACAGCTAATTTTTCCGGTAGACTTGTTGCTCAAAATTTAATTTCACAACCGTTTGCTCCCGGTAACGTCAGATTAGCAGGCAATTTAAACTTGCGAAATCTTGCTGTAAATAACAGAATAGAATTTCAACCTTTATTACAAGGACCAATTAACGTAAATTTAGGAAACAGCATCGAATTTGATTTACGCGGTAAAACCGATCGCATTGCTGCTAACTTACAACCTTGTACAAGACAAGATTGTTTATCGCCTTATCTTCCCACATTCTTCTCACTACAACAAGGAATGAATACCCAAAATCCGATTATTCTTAGTGGTATTCGTCAAGGAGACGTTTTAGATATCAACTTAAAAAATGCCTCCCTATCCTTATTAAATCTTGTTCCCGTAGTTGAAGAAATCATTCCTTATCCCCTTGATGGTATAGTTAGCGGAAATCTTGACGTAAACTTGTTCAATTTAGCAACCGCTGGAAATATTAATATAGATAATCCTTCCATCGGTGCTGTGAAAGCTGAAGAATTAATTGCCGATTTCTCTTATGATGGGGAAATTGCTCGTGTCAATGCTGCAACTTTACAAATTGGTAAAACTGAATATGCTTTGAATGGTAATTTGAATTTAAATTCTGGTGATATTAACGGTAGATTGGTAGCGAATGCTGGAAGAGTACAAGATATCTTCGCTGCTGTAAATGTATTTAATCTAGAAGATTTACAACGTGGAGTTGATCGCATTTTCAACCCAGAATACGGTAATGCTGTTGACGTACAAACTCAAAGAGTCGGAAAACCAAATTCTTCAATCCTCGCACAACTACGCTTGTTTGCCCAAATTGTCAGTCGAATTCGACGACAAGCTGCTTTAGCACAAGAAGATAATACCATCGAGTTTGATATTCAAGGAGAATATAACGCAGAACTTGCCGTTGCCGGAAAACTTACAAATCCCCAAATTAATTTTCAACTAAAAGGTAACAATTGGCAATGGCGACCTCAAAAAGAATATGTCACCTATAATTCTCGTCAAGGTGTTGTTGTCAGACAAAATCAACCTTTAGATATCACTCAGGTAATTGCTCAAGCAAGTTATCAAAATGGCATAATTCAATTACAACCAATACAACTTGCTGTGAATGGTGGTTTAATTTCTCTTAGTGGAACCCTCGATGGAATCGAATCATCGGGAACAGTACAAATTCAAAATTTTCCTGTAAACATAGTCGAAAGATTTATCGATTTACCCGCTGATGTCGATGGTAACTTGAATTTACAAGCCCAATTAGGTGGCAATTTATTTCAACCAGAAATTCCACAAGGTGCGTTTTCCTTAATTAACGGTACCATTAACCAACAACAATTGGGTGAATTCGCTGGGAATTTCAACTATATCGATTCTATAGCTCGACTCAATACCACTCCCAATTCCGTTATTAATATTAACGCCGCAGTTGCTTATCCTCTCC
>JAYKJL010000041.1:0-21007 GCA_035285725.1 Nostocales cyanobacterium 94392 | reverse complement strand
TTTGGTAAAGATGCCAGCTTAAATATAGGTGGTTCATTTGTTGCCACAACTGCCAATAGTATTAAGTTTACTGATGGATTCGAGTTTAGTGCGGTAAATCCCAATCAAGCACCGTTATTAACCATGAGTATCCCCGTTGGTTTGCAGATGGGGAATAATCCAGGAAATATTCAAGTACAAGGAAGTGGACATCAATTGACAGGAGGAGCATTTACACCTGTAATTCGGGATAATACCCAATCAACCTTAGAAGTGAATTCCGGACAAGCGATCGCATTAATTGGGCAAAACCTGAATTTGTCAGGTGGTGTTTTAACTGCTGAAAATGGCAGGATTGAGTTAGGTGCAGTCAAAGCAGGCACAATCAATATTAATTCTACATCCTCAGATTTTCAATTGGATTATGCCGATATTAAAAGTTTTGGAGATATCCAACTTGTAAATCAGTCTTTAGTGGATGCAAGTGGCTTAACTAGTCGTGGAATTCAATTACAAGGGCGAAATATTAGCCTTAAAGATGGTTCTGCTGCCTTGATTCAAACTGTGGGAAGCCAAACTCCTAATAGTATTCATGTTCGTGCAACAGGTTCTTTAGACCTTGCTGGAGATGTGAGAATAGCACAAGATGCAGGAATTGTGACGGGAGTTATTTCTAGTCGCTTGATAACTGAAAATCTGGTTCTAGGGAAAGGATCTGATATTGATGTTTCTGCCGGAGACTTACGCCTAAATGATGGAGGTATTGTCGTTACAAGAACTTATGGTTTTGACTCTGGGGGTAATATTAATGTAAATGTTACCAGGGATATTCAAATTAATCGTGCAGCACCACTAAATCCAATTGCTTCTAGTGGAGTTGCTACAATTAGCTTTAGCACTGGTCAATCGGGCAATATGAATATCACTGCATCGAACCTAACAATTACAGATGGCGGTCTAATTAATTCTAGCAATTATGGAGAAGGGAATAGCGGAAATATAAATGTGAATATTTCCAGAAATATAGAAATTAAGGGTATAGATCCAATAACTTTAACTCCTACTAATATTGCTTCAATTTCATTGGACAAAGGTAATGGTGGTTATTTAAATATAAATACATCGAGGCTGATTGTAGACGATGGTGGAGGTGTTGCTACTGCAACTTTCAATAGTGGTGCTGGTGGCAACCTCACCATTAATGCTTCTGAATCAATAGAACTCAGGGGTGGCAGTATCGGAGCTGCTGCTCCAATTTTACCGACAACTTCGCGTCAAGCATTGGGACTTCCCGATCGCCCTAGTGGAAATGCTGGCAGTGTAACCATTAATACTCCTATCTTGCAAATAGATAATGGAGGATTCGTTAGTGTCAATAATCAAGGATTGGGAAATGGGGGAATTTTAAATATAAATGCAAATTCCTTACAACTCGACAACAAGGGTCAAGTAATTGCTAATACTGCTTCTGGGGAAGGTGGTAACATCAACTTAAATCTCAAATCCGACTTGATTTTACAAAACAATAGTTTCATTTCGACAGAGGCTAAAGGTAATGGCAATGGTGGCAACCTCACCATTAATGCTCCTATCATTTTGGGTTTAGAAAATAGCGATATTATTGCCAATGCAGTTAAAGGTCGAGGTGGAAATATCCAGATTGCAACTCAGGGAATTATTGGGTTGGAGTACCGTAACCTACTGAATCCGAGAGAAGTTAATACTAATGACATTACTGCGAGTTCACAATTTAATGTCAGTGGTACGGTGCAAATTAATAATATTGGTGTTGACCCCAATTCTGGTTTAATCGAATTACCTGCAAATCTCAGCGATTCATCTCAACAAATTGCTAGTGGTTGTGCTGATAACAGTGGTAGTAGTTTTATTGCTACCGCAAGAGGGGGAATACCCCAAAATCCCAGTCAGGAAGTGAGGAGCGATCGCACTTGGTCTGATATCCGCGATATTTCGTCATATCGCAAAAATAGCGCAGTCACAGCCCAAATACCCCAAGTGACCGAAACCCTGGTTCAAGCTACAAGTTGGCGACGTAATGCACAGGGGAAAGTCGAATTAATTGCAGATCAAGCTACTGCCAATGCGGAACAATCATTAACTTGTGCTGCTGTTCCTAGATAATATAATATGAACTACCAGCCAAGGATTGTGATCGTGATACCGTTGTTCAAGCCGCTCGGTTAAACTTACCCAAAACTACCATTATCTGGACAAAACTTTCCAAATGCAGTTTTGGTGTTAACTTCCTGTTTCATAGCGGTCTTAGAATGACTTCTAAGAGGTTTATCCGCTCCGCAGGCAATCTCGATAGAGCTTACCGTTTATGACCGTTCAGGAATAAATATATTCTCAAACCATCGGTCTATGTTTTTTGCCGCGTTTAAGTCTCTATCTTCGGTGTGATTGCAATCAGGACATATATAAACGCGGTTCTTTAATGGCATTTTGTGACGATGATTACCGCAGTTCGAGCAAATCTGAGAACTTGGAAAGAACCTATCAACTAGGATTAACTTGCTGCCAAATTTCTCCGTTTTATACTTTAACTGACGTTTAAACTCGTACATTCCTGTAGCAGCAATTGCCCCCCAATGAAAGTTAAAAAACTAAATTGGCAGACTAATCACAAATTTAGTCCCCTCACCTAGATTTGACAAACAATCTATTTCTCCATCATGCTTATCAACAATAATTTGTTGAGCGATCGCAAGTCCTAAACCTGTACCTTTGTTTACACCTTTGGTGGTAAATAAGTGGTCAAATATATGTTGTTTGACTTCCTCGCTCATGCCAATACCATTATCAGCAATGATGATTTTTACTTGTTTATCAGCTACAAAGGTTGTAATTGTAATTTGGTTGGGATTTGCTGTGATATCCTCGAAACTGCGACCTGTGTTAGATTCATCTAAGGCATCAATGGCATTTGCCAAAATATTCATAAAAACTTGATTTAATTGTCCGGGGAAACACTCTATATTAGGTATGTCTCCGTACTCAGTAAATATCTCAATTGCTGGACGATTTTCGTTGGCTTTGAGACGGTGCTTGAGAATTAAAATTGTACTCTCAATGCCTTCATGTAAGTTAAATGACTGTTTATAATCTCGATCTCCCCTAGAGAAAGTTCTTAAACTATTGCTGATATTTTGAATGCGATCGCAAGCCATTAACATTGAGTCAATCATCTTGGATAAGTCTTGTATTGAATAATCCAAATCGATTTCTTCTGCATGTTCAAGAATTTCTTCGCTGGGTGATGGTAGACTTTGTTGATAAAGCTGCAAATGTTCAATAATATCACCGATACTTGGTTTCGCTTGTTTGAGGGTAGCGGAGATAAACCCCAGGGGATTATTCATTTCGTGAGCTATCCCTGCCACCAAATTACCCAATGCTGACATTTTCTCGCTCTGAATCATTTGCAGTTGGGTATGTTTTAGCTGTTGTAGGGATTGGGTTAATTCTGCGGTACGTTTCTCTACCTGTTGTTCTAAAGTGCGGGTAAGATGGGAAATTTTTAAGTGTAACTTTAATCTAGCAATGACTTCTTCCTGTTGGAAGGGTTTGGTAATATAATCAACAGCACCTATTTCTAATCCTTTAACTTTATCTAAGGCATCAGATAAAGCTGTCATAAAAATAACTGGAATATTTTCAGTAATTGAATTGGCTTTTAAGCGACGACAAGTCTCAAAACCATCAATACCCGGCATCATCACATCTAAAATAATTAGATCTGGGTGAGCATATTCTGCCTGTTCAATTGCTGACTCTCCATCTGTTGCCATTAGTGCTTTCCAGCCATATCCTTGAATCGCTTCCGATAGCACTTTGAGATTATTAGGATTATCATCTACTAAAAGAATCAGCATTGTTTTCCTCAGAGAATCTTTTATCATTTAATTAAATATTTATTTAGCTACTAAAGGTTTAATAAAATTACGTATTTTTGCGGTTTGGAACTTGGCAGTAAATTTAGTTAACTCACTGGCAAATGGAACTAGTTGCTGGTTTTGATCTACTTGGGTTTTTAACATTTCATCGATCGCTGGAATATCTCCCATCATTGCCAAGTGATACAGTTGTTGCAAAACATCTTGGGATGGCAGGACTAATTCACTATTGGTAGCAGCTTGTTGTGGTATGGATTGAGGAGGTGTTTTGCTTTCTACTGCATAAGTCCAATCAACTTTGAGCAGCGATCGCAATCTATCAAGCAATTCATTTTTCTGGAGAGGTTTTGGTATAAATGCAGCAGCACCAGCATCTAAACTTTGCTGGCGATTTTCCTCGAAGACGTTAGCACTGCAAACAATAATGGGAATAGATTTGGTTTGGGGATTTGCTTGTAGGTGAACCATCAACTCAAAGCCATCCATATTCGGCATGGCTAAATCGAGTAAAATCATATCGGGTTTGGTTTCACTTACTAATTGCAACCCCTGTTTTCCATCACTGGCTTCTTGAGTTCGACAACCTATTTCTTGTAGCAAGCTGGTTAACATTAAACGGTGATTAGCATCGTCATCAACAATAAGAATATTAGGTACATTACCTTGAATGCCGATGATTTTTTCTGAGATGCTTCCTTCTAAATGCCAATCTTGAGAAAGCAATGCAGGTACAGTGACATCTAGCCAAAAAATACTACCTTCACCTGGATTACTTTGTACTTGAATTTGACTACCCATCAATGCGGCAATTCTTTGGCTAATGGTTAATCCCAAACCTGTACCTTGAGAACGCTGTCCCAATTCACCTACTTGCTCAAAAGGCAAAAAGATTTTTTCTATATGTTCGGACGACATCCCGACTCCCGTATCCTCTATTTGGAAGCGAATTTTCGCAATTGGGGATTCAGTAGATTTTTGCTGGGTTTCTAATAGCTCGACTTTAAACGTAACAGCACCACTATCGGTAAATTTAATCCCATTACCCAGCAAATTGATTAACACTTGTCGCAATCGCTTTTCATCGGTTTCAATAGTAGATGGTAGGCGATCGCTAATTAAAACATTAAAATCAATTCCTTTCTGTTTAGCTCGAATACCGCAAATTTCTGTCACACCATGTAAAAAACTGGGTAAATGGAGACTACTGGAAACTAATTCGAGTTTTCGTGCTTCAATTTTTGACAGATCGAGAATGTCATTAATTAGCATCAACAGATGGGAACCACATTGATGGATAATGTTAACACCTTCGCGGTTTTTTCCCGTCAAGTTGGGTGAAGCTTCCAGCACTTGAGCAAAACCCAAAATACCATTGAGAGGTGTACGTAATTCATGACTCATATTGGCAAGAAACTCACTCTTTGCTTGGTTGGCAGCATCAGCAGCTTGCTTTGCCTGCAAAAGTTCGTGAGTTCGTTCATCAACCTTTGTTTCCAAGGTTTTAGAATAATCTAACAGCAGTTCGTTTTTTATTTCCAATTGCTGATTCGCTGCTTCTAACTTCTGCTGTTTATACGCATTCGTTGTTGCGATCGCGCTACTAATCAACGCAACTAAAGCAGGTGTTACGGGTATTAACAAACCAGCCAAAAACAAACCATAGCCACTGAGCATTAATCCCGTACTAATACCTACAGTTGACCAGAGGATTTTACCACCAGGAAGCCATCGCTTAGTCTGCATACTAGCTGAATACCAACTGCCTGTAGAACCAATCCCAGACCAAAAAACAATCCATAAATATAGAAAATTTCCAGGAACACCGTGTAAATTGGTTTTTCCTGTTTTTGCCCCTCGCACCAGTTGCAGGGCAATGTTAGCATGTACAACCACACCTGGAGTCGGTTTTTGGGCAGAAACCAAAGAGGAACTAAAGGGTGTGCTAAAAAAATCATTGGTACTGGCAGCAGTTGAGCCAATAAACACCATGCGATCGCGCATTAAATCTGTCGAAATTTTTCCCGCTAACACATCGCGCATGGAAACTTGACGAAATGCGGTTTCCGAACCATGCCAGTTGAGCAGAATTTGATAACCTCCAACATCAGCATCACCGTAACCAGCTTCTTGATTTTTTAGAGGTTGGTAAGTTGCTTTGCCTAATTGAAACTTTTGCTGCTTTTCGTCAACAGATTCTAAAGTTATCTTGTCAGCTTCTAGATACTTCAGTGCAACAACGGTTGCCAATCCCGCTTTAATTGCACCCTCTTCTTTTGCATCTTCAGATGTAAGTAAAGCTCGACGCACATGGCGATCGCTATCCAAAACCAAATCAGCTAATCCTACCTGGTCTTTTTTTTTCAGTTCTGGTGGTGGATTTACGCGCTCGCCAGTAATTTTTTCCACCCCAATTAAATTAGGAGTCGTATTAAAAACTTGTACAAGTTGCTCGTGACCAGTTCCTTCTGGTAAATCCCGATACAAGTCTAAACCAATGGCACGGGGTTGTTGCGATCGGATTTTGTCGAGTAATTGTGCCAATGACCAATCAGGAACTGGCCATTTACCCACTGATTGAATATCACGTTCATCAATTGTAACAATGACGATTTCGTCAGCTACTTTTTGTGTTGATTTGAGTCGCACCCATTCATCACGAAGTTTCCACTCAGGCAAATTAAAAAGTCCCAACGACTGCCCAACAATAACTGTCAAAGCAACAGTGGGAGTAATTATCAAAATGCTACGAGTTTGTTGAATAAAATTTCGGAATTTTTGCCACATGGCATACAGTTAATTTATTTTGGTTAGCATTGGTGAGTTATTGCCCCACCAAGTACTTATCTAGGATTTGATTAGTCTTAGTCTTAATACAGTTTTGCGACGTTATGAACACTCAACAAGCATACACAACAAAGTTGAGATAGTTTTCTACTCCCGCTTAACAGAATCTAGCTTAGTTTGTAGATACTACCAACGGAGCTGCAACAATCTCCTTCAAGCTAACTGAAGTAAGTAGTTCTCCCCACTGTTTGATGATGGCTGGATTATTGGGTTGGCTCGCATATAGGGCTGCCAATGTTGCCACACAGTCATACCACACACCGTTTTTACCCAAAGCAGTTGCCTGCTTCAGAGCATCTGGCTGCTGCATAGCTGTTACCAATTCTGCATTGGGCTGAATTCGTTCAATCCAACCATCAACATAAGGTGTACTCGGGCTGAGATGTCCATCAACCTTCAGAGCTAGGAACCATTGGTAGTTATTGCCAACCACTAAAGCAGGTGCATTATTCGGCAATTGAACCGCAATTATCCCAGTTTTCCCATCCACAGGGATGGTCATCTGGTGGTGCATATTACCAGTCTCATCCTTGATACTGAACACAGCTTCTTGTGCATCAGTAGCAGGAAGATACACCATTACAGTTGGACGTTCAGATACCGTAGTCCCATAGTAACCTTGAGGCATAAGTCCAATTAAGGCTGCTGGACCAGATGCCGCGATAGTCGAAGGATTCAAGTAGTAAGAACCGACGCGAGAAGCTCCAGCACTTGCCTGTTGAGGAGCGCTATTACCCTTAGCTGGAGTAAATAAATTACCTCTAGAAGCTCCTCCACTAGCTTGTTTCGGAGCGCCTTTAGGAACAAATAAATTACCTCTGGAAGCTCCTCCTGTTGCTTTTTTTGGAGCTCCTTGAGGTTTAAATAGATTACCTCTGGAAGCTCCTCCTGTCGCCGTAGTGGGAGCGCCATTTGTGGCGGGTGGTTTAAATGTTACAGCATAGGCACTACTCCATGCAGTGCTAGTAATTAGAGCGATTAGCGTAGCTAAACGCCAAGGACGTAACACACTCAAGCGACTAATTAAATATCGGCGTTTCATAATGGTTCACCTATTATTGCTAAGTGGTGATGTGAAATAAATTGATCTAATCTAAATTGATCTAATCTGACGAAAAAATCTTTTTTAACTCTAAACCCAAACTAAATAGGGATATATTAGCTGTTATAAACGACTCTAAAAGAAAATGCCACAATTTTAATATGTTTAAAAACAAACATTTAATGAAGGTGATATTACTTACTAAATCCCTTCAGGCTTAAGTAAGAAGTAAGAAGTAAAAAGTGATAATATATGCCCGTATTTTGCTATAAAGCCTCGTCTTTTAAAGACGAGTAAAAACCGTGCTTGTATCATTATTTGAATCCTCTACCTTTTAGGGAGAGGTACTACATATAACTTCTTACTTCTTACTTCTTACTTGTGAATTAATTCCAGTTTCCAACTAAAACAAAAGCAGACCAAAAAAACGGATCGCGGAAATCAGTTTGGCGAATCAAGTTGATTTGTGCCTGACGTAATGCTTCTGCTTTCGTCATTTTGGGTTGTCGTAGTTGTTCGTAGAAGCGAGTCATGAGGATTTCGGCGGCTTTATCTTTGACAGGCCAGAGTGTGGCAATGGTAGAACGGGCACCCGATTTGACAGCTAAACCAGCCAATCCTAAGACAGCGCGATCGTCCCCGGTAGCAGTATCACAGGCACTCAGTACTAGTAACTCGATCGCTTTTGATGAATCTCCACTGCGATTTTTGAGAAGTTCAGACAGTTCCTTGACATTAACTTGTCCATCCCACGTAAGTAAGTAAGTATCTTCCAGACGAGAACTAAACTGTCCGTGGGTTGCAAGATGAACAATATCAGCATTACCAGATTTGACGCGATCGCCTAAAGCTTTACTAGTAAATTGTTGGTTCAATAACAAGTTGGATGGTATTGACTTGGAAATATTCTTAACTTCCGTTTCCACAGCAGGTAAAGCCGCAAACCCAGAACGAGATTCACTAATTCCCCCAATAATTGCATTAATTTTATTTTGCTGGAACGAGTGAGCAGCCATTAGTTGCAATCCTGGTGAAAGGGCAACTGCATATTTTTCAATCAGAGATTGCTTCCCATCAGATAAAGCTGCCATCGGTATATTCCGCAGTTTTCCATCTAATACAAATACCAGTGTTTTGGTATCTTTAAAGGCTCCATCCTGTTCTGCTGGACGAATCAACCAATTATAAATTTCTTGAGTAATTCGTTCTCGCTCTTTAGAATCGGAAACAGGATTGAGGGAAACCAACAAATTGCCAAGGGTTTGTTCAATTTCAGTTTGAGGTTTGCGTGTTACATAATAACGTAATGGTCTACCTGATTGAGAGATAATTGTCGCCAAGCGATCGCGTAAAATAATTGGGTAAATAACTGCTGCTGTGGGGTCAACTTTATCTATCTGCTGGGCTTTATCTATACAAGCTTCGCGGAAAAAGTTATCGAGTTCGGCAACTTGCAGAGATTCAATCAACTCACGCGCTTGCATCAATTCTGGCTGACTGGGGTTTTTATCCAATAGTAAACCTACTAGCTCCCGGTAAACAGGTTCCACACTTTCTTTGAAGGAAAACTGCATATCGGGATTAACGGCAACCAAATCCCCCCGTAATGCCTTTAATGACTTAACAGCTTCCGTATAGGCTGAGATAGCTTCTGGTTTATTACCTTGTTGTTTATATAACTTACCTACCTCCCATGCCGATTGAGCAATGATATCGTCAGCTTGGAGTTGACGGGCAATATTTAGGGATTTATCAGCTAATTCCTTTGCCTCATTCCACTGAGAGTTGCGACGGTAAAGTTGTGCCCACTGGTATAGTGCATGGGCTTCTGCGGGAGCATCCTGAATTTTTTGGGCAGATTTAACGGTGACTGCCATGAGTTGTGCTAAGTCTTTGCTTGGTAAAACTTGGTCAGGTTTTACCGATTTATTCAGAGTAGCAACAAAATTAATTGCTGCGTAGAGAGAATTGTGACTGGCTGGTAATTCTTCAAGTTGTTGTCGTAATTGTGGTACAAGGGGAATAGCATATTCTAGTTTGTCATAATCCACCAATAATTTGAACTGAGCTAAACGTGCTTGCAACGCTTCATTGGGATTATTCGCAGCTTTTTGAGCATCTTCAAAGTAATTTAATGCTGCTTCTGGGTTCTGCAAATCTGAGGCATTTTTTCCCAAACTCAAAAGGATCGAACTTAACTGAGTTTTAGCTTGAATTTTATTTGCTATATCTAAACTTTGTTCTAATATTTGCTGACTTTTACTATCACCAATCGCATGTAAAGCTAAACCGAGCGATCGCAATCCACTAACTTTAACTTCCGAATCTGGCATTGCTGTCATTTTCAGTGTTAGTTCTTCTAATTGTTGTCTGGAACGACGGTAAAAACCCAAACTTTGTAATGCTTGTGCCTGGTTAATTTGACTACCCAGACTTCCCGTAGTATCCCCAGCCTGCTCATAATATTTTTGAGCTTGCTGCCAAGTTGCGATCGCAGTTTTGGCTTTTCCTGTACGTAGTTGTAAATTTGCTTGTGTATTCAGTATTTGTGCCCAGACAATTGCATCACTAAAGGGTTGAGCAGTTTGCAAAATTTTGACACTTTGCTCGATTGATTGTTTAGCTGCTTGCCACTGATTAAGTTCCTGTTGTGCCAGGGAAAGGTAACTTAAACTCAAAGCTTCATTAATGCGATCGCCTACCGAACGATACTGTTGTGCTGCGGTTTGCCAAGCCGTAACAGCTTCAGTAAACCGTCCCGATTCGTAAAGGTTCCGTCCTTGTTCTAGTCCATTGCTAGGTTGGGAAGCAGAGATAACAAGGGTTGTGACGGGTGGAGATGCTTTTACAGGTGTAAAGGTAAATGCTAAACACAAACTAAAAATACTGAGGCTGACATAGAGCCAACGAGTTTGTTTCATTCGGAAAGCCATATTAATTATTTATTTTTATTGAGCAATTTATTGAAAGATTGCTTACAGCACAAGTGTTTAGAAAATCACTATATGTATAATGCCCAAATAATCTATCTTAACTATCATCGGACTTGGCAAAAAGGCATACAGCAATGACCGCAAGTCTCACAATCGGTGGTTCGTGAGTGACACACAGTAGGCTTATTAGTACGTTCAGAATTTCTATGGAGAAGAAAATCTACACCCCCGTGATGGTAAATTCAGTGGTAAAGCATTCAATCCACGCATATTACAAATTTCCGCCCCGATATGAATGAATATGCGGGGCTACCCAGACCCCCCTGGTGTCCTATCGCTTTTAAGAGGTCATCGGTGATAGCATATACTACAATAATTTCCGAGGCGTGTGATTATCCTCCTAGTTTACTTGCTGTTCCGGGTTACTCACGTTAGGTTAGTTCTTATTCCCCCTACTCCCTACTCCCTGATTAAAAATCAGTAATTAATGTGTCAAATCTGCTTGCAATTTTTTCAGATCAAGATTATTTTTAACAGGACAAGAAGAGTCTGAAATTTCTACGTTGATAAATAATCAGTAAAATCAGGGTGTGCAATGCAAGTTAACATTCATGTATCTGCACGTCATGCTACCTAAGTATTATTCTCGATTCTATTTTCACGTTGTTCTGTCCAAATTTGTTTTATCTATTTTATCTGCCGTCGGGAACGGGAAACTCTTAACGGACAACCGTTCTTTTGTAACAGTTCCTTTGCTCCGGGGTTTAAAGCCTCATCTCTCCCTACGGAGATTGAGGTTTAAATTCCCATCCCAAATCTTCTGTTCCCTATTCCCTATTCCCTGTTCCCTTTTCATTTGTTTGACAGATAAACCTTCATATGGATCATTTGTTAACTTAGCCGAAGTTTCTAGCGGTGATGGGATAAATATGACTCTACCACCGCAGGATATCCAACCCCGTCCAAATCCTTCTTTTACTCTTCCTTCGTTTCCCGATTCACCAGAAGAACCACTACAAGTTCCTTCAACTACTTCTACACCAACACAAGGGAATGAGGGTGTTGATAGTCAAATCATTGTCACTGATTTAGAATTTGTTGGTAATACAGTTTTTAGCGATGAAGAATTAAGCAAGCAATTTATCTCTCGTTGGCAGATTGATCAGTCTATTGCTTTTTCGGAATTACTGCAAATTGCTGCTGATGTTACTACCTTATATCATCAGAAGGGTTATAAAACGAATGGAGCTATTGTTTATATTCCGAAGAAAACTCAAGAAGATGGTAAAGGAAAGGTTGAAATTCGGGTAATTGAAGGGAAGTTAACTCAGATTAATATTAGTTTATTCAATTCTCAAAGAAAAGGGCGATTAGAGAAGTATTTGGGTTCACGTTTGGGTGTGAAGCTTTCAGAACCTTTGAATGTTGACCGTTTGTTGTCAGGCTTACAATTATTGCAACTTGACCCTTTAATTGAAAATATATCTGCTACTATCACTCCTGGAATTGAGCAGGGTAATAGTATTTTGACGGTTAAATATAGTTCAACGGAGCAATTTAAGTCTCAACTGAGTTTGAATAATGCTCGTTCTCCTAGTGTAGGTAGTTTTGCGCGGGAAATCTCTCTGGGACAAAATAATTTGCTGGGATTGGGGGATAATCTCAATTTGGGTTACAGTAATAGCGATGGTAGTAATCAGGTAAATATTAACTACAAATTACCGATTAATTCCAATAATGGCACTCTGAATTTTTTCTATAGTCAGAGTAATAACGATGTGATTGAACCTCCGTTTAATGATTTAGATGGTGATGGGAACAGTCCCGATATTCAATCAGAATCGCGTTCTTATGAAGTTAGTTTGCGTCAACCGATTATTAGAACGGTTAATAATAATAATTTCCAGGAATTTTCTTTATCGTTAGCAGCTTCTTTACGTTCGAGTCAATCTTTTCTTTTAGATACTCCGTTTCCTCTTTCACCGGGAGCAGATGATAATGGTCATACTCGTATTGCTGCTTTGCGGTTTTCCCAAGAATTTATTCAGCAAAATTCTCAAGCAGTAATTGGATTACGTTCTCAATTCAATTTGGGAATCAATGCTTTTAACTCAACTATCAATCAAAATAATATTCCGGGAATGGAATCAATTCCTGATAGTAGGTTTTTTTCGTGGCAAGGACAAGCTCAGTATGTCCGTCAATTAGCACCAAATAGTCTATTTTTGGTTCGTGGTTATGCTCAATTATCAGACCAAACTCTGGTGTCATCGGAACAGTTTGCTCTGGGTGGTTTGGGTAGTGTTAGAGGTTATCGTCAAGACCAATTATTAACAGACAATGGTATTTTTGCGTCTGCGGAAGTTCAGCTACCAATTGTCCGGGGTATTGCTCAGAATGGAGTGTTACAATTAATTCCTTTTGTTGATTACGGTACTACTTGGAATAGTAGCGGTAAAAGTAATCCGGATAATCAAACTCTTTCTTCAGTTGGTATGGGTTTGCAGTTACTCCAGGGAAATAATTTTCGCGCTCGTCTTGATTGGGGAATTCCTTTGGTATCAGTAAATTCTAGGAAGAGAACATGGCAAGAAAACGGCATTTATTTTACATTACAATACAATCCTTAGTTCGTGCTTGGGTTAATGTATTTCAAAGCTTATTAAGAAACAAAATTATCATCATATTGATAGTTGGTATCTTGTTAATTGTGGAAATTTCTCCGGTTTTTTCTCAAATCCCAGCCTCTCAGTTAAATAATCCTCACTCTCTTGTCAGGGAAGGGGAAGAATTATATCGTCAACAGCAATTATCTCAAGCGATAGAGTATTTTCAAAAAGCAGCAAAGATTTTCGAGCAAAAAGGGGATAAGTTCAATCAAGCTATTACTTTAACTAATTTGGGGCGTTTACATTTGGAGTTGGGCAAAGCAAACGATGCTTTGAATAATTGGGAAATAGCGAAGGGAATTTATGTTCAGTTAGGGGATAAAGTTGGAGTTATTCGTAGTCAAATTTATCAAGCTGATGCTTTACAGAAGTTAGGGTTTTACCCTCGTGCTTGTGGAATTTTATTACAAAGTTTGCAAGTTTCGGAGCCAAGTTGTGAGGGTTTAAGGAAGGAACGCTTGGCAACAATTCTGGATGAAATTCAATTAAAAAACCGCAGAGACGCAGAGTACGCTGAGAAAGGAGATGTTTTAGAGGAGCAATATGATTTACTTTTGTTAATTGGTTGGCGCAGTTTAGGTGATGTTTTACGGGGTATTGGGAAGTTGGAAGAGTCGCGTTTTATATTGGAAATAATTGCTAAGTTTGATTCTTATAGAAATCAAGCTGCAACGCTTTTGAGTTTAGGAAATACGTTGACTGCTTTGGGACATTTAGAGCGCGATCGCAATTTAGTAAAGTATTCTACGCTATCCAATTATCAGCCTTGGTATTGCTCGATTAGTGATTATATTCTTCCGATTGAAGCTTTTAGAGAATATCAAAATGCTGAGTTACAATATCAGCGAATTATTGATGACTTTCCGAGAACATCTATAGCAATCAAAGCGAAAATTAATCTTCTGAATATTTGGTTGATTAGAAGTAAATTTAAATCTTCGCCAAAGAATGATACAAGAAGTTTATTGTCTGAAGCAGGAAGATTATTATCTGAAATCAATATCTCAAGTTTACCTCCCCAAGAGATGGTTTATGCTCAAATTAATTTAGCTAAAAGTAGGATTTGTTTAACGCAATTGATAGGTAATCAAGTTGATTGGTTGGAAGTTTTTCAAGAATTACAAATAGCACAAGAAGAAGCTGAAAATACGGGAGATAATCGGGTTAAATCCTATGCTGTTGGCAATCTTGGTGGTTTTTATGAATATCGTGGTTGGTGGTTAGAGCAAAATTCAAATCATCTGAAAAATCTCAAGGATAATTTGTGTAAAATAGCAGATGATTGTTTTAGAAAAGCGCAAAAATTTACAGAAGAAGCGCTTTATCTTGCTCAACCGAGTAAGGAACCATTTATTGCTTATCAATGGCAATCACAATTGGGACGTTTATTAGATAATCAAGGTAAAAGAGATGATGCAATTACGGCTTATAATGGGGCAATAAATACTTTAGAATCAGTTCGTTATAATTTGTTGGCAGTTAATTCTGATGTCCAATTTTCTTTTTTGGAGAATATTGAACCTGTTTATCGTAGATTATTAGGATTGCTATTACAAACTCAAGTTAAGGAAGAGGCAAGTCAAGATAGTCTCTTCTCGGTAGAAGATTACGGAGAAAAAAACCGCAGAGACACAGAGTACGCTGAGGGAAGAGGTAAAGAGAGAACTGTACTTTTAGACGGGGGTAGGAGTAGTCAAGATAATTTATTTAGAGCAATTCAAGTCAGTGAATCTCTACAATTAGCGGAATTAGAAAATTTGTTACGATGTCGGTTAGATAGTTCAAAGACTATTAAAATTGATCAATTTGAGAAACCACCAGCAGCAATTATTCATCCTATTCTTTTAGAAGACAGGATTGAAGTGATTGTTCAAATACCTGGAACAAAAAAATTACGACGTTATACTACCAAGATTTCTCAAGGAGATTTGAATGAGATTTTGTTCAATCTACAAAATTTACGTTCTGAGAAAAAATATAATGAACAGCAATACATTTTACCTTATAGTCAAAAACTATATAATTGGTTAATTCGACCTGTTGAAGCTGATTTACCTGGGAATGGAACATTAGTTTTTATTGTAGATAGTACTTTGGAAAGTATTCCTTTTGCGATGCTTCATGATGGAAAGCAGTATTTAGTTAGAAAATATAGTATTGCTGTAAATTTAGTGTCTCAATTACCAAATCAAGGAAGTTCAAAGTTTGGAAAAAGAAATGCATTACTTGCAGGAATCAGTAAAAAAGCTGAAAGTTTTCCTAAACAATTACCTCAGCTTCCCTATGTAGAAGATGAATTAAAAGGAATAGAAAAAGTAGTTTCCAACAAATTACTTAAAAATGAGCAATTTACAAGTGAAGCTTTAATGAACACAATCATTAAAAGTAATTTCAAAGTAGTTCATTTAGCGACTCATGGTAATTTTGCTTCTAACCGTGAACAAACCTATATTTATGCTTGGGATAAAAAAATTAAGCTCGACGAATTAGATCAGATACTCCGCATTCGAGGAAAAACAAGTTCTCAACCGATTGAATTATTAGTTTTGAGTGCTTGTGAAACAGCACAGGGAGATAGACGTGCTGCTTTGGGTATAGCTGGAGTTGCCTTAAAAGCAGAAGCGCGTAGTACAATAGCAAGTCTATGGCAGGTTAATGATGCTTCTACCGCTGAATTGATGAAGCTGTTTTACAAAGAATTAAGTAAACCAAATATGAGTAAAGCTGAAGCTCTCAGAAAAGTGCAAATCCATTTTTTGGATAACTCTTCTAATTATAAGCATCCCTATTATTGGGCATCTTTTATTTTAGTTGGTAATTGGCTCTAGATTCAGAAGTCGGGTTTCCTAGACTCATAAGTGGGGTTTATTAAATAAACCCGACTTCTCCGTTCTAACCAACCTCCTTTCCCGCTAGTAGTCTATTTCATTAATTCTGATGGCTTAATTAATATAACCTTACTAGTAGTCGGATTTTACCAGAAATCTTGTAGAGACGTTATATATAACGTCTCTACATTACGTCGGTAGACAAACAGAACCAATCAATACTAATGCAAAGGACCACTAGTAGTCTATCATTATTTATAATTCGTTTTTATCGTGACCCGACCGGGAATAGAATTCCCGGTCTAATAGCAAAAGTCCTCTTAAGAGGACTTAAGCTATTAGTCGGGGAATTACATTCCTCGACAAGCTCTAATATGAACCCAGCAAAATTAATCACATAAAGCACTAATTCAAATCCCTTAATTGTTTTTCTACCCATTCCAGACGTTTTTGGTCTGATTCTAACCATTCTAAAGGCTTTTGAGTTTTTAATTTCTCATATCCAGCTTTTGCTTGCTGATACCAACGAATTGCTTCTTTTTTTTGCTCAAGATTATTGTATATTTCCCCTAAGAATTGAGCAACTTGACTAGAAAGTTTTTGATTATTTGATGTTTCGTAATTACTGAATGCTGTTTTCAATAACATAATGGCTTGATCTGAATTATCTAGATTCAGATTAATTCTGGCTAGTTTTACTTGTATCCAAGCTTGTTCATCAATATCATTTTGATTTTTTGCTAGTTCAAGTGCTTGCTGATAACTATTTTTAGCCTCTGTAATCAAGTTATTTTCTTCATACAGTTCAGCTATTTTTAAAGCTGTTTGTTGAGGAGTCAGATTTTGATTACGGATATTATCAATTTGGCTTTTGAGTTTCTCAGCTTGTTGTTTTGTCAGCAGAATAAATCTAGTTTGAGTTTCTTTTTGTTCTTTACCAATAGCTTTAACAATCAAATTATAAGCTTTACCTGGTTCTAGAGGAGGTTGATTTTCAGGATAGGAAATTTCGGTATTGTTGACTTCTAATTCCCATACAGTTCCTGTTGAACTTTGTAAACGGACAATATAACTTGTCGCTCCTGTTGCAGCAGTCCAAGAAAATTTCGGTTGATTATTAACTAAACTTCCTACAGGTTCAATAATATAAAAATCATCTCTACGACTTTCTTCACGACAAACTGGGTCGCAAATAATTTTTTTTTCGCTCGCTAGTAATAATTTTTTGGGATTTTTTTGAGAAATAACAATTTGATTAGCTGCTGTTGTTCTCACATTCAATATTGCCAAATTTATCGAACTGAAAGTTAAACTTAAAACGAGGTAATTTAATAATCGATTTAATAATCTATATTTCATATGTGTTATTTCCTTTTTGATTTATTTGAGTTTAAATAGCTAATAGCATCCAGTTGCCAAGTTTCTACTTCTGGTAATTGTTCAGCATTATAATCACGGCATTTTTGCCATGCTGATAAAGCGTCTTTACTATTAGTTTTTTCTAGTACTTTCCCTAACAAACAATGAGCGGCTGCTCTTTGATTTTCATCAAAATAAATTGCTTTTTCTAGATAATTTTGGGCATTTTGAAAATTACCTAATTGGAGATATGCCCAACCTAGATTTTTATATAAGCTATATAAACTAGAATTAGAACTAGATTTAGAACTAGAAAATTTAGTTTTTTCTAAAGCTTTTAATATTTCTTCAATAGCTAGTTGATAATTTTGCTTTTGCCATATCAACAAGCGAGCATAGTTATTCCGAGCATCTACAACTAAATCAACTTTATCTCCTTGATAACTCATGGCTTTTTGATATTCCGACAAAGCATTATCAAACTCTCTAATATCTTCATAAAGAGTTGCTAAATTGTAATGGATTGTTGCCGTAGTATAAGCATCATTTTTACTCAATTCAAGTGCCTGGTTATACCTATCAATAGCGCATAAAAATTCTTTTTGCTGCTTACAAACTAACCCGAAATTATTTTGATATTTTGCTCGATTTGGATTCAGTTTAGTTGCGGTTTCAAAACGATTTCTCGCTGTATCCCAATCGCCATCCATCAAAGCTTCACGCCCCCGATTGTCTTCATAAGCTGCTCTTAATGGTTTTGTGGAAAAGTAAAGTAAAAAACAACCAGTGATGATAATAAATAATCCTTTAGACTGAGGCGAATTCAACAAACGTAATATACTTTTGATTAATAATCCTCTCGGATTTAAATATTCTAATATCTGGGATGCACTTTGAGGTCTATCTGCTGGTAATGGAGCCATCATATCATCAATAAAATCAGCGAAACGTCCTCGAATTTTTGATGCTTGATTTCGCCAAATTAGTTTGCCAGTTTTTGGATTAGTCGGTAGTTCAATCGGGGATTTACCTGTGAGTAAATGCACAAAAGTGCGTCCTAAAGCATAAAAATCTGATTGAGGTAGAGCTTTACCATCAATTTGTTCTGGAGGTGTATAACCACCTGATATTGTTGTGGTTGCATTTTCTCCTCCTCCCATTTTTACTAGATAAGTATTGCTTATGTCTCTAACAGAGCCAAAATCAATTAATACTAATCTTCCATCGGGTTTGAGGATAATATTTGAAGGTTTAATATCTCGATGAAAAAAATGATTTTTATGTAAAATATCTAATATTTCTAGCAATTGTTTCAGCCATTGTAGAGCTAATGATGATGAAATTTTTCCATTTTCTATCAACCATTGCTGTAAATCATTCCCAGGAATTTTCTCCATTACTAAACAGTGGAGTTCTTGGGATATATTATTAAGGGTAAAAGTGAAATAATCGTCGGGTTCTATTTTCGGAATACCTGGATGATTCAGCAATTGCAATGTAAAAGCTTCTCGCTGAAACATTTTGAGAAGTTGTGGACTATTTACTTTTAAAACTTTGAGAACTTTCCGTTTTTCTCCATCAAATACTTCAAATACATCAGTATAATTTTGGGATTTTAATGAACGTAAAGGTTTAATTAACCGATAACGATTATTAATCAGCAAGCTTGTTCCACAGCTTTGACAAATACTAACATTATCGGCATTTTTTCTTTGTTTACATTCTGGGTTGATACAGTAAATCACGTTTTCGGAGGGAACGGGGAATGGGGAGTAGGGAATAAGGGTAAGGCTTTTAAACCAGTTTACATTGTGTTATATAATTGGCTTGATTTCTGCTGACTTACTTATAAGTAGGTAAGCCTTCATTAATTGTATATTTACTAAGCTAAAAAGCCTTTAATTTGTATATTTAAATTTTATTAAAGTCTTGTAGTGCGGGCATCCCTTCACTTCGTTCGAGGGCAAGCCTGCCCGCTAGAAAAATACAAATTAAATGCGCGACAACTTATTCAGTTATATAGCTGTTCCCTATTCCCTATCCAAACAAAATATTAAATTAATTTTGTACGGGTACATATTTATTAAACCTGTGAAATAATTCTATATTTGATAATATATTTTTGAATCAGATATTCAACAAAATAAAATGTTTCCGAATTATCTTGATTTGCATGGCTAGTTTCTATCAATGCTCTTCTTTTTAATGATGTTAATGCTTCTATTAATTCAGAAGTCGAGACTTCTGGAATATATTGTTTTAATTTTGATAAAGATACAGCCTTTGTTTCATTTGCAAAATACTGCATCATTTGTTTTTCTAAATTTGATAAACGGTTCCATTGTTCATCAAGAATCGTGCGAAAATCACCAAAAACCCAAGTATTATATTTAGTAAATTCTGCCACATTACCATAAAATAAATCTTTGATAGTTCCAGCAACTATTTTTAATGCAAAAGGATTACCTTTGGCACAATGAATTAAAGTTTTCCAATGTTGTTCTCCTGTCAAACCCTGTTCTTGCAACATTTGTACAGCATCTTCTAATTGTAAACCTTCCAATTGTAGTGACTTAATTACTCCTTGAGAACTTTCTAATAAAGAAATTTCTCTGGGTTTTTCTTGAGAACAAAGTAACAAACAACTTTGATGTTCCGCTTCCCCCACTCGTCTTAAAAGTACACCATAATCTTCATATCCTTGTTCATATCTACCAAATCGATCGCCACTGCGTAAGATAATTTCGACATCATCAAGTACAAGCAAACAACGGTGTTGACGCAAATATTGGATCAGCAGCGAAATCTTATCATTAATCTCTTCGGGTAATTCAGTTTCCTGTTGATTTGAGAAAAATCTAATCGTATCAGCTAAAAACTGTTGGATTGATGAATAATTGTGTAGCGATCGCCAAATTATATACTCAAATTGATGGTGAATTTGTTTCGCCAATTTTACGGTAGTGGTAGTTTTACCCATACCTCCCATACCCAACACAGCAACCAAACGACATTTATCTTCGAGAATCCAATGATTTAAAGTTGCTAATTCAGTTTCTCTACCATAAAAAACTGTAACATTCGGAGCTTCACCCCAATCTTGATTTAGAGAGGAATTATCTCCAGATTGTTTAACCAATAGATATGGAATTTTACCATTAACAGATGCTTGATATTGATTTACAAGAAACTGTTGTAACTTAGCTAATTTTACTGGTCCACGTCCGATAATATGAAACTTCTTATAAATATCACTCAATCGCTTGCGTACCAATACCTCACTGATATTTAATTGGTTCGCGATCGCTTTTGTTGATTTTCCTTCCATTGATGGAAATAAAACGTCCCATTCCCGCTCGGAGACGTTGTGAGAGGAAGCTATATGTTTGAGAAAATCTTCAGGAATCACGATAGTTATTTTGATTAGATTATCAAT
>JAYKJL010000040.1:0-3737 GCA_035285725.1 Nostocales cyanobacterium 94392 | reverse complement strand
TGTTTATGGTATTTTCCAAGGTAGCAATTCGGTCTCGGAGCAAGGAAGATTCTTCGCTATTTTGACTTTGGGTATTAAATTGGGAAGAAAGTTGTTGGTTTTGGGTTTGCAGTGATTCTTTTTCGAGTATCAGCTGTTTGAGGTATTCTTGTTGTTGTTTATTTTGGGCAAGCAGCGCATTCCATTTTTCTTGGAATGTGGCTTGATTTTCCTTGTAGGTTTGTTGGTTTTGCAGCAGAATGGATTTTTCGTGTTGCAGTTGTTGGATTTGTGACTGCAGTAATTCCAGTTGTTGATTTTGGGTTTGCAGCTGCTGTGATTGGGCTTGAAGTTGTTGGTTTTTCACTAGAAGCTCCTGAGAATGGGATTGCAACTGTTGCGAAAGTGTCTGATTTTGTTGAATTATGGCTTCCGTTGCCTGTCGAATTTGTTGTATTCTGAATTTCAAATCGGAAGTCATGGTACAAAGATACAAATTTGGATGACACAGAAATTATGTAAGTGTTTTTAACTTTAAATTTTGGATTGTTTACAAACAAAGAAGCAAAAGGGTTGGATATTTTATTTTTGGCATGATAATTAGATGTAAATTTGTAACTTCAAATTCCTTAGTTCAGAAAAATTAGTGTAACTGAGAAGGCGAAGCTTTGCACAAATAGTAATTTTTTAAACAGAAAAATTAAAAATGAATATTAATAAAATCAAGATAGCAGTAATTGGACTTGGTTACGTTGGCCTGCCTCTTGCGGTTGCTTTTAGTGACAAGTACGAGGTTGTAGGAGTTGATATTAATGAAAAAAGAATAAAGGAATTGCAAGAGGGATATGATACTACATTGGAGGTAATGGACAGTGAGTTACAATTGGCAATTGTTAATGGCTTCAAATTAACTACGGCTATTGAAGATGCAAAAGATTGTACTGTGTTTATTGTAACTGTACCCACTCCAACTGACAAGCATAACCGTCCGGTGCTTACTCCGATGGTGAAGGCAAGTGAAGCGATTGCCTCTGTTCTGAAATTGAGTGACGTTATTATTTATGAAAGTACGGTTTATCCAGGCGTTACCGAAGACGAGATGGTACCGGTATTGGAGCGAGTGAGCGGGTTGACGTTTAATACAGATTTTTTTGTGGGATATTCCCCGGAGCGCATCAATCCCGGAGATAAAGAGCATACTGTGACGAAAATCCTAAAGGTGACCAGCGGTAGCACCCCTGAGGCAGCAGAATTTGTAGATCAATTATATAAGAGCATTATTACTGCGGGAACGCACAAAGCCAGCAGTATTAAAGTGGCTGAAGCCGCTAAGGTGATTGAAAATTCGCAGCGCGACATCAACATTGCGTTTGTGAACGAGCTCAGCAAGATATTCGGCTTGTTGGGCATCGATACCCTCGAGGTATTGGAGGCGGCAGGCACCAAATGGAACTTCTTGAAGTTCAAGCCGGGATTGGTAGGCGGACATTGCATCGGTGTGGACCCCTACTACCTCGCGCAAAAAGCCCAGGAAGTGGGCTACCACCCTGAAATCATTCTGGCCGGAAGGCGCTTAAACGACTCTATGGGAAAGCACGTAGCCACAGAAGTGGTGAAATTGATGATGCGCAAAGACCTGAAAGTCATTGACTCGAAAGTCTTGATATTGGGATTCACCTTCAAAGAGGACTGTCCTGACGTTCGCAATACCCGCGTCATCGATATTTACCAAGAGCTCAAAAACTTCGACATCCAAGTTGACGTTTACGACCCCTGGGCCAACCCCGAGGAAGTGATGCATGAGTACGGAGTTACCGTTGTGAATAGGCAGCCTACGGCAGCGTCGAGAGCTGAGAGTCGAGAGCTGAGAAAATCTCTCCCCACTCCTAACTCCCTTCTAAACTCTACATATAGTGCCGCCATCTTAGCAGTATCTCATAAAGAATTCGCTGATTTAGATATAAGAGCAATAGTTGGCAATGGAGTAGTTTTTGATGTTAAAGGGGTATTACCCAAAGAACTAGTAGATGCGAGACTTTAAGAGTTTGGAATTAAATGCTTAGGCACAAGCCCCATAACAAATTGCAAATAACCCAATAACTTTGTTTGAAAATCAGTCCATGCAAAAATTAATGCTACAAGCCGTAATAAGTAATCAAAAATCACTTAAGTACAAGCCTTCAGTGATTAAACGAACATGTGGCTTTGATGGTAGATGATAGTTTGTTGCTGATTTCTCTTATTCGGCGTTGTGGTAAATCTACTTTGTTGCAAGCAATACGGACAAAAAACCAAGAACAAGACTATGACTTGAACCTTGATGATAATCGTTTAATTTATTTTAAAGTAGAGGATTTTCAACTGCTTTTAGAACTTTTTGGCAAGCAAATAAGGTTTTATTTTGATGTAATACAAAATATTGCCGGTTGAAAGCGATTCATAAGACGTCTTCACGACTGCGGAAACAAAGTATATATTACTGGGTCAAATGCATCGATGTTGAGCAAAGAATCGGGCACACTTTAACAGGTAGATACCAGCAGTTTGAGCAGTAACCATTTTTGTTTTTAGATTTTCTTAAATTGAATCAAATCGACCCCTAATCATTAGACTATTTCAATATAGACGATAAAGTTGTGCTCAAAACAGCATTTAATGATTATTTCTAGTTGGGTAGTTTTCTCGCGTTTTTGAAATCAAAAAACATGGAATACTTAAAATCTCTTTACGAAAGTATGTTGTATCGTGACGTTATGGTGAGAAATGGTTTTACAAACGAACAAGAACTGCTGGAACTGATGTTTTTTGTGACCAGCAATACCAGTAAATTAATTTCTTACAGTAGCTTGGCAAAGGTAATTGGTGTTAAAAATGCAACTACGGTAAAACAACACCTAGGTTTCCTGCGAGATGCTTACTTAGTAGATGTAATTCCTAAATATGATATGTCTGACAAAAAGCAACTGTATAACGCTAAGAAAGTCTATTGAATAGACGTAGGTTAATACGCCAACCTAGCTTTCAACACATCGAAATTCAAGGACGCCTTTTGGGAAACTTGGTTTTTCTAGAATTGAAAAGACAAGCAAAAGCGGTTTAGTAACATCAAAATAAATCTGAGTGCGATTTTGTCATCAAAGAAAAAAACAACAACACCCAAGCCATACTAGTTTGTTTTTCTCTTCACGATGACAAAACTAAGCAGAGAACTCGATGGATTGGTTGATTCCCTGACCGTTTACCAAATCAATAAAGCCCTCATTTTAACCGAACACGAAAGTGACTGCATGACCATAGAAGACAAGGTGATTAACATAATGCCCGTGTGGTTGTGGTCGTTAATAGGGTATAACGAAACTCTCAATTAGGCGGAAATTTCCTGTTAAGGAATATTTGTCTCAAATGTAAAATTATTAACAGAAAATAAGTTAAAACACCATTTACGATTACAAATTGAATACATAAACAAACCACTGGATGAGTTAATAAATAGAAAATGAGTCAACCCCCCAACCCCGAACCTCAAACCAAAGTTTTAATCACCGGAACCGTCGGCTTCATCGGCTTTAATCTCGTAAACCGCCTCCTAGAAGAAGGCAACTTCAACATAGTAGGCCGCTACGTAATTAACGACTACTATAACATCAACCTAAAGTATGCCTGCTTGGAGCAGCACTGTATCGTTGGGCGTGAGTTGAAAGAGCGTGATATCCAAACTTTCGTGAATCATCTAGACTATCGCTTTTTAAATACCGATC
>JAYKJL010000039.1:0-27908 GCA_035285725.1 Nostocales cyanobacterium 94392 | reverse complement strand
ATTAAAAAATCAAATGTAATTCATTTTACTTGAATATTACTGTTGCTTATGGAGATAATAATCAACGAAATCACTTGACATCCCACTTAAGACGTTTTTAAGGCTCGATTGACCCATCGAGCCTTTTTTATTTTTTCATTCTGTTTTAATATACTTGACAATGTAACTATTATCAGTGCATTTTTCCATAAATTCCAATTAAATTTAGTTTAAATTTATAGTTTAAAATAAAAAAAATTGGGCTATTGTTTAAGTTATTATTTTAGTTTTACTCAACTTATTTAGGACTTACGCAAAACCCCATACAAGTAGTGGTAATTCATGAATTAATAGTACTACGCAAGAATCACTTTTTCAGTCATATATATATTGCTATATATTGCGTAAGTCCTATTATTTTTTAATTTCATGTGGTTCACACAAACTTTAAACAAAAAAGTCATTATCTTTACAAAAATTATAAAAATTTATAATTTCTTTGCAATTACATCAATAAAGTATTCTGAAATGGTGTAGAAATGTATAGAATCTTTTAAAGATATAAAATATAGTCTTTTCAGATGCAAACATTTGTAGCTCCTTCAATGCAGCTATCTTTAGCACCAAATAGCACTCAACCTTTGAAAATTGTCGCCCTAGGGGACAGTTTAGTTTACGGATTTGGAGATCCCGACGGAGGTGGTTGGGTTGAAAGATTGCGACGAACTTGGATGTTGCCCGAAAGTGCAGGACACGTTCTGTATAATTTAGGTGTACGCGGCGATCGCATTGGACAAGTAGCAAAAAGACTAGAAGTTGAATTTCGTCATCGGGGAGAGTTAAGAAACCGCGTTCCTGACATAATTATATTATCAGTCGGAGTAAACGATTCTGCGCGAGTAGGTCGTCCTGACGGTAAAAATTACACAGAATTTACGAGCTTTGAAGAGCAGCTAGCTTTATTATTGCAACAAGCGCAAAAACTGTGTCCTGTATTATTTGTAGGAATGGTACCAGTAGATGAAGAAAAAATGCCTTTTATGAACTGCTTGTACTACAATCGTGATGACCAACACCGTTACAAAGAAGCAACCAAACAAGCTTGTCGAAAACAAGAAATACCTTATTTAGATATATTTGACAAATGGATGGATAATTCTGAAACTTGGAGAGTGAAGCGTTTGAGTAGTGATGGTCTTCATCCCAATACATTAGGTTATCAAAGCTTATTAGAAGACGTAATCAATTGGGAAGCTATAGCACATTTTAATTCTAGCGAATATTATCGTTTAACTTCATAGAAAGGTTAAAGGTCTAAGGTTAAAGGTTAAAGGTTAAAGCTTAAAGGTCTAAGGTTAAAGGTTGGGAATCAACCATCAACTATCAACCAACAACTATCAATCCAAAATTCCATGACTCCAACTTTATTCGGTCGTTGGCAAACTCGTTTATTATTACTTTTAACTGTAGGTGTATTTGTTAGCTTACCATTTGCAATTGGTTTGATTGGTCCAGAGCAAAATAATATATATTTCTGGATACTTTTTTATGTAGCGATTTTTGGTTTAGCTTGGGATATATTATACAACCAAATGCAAAAATATCGTTGGGATAGAGATTGGCCCGCACTTTTCCAATTATTAGCTGGTATTTGGGAATTTATATTTATAGTTTGTGGAGTAAAATTTATCGGATTCTTACCAACACCCATACCCAAAGAAGAATTACCTTTATTTTGGGTTTTCTTCCACTACATTACAGTTTGGTTAGCAGTTTTTATTACCTCTCAAAGTATAATGCGAATTCTTTTCGTGCGTTGGCGTTTTCGTGGTGGACAATGGTTATAAATACCTTTTGGGAAACAACCATACACTTGTAGAGACGTAGCAATGCTACGTCTCCAGATTTAACGAACAACACAGACTTACTGTTTAGAAATTAATATTTTGAAATATCTGTTAATTATTCAGCAATATTGTTAAAATTACCGCCGTTAAAAGCAATAAAATCGTTTTGGTCAATCAAGTTTTTATCCACACCAATCAAAGTAACTAAAACTTGATTACCTTCAAGAATATTAGTATTGTTTCCGCTTGTTCTAATAGTCAAATCCTGGTAAATCAAACCATCAGATAAACCGATAAAATCAGTACCGTCTTTAAAATCGTAGATAATATCCCTACCTGTAACCGAACTAATAACGAAAATATTACTACCATCTCCACCATAAAGTCTATTATTACCAGCACCACCAAATATCACGTCATCACCTTCACCTCCGTACAGGTTATCGTTTCCACTTCCACCAATTAAAGTGTCATCACCTGCTCCACCATAAAGGAAAGCACTTCCACTGTAAGTAGAAGCATTAATTGCATTAGCGCCATCTCCCCCAGTTAAAGCTACTCGTTCAATATTGGTAAAAGCATCTGTACCTGTAGCAGTACTTTCAAGAGTAGCATCACTAAGAATAAAATCGGTATCTGCTGTTTCTCTTAAGGTGTCAATACCATCTCCACCATCAATCGAGTCATCACCTTCACCACCGTACAGGTTATCGTTTCCACTTCCACCAATTAAAGTGTCATTTCCACCTCTTCCATAAAGGAAAGCACTTCCACTGTAATTTGAAGCATTGATTATGTTACCTGTATCTCCCCCAGTTAAAGCTACTCGTTCAATATCGGTAAAAGTATCTGTACCTGTAACAGTACTTTGAAGTTGACCATTGGTAAGTGTAAAATTGGTATCTGCTGTTTCTCGTAGGGTATCAATACCATCTCCTCCAGTAATTAAATCATCACCTTCACCACCGTAGAGATTATCGTTTCCAATTCCACCAGTTAAAGTGTCATTTCCACCTCTTCCATAAAGGAAAGCACTTCCACTGTAAGTAGAAGCATTGATTATATTACCTGTATCTCCCCCAGTTAAAGCTACTCGTTCAATATTGGTAAAAGTATCTGTACCTGTAGCAGTACTTTCAAGAGTAGTATCACTAAGAATAAAATCGGTATCTGCTGTTTCTCTTAAGGTGTCAATACCATCTCCACCATCAATCGAGTCATTACCTGCTCCACCGTAGAGATTATCGTTTCCACTTCCACCAATTAAAGTGTCGTTTCCAGCAAATCCAAACAGAAAATCATTTCCTGCTCCTCCATCAATAATGTCATCTTCAGAACTTCCCCTGAGCCGCTCATCTCCAGAAGTTCCATTAATTTGATTTGTAGAAGCTTCGTTGACATATTCATAGGCACCAATATCAACTGTATTATCAACAGTCCGCTGAAATTGTACACCTCTTTGGTCAAAAGGAATTAGCTCAGTAGTATTACCATCCCCATTTAAATCAAAAGTATCTAGAGTTAAGTTAGTATTACTACCTGCATTAATTGCTGCACTACCACTTAAAAGTGCATGAGTCTGAGTAGCACCACCATTATCCTGTAGAGGACTGAGTAATGGATCGATTGGAGCAGCAATTGTACCAACAATGTCACCGCTAATCAAGCCGATTACACCATTACCGTTACCGATTAAGTTATTACCACCACTAGTAATATTACCAAAAGCTAAGTTTATAAAGTCATCATTACCTGTATTAGCTGCAATAATGCTATTAGAAATATTAGTAATACCAAAGTTAGCAATACCACCCCCTACTTGAGAATTACTAACTTCTCCACTAGTATTTTGGGCTGTGTTATTGGTAATAGTGCTGTTGCTAATTGTTGATTTACCACCTGATGCTGGATTAAAGGGATTGTTGGGATTAACTGTATTAACTAATCCACCACCACTTTCAGATGCAGTATTACCACTGAGAGTACTGTTAATTAAAGTTAAATTATCATCATTACGAATCGCTCCACCATTTTTAGCTGTGTTACCGCTAAAAGTACTATTTACAATGGTTGCTGATGCTCCAATCGTATTGATCAGTCCACCACCACCACTGGTATTACTTGTTCCGATTGAAGTGTTATCAGCAATAGTACTATTAATAATAGTGATTTCACCATCATTCCGGATACCACCACCATCATCAGCAGCTTCATTATCGCGAACTACAACATTTTTTAAGGTAAGGTTTTCTCGGTTCCAAATACCTCCCCCATCGTCAGTCGCGTCATTCCCTGTTAGAGTTTTTCCACCTGTAATAGTTAAACCTTCGATAGTGACATTAATTTTATTACTGCTGTTGCTACCATCAATTTTGAAAACACGGGATGCATTATTACCACTAACAGTAAGTTGATTCGCACCTAAACCCTCAATAGTAACAGCATCTATTATTAGTAATTCACCGCTAGTCAGGGTAATAATTTGTCCGCTCAAACTAGCATCAAAGATGATTGTATCTACACCTGCTAAATTGTTAGCGTTTAGAATTGCTTGCCGTAAAGAACCTTGACCACTGTCATTTGTATTGGTAACAACTAGGCTATTATTTATTTCTGGAACAACTTGAATACTTCCTGTTGGTAAACTGGTTTCAGTGCTTGAAAAAGTCCAGTTTTCAGGATTATTAATCGCTGCTAACCATTCTTCCCGTGTACCATTCGGTATAGTGTTGAAGTCAAAAGCAGCATATGTTGCCATGTTGTTAAGCAAAACTGCTGTATTTTCCTCTTGGGATAATCCAGTAATTACACTACCTGTATTGGAACTTGTTGCATCTTCAAAAATATCAGTATTATCAACTTGATAGATAGCGGTAAAATCCGAATTGAGTGGGTTTGACGTATTTTTAGATTGAAATGCTGCTATTTGCTCGCCTGATTGAGTTAATGTAAGGTCATTGTAGTTACCACTTGTAGTAGTTCCAATTTGCCCTGATTTTGTCCAAGTCCAATCGGAAGAAGATGTGTCATTGCTTAGGATTACTCTACCAGCAGAAATATTACTACTTGCTGTGAATTTAATCAGATCCTCATTGCCATTACCATCAGTTACGGATGAACCTCTAAAACTAGAACTAGAACCAGTCCAACCGTTATCGGTAAAGTAGATTTCAGTACCCGCATCTAAATCAACTAAGGGAATAAAAGAAAAGGAATCGGGAGAACCGTTAGTGATATAACCCACAATTGCAATATCACCAGGATTGAGAACTGTAGCTGCCATACAAGTTTATTTTCCAAGTAAGTATGTTAAAAAAATAACTTGTATATTTACTTGATTTCATCGAGGAATTCCCTGAAATATCTTGAGAAAACAATGAAGATTCTTTGTTGAGAAAATTTATTTTAAAGTTGATGTTGCTAAATTTGATTACTGCTAAAATTAATACCAATTTTGTGTAGACCCAGAAGTCGGGTTTTGATCAAAAATAATCGCATTTTTAAATCCAGAAGAACGCAAGGTATACGCAAAGAAACCCAGAATCTTTCTGATTTTAATTCCTGATGAATTTTGTCAATGTTGTATTAAACTATTAGGAATTAAGCAGCCAAAAGTGGCTTAACCTACAAGGGATAAAAATAATGGATAAGCAATTTAAGAACAGGCAATTTGTCTCTTGGTGTAAGAGATTAATTCGTGTTGGCTTGTTTAGCTTATATGCAGCAGTCGCTTTTGATACTAATAGCAGTATTGCCGCACCAACTGGAAAACTAGAAGATTGGCGATTTTCCCCCGTCGGTTCCCAGTTAGAAATTTCTCTCTCAGCACCATCTCGCCCCCAGTATTTTTATTTACCTCAACCACCTCGTTTAGTCGTAGATATACCTAATACCCGATTAGGTTATGTTCCTACCGAACAAAATTACAACGGAGCAGTCCAGAGAATTCGCGTTTCTCAGCTAAACGAAGATGTAACACGTATTGTCCTGGATTTATCACCGGGAGCCTTTTTTGACCCCACTCAAGTACAATTACAACCCCTTTTACAAAATCCTAGCCGTTGGGTGCTTCGTCCTTTTATTGCTGGTAATGACAATTTTTTACCCCCAGGTTATCCATCAGTCGCAGGTGATTTACCACCGGGTGCTTACTCTCCAGAAGCGCCAGGGATTCTTCCATCCCCACAATCACCAGGTAATTTACCACCTGGTATGTATAATCCTTCCCAAAACATACCAAGTGTAAATACACAACCTAGTTTTAATACACCCTTAACATTACCGCCTGGTAACAATGGAAATTACGGGTATTCACAGCAGCCGACTGTAACCGTACCACCAATTACAAACAACAATTTATTCCCACAAATCCAAAATCCAGTTCTCCCACCAGCAACATTCCCTTCACCAACAGGAAATTTCGGTACTCCTCCATCACTTTTCCCAGCACCACCATACAATTCTCCGGTAATTAATACACCAGACTCTGGAATAATTGAATTTGGACAACCTTTCCCCGCTCCCAATCAATAATTTGACGCTTTAAAGAAGTCGGGTTTTTTCGGTTAATATCCGTAACTTAACAAAACAATTCATAAAAACCCGACTCGACTTATTATCCCACGAAAAAAAATAATCACAGAAGTCGGGTTTTTGAGAAAAATATCCGTAACATCAGAAAACAGTCATAAAAACCCGACTTCTTAACCATGACTTTCTAAAATCGTTCCGTTTCTCCAGGTAAATTTATCGCTCCTTCTTCTGTACTAAAGAAATTTTTCGCCGCATCATTTTGATATATACAGTTAATAGCAAGCTCTTTACTATCTAATCTACCTGTAAAGCCAAAAGTATTTAAACGATTTTTGCAATCTCTTATTTGGTCTGATGTTACTAGATTTTTTTGTCTTAAAATTTCCCAGTTACTTTGACGTAAAACGCATCCAGGGCGCATACTGGGTTGACCAACATAAACGTTAAACGGATTTAGAGTTACAAATAATCTCGTATCCATCACCATCGCACTGGCTCCATACTGCACGCAAACCTCTGGATTTGGTGCTTTGGTATCAATATAATCACGAGAAACCACATTAGACGATGAAAAAGTCGCTGTAGAACTAAAAGCGATACCAATACCAATACCTAGAATAAATATGCCCCCCAAAATGGCAATCGTTGTGAAATTAAATATTGAGGAGCCAAAATTAGAACTTTTAGGAGAGGTACTAGTTGACCTACTACTATATTTATTACGTTTCATATCTGCTTTTTTAACTTCACGCCTCGAACTACAGGGAGTAGTAGTTAAAATCTCCCTCTTTAAGTATGACGATTTTTTGATCTAATTGTCCGTTACTTTCGTAATAATGTTTCACCTAAATTACAAATTAGGGGATTACCGGAGTTAGTCATGCTTTCAGACGTAGCATTGCTACGTCTGTACTATATCACCCGAATTGGGAGTTGAATTTCAATTACCAATTACCCATTACCTAACTAGCTACAGCCAAACTTTCTTCTAAAGGCATAAAACGAAAAGCGCGATCGCCACCTCTTTCAATTACAACTTTTACTCTTGGTTCGATTTTAGGTAAATTTGACAAATATTCCACTTCTTGGTCATCAAGAGTATGTCCGTCAATAATCCACAATACTAATCCTTTGGATTTTGGTGGCAACTGTTCTAATTGAGTACTAATGATTGGCGGTAAGTAATATACATAACCTACCGCAGCACCGCTACTAGTACTTTTTTTGCCAAGATGTGGAGGTCTCACACCGTGAACTCCAGTTAAATAAGCTGCTACATCACCAATTCCTTTGCCGCTGATACACAAAGCATTGTAGCCCTTAGCACGCAATCGACGACGATACCGACCTTCAAAACCGCCTTCTAGAGGTACATACACTGCAAGAGCGCCAAATTTTTCCAACTTACGAATGAAACCGCCACCGTTAGTAAGTAATGCCATAAAACTTTTTCAAATACCACTTCGATAATTCTATTATTATTTAAAAGTTATCCGTTAACAGTTAATTAGCAACCAGTTAAGAGTTTTCTGTTCCTAAGTACTAATTTCTTCCCATCACATCTTTCTCCAAAAATCTGGACAAAATAAAATAAATAACTTATACTATTAATTTGTGACCAAATTCAAAAAACTAGGCTCTCTCTAACTAAAATTATTGCTCAAGACTATTTTCGGACGATTTATCCAAATAAATTAGTAAAAAGCAATCAAAGAGTGGTAAATTAAGAAGCCTTGAGGTAAACTTAATACGCTTGAGTGATGAACTTGTTCGCAGTAGTGGGAAATAAGATAATTTGTTTCTTAAGCCTTAGTACAAAAAGTCTAAAATCTGATCTGGAACAATCATTTAAGACTTATGCTGAGAGCCTAGTATGTTGATAACGTTAGTATGTCAGCATTTGAACAAAGGATACTGAGCGAGATTAGCCGCTTAAGTCCACCAAAGTGAAAGAGTCAAAGTGCCAAAGTAATTGTCGAAGTAAGACATTGCTGCACAAATCGCAAAGCTATCAAGCATTGCATTTAATTCTTTAATCTTTCCTTAAAGGAAAGTATTTTAAGCTGCGCCAATAAATCAACAATTTTTAGATGATTGGCGGTGAAACAACAAAAAAACCGTGATTGAAGTTGGATTAGTTTAACCTGAATTATTCCTGACTTCTGAGGTTATTTGATGATAAGGCGGGTAGTTTCTTGAAAAAGAAACTCCAAAATCCTAAAGTTCCCAAATAAAGCGGAAAACTGATAAAAAGGAGACTTGTAACTGTGTCTGTAGGTATTCTCGGCACCAAAGTGGGTATGACTCAGGTTTTCGACGATGCGGGAGCAGCAATTCCCGTTACTATCGTTCAAGCCGGACCATGTACTGTTACCCAAATCAAAACAAAGCAGACCGACGGTTACTCCGCCATTCAATTAGCATATGGTGAAGTAAAAGCAAAAGCATTAAATAAACCGAAGTTGGGGCATTTAGCAAAATCTTCTGCTCCACCTTTGCGGCACTTAGAAGAATACCGCGCCGAAAGCACGGATGATTATTCTTTGGGTCAGCAAATCAGTGCTGATATTTTTGATGCAGGTCAGCTAGTAGATGTAGTTGGTACAAGTATCGGTCGTGGTTTCGCAGGAAACCAGAAGCGTAACAACTTCGGTAGAGGACCGATGTCCCATGGTTCAAAAAACCATAGAGAACCAGGTTCCATCGGTGCTGGTACTACTCCCGGTCGTGTTTATCCCGGTAAGCGGATGGCTGGACGTTTGGGAGGTAAGCGCATCACAGTTCGCAAACTAAAAATTGTGCGAGTTGATGCCGAACGAAATTTATTGTTAATTAAGGGAGCGATTCCTGGCAAATCAGGAGCATTAGTTAATATTCTCCCTGCAAAAGAAGTGAAATAGTCATTCGATTTTGGATTTTGGATTTTGGATTATTGAAGAATTTAAATAAATCTAGTAAAAAATCCCCTAAAAAAATCAAACTCTGAAATTAAGTCATGAATTTACCGCGAACACAATCGAAGTTAAGTATCAAGCGGCAAAGTAAATGATAAATAGCTAAAAACAAATGGCAAATGACTAATTTAATAAGGATACAAAAATGGTAGATTGTCAAGTAAAAAACTGGCAGGGAGAAGATGTCGGACAGAAAACCTTGGATTTAAAAGTTGCCAAGGAAGAAACTGCTTCTCACATCGTACATAGAGCCTTAGTTCGACAAATGGCTAATGCTCGCCAAGGAAACGCTAGTACTAAAACCCGTGCCGAAGTTAGAGGAGGAGGGCGCAAACCCTGGAGGCAAAAAGGCACAGGACGCGCCCGTGCCGGTTCGACTCGTTCACCACTATGGCGCGGTGGTGGTGTCATCTTTGGACCAAAGCCCAAGGAATATAACTTGAGGATGAACCGTAAAGAGCGTCGTTTGGCGTTACGGACAGCGTTTGTCAGTCGAATCGATGACATGATTGTGGTTGAAGAATTCAACGAACAGTTACAGCGTCCCAAGACAAAAGAATTGATGCAAGCCATTGCTCGTTGGGGTTCTCAACCAGAACAAAAGACATTGTTGATTTTGTCCGAACGTGTTGAAAACATATATTTATCAGCCCGTAATGTAGAGAATCTCAAACTGATTGCAGCCGATCAACTTAATGTTTTTGATTTGCTGCACGCAGACAAAATCGTAGTCAGCGCATCTGCATTAGATAAAATTCAGGAGGTCTACAATAATGCCTAAATTTGACCCCCGTAATCTTCCCGACCTAGTGCGTCGCCCAATTCTCACCGAAAAGGCGACAATCCAGATGGAGCAAAACAAATATACTTTTGAAGTTGTTCCTAAAGCAACTAAAACTCAAATCAAAGCAGCAATTGAAAGTTTATTTGATGTCAGAGTTTTAAAAGTAAATACCGCAGTACAACCTCGGAAAAAGAAGCGGGTTGGGAGATTTATTGGGTTTAAACCTCAGTACAAACGAGCTACTGTCACCCTAGTATCTGGGGATGAAGACAAGATTCGTCAGGTTCTATTCCCAGATGTGTAATTAATGGGTAATGGGTAATGGGTAATGGGTAATGGGTAATTGGAATTAAACTATTAACTCCAAACTCCAAACTCCAAACTCTTAACTCTTAACTTTCTCCTCCCTCCTTCCGCAAAATACTTTGTAGATCAATTTCAAATTATGGGTATTCGTACTTTTCGTCCATACACCCCCAGTAACCGTCAAGCGGAAACTTCCGACTTTTCGGAAATTACCAAATCAAAGCCTGAAAAATCCTTAATCGAACATATTCATCGGGCAAAAGGTAGAAATAATCGCGGTGTAATTACCAGTCGTCGTCGCGGTGGCGGACACAAACGTCTTTATAGGATTATTGATTTTAAAAGAGATAAGCGCGGTATGCCCGCAACGGTGGAAGCGATTGAATACGACCCCAACCGTAACGCTAGGATTGCACTCGTTGTTTATGAAGACGGCGAAAAGCGTTATATCTTGCAACCCCACGGAATGAAGGTTGGTACTCAAATCATCGCCGGTCCAGATTCTCCTATAGAAAATGGTAACGCCTTACCTTTATCAAATATGCCCTTGGGTACCAGCGTTCACAACGTAGAATTGGTTGCCGGAAAAGGCGGTCAAATAGTACGTTCGGCTGGTGCAAATGCTCAAGTAATGGCGAAAGACGGTAACTACGTTACTTTAAAATTGCCTTCAGGAGAAGTCCGTATGATTCGGCGTGAATGTTACGCCACCATCGGACAAGTAGGCAACATTGAAGCCAGAAACCAAAGCTTGGGTAAAGCAGGTCGTAATCGTTGGAAAGGTCGTCGTCCCAAAGTTCGAGGAAGTGTAATGAACCCTTGTGACCACCCCCACGGTGGTGGTGAAGGACGCGCTCCAATTGGTAGATCGGGTCCTGTGACTCCTTGGGGTAAACCGACCCTGGGTAAGAAAACTCGTAAGCCCAAGAAAGCAAGTAGTAAATTGATTGTCCGTCGTCGTCGTAAGGCTTCCAAGCGGGGTCGCGGTGGTCGTCAGTCATAGAATTTTGGATTTTAGATTTTGGATTTTGGATTGAAACATAAAAGTTGTTAAATCAGTGAACAGTCAACAGTTATCAGTTATCACGGTTTCAGTCGGGGATTTAACCCCGACTGAAACACACCAGTTTTAGAAGTGGGGGACTCTGACTCCCAATTGATTTACAGTTTTTAACTGATAACTGATAACTGATAACTGTTGAGAGCAATTTATTTTTTAATGGAAGTATCTTGCCCCCGTTTAAAAAATTATTGTCAAACTAAATCTAAAATTCTAAAATCTGAAATTCAAAATTTTAATCCAAAATCCAAAATCCAAAATCCAAAATCCAAAATCCAAAATCCAAAATCTAAAATCCAAAATTGATTGTCCTATGGGTCGTTCTCTTAAAAAAGGTCCTTTTGTTGCAGACCATCTACTGAAAAAAATCGATAAGCTCAACGAAACCAATAAAAAAGAAGTTATCAAAACTTGGTCGAGAGCTTCTACTATTTTACCGATGATGGTTGGTCATACCATTGCCGTTCACAACGGAAAACAGCACGTTCCAGTTTTTGTCAGCGACCAAATGGTGGGTCATAAATTAGGAGAATTTGCTCCTACCCGCACTTTTAGAGGTCACTCTAAAGATAGAAAAGGAGGTAGATAACCAGAAGCGCTAATAGCATTATGCAGTTAGCAATTCGGTGAAATTTATTATGGCTACTGATACTAAAGAAGTAAAAGCGATTGCTCGATATATAGGTATGTCGCCCTTTAAAGTACGCCGCGTACTTGATCAAATTAGAGGACGTTCCTACCGAGAAGCACTGATAATTTTAGAGTTTATGCCTTATAGAGCCTGCGACCCAGTATTAAAGGTTCTTAGAAGTGCTGCTGCTAATGCCGAACACAATGAGGGATTAGACCGGGCATCTTTAATAGTTTCCACGGCATTCGCCGATCAAGGTCCAGTATTCAAACGCTATCAGCCTAGAGCGCAGGGTCGTGCTTATCAAATTCGCAAACCCACCTGCCATATAACCGTTGCTGTGTCTGCTGACCCGGCAACGGTGTAAAAAAGCACTCAAAAACGATTTAGCAAGAGTGCGAATATATTTTAGAGGAGATCATACGTGGGACAAAAGATTAATCCAATCGGATTTCGCCTTGGAATTACAAAAGACCATCAATCTCGTTGGTTCGCAGACCCTTCTCGATATCCAGAACTGCTTCAAGAAGACTATAAACTTCGCCAGTATATAGATAGTAAATTGGGCAGAAGCGCTCAAAATAATGCCGGTATTTCCGAAGTCAAAATTGAGCGCAAAGCAGACCAGATTGATTTAGAAGTATCCACAGCTAGACCTGGTGTAGTAGTAGGTAGAGGCGGACAAGGTATTGAAGCATTACGTCTCGGACTACAACAAGCTTTAGGTGGTAATCGTCAAATTCGCATCAATGTCGTTGAAGTAGAGCGTGTTGATGCTGATGCTTTTTTGATTGGCGAATACATAGCCCAACAGCTTGAACGCCGAGTTTCTTTCCGGAGAGTGGTACGTCAAGCAATTCAAAGAGCGCAACGTGCCGGTGTCCAAGGAATAAAAATTCAAGTTAGTGGACGCTTAAACGGTGCAGAAATTGCCCGTACAGAGTGGACTCGTGAAGGTCGAGTTCCCCTACACACCTTACGCGCTAATATCGATTACGCCTACGTTACCGCAAAAACCATTTACGGTATCCTCGGTATCAAAGTTTGGGTCTTCAAAGGAGAAATTATTCCCGGAGAAGAAGAATCATCAACTTCTAACCCTAGAAACGAACGCGAACCCCGTCGTCGTCAACAACAACGTCGTCGTCCTTCTTTTGAAGACCGTTCAAATGAAAATTAGTGGATAGTGGTTAGTAGTTAGTGGATGGTGGATAGTGGTTAGTAGTTAGTAAATAAGCAACCAACAACCAACAACTAACAACCAACAACCAACAACTAACAACCAACAACCAACAACTAACAACCAACAACTAACAACTAACAACCAACAACTAACAACTAACAACCAACAACTATTAACTCATGTTAAGTCCTAAAAGAACTAAATTCCGTAAGCAACATCGCGGACGGATGACAGGATTAGCCATGCGGGGTAGTAGCCTCAACTTTGGTGATTTTGCTCTCCAGGCTCAAGAACCATCTTGGATTACATCTCGTCAAATCGAAGCCTCCCGTCGAGCGATGACTCGTTACATTCGTAGGGGTGGAAAAATCTGGATTAGAGTATTCCCAGATAAACCCGTGACAATGCGTCCCGCAGAAACCCGAATGGGTTCTGGTAAAGGTAATCCCGAATATTGGGTAGCTGTAGTTAAGCCAGGAAGAATTTTATTTGAAATTGCTGGTGTAGCTGAAGAAACTGCTCGCGAAGCTATGCGTTTAGCTTCACACAAGCTACCAATAAAAACTAAATTTATTTCCCGTGCCGAACAAGAACCAAAAGCATAAATTATGCCTTTTCCTAAAATTTCAGAAGCTAGAGATTTGAGCGACGAGCAATTAGTGCAAGAAATTGTTGCCACTAAAAAGCAGTTATTCGATCTGCGCTTACAACAAGCAACTAAACAATTAGAGAAGCCCGCAAAATTTAAACACGCTCGTCACCGTTTAGCTCAATTGCTAACAGTAGAAGGAGAACGAAAACGGGCTAATAATAGTTAGTGGTTAGTAGGTAGTGGTTAGTGGTTATTGGTTAGTAGGGAATGGTTAGTAGTTAGTAATTAGTAGGTAGTGGATAGTGGTTATTGGTTAGTAGGTAGTGGTTAGTGGTTAGTCGATAAACAACTAACAACCAACAACTAACAACCAACAACCAACAACTAACAACTAACAACTAACAACCAACAGCTAACAACCAACAACTAACAACCAACAGCTAACAACCAACAACTAACAACCAACAACTAACAACCAACAACCAACCAACAACTAATGGCTATAAAAGAAAGAGTTGGCTTAGTAGTCAGCGATAAAATGCAAAAAACCGTCGTAGTCGCCGTAGAAAGTCGAGATAGTCATCAAAAATACGGCAAAATTGTAGTTACAACCAAACGCTACAAAGTTCACGACGAAGAAAATAATTGCAAAGAAGGCGATCGCGTCCGGATTCAGGAAACCAGACCCTTAAGCAAAACTAAGCGCTGGCAAGTTAAAGAAATCCTCAATAGCAGGAATAACTGATAACAAGCGGTTGTTACATCCTTAACAACTTTAACAATGGAGATAAATTGTGATACAAGCCCAGTCTTACCTAAATGTTGCTGATAACAGCGGTGCGCGTAAATTGATGTGCATCCGTGTTCTGGGTGCCGGGAATCGAAGCTATGGCAGCATTGGCGATCGCATTATCGCTGTCGTCAAAGATGCTCAACCGAACATGGCTGTGAAAAAGTCTGATGTTGTAGAAGCTGTAATCGTCCGTACCAAAAAAGGCGTAAACCGTGACAGTGGCATGACCATCCGTTTTGATGATAACGCCGCAGTCATCATTAACAAAGACGGAAATCCCAGAGGAACACGGGTATTTGGTCCGGTAGCACGAGAATTACGCGATAAAAACTTTACTAAAATAGTTTCTCTGGCACCGGAGGTACTGTAATGTCAATTAAGAAAAACGTGAAGCCTAAATTTCACAAAATGCACGTCAAAACTGGAGATACGGTTCAGGTAATTTCTGGAAAAGACAAAGGCAAAGTCGGTGAAATTGTAGAAACAATGACTAAAAAGAGTACAGTTATTGTTAAAGGCGTAAATATCAAAACCAAGCACGTCAAGCCTCAACAAGAAGGTGAATCGGGAAAAATTGTTACCCAGGAATTTCCCATTCATAGTTCTAACGTTATGCTTTATTCCACCAAGGAAAACGTAGCTTCTCGCGTCTGTTATACCTTTACCCAAGAAGGTAAAAAAGTGCGAATGTTAAAGAAAACTGGGGAAATCATTGATAAATAGTTAGGAGTTAGGAGTTACTATACCTTTAACCTTTAACCTTTAACCTTTGACCTTTGACCTTATTTAAATAACTTGTATTTCCCTGACCAAGCCCAGGGATTAGGAGAAAAAAATGGCAGTAGGATTAAAAAGTAGATATCTGGAGACAATTGTCCCCAATCTGATGAAACAATTTGAATATTCAAATATCCATCAGGTACCGAAAGTTGTAAAAGTAAGTGTTAACCGAGGATTGGGGGAAGCTTCTCAAAATGCCAAAGCATTAGAAGCATCTTTAAACGAGATAGCATTGATTACTGGTCAAAAGCCAGTGGTTACGCGAGCGAAAAAGGCGATCGCAGGATTCAAAATTCGAGAAGGTATGCCTGTAGGGGTAATGGTAACTCTTAGAAGTGATAAGATGTACAACTTTCTCGACCGTTTGATTAACCTGTCATTACCGAGAATTCGGGACTTTCGCGGAGTCAGTGCCAAAAGCTTTGATGGTCGGGGAAATTATACTCTAGGAGTTAGAGAACAATTAATTTTTCCAGAGGTTGAATACGACCAAGTTGACCAAATTCGCGGTATGGACATCTCCATCATTACAACAGCTAGAAATGATGAAGAAGGTCGGGCTTTACTAAAAGAAATGGGAATGCCCTTTCGGGAGCAATAAGTTCATCTAAATAGAGGAAACGATGGCGGCAAACGACACAATTGCAGATATGCTGACGCGCATCCGCAACGCTAATTTGGCTCGGCATCAAACAACACAAGTGCCAGCAGCCAAAATGAGCCAAAATATAGCTAAAGTGTTGCGGGAAGAAGGCTTTATCAATGATTTTGAAACAGCCGGAGAAGGAATTGAGACTCATTTGGTAATCTCTTTGAAATATAAAGGGAAAAATCGCCAACCAGTAATCACTGCCCTCAAGCGAGTTAGCAGACCGGGTTTGCGAGTATATTCCAATAAAAAAGACTTACCAAGAGTATTAGGCGGTATTGGGATTGCCATAATATCTACATCCTCCGGCATCATGACCGACCGAGAGGCACGTCAGAAAAATTTAGGTGGCGAAGTACTTTGCTACGTTTGGTAGTCAATAAATTTTGGATTTTAGATTTTAGATTTTAGATTTTTCTAGATTCCTACTCATAAATAAATTTGCGAAGTAGAAATCGTCTTCAAGTTATTACTAATACTGATAATTTACTCAATCCAAAATCCATAATTTAAAATCTAAAATTGGTACATTTAAGGGCAAAAAATCATGTCTAGAATTGGTAAACAGCCAATAACATTACCGAGTAAGGTACAAGTGACGATTAACGGAGCCAAAGTATCTGTAAAAGGTCCAAAAGGCGAACTTTCACGGGAACTTCCAACTCAAGTTAGCGTTTCCCAAGAAGGAGAAACTTTAACCGTATCTCGTCAAGATGATTCCAGAGTGGCACGACAAATGCACGGCTTAAGTCGTACTTTGGTATCTAACATGGTTGAAGGAGTTTCAAAAGGATTTCAGCGTCAATTGAAACTTCAAGGTGTCGGTTATCGAGCACAACTCAAAGGTCGTGATTTAGTTCTCAACGTTGGATATAGTCATCCTGTAGAAATTCCTCCACCAGAAGGAGTTCAATTTGCAATTGAAGAAAAAGGCGTTGCGATAGTTGTGAGCGGTTACGACAAGGAAGTGGTTGGTAATACAGCCGCTCGAATTCGTGCGGTTCGTCCACCAGAACCTTATAAAGGTAAAGGCATTCGTTATGATAACGAAATTGTCAGACGTAAAGCTGGTAAAGCTGGTAAAGGTGGTAAAAAGTAAATTATGAAAACTACCCGTCAACAATCAAAACAGCGTCGTCATCGACGCATCAGAGGCAAAGTATTTGGCTCTTCCGAGCGTCCTCGGTTAGCAGTATATCGTTCCAACGAGCATATTTATGCTCAAGTAATAGATGATACATTGCACCAAACTTTGGCTACAGCATCAAGTGTAGAGCCGGAATTAAAATCTAAATTAACTTCTGGTTCTAATCAAGCAGCTTCAACAGAAGTTGGTAAGACATTAGCTGCACGAGCGTTAGAAAAAGGCATTACTCAAGTCGTGTTTGACCGTGGAGGCAACCTTTATCATGGACGTATCAAAGCATTAGCTGATGCTGCGCGAGAAGCTGGTTTAAGTTTCTAAAGCCAAATGACAAGTAAATTCAACAGAGCATTCAAACATGGCAAATAATCGTCGTAAAACGAGCCGAGCTAAAAAAGAAGAAACAAACTGGCAAGAGCGCGTAATTCAAATCCGACGGGTAAGCAAGGTTGTCAAGGGAGGTAAAAAACTCAGCTTCCGAGCAATTGTAGTCGTCGGTAACGAACGCGGTCAAGTTGGAGTGGGAGTAGGTAAAGCCAGTGATGTCATCGGAGCCGTCAAAAAAGGTGTAGCTGATGGTAAAAAACATTTGCTAGAAATTCCCATTACCAAATCCAACTCTATTCCTCATCCAACTAATGGTGTTGGTGGCGGAGCTAAAGTGATCATGCGACCAGCATCACCCGGTACTGGTGTAATTGCTGGTGGTGCAGTACGTACCGTACTCGAATTGGCAGGAGTTCGTAACGTTTTAGCAAAACAACTCGGCTCTAACAACCCTCTGAATAACGCCAGAGCCGCAATGAATGCTCTTGCAGTATTACGAAACTTCAATGAAGTTGCCGAAAGTAGAGATGTCAATATTGAAAAGCTTTACGCCCAGTAGAGTTCTAATTGCGAGCAATCGTGTACAAAAAAATATAAGTAACCAAAATGAGACTACAGGATGTTCGCCCTCAAGAGGGTTCTAAGAAACGTCGCCGACGTGTCGGACGCGGGATTTCAGCTGGTCAAGGTGCTAGCTGCGGTTTCGGTATGCGTGGTCAAAAATCTCGTTCCGGTAGCGGAACCAGACCCGGTTTTGAAGGTGGTCAGCAGCCCCTTTATCGTCGGATACCTAAACTTAAAGGTTTTCCCGTCGTTAATCGTAAAAAATACACTACGATTAATGTAGAGAAATTGTCTTCACTCCCAGCAAATACAGAAGTTAATGTGGCTTTGTTACGAGAGAATGGTATTCTCACTGCCGTACAAGGACCATTAAAAATTCTCGGAGATGGAGAATTGAACGTTGCTCTAAAAGTACAAGCCGCAGCTTTTACGGAAACGGCTCGTAGCAAAATTGAGGCAGCTGGTGGTAGTTGTGAAGTTGTATAAGTGAGCCATTACATCAAAATAGCGCACTAAAAAATGCAATGAATGCAGCCCGCGCTGCCTGGTTAACATTCATCGGTAAATCGTGATTATGATAAGTCGAGATAGGGCTCCAACTGCTCAAGAAACTTTTATGCAGATGGCGCAAGCAGCAGGTTTGAGAGGTCGGCTGTTTGTCACCATTGGTATTTTACTTTTGATTCGTTTGGGTATTTATATACCTATTCCAGGGATAGATCGGGTGCGATTTAGTGCTGCTATGGCACAAGGTAATGGCTTAGCAGGAATTTTGGATATTTTCTCTGGCGGTGGATTCTCAGCATTAGGAGTTTTCACTCTTGGTATTTTACCGTTTATTAATGCCTCGATTATCATCCAACTGCTTACGGCTGCTATACCAGCTTTAGAAAAATTACAGAAAGACGAAGGTGAAGCTGGAAGACGCAAGATTTCTCAAATTACCCGATATGTAGCTTTGGGTTGGGCAATTGTTCAAAGTATATTTATTTCGGCTGTTTGGCTAAAAGGCTTTGCAATTGATTTCGGTCCGGTTTTTGTATTTGAGACAGCTTTAGCTCTTGTGGCTGGTTCTATGTTCGTGATGTGGGCATCGGAAGTGATTACAGAGCGAGGAATTGGAAATGGAGCATCCTTACTGATTTTCCTCAATATTGTGTCTTCTTTACCTACAACTTTAGGCAGTACTATCAGTTTCGCTCAAGTTGGAGGTCGTCAAGCAGTCGGTCAAGTAGTTGTATTATTACTGCTTTTCTTAGCAACAATCGTTGGTATCGTTTTTGTTCAAGAAGGAATGCGTCGGATTCCGATTATTTCTGCTAGACGACAAGTCGGGAGAAGGGTTCTCGCAGAACAACGTAGCTTTTTACCTTTGCGGCTCAATCAAGGTGGAGTAATGCCAATCATTTTTGCTACTGCAATTTTGAGCTTACCTCTTTTAATTGGTCAATTTACTCAAAATCCCCAAATAGCTGAGTTTACAGCCACTTATCTGAATCCTGGTGGTTCCGGTTGGTGGGCTTATGCACTCATTTACCTGTTTTCAATTATTTTCTTTAGCTACTTCTATTCTTCCTTGATTGTTAACCCAGTTGATATTGCTCAAAACTTGAAAAAAATGGGTTCTTCTATTCCCGGAATTCGTCCTGGTAAAGCAACCAGCGAATATTTAGAAAGAGTTTTGAATCGGCTTACCTTTTTGGGCGCTGGCTTCTTGGGATTGGTTGCGATTATTCCTACCGTGGTGGAAAGAGCATTGGGAGTACCTACTTTCCAGGGTTTGGGTGCTACCTCTTTGTTAATTTTGGTAGGTGTTGCTATTGATACAGCGAAACAAATCCAAACCTACGTTATTTCTCAACGTTATGAAGGGATGGTGAAACAATAGTGACCCGAATCATTTTTTTAGGTCCACCGGGAGCCGGTAAGGGAACTCAAGCTAAAACTTTAGCCGATCACTGGGGAGTTCCTCATATTTCTACAGGTGACATTCTCCGGGAAGCAATCAAAGAACAGTCACCTCTGGGAATCCAGGCTCAAAGCTTTGTAGATAGTGGTCAGCTAGTTCCTAATGAATTAGTCCAAGATATGGTATCCGAGCGCTTACAAAGAGCCGATACTATTTCCGGGTGGATCCTAGACGGTTTTCCCCGCACAGTTAGTCAAGCCGCTTTTTTAGATAATTTATTGCAAAAAATGAATTTAGACGGTGTGATCGTGATTAATCTGGATGTACCAGATGATGTAGTAGTCGGTCGTTTGCTCGAACGTGGACGGAAAGATGACACCGAAGAGATTATTCGTCATCGTTTAGAAGTTTATCGTTCCGAGACTACACCTTTGATCGATTATTATCGCGATCGTAAGCAGTTAATTGTCATCAATGGTAATGAATCTCCCGAATCCGTTACTTCCAACCTCAAAGATTTAATTGTCAGTTGTTAAAAAAAACAATTTTTTTAGAAGTAATCTGAATATATTGATTCATTTTACTTCTAAACTGCCCCTTACCATCCGTTCTAAGTCATAATTCGGTAATAAACAATAAAACTTTAAATAAGATATATTAATAAATTGTTGATATATATTCTAAAATCTAAAAAATTTGCTCTCATTACTAGCTGCAATCAAATAAATACTGTTGAGTTGAAGGAAAACCAAATTGTCCAAACAAGATTTAATTGAAATGGAAGGCACGGTCACAGAATCCCTGCCTAATGCAATGTTTCGCGTAGACCTAGATAATGGCTTTAACGTTCTAGCCCATATATCTGGTAAGATTCGCCGGAACTATATCAAAATTCTACCTGGCGATCGCGTCAAAGTTGAGCTGACACCTTATGACCTTACAAAAGGTAGAATTACTTATCGACTGCGTAAAAAGTAAGCTTATGTGGAATATTATACTACAGCCTAAAAGTTTTTGTTTGACATCAAATTAACTGAACGATTTGCGAATTCGTGTTATAATTTACTATTTGGAGTTGATTAAGAAAGCAATGAAAGTAAGAGCGTCGGTGAAAAAAATGTGCGAGAAATGCAGCGTAATCAAACGTCGCGGTCGTGTAATGGTTATTTGCTCAAATCCCAAGCACAAACAACGTCAAGGATAAAACCACTGTAAATTTTAGCGTCAACACAGGCAAATGCAAGAGACAAAGTTTTTGACTTGATAATTCACCATTCGGATGTATTAAAGTACATAGACATCCGAACCTTGGAAGCGGGTAGAGATGAAAAAAAAACACATTAGGAGACTTCTATAATGGCACGGATTGCCGGAATAGACTTGCCACGCGATAAGCGTATTGAAATAGGTCTAACTTACATTTTTGGAATCGGCTTAACAAGTTCGCACAAAATATTAGCTACTACAGGTGTGAATCCTGACACTAGAGTCAAAGACTTAAGTGATAGTGATGTAACAGCCTTGCGAGCAGAGGTAGAGAAAAACTATCAGGTCGAAGGAGACTTAAGACGCTGGGAAGCCATGAATATCAAGCGCTTGGTTGATATTGGGACTTACCGGGGTCGTCGTCACCGCATGGGCTTACCAGTTAGAGGTCAAAGGACTCGCACCAATGCTAGAACCCGTCGTGGAAGAAGACAGACAGTAGCTGGGAAGAAAAAGGCACCGGGTAAATAAACTCATAAGTTATTTTTCAATGCCGGTTGGATATTCAATTTTCTACCTTAACTCAACTATAACGATATGGCACGACAAACAGGAAAAAAAAGCGGAAGCAGAAAACAAAAACGTAATGTACCTAGTGGCGTAGCTTACATACAGTCTACTTTTAACAATAGCATCGTCACTATTACCGATACGAATGGAGATGTAATTTCTTGGGCTTCTGCCGGTTCAAGTGGTTTTAAAGGAGCCAAAAAAGGAACCCCCTTTGCTGCTCAAACAGCAGCAGAAAGTGCAGCTAAACGAGCTATTGACCAAGGAATGCGTCAGATAGAAGTAATGGTAAGTGGTCCCGGAGCTGGTAGAGAAACGGCTATCCGGGCAATTCAGGGAGCAGGATTGGAAATAACCCTGATTAGGGATATTACTCCAATTCCTCATAACGGTTGCCGTCCACCCAAGCGACGTAGAGTTTAAGTAAAATTTAAATTTTTATAACTCCGGGCATACACATAAATACATCTGTATTGTTGACTGAGATTGCTCGAATTATGCCTCGTTAATTGGCGGCAATTTTCAATTGCATCTGCCTTGAACGATGATTCTCCTCAATAGCATCCATGTTTGTAGAAATAAAATAGCTTGACATAAAAAGCTGTGGAATTTCACATTTTGATCGAAAAAGATAGATAGCATCCGCACAGCCTAAGAAATATTGAATAGTGCCGCAATTTACAGGCATTCTTTCTCAGAAAGCGGACTTGAAATTGATTAAGGGTGGGCAATAATTAACAATTGCCTGCCGCGATATGACCTGATTAAGAAGGGAGGCTACTCCGTGGCGCAGTTTCAAATTGAATGTGTAGAATCTAATACAGAAGAAAGTCGGAGCCACTATTCTAAATTCGTTTTGGAACCGTTAGAGAGGGGTCAAGGAACAACAGTTGGCAACGCTCTGAGACGAGTTTTATTGTCTAATTTAGAGGGTACATCAGTTACAGCAGTAAGAATTGCCGGTGTAACTCATGAATTTGCCACCGTTAAAGGTGTCCGGGAAGATGTGTTAGAAATCTTGATGAGAATGAAAGAACTTGTTCTCAAAAGTCACTCTTCTCAGCCCCAAATTGGTCGTTTATTGGTAAACGGTCCGGCAACAGTTACCGCAGCCCACTTTGATTTACCTAGTGAAGTAGAAGTTATTGACCAGACTCAGTATATAGCTACCTTAGCAGAAGGCGGCAGACTGGAAATGGAATTTCGGATTGAGAGAGGTAAAGGCTATCGGACGGTAGAAAGAGGTCGTGAAGAAGCTACATCTTTGGACTTTCTGCAAATAGATTCAATTTTCATGCCGGTGCGGAAAGTTAATTATAGCGTTGAAGAAACTCGTGGAGAAAATGGATATCCCAAAGACAGACTACTTTTAGAAGTTTGGACAAATGGTAGTATTGCTCCACAAGAAGCCCTTTCTTCAGCTGCTGGGATTTTAGTAGAATTATTCAATCCACTGAAAAATATCGAAATTAATCCAGAAGATACAGTTTCAGAAATCGACCAAGACCCAACAGCCCAAATACCCATCGAAGAACTACAGCTTTCCGTGCGAGCTTACAACTGCTTGAAGCGGGCACAAGTTAACTCGGTAGCGGACTTATTGGATTATACCCAAGAAGACCTTTTAGAAATTAAAAACTTCGGTCAGAAGTCAGCAGAAGAGGTTGTAGAAGCTTTACAGCGACGCTTGGGTATTACTCTGCCAACAGAAAGAGCCTCAAAACACGCTTAAGCTTTAATTCGATTCACTAATCGCTCGCAATCACAAATAACTTAACAATTGTGCCATCATGCGTCACTGTTCTAAACTTAAAAAACTCGGCAAAGCCGCCGATCAGCGTCGTGCTTTGTTGCGAGCGCTTTCCACCGAACTAATTCGTCATGGACGAATAACTACCACTATCACCAGAGCCAAAGTGGTACGAGCAGAAGTTGATAAAATGATCACTTTAGCTAAAGATGGTTCTTTGAGCGCTCGTCGTCAAGCTATTGGCTATCTTTACGACAAAGATTTGGTCCATGCTTTATTTGAACAAGTCCCCACTAGATATGGCGATCGCAAAGGAGGTTACACCCGTGTTTTGCATACAGTACCTCGTCGCGGTGATAACGCCCAAATGGCAATTATCGAATTAGTTTAATTGGATTTACATCAGGATGTAATTTAAACAAAAAACATCCGCAAGATTGATTGTATGTTAGAAAGCCCCCAGTCAGTAAAAACTCAGAGGATTGCCTTGGTAATCCAATATCAAGGCACTCATTTTCATGGCTGGCAAAAGCAACCCAAATACTCTAGCATCCAAGAAGAAATTGAAAAAGCAATTTCCACTGTAGTCGGTCATGATGTCACCTTATATGGAGCCGGAAGAACCGATAGTGGAGTTCACGCAGCCGCTCAAGTAGCTCATTTCAATATCGCCAGTAAGATTCCACCATCCAAGTGGTCATCTATTTTAAATAGTTACTTACCTCAAGATATACTAATTAGGGCTTCAGCAGGCGTTAGCGACAATTGGCACGCTCGTTTCAGTGCCGCGTATCGACGATATCGTTATACGATATACAATGAAAAGCTACCCAATTTGTTTGTAAAACCCTTCAGTTGGCATTATTATCATGCTTCCTTGGATGAATCATTAATTAGAGCAGCACTCAAACCGTTGATTGGAAAACATCACTTAGCAGCTTTTCACCGTGCTAATTCCGAGCGTAAGCATTCATGGGTAGATGTACAAGCCGTAGAATGTTATCGTGATGGAGCATTAGTACATATTGAAATTCAAGCAGATGGGTTTTTGTATGGTATGGTTCGTTTACTGGTAGGAATGTTGGTTCAAGTCGGTTCCCAAGAACGAACTGTCTTAAATTTTACTGATATCTGGAAACAGGAACGCCGAGAACAAGTAAAATACGCCGCACCTGCCCAAGGATTGTGTTTACTGCGGGTAGGCTATCGGGAATTTCCTTTCCCTGCTCAAATCTGGTACGATACCATGCCTTCATTTAAGTTTCCTGCCCAAGTCTGTAATTAAAGATTCATGTATTTGCAGTGAAATTACTGAGTAGAAATATAAATTGGCTAAAAAAACACAAATTAATAATTAATAAAAGTAAAGTGTAATGAACAAAACATACCTTCCTACCCAAGAAACCGTCCAGCGCGATTGGTATATAGTAGATGCTGCCGACCAACGTCTCGGTCGTTTAGCTACTCAAATCGCGATGATTTTACGCGGTAAAAATAAACCGCACTTCACTCCTTATATGGATGCAGGTGACTTTGTAGTAGTAATCAATGCTGAAAAAGTTGTCGTAACTGGGAAAAAAAGCTCGCAAAAGCTTTATCGTCGGCACTCCGGTCGTCCTGGTGGAATGAAGACAGAAACCTTTGAACACCTACAAGCACGTTTACCAGAACGTATCATCGAAAAAGCTGTTAAAGGTATGTTGCCTAAAAATAGCTTGGGAAGACAGTTATTTACGAAGCTAAAAGTGTATACCGGACCTGTTCATCCTCATGCTGCTCAACAGCCCAAAGAACTCAAAATTAACACAATTCCAGGAGAACAAAATTAATGCAAGCAACAGATACCAACAGCGGTCGTGCCGTTTACTGGGGTACTGGTCGTCGTAAATCCTCAGTGGCAAGAGTACGTCTTGTTCCAGGTAACGGCAAATTAACTGTTAACGGTAAAGAAGGGGATTTGTATTTCCAATTTAACCCTAACTATATTGGAGGAATCAAAGCACCTCTAGAAACCTTGGGATTGGAAAACGAATACGACATTTTAGTCAAAGCCAATGGTGGTGGTTTAACAGGACAGTCTGATGCAGTGCGTTTGGGAGTAGCTCGAGCTTTGTGTCAACTCGACCCGGATAATCGCTCACCATTGAAAATTGAAGGCTACCTTACCCGCGATCCCAGAGCTAAAGAACGTAAAAAATACGGTTTACACAAAGCTCGTAAAGCACCTCAATACTCCAAACGTTAAACAGTTAATAGTGAACAGTGATCAATGCCCATAATGGGAAACTGTTATTCAAGGATTTTACTGTTTACTGCTTGCTTTTATATTGAAAACTTGGAGTTAGTTACGTCATAATTGTTATACATTCACCACGAAGAAGAAAATGGCAAAACCAGAGATTCATCCAGAGTGGTATCCAGAAGCCAAAGTTTACTGTAACGGTCAAGTTGTCATGACTGTTGGCTCTACCAAACCAGAATTACACGTCGATGTTTGGTCTGGAAATCACCCTTTCTATACAGGTACTCAGAAGATTATTGATACCGAAGGTCGCGTAGAACGCTTCCTACGTAAATACGGTATGTATGACGCTCAAACCAAGAAAGATAAAAGTAACGAAAACAAAAAATAGCAACCAGGCAAATGCTGCAATCAACGACTCAGCTTAACTGAGTCGATTTTTTAGTATAAGCCTGGATAACTATTTTTTAAGGAGCGTTGCAACATCATGGCTGAACAATATTTACTGGAGAAATTAAAATCCGTCGAACAAACTTTTAATGAATTAACTCGTCGCTTAGCCGATCCGGATATCGCTTCAAATCCAGATGAATATCAGGAAGTAGCAAAAGCGCGTTCAGGGTTAGAAGAGGTAGTTAATACCTATGAAACCTGGAAAACTGCCCAAGAAGAATTAATTGGAGCTCGTGAAATTGCCAAAGAATCCCAAGGTGATTCAGAGTTGCATCAAATGGCAGCTTTGGAAGTTAAAGAACTCGATCAGAAAATAGAAGAACTTGAAACTCGTTTAAAGGTACTACTTTTACCACGCGATCCCAATGATGAAAAAAATATCATGTTGGAAATTCGTGCCGGTACGGGTGGTGATGAAGCAAGCATCTGGGCTGGCGATTTGGTGCGTATGTACTCGCGCTATGCAGAAACTCAAGGCTGGAATGTCAAGCTGATCAGCGAATCCTTAGCGGAAATGGGCGGTTTTAAAGAAGCAGTTTTAGAAATTAAGGGCGATCGCGTTTATAGCAAGCTAAAATTTGAAGCTGGAGTACATCGCGTGCAGCGTGTACCAGTAACTGAAGCTGGAGGACGAGTTCATACTTCTACCGCTACTGTCGCAGTAATGCCAGAAGTCAATGAAGTAGAAGTTCATATTGACCCCAAAGACATTGAAATGTCTACAGCTCGTTCGGGTGGTGCTGGTGGACAAAACGTCAACAAAGTTGAGACTGCCGCAGACCTTTATCATAAACCGACAGGTATTAGAATTTTCTGTACCGAAGAACGTAGCCAGTTGAAAAACAAAGAACGGGCATTACAAATTCTCCGTGCTAAATTGTATGAAATGAAACTGCGGGAACAACAAGAAGCAGTAACTGATTTAAGGCGCTCGCAAGTTGGTACTGGCTCCCGTTCTGAGAAAATTCGCACCTACAACTATAAAGACAACCGCGCCACTGACCACCGTCTTGGTGAAAACTATTCACTAAACTCAGTGTTAGAAGGCGATTTAGACCCAATCATGCAAGCTTGTATATCTCAAGACCAGCAAGAACGTTTAGCAGAACTTGCGGCTTCTGTTACAAATTAATCTTAATACACTATCCTTTCCAGTTCGACACATGAAAATATTCCCATTCCATAGCCATCCCTAAATCATTATAAACCGCTTGTCGTGCGATAGCTTTTAATACACACAGGCGGTTTTCCAATGCGCTATGTATTGCATCTGCCATCTCTGTCTGATAGTAAAAATAAATAAATTCGCGGTTAATCAGATGATTTAATAACTGCCACTCTTTGAAGTCACAACACTCTTCGATCAATCGTTCTACTTCCTTTTGCCAAGTCGGGAAAAGCCGATAGCTAAAGAATCCGCGACAAACACCACCTTCATGGTTCCAGTAAGAAATACAAACCTGGTATTTTAGTAAATTAATTTTTTTAATTGCTTTTACACGTAAAAAGACTGGAAGGTTGGTAGCCCCGTCTTTTTAAAGCGGCGTGGAAAACCGACTCAAGCAGATTTATCTGCCTTAAGTGTTAATGTCTTTCGTGGTGCGGGTCATTTATATACGACATTACTTTCGCAGTGCTAACCTTCCCTGAAG
>JAYKJL010000038.1:0-14072 GCA_035285725.1 Nostocales cyanobacterium 94392 | reverse complement strand
GCAACTTGGAAGATTAGTATAGAAGCAAGCGCGATAATTGAACAAGAAGATAGGGAGTTAATTATGACATTATCACAAGCTTATTTAGAATGGGAACAAGAAACCCAGCGTCGAGGAATCGAACAAGGAATGCAGCAAGGACAACGTTTTGTGGTGGAAAATTTGCTCAAAGCCCGATTTGGGGAGTTAGATGAGCAATTAGCCGCGATTATTGAGCCGATGTTGCAATTACCACCTCAAGAATATGCTTCTTTATTGTTGAAGTTGCCCTCTTTGCAGCGTGAGGAGTTGTTGAGACGGTTTAGTTAACTATGGTGGTTGTAGTAGCCCATGTCATTAATCTTGATGGGTGGGTATTTAATCCGCCAGGGACTGTAAGTCCCTGTCTAATAGCATAAGTCCTCTTAAGAGGACTGATAAATGCCCCTCATCACTTATGTGGTGGAGTACTACTAGTCCTTTGCATTAGTTTTGAGGGGTAACTCCCGGTTCGTAGTAGCGCTTGGGCGCTTCATCCACCAGGAATCTGGAAGAGTTAAAATACCTCTTCGTAGGTTGGGTTAAGCGAAGCGCAACCCAACGCGGGTGTTGGGCTTCACTACGTTCAGCCCAACCTACAATATTACATTGATTACCCCGCAAAACTAATGAAATGGACCACTACTACTCCACCACATTAATTTTGACGGGTTCGTAGTTGTGATTTATCGCTCAAATCAAGGGCGGGCATCCCAACTACAAACATTTAAATTTAATGCAATAGACTACTACTGTTGACAACAAGCCAGCTTTGAGGACTAATTGCGATCGCCCCATCCCCTTGTCTCCCCATCCCCTTGTCTCCCCATCCCCTTGTCTCCCCATCTCCCCATCCCCCCATCTCCCCATCTCCCCATCCCCCCATCCCCTTGTCCCCCCATCCCCATTCTCGAACACCGACAGTCACAGTTGGTGCGTGACGCTACAAATCTTCTCGCTACGTTCAAATTTATTCATAGCGTCACAGCACCCTACAAAAAAAATCTGCCGGTTGCGTAAGTCTTAAAACTATAAAAATCATTTTAAAAGTATTTCAAATCACTTGCTAATTAATCAAACAATGTTAATCTAATTGAGACAAAAGAAATATACTTACTCACTCAAGGTTTGCATCTTGGCAAAATCAAGAAGTTAAAGGTAAGTGTTTTATCATAAGTCGTAATTCGTAACTTTTCAACAAATTTAATTAAATAGAATGTGTTGACTTGCGGAGTTGGGCTTTGATGGTTCTACCATTAACTGGTGTTGAATCTCAGTCCCTCCAACGTAACCTTCTTCTTGTTTGATAATTATTTATTAATGAGGAGGGCTGAAGTGGGGAAGAGGTGTAACCGAAATCGGAATCGTTCAAAAAAAAGGGCTATTTACTGTCCAATTCATGGCTGTTATCTCGATAGTGTTTCTCAGAAGTATCAATTGTTTGCAGACACTCCTGGACAGTTGCAGCAACGGGGTATGAGTCGCCGTAGTGCAATGATGTTGGTGCAGAATAAGACTACTGTTTCTCTTCAAGGGGAATGGTTAGAGGCTTTTTGGTGCGAGGAATGTCAGGAAACTCAATGGTATTATGTGAGGAAAGTTGAGCAAGGCAGATATACGATTTCGGTTGCACCAAGGGAACTTTGGCAGCAGGTTGATGGGGTGGTTTATCCTGGGGGTAATCCTTCTGTGAGTGAGTTTACGCGGAGGGAGGCAAGGATGGTTCGTTTTAATGGAGTCAAAGATTTTGGGGTTATACATTAAGTTGGAACAGAAGTCGGGTTTCTTGGAGAAACCCGACTTCTGTTTGTTCAAGAAACCCGACTTCTTGTGTTTGGTAATTTGGCTAAGTTACAAATCGTTTTCAGTTAACTGAGCTATCTTCATTAAGGCTTTTAAAGTTCCTGTTTTTAAATCTTTATTATTATGAACTGGAATTGAAAGTATTTGTCCAGACTCTGCTTGCTCGTAAATATGATGACTACCAGTAATTCTCTTTAACAGCCACCCTTTCTTTTCAACCACAGAACATAGCTTTTTTCCAGATATAGACTTCATAATGTAATTTCAATAACCTTAGTTTTACCAACTGCTGTAAAACTTTGATTGGCGACTTCTAACCATCCGGTAATTGCATCCTCTATATTATTCATCAACTCTTCCCAAGTATCGCCTTCGGTAATACAACCAGGTAATGCAGGGACTTCAGCCCAGTATCCACCTTCTTCTGCTTCGTGAACAATTGCCTTAAATTTCATGTTTAATAATCTACTATTTATTTTTATCTTATGCTATGAGCATTAATTTTTAAAGACTTCTTGCCCCACCCACCCACAATCAGAAGTCGGGTTTTTACGATGATTCTCTTGTCTAACCAGATATTTAACTAAAACCCGACATATACCCCACCCACAGCCATAATCAAAATTCGGGTTTGGAAGAGAAGTCGGGTTTCTTAGAGAAACCCGGCTTCTAGGCAAGAAAATGGGCTAAAATTACAGTATTATCCTTAGCTGCTAAACTGGATGTATTCCTTTGTTCACAAACACAATGGTGAAAGCAATTAATGGTATTTATCACGACGGGCAAGTTGAACTTAGCGAACTTCCATCAAACCAGAGCCAACCATTGGAGGTGGTTGCCATTTTTTTAGAGCCAGGAGAAACTATTCCTCCCGAATTAGCTCAAATTCTCATTCCTAGAACCCCCTCACCGATGAATCCTACTAGCCCCAAACCTTTACCTGATATGGTGTCACGTCTAGCTAAACTTCAGGAATTTATCACTAACCGCGCTCAACAACAATCGTCTCCTGAAGCAGGGGCGTTTTTTGAGCGTTTTCAGGAACATTTTGATGCTGAACGGGAACCGGGGCGGAAATTATTTCATCAACATGAGCAACTATGATTGTTCTCCTCGACTCCGGGGTAATTGGTAATATTTGCAATCCTAATCCTAGTTTGATCAGGCGACAATTAGATAATTGGCTATTTGGCTTGATGGCTCGTGGGGCTTACATTGCCAGTTCGACTATTTGTGATTTTGAAGTCAGAAGATCGTTAAAATTGAGTGAGATTCAAGGAAGCACAATCACGGGTATTCCCGATTTAGATTATTTAGCTACTTTAATTGATTTTATCCCCGTCGATCTAGAAATAAGCCGATTAGCCGGGGAGTTATGGGCATTAGCTCGCCGTGATGGAATTTCTACCGCTGCCAACGAACGACTAGATGCTGATTTAATTATTTGTGCCACTTGCCAATCCCTAGCCCAGAATTATCCAGGTCGTAACGTTATTGTTGCTACTACTAATGTCAAACATTTATCGCGATTCGTCACTGCTGCAACTTGGCAAGAAATTATGATTTAGTGATGCAATTCAATGGTTGTGGTAGGGGAATTAATTTGCTGCGAAGGTATGAATATTAGTGGCAGTAGTTAGTAACTATTATTACACAGTAAGCCTTGTGGGCAAATTTCTAACGGGATTTGATATGACAATCAATTTTCACAAGCATATGCCTCACCCACACCCACAATCAGAAGTCGGGTTTCTTGGAGAAACCCGACTTCTTGCCCCACCCAAACCCACAATGATGACGGACACAAAAACACAACGATAATCGTTGTTAAATCGTTGGTTAAGATTTACAATAGGAATTAGTTCTTTATTCAAAAAAATCTCAATGCTTGGTCGATCGCTAACTCCTATAAAACTTACTTCTGCTGGTCAGTGGAACTCTTTTGAGCAGTTCCGGACATCTGGTGTTAATGCTCTTGCCAATATTACCCCAGGAACGGTGGGTACCCTTAGTACTAAAACAGGACAGTATCGTATCCTTACTGAAAGTGATTTCCAACATCTTTTAGGCATAGCTACCGACGTGGAACGTCTCCAACAGGGCTTAAATGTGGTGATGAGAGCGGTGCAGGTGGTGCGAAATCATCCCCAGGATGCAGACACTTTAGCTTTATTAGTGGAAACAGTAACAATGTTGGGAACTATGTCCACCGTTTTGCCAACGATATCTAGTTTTCCACCTTTAAAACTAGAAGATGAAAATGTCATCCTTGACTCGGAAGATGAAGTAATCCTTTCTCCTGAACTCGTTCAACGTCCATTAGGTTAAGTATGTGTCTGATTTACCTACAAATTTAGCTAGTCTGGAATTAGCACTGCGACATCTGTCTCACGATGATCGAGCGGTGCAATTGGTGCGGGGTTTTGCCGAACAATTGGGAAAAACTAAGCACCGACAGCAGATATTTAATGCACCTGGTGCTTTAGTCCAGACTCCTCTAGAATATGATGCAGCTGTGGCTAGTGGTGTTATCGATGCAACTGAAGATCGGTTTGGATTGTTGCAAGGAGATATTGTAAGTACCGATGCTGGCTATCTTTTGGGTGCAAGATTGACAGGGATGAAGTTTGTAATTGCTTCTTCTACTTGTGACTTAGTACCAGGAAGACGACAATATGCAGCGTTGTTACGGATTCAACCAATTTTGGTAGATACGGAGCAAGCAGCTAATTTATTGGGACAATTGTTGAAGTTCCAATCAATACAACGGTTGTATTTACCCCCATTACCCGAAGATCCGCCAAATATCTTAGGCAATGCAGAACTGTTCGACTATTTGTGATTTTTAAGTGAGAAGATCGTTAAAACTGAGTGAAATTCAAGGAAGCACAATCACGGGTATTCCCGATTTAAGTAAGCTGGCACAAAAAAATAAAGTTATATAAAGAAATGTCAATTAATCTTAAACCCTCTTACCTGTTGCCTTTTGTAAGAAAGCCTCTTGCCTTGTAGACCTAGGGCTTTGCGGTTTATGGTTGGCGATGATTGTCGGATTGAGTTGACTTCTTAAAATAATCCTTTTTGTATTACCGAAATAAAAATAATGATAGAAACAACTATTCGTTCTAAAAATAACTTCTTAGTATTCGGCTCGCCAGCTATTGAAGATGCTGAGATTCAAGAAGTTGTTGCCAGTATGAAAACTGGCTGGTTAGGTACTGGTCCAAAGGTTGCAAAATTTGAAAATGATTTCAAATTCTATAAGGGAGCCGAACATACTGTAGCAGTTAACTCCTGCACCGCAGCACTACACCTGAGTATGGAGGCTATTAATTTAAAGCCAGGTGATGAGGTCATAACTACAGCTATGACCTTCTGTTCTACGGTTAATGCGATAATTCACACTGGTGCAACGCCAGTAATCGCCGATGTTGATCCAGTAACAATGAATATTGACCCCGAGCAGGTTGAAGCCAAGATTACTTCTAGAACTAAGGCGATTATTCCTGTCCACCTTGCAGGTCGTTCTTGTGACATGGATGCTCTGTGTGACATTGCTGCGTGCCACAATCTGAAACTGATTGAAGATTGCGCTCATGCTATTGAGACGGAATATAAAGGGCGTAAAGCCGGAACATTTGGTGATTTCGGCTGTTTTAGCTTTTATGTCACCAAGAACATTGTTACTGGTGAAGGAGGTATGGTACTGAGTCGCCGTGAAGAAGACGCAGCTCGCATCAAGATACTGGCGCTACACGGAATGAGTAAAGATGCTTGGAAGCGTTTTGGTGATGAAGGTTACAAACACTACAAGGTAGTGGAATGTGGGTTCAAGTACAACATGATGGATTTACAAGCGGCTATTGGAATTCATCAGTTAGAACGAGTTGAAGCTTATTGGCAACGTCGTCAGGAGATTTGGCACAAATATAATCAGGCTTTTGCAGATTTACCTATTGGCTTGCCAGCAGAACTAGAACCGGAAAATCGCCATGCATATCATTTGTATACCGTTATGGTGAATGAAGAGAAAACTGGGATTAGCCGCGATCAGTTTCTAAATGCAATGACTGCTGAGAATATTGGGGTGGGAGTACATTATTTAAGTATTCCAGAACATCCTTATTATCAAAAGACTTTTGGTTGGAAACCTGAAGATTATCCTAATGCAATGGCTATTGGAAGACAGACGGTGAGTTTGCCATTGTCGGCGAAGTTAACCGATGAGGATGTTGAAGATGTGATTTTGGCGGTGAAGAAGATTCTCAAATGAATTAATAATCTCAATATGGGTGATTTAAGAAAGGGATCTAAATATGAGAAGCATTTTGAAAAAAATTTTTCCTAATCAGTTACGTATCTTTTTACGTAATAAGCTAGACTCAATACTCCGAAATCTTAAAGCACCAAAAATGATTTGGGGTTATCAAGATTCATCTGGAGAATGGAGGAGCAGAACTAGAATCAGTGATACCGTATTCTTTTACCATCCAGAAAATATATTAATTGAAGACAATGTATTTGTTTGGCATTACACTATTTTAGATGGAACGGGTGGGCTAGAAATAGGAGAAGGCTGCCAAATAGGTGCTTGGGTTGGTATCTTTACTCACAGTTCACATATTGCCATCCGCATTTATGGAAACCATTATCAGGAAGTTCCAGAAAATGAAAAGATCGGATACAAAATAGCTCCTGTAAAAATTGGAAAGTATGTTTTCATTGGTGCAGGAGCGAAAATACTTCCTGGTATAACAATTGGTAATGGCGCTTTAATATCTGCTGGTGCAGTTGTAACTAAAAATATTGGAGACTTTGAAATAGTTTCAGGTAATCCAGCAGAAGTAGTTGGTGATACTAGAAAACTTGATAAAAGATATCTCAAAGATTCTCAATTACTGGAATGGTATGACGAATGGCAAAACAATTAAAAAATCTTTTGATTAATCATATCCATGATAGAGAATTAAACAATTTCGCCGCAAGTTTTCTTTATGGGAAACTGATTGATATTGGCTGTGGAACTAAACCTTACAAAAATTTACTTTATACTTACATAAAAGAACACATTGGAATTGACCATGAAAGTACACTTCATGATAAATCCAATATTGATTTAATTGGTACAGCTTATCAGATACCAGCGGAAGATTCTTCATTTGACTCTGCTATCTGCACGGCTGTTTTAGAACATTTAGAAGAACCAGAATTAGCATTAAAAGAATGTAATCGAGTTCTTAAATCTGGTGGTATAGCCATTTACTCTGTTCCATTTATATGGCATTTACATGAAGAACCTAGAGATTTTTATAGATATTCAAAATATGGGCTGAAATATTTATTTGAAAAAACTGGATTTGAAATTGTAGAAATCAAAGCACTCTCAGGATTTTGGGTGACTTTTGGTCAGTTATTAGTTTATAACTTATACCGATTAAATCGTAGTTTTTTACGTTGGTTTCGGTTAATTGATGCTATTGGATTATTGATTCAGGCTTTCTCATATATTCTAAATAAGATTGACAAAACTGAGCAATGGACATGGATGTATATGGTTGTTGTAAAGAAAAAGTAAATGTCTTTAAAGAAGCAGGCAACATCTGGTATCAAGTGGTCTTCAGTCTCACAAATCGGACGACAAGTGATGCAATTTGCTACTACAGCTATTCTTGCTCGCTTACTTTCCCCTGCTGATTTTGGCTTGCTGGGTATGGCAACCATTGTTATTGGATTTGTAGAGCTTTTTAAGGATTTAGGCACATCAGCAGCAGTAATCCAGAGAAAGAATCTTTCGGAATCTCTTGTGCATAGCATTTTTTGGATTAATTTAGCCTTCGGTATCCTGGGAACAATTATTCTTTTCATCACTTCCCCCTTAGTAGCTAATTTTTATGAAGAACCAAGAGTTGCTCCAGTGCTGATGCTTCTTTCACTCACATTTCTCATTTCCGGCATCAGTATTTTACAAAAAGCGCTTTTAGAAAAAGATTTAGCTTTCAATAAGTTAGCCAAAATAGAAATTGCTGCTGTTTTTAATGGTTCTGCAATCGGTATTGTTTCGGCATCGTTAGGGCTTGGGGTATGGAGCTTAGTTTATCAATCATTAACAGTAACAACAGTAACAACTATTTTGCTTTGGATCACAACTCGTTGGAAACCAAAGTTAGTTTTTACCTGGAATGAGGTGAAACAAGTTAGCAGTTATAGCTTGTACTTAACTGGATTTAATATATTTAACTATTTTAGTAGAAATGCAGACTATCTTTTAATCGGAAAATTTTTAGGAACTGAACCACTAGGATATTACACCTTGGCGTATCGCCTCATGCTTTACCCCTTACAGAATATTTCTGCGGTACTGAGCCGAGTAATGTTTCCAGTTTTTTCTCAGGTACAAAACGATAATGCCAGATTTAGCCGCGCTTATCTTAAAGTTGTTGCTACGATTGCCCTAGTCACGTTTCCGATAATGATTGGTCTTTGGACAGTTTCTGAACCGTTTATTCTGACATTGTTTGGTTCGCAATGGCAGCCTGTCATTCAGCTACTGATGATTCTAGCTCCTGTAGGAATGGCTCAATCTGTAGGAACAACAGTAGGTACAATCTATACTTCAAAAGGTCGTACAGATTGGATGCTTCGCTGGGGAGCTGGTTCGGGAATATTAGCTACCTTTGCGATCGCCACCGGCTTGCAATGGGGAATAGTTGGGATTGCTACGGCATATGCTATTGCAACGGCGACTTTGGTTTATCCAAGTTTTGCTATTCCTTTTCGCCTCATAGATTTACGGGTAAGTGACTTGATAGCGGTGGTTTGGCGACCGTTTCTGGCAAGTTTATTGATGCTTGGCATACTGATGACTTTAAAGATGTTGATTTTGCCCACAAGTCTAGCAAATGGCTGGATATTAGGCATACTGGTGCCTACAGGATTCATTACTTACTTGTTGGCTAGTTGGTTTATCAACCGAGAGCAGATGCAACAATTTTTGGAAATTTTAGGACTGAAAAGATGAAATCTAAAATATTAGGTGATAAAAAAATAAAAGTTATCCATAGCTATCCTATTTGGCTACCACAAACACAAACATGGATGTATAATCAGGTACGCTATTTAACAGATGATATAGAAAGTCACATTGTTTGTGAAAGAACAGATAATCTAGATCAGTTTTGGTTGCCTAATATCCATTGTTTAAATGACCATGCACCTAAATGGCGTTCTTTTTGGGATAAGGGTTTGCGAAAGCTTAAATTACGTCGCCATCTTGGATTCTTAGTAGAAGTAGCTAAAAGTGAAGAGGCAAGTATCTTACACTCGCATTTTGGTCAAGTTGGTTGGGCTAATCTAGAAGCAGCTAGACAATCTGGACTAAAGCATATTGTAACTTTTTATGGTGAAGACGTTAACTGTTATCCTCAAAATCCACTCTGGCATAAAAGATTTCAACAATTATTTGATGAAGTAAATTTAATCCTCTGCGAAGGTTCTTTTATGGCTCAATGTATTGTGAATCTAGGATGTCCCGCAGAAAAAGTAAAAGTTCATCATCTGGGTGTCAATCTTGAACAAATAAAATTTAAACCCAGAGTATGGAATCCTAATGAGACTTTGCGTGTTTTGATTGCAGCATCTTTTAGAGAAAAAAAAGGCATTCCATATGGACTTGAAGCTTTAGGAAAACTACAACAAAAAGTTCATTTAGAAATAACTATTATTGGCGATGCACGTAGTGGGGATAAAATAAGTCAAGCAGAGAAAAAAAGAATTTTAGAAACAATTGATAAATTTGATTTGTGTTCTAAAACTCGCTTATTGGGTTATCAACCTCACAAAAATTTTTGTGAACAAGCATACAAAAATCATGTATTCCTTTCTCCAAGTGTTACAGCAGAAGATGGAGATACAGAAGGAGGTGCTCCGGTTAGCATTATAGAAAATATTGCTACAGGAATGCCCGTTATTAGTACAACACATTGTGATATTCCAGAAGTTAGCAAAAACAGCGTGCAAAATTTGTTAGCACCAGAAAGAGATGTTGATGGATTAGTTGCTATGTTCAACTGGTTAATTAATTATCCCGATCAATGGAAAAAGATGCTTGAGGCTGGACGTGAATATTTAGAACAAGAATATGATGCTCGCAAACAGGGGCAAAGATTAGCAAATATTTATCAGTCAATTATTTACTAGAAATTAACAATCAAGTTCGCCAAAATTTATGATTAAATACGTGAAATTTTCATATACTAATTCAATTACAACTTCAATCTAATGAAAATACTACACCTCAGCACAGGTGATATTGATGGCGGAGCATTCCGTGGAGCATATTGGCTGCATCAAGGCTTGATCGAAGCTGGATGTGATTCAAAAATGTTGGTTTCTCGCAAGAAAAGTGATGATTTTACAGTTATAGCTCCGGAAAATAAGTTATATCATCTGATAAATATATTAATTTCTCGGTTAGATAGAATCCCATTATTGTTTTACAAAAATAGGACTTATAATTCATTTTCCCATTCGTGGATATCGAGCAAAATCAATCAGCAAGTCCAGAATTGTAATCCAGATATTATTAATTTACACTGGATAAATGGTGGATTTGTCAAACCAGAAAGTTTAGTTAATTTTCGCAAACCGATTGTTTGGACATTACGAGATGAATGGCCTTTTACAGGTGGATGTCATTATGCTGGTGACTGCATAAAGTATAAAAATAGTTGTGGAACTTGCCCTCAATTAGGTTCTCATATTGAAAATGATATTTCTAAAAAACTTTGGCATCGCAAGCAAAAAGCTTGGCAGAATTTAGATATTACAGTTGTTGCTATTAGTCATTGGCTGGCAAAATGTGCTAGAGAAAGCAGTCTTTTTAAAGATAAAATAATTGAAGTAATTCCTAATGCCTTGGACGAATTAAAATTTAAGCCAATAGACAAAAAGATTGCCAGAGAAATACTAAATATACCTCAAAATAAAAAAATTATTCTTTTCGGTGCTTTAGATGCTATCAAAAATGAAAGAAAAGGATTTCAATATTTAATCCCAGCCTTGCAAAAACTATCCAATAATGGCTTTGGTGAATCGACAGAACTATTAATATTTGGTTCATCTCAACCAAAAGAACCACCTAATCTAGGTATGAAATCTCATTATATGGGAAAACTTCATGATGACACAACTCTTGCCTTAACTTATGCCGCTGCTGATGTCACTGTTACACCTTCAATAGAAGAAGCATTTGGAAAAACAGCTATGGAGTCACTAGCTTGTGGAACGCCAGTAGTTTCTTTTGATTCAACAGGTTTAAAAGATATTGTAGAACATGAAGAAAATGGCTATCGTGCAAAATTATTTAGTTCCGATGACTTAGCAAATGGTATTGCTTGGATATTAAAAGATGAACAACGCTGGCAAGCTTTATCGCGACAAGGAAGAGAAAAAGTAGAACAAGAATTTACTCTTAAAAAACAAGCAGAAGCATATCTAAAAATTTACAGTCAATTACTAAAATAAGTGGTATAAATTATGGGTTATCTTAGTACATTTACAGGTCGCCTTCAAACTTTAGCAAATCTAATAGAGAATCCAAAATTGATTAGTCTTCGTCGTTATGGCGTGCATCCCAAGGAATTTTGCTCAATGAATCAGCCTTGGTTGCGCTCAATAGAATTTGCCACCATTATTGATATTGGAGCCAATAAAGGTCAGTTTGCGATGACAATTAATGCAGTTTTTCCTCAAGCTCAAATTTATTCCTTTGAACCAATTCCAGAGTGTTTTAAAGATTTGATTAATTGCCGTAAATTCATTGATAATTTTACAGCTTTTAATTTTGGTCTTGGGGATGATTCTGGAGATTTAGAATTTGAGAAAAATATGTTTACTGCTTCTTCTTCCTTTTTAAAAATGGCAGAGGTACATAAAGAGGCATTTCCTTTCACTAAGGATAGTAAAACAATCAATGTCAAAATAGAAAGATTAGATAATATTGTAGAAAATTTAACTCTTACAGAGCCACTTCTAATAAAGATCGATGTACAAGGCTATGAAGATAGAGTATTGCAAGGAGGAATGCAAACGATAAAACGCGCCAAATTAATTATTATCGAGACATCTTTTCAAAAATTATATGAAGAACAACCACTATTTGATAATATATATTGTCAGTTGAAAGACTGGGGTTTTGTCTACCAGGGTTCATTTGATCAATTATATAGCCCACAAAATGGGAAAATATTACAAGCAAATAGCTGCTTTGTAAAGGGAGATAATTAACTTATAACGCTTCTAAATCAGCTTTTCAATAGTATTTAAATATGCTATGCTTATACCAGTTTTGTATGAGGCTGCGCTTTGCGCTTCCTCCTATCCAGGCAGAAGAAAATTACCTAATAAATATATTCAGGCAGACAATGAGAGAAGGAGTGAGGTAAAATTTTTTACAGGTAATTGTACAACGGGATAGGAGTAATCATCAGCCTATAATATTGAGTACAAAGTCAGCTGATAACGGCTAAATGAAGCGCATATTTATAAAGAAATGGTGTTACTTTAGGAATTATACTATGCAATTAAAATTGCAAGATAAACTTATTAGATTAGCTATATATCTTTTACCTTTTACACCTTTTGCATTTCAAAATAAAGGATTAGGTATAATTGAACCTTCACTACCAATTATACTATTTGTACTTGCACTTTTTGGATCACAAAAATACACTATAAATAAGTTAGTTCTAGGAAATAAAAAGTCGGCTAATGCTGTTATATTTTTTTTATGTATCGCTTTAATTTCGACTTTTATAAGTGTGTATTTTGAGAATTTTTATTCAATAAATAAGTCAATTGGAGTTTTGATTTCACTTCTGGTCTTTTTTTCAGCTTATTACACCTTTTCCGCAGTAAATGTAAACCCTTACAAATCTGGTATCTTTTTCAATGACTTTATGAATGTTTCATTATTTGTTGCTTCTACAGTGATTATTGAATTCATAATCAAAAAAGTTTTAGGTCAGAATTATTTTTATGAAATCATCAATTCCATTCATGCATTTTTACCATACTCAGCACCAAAATGGATAGATGTTAGCATATTAGATAGGTATAAAGGGATTCTTAAAGAACCTGGAGATGTAGGTTTCTTTGCTATACCCGCTTTTACAGCTTCAATTTCTGCATTTATGATAGATAAAAAAAATGCTTACACTTTATTTCGCATATTCTTTTTTACTTTATCAATATTACTGACTAATTCAACTACCAATTACTTTTTATTAATTTTAATTATTTGTTTTATTTTAATAAATAATAATAAAAATACAAAAAATGTAAAATTATTTAAGAAGATTATTTACGGTATTTTCGGATTGATTTTTTCTACTGTGGTTGTAATCTTAATTATCACTCAATTTCAATCTTATTTTCCGCTTATAATTCAAGATAGGATAGCAAATTTAACTAATTTTTTTAAAACTCAATATTACGATAATACTACAAATTTAAGTGTTCAAGTAATTCTGAATAGTTACAATTCTGCGATATATTCTTTACAAAAAAACCCTTTATTTGGAGTTGGATTAGGGAATATTGCTCAATCTTATGAAGTCGTAGCTTTGGCACGAGGAATTGATACTCGTCTTAATCAACACGATGGATACTCTATGTTTCTCAGATTATTAACCGAGGTAGGTGTCGTAGGTTGTGTAGCTTTCTTATATGTATTTTGGAGTAGGCTTACTCAGAGTCTAAAATTTATCAAGTACATCCATGAATATTTAATTCACTTTAAAGATAAAAATCAGTGCAGTGAATTATATAAATCAGTATTAATGATTAACTCAGCTGGCGTGTCTAGTTTATTGTACGCTTTAGTTAACCGACCTACTTATTGGAACCTTGTTATACCTTTATTATTTGGACTATGTTCTAAAGCAAGTTTTACAATACCCAAAGAACAAATGAATTTGAGAAAATTAAGGAATTAATTAACTAAACTTTAATTAAGTTTCAAACATATCTGGCGAAATAATTTCTCAGTTTAGAGATATCTAAAGTGTAATTGCACTTATGTGCGATCAGTTTAATTATATTATGAGAGTAATCTAAATGAATCAGCTTATTAATCAATACAATCTAAGATTTCTAGTCAGAAATTATATAGGTAAATATCCTGATATATTTGATAGAACTTATGGAAGAAAAAAGACTAATAGAGAATTATCAGTCTATGGAAGAAAAAATGA
>JAYKJL010000037.1:0-24205 GCA_035285725.1 Nostocales cyanobacterium 94392 | reverse complement strand
GCGTAGTCAGAAGTCGCGAAAGAAACGGTACTTTCTTTATTACTGGTGCTCAAGGTTTCCCCTATCGTCCCGGTGATGCAGTACCTTCTGTCTACTCTACCGTTGGAGTGCAATCTGTACCAAATAATACATCTGCAAAACCTCGTCGTCGCTGGAAAATTGGAGATCCCATTGTGGAACCATCTGGGGTTTATCGTTTGGAAAATGGACGACGTATACTGAGTCGGGAGTGTGGGAGGTGAGGTAAAATTTGTATTCCACTCAAGTGAAAACCGCTATATCTCTGATCTCAGACAATCATCCTAAAAATCCGACTTCTTAATCAGTTGCTAATCCCACAGCTTCCGATATATTACTTAAGCCATTTTGTTCTAATTTAAACAGCAACTCTTGGAGAATACGACGTATCATTCCGGGACCTTCGTAAACCCAACCAGTATAAACTTGAACTAAGCTTGCACCAGCAGTAATTTTATCCCAAGCGTCTTCTGCGGTAAAAATACCACCAACACCGATAATTGGGATTTCACCTTGGGTTTGCTGCCAAATATACCGAATTATCTCCGTAGAACGTTCACGCACTGGTTTTCCACTAATTCCACCCGCTTCTTCTGAGATTAATTTACCAGTTTGAGCAAGTATTTGAGTTTTTAAATGTTCACGCTTGATTGTAGTGTTAGTGGCAATAATTCCCGCTAATTGATAACTTTGAGCTAAAGAGACAATTTCTGTAATTGCTTCCCACTCCAAATCCGGCGCGATTTTCACAAATATTGGTTTTTGTAAATCATTTTCTGCTCCTAAAGCATCCAAGATTGAAGCGAGCATAGTTGCATCTTGCAGTTTTCGCAATCCTGGTGTATTAGGCGAAGAAACATTTACTACAAAATAATCACCGTAATTTTTCAGTAGTTTAAAGCTGTGACAATAGTCATTGGCAGCTTCTGCTAACGGTGTTACTTTAGATTTGCCTAAATTTATACCTGTAGGAATTAAGGAGTCAGGCTTGGAAGTGAGTTTTGCCAAACGTGCAGCCATTGCAGCCGCACCGCAGTTGTTAAAACCCATACGGTTAAGAGCGGCTTCGTCTTTCGGTAAACGAAACAAGCGGGGACGGGGATTTCCCGGTTGTGCAACAGATGTGACAGTTCCTACCTCTGCGAAACCGAAACCTAAACTAGACCACATGGGAATCGCAACACCATCTTTGTCAAATCCCGCAGCTAAACCTACGGGATTGGGAAATTGCAGCCCAAACAGGGATTGTGTCAACCGGGAATCTTGTAAGCAGAACGACTTTTGCAAGCGATTTTTGACCAAATTTGCAAAAGGTTGTTTGTCATCTTCTCCCAACCATTCCAAAGTGCGAATTGTTTGAGAATGCAAATTTTCGGGATCTGCTTTTAACAGATTGAATAATAGCGGACGAAGTGCAACTTGATAAATATCCAATTTAGTTTAATTTAAGAAAATTGAATTACAGCTTTGATTAGCGATTATATTTTGACAAATATTTGACAAATAATTTAAATAATCAACAGCTTAAGTCAAAGTAGTTTTATGGGCATCTTATATATTAACAGGCTATATTTACCGATAATCAGATGAGGCAGCATCAAAACTTTTCAGTGGCAGAGCAGCAAATCTTTACATTAGGACGCATTCTTCAAACTTTGAGGGAAGAGGATAATGCAGAGATTTTGATTGAAGCCAGTATTTCATATATAAAAGAGCAGTTTGATTATTCTTTAATTTGGATTGCTCTTTACGACCGTCTCAATCATATATTGTTCGGTAAAGGCGGTGTCATACCCTCAACGGGTGATAAGAGTTATTTACAGCAACGGGTAGTTTTGAGTCCGGGGGATTTATTAGAACAAGTTGTGATTCAGCAGCGTCCGATGGGTGTCGCTGATTTACGATTGGAAAAACGGGCTGAAGGGTGGCAAGAAATTGCCGTAAAGGATGATATTCAGGGAACAATTATGTTACCCATCCGCTACAAAGACCGTTGTTTGGGTGTGATTATGCTCGGTTCCAATCGCTGGGGTTACTTAATTGGTAGCGAAGCTAAAGCTCTATTAATGATTGTAGTCGGAGAACTGGGTGCGGCACTTTTTCGATTGGAAATGGATTTGCAACACAAACAAGCTAAGCACCCAGACGAAGTGTTATTGCGACTGTTGGAAAAATTAAGAACTTTAGCAACTTTAGAACAAAGGTTAGAGGCTGTAGTATCTGCCACTCATCAGTTTATCATTCCCAACCGGACGAACGTTTACTGGTTTGACCCCAAGGAACATTCCTTTTGGCGGAGGATTAGTACTCAACATTTGAATATTGGTAAATTAAGTCAAAACAAAGCCGAAAATGCCGTAACGGTAGAAGATTTAAGCGACTTTTATTATGCATTGTCTGCAAATCAACTAGTTTGGATTGGAGAAGGGCGTAGTTCCCTCAAAAGTTATAGTACTCAAAAGCTGCTCCAACGTCTTGATGTCCGCAGTCTTTTGGTAGCTCCGATTCTGTGGAAAAAAGACTTATTGGGATTTTTAGCAGTAGAAGGTAAGGAACCTCGTATTTGGTCTGAAGCAGATAAAAACTTTGTTAAAGGTGCTGCGGGGTTAATTTCTTTGGTTTCCCTCACTGAAAATATGGAAACCAGTATCCAACAAATTCAAGAAGACGCGACTCTTAAAAGTCAGATTGTACAAAGCATTTATAACGATGAAAATATAGAACAAGTTTTACATCACTGTGCCGCAAAAGTTTTAAATCGATTAGCTGCAACTAGATTTTTATTATTGTTTCGTGAGCGCGATGAATATGAATATAACTTTTTTTACCAAAGTCAACCGCATAATCGCCGAGCTTTAAAATTTAGTTTGGATGAATTAAAAGAAGTAGACGCACAACTTTTACAGCGTTCTACCCAAGCTGTGGGAGTAGAGAACTTAGAAGACGATTTACGATTTTTTAACTGGCGTTCATCTTTGCTTACAGCGGGAATACGTTCGATTTTAGTTAGCAATTGTACTAATCAAAAGATACCCGATGCCATTTTAATGATTGCCAACGAAAACAACCGTTCCTGGACAACAGCAGAAAAGGAATTAATCCAAGTCGTTGCTCAACAATTAGGAGTAATTGTCCGTCAATGGCAACTAACCCAACAAAATCAACATCAGCAACAAATTTGGCAAACTTTTGAGCAAAGTCTACGTATTCTCGAACCCATTCCAAATCAAAACCTTGGCGAACAACAAAAACAACCTGAAATTATAGTACTCGAACAAATAGCTGCAATTCTCAACTGTTCCTTAACCGTACTATTATCCTGGAATCCCGGTGAAAAATTTGCCCAAATTATCCCTGGATTTGTGAATGGCGATCGCTTTATCATAAACACCGATACAACTATCCCCATCCAAACTGATGTACTGATTCATTCAGCTCTTACTACATCCGGTTTGGTCAGCGTCAATGCTGCGGATTTACCCTCAGCTACTAAACAATGGCTTTGTGGTTCCGGAATCGGGGAAATATTGGTCATAGCTCTACGCACCAGTGAATATCAACCCACGGGTGTAATATTAATGGCAGATTACCACCAACGCAAATGGTTACCAGAACATTTGGATGCTGTAGATACTCTTGTTAACCAACTAGCCTGGTCACGTCGGCAAAAACAAGTTACACAACTTCAAAACGAGAAAACTGAGGAATTACAACAACTCAACTGGTACAAACATCGGCGTTTTGAAGATATCCGGAGCAATATAGTGATTTTACTCAGCCAAATGCACGATTTGGGTATTCCCAATAACCAACTAACTCTGACACGCTATCAGCAATTATTAAGACAGTTAGATAATACCGTTGCTTCTACAACTGCATTATTAAAGCTAGAGCAGTGGCAATTAATTTTTAATCGAGAAACAATATCAATCGCAAGTTTAATTAAACATTGTTTGAAAGGAGTTAACAAACTACTCAAACAACATAAACTCTGGGTTGGAGTACACGGCTTGGGACAAAAATTAGAAGATGAACAATCATATATAAATGATTCCCTAATATCTAACTCACAACTAACTATAAACGGCGACATTGTGAAAATTGAATTAATTCTCAGCGAATTATTAATTGCTGCTTGTCATCGCTCTCAGGAAAATGGAAGAATCGATATTTGGTGTCGTCGTCTAGAACAGCAAATTATCGAAATATCGATTACAGATAACGGTACGATTCATCCCCAATTATTAGAAGAATTACAACAAGATACAAACTCCGATATACTTGCTCCTTCCAAACTCAAACAACCACCGATGAAGCACCTAATAATATGCAAAAAACTCATCAAACAACTTCAAGGACAATTGGATTTTTATCAATTGCCAGATGATCGGATAGTTAGTCGTTTGCTTTTACCAATTGAATAGGGAATTGGTAATTGGTAATTGGTAATTGGTAATAGGGAATAGGGAATAAATTCTTACTTCTTACTCCTCCCCTGGTCCCCCCCTCCCCCCATCCCCCCCACTCCCTAGTTATAATTAATTTTCTGTAAATCTTACTATTCTTATGGGACGCAACATTTCTAAATCGGATTTACCATCCAAAGTTTGTCCGGTGTGTCAGCGTCCTTTTACGTGGCGCAAAAAATGGGCAGATTGCTGGGATGACGTAAAATATTGTTCTGAACGTTGCCGTCGTCGGCGTTCAGAAGCTAATAAAGATGATGAAAATTAATTGCTGGAAAATGAGATGATAACTATTAAATCTACTAATTACTTGTAATTACTGATATTTTCCAGCAGCCTTTAAGCTTGATCCGATTTACACGAAAATAATAAACATCATAAACATGAATCTCTTGGTGCAACCTAAATTAATTATTCACGGTGGGGCTGGTAGCTCTCTTAAAGATAAAGGAGGAGTAGACACGGTACGTCGTTCTCTTTATCAAGTAGTCGAACAAGTATATTCTTTTTTGATGTCGGGTGGTAGCGCCAATGAAGCGGTAGTCAAGGGCTGTCAAATGTTGGAAGATAACCCTTGTTTTAATGCCGGTACTGGTTCTGTGCTGCAATCCGATGGTCAAATCCGCATGAGTGCCGCTTTAATGGATGGCACTGCACAAAGTTTTAGCGGTGTAATTAATCTTACACGAGTTCAAAATCCAATTCAATTAGCGCAATTTTTACAAAGTTCTTCAGACCGAGTTCTTTCGGATTATGGTGCCGCTGAATTAGCGCGGGAATTAGGTATTCCTAGCTACAATCCTTTAACTGACACGCGCTTAGAAGAATGGTTACAAGAGCGTCAAGATAACTTCAAAAAAACAATGGCTGGAGTCGTAGCCCAAAAGGAACTGGTATCAAACAACAACGCCAGACGCGGTACTATTGGTGTAGTTGCGTTGGATAGTCAAGGGAATCTCTGTGCAGGAACTTCCACCGGGGGCAAGGGTTTTGAACGGATAGGACGTGTCAGTGATTCTGCCATGCCCGCAGGTAACTATGCAACTAAGTATGCAGCAGTCAGTTGTACGGGAATAGGAGAAGATATTATCGATGAATGTTTAGCACCCCGAATAGTGGTGCGTGTAGGTGATGGCATGACGCTTAAAGATGCCATGGAGCGGTCGTTTGTTGAATCCCAAGAAAATAAGCGGGACTTAGGAGCGATCGCCCTTGATAGCAAAGGAACAATCGCTTGGGGTAAAACTAGCCAAATATTGCTTGCAGCTTACCATAACGGCGAAAATATCGGCGATACCTTGGAAGCTTCCGAAGAAATGCAGGTAGGAAAGGTTTAAGGTTAGGAGGAGGGGAGTTGATAGTTGATGGTGGTTAGTTGACAGTTGACAGTTAATTTCTCCTCATCCCCTTGTCCCCTTGTCCCCATCTCCCCATCCCCTTATCCCCATCCTCTATTCCTTCTTCTGAACCCATCCTTGTTTGACAACTTGACGCTGACGAGCGATGACTAAGCTGTTGTCGGGAACATCTTCTGTGATGGTTGAACCGGCTGCTACGTATACATCGTTACCCAAGGTAATTGGTGCAACTAAAACGCTATTAGAACCTGTTTTAGTGCGATCGCCAATTATAGTCTGATGTTTTTTCACACCGTCGTAGTTAGCGGTGACTGTACCTGCACCGATGTTTACTTTGGTGCCGGTGGTTGTATCTCCGAGATAAGAGAGGTGAGCAGCGTTGGTACTGTTGCCAATTTTACTATTTTTCAATTCGACAAAGTTACCTATGCGGCAGTTTTCACCAACTTCTGCATGACCGCGTAAGTGAGCATAAGGTCCAATTCGACTACCATTTTGGACTACGCTATCGGAAATTACCGAATATTTGGTGGTGACGTTTTCGCCAATTAGACTATTTTCAATTAAGCTTCCTGGACCGATATGACTTCCTGTTTTAATGACTGTATTACCCCGTAAATGAGTTTGGGGTTCAATGATTACGTCTGGCTCTAATTCAACTGTTTCATCGATGGTAATACTCGCAGAATCGATCAAAGTCACACCAGCTTTCATCCATTTTTCTTTGATTCTTGTTTGCAAGATATCGTAAGCAGCGGATAATTGTAAGCGGTCGTTGATACCGCCAATTTCTTGATAATCTTCTACATCTACAGCCATAACTGGGGCAACTTGAGTCACAGCATCGGTAAGATAATATTCTTTTTGAGCGTTATTTGCTTGTAAGTGAGGCAGTATTTTGGCTAAATTGGCCCAGCGAAAACAGTAAACTCCTGCGTTGATGCGCTGATTTTCTTTTTGAGCAGCAGTACAATCTTTGTCTTCAACGATTTGTTGTAATACATTGTTATCATCGCAAAAAACTCGTCCGTAGCCTTGAGGATTGGGGAGTTTTGCTGTGAGGACAGTTGCTGCATTTTGATTTTCGCGGTGAATTTGTAAGAAATTTTTGAGAGTTTCCCCACGCAATAATGGTACATCACCATTAAGTATCAGCAAATCGCCATTGTAACCTTCTAAATGAGGTAGTAACTGCTGAATAGCATGACCTGTTCCCAATTGTACAGTTTGTTCGACAAATTCTAAATCGGAAATAGGTTGTAAGGCTGCTTTTACCTGTTCGGATTGATACCCAATGATTACTATCCGACGTTCTGGTTGCAGTGGTTCAACACTTTGAATAACTCTTTCTACCAGGGATTTTCCTCCTACAGAATGTAAAACCTTGGGTAGGTTTGATTTCATTCTTGTACCGCGTCCAGCCGCTAAAATTGCTACAACTACCATAATTAGCCAACAGCTATAAATACGAATGCAAATTTTATTTTCGGCTCAAATATACCCGATTATATAGCCTTACCGAAATGCTATCCGCTTACAAATAGCTGTGATTTATGGTGCTAATAAATTCAGTAAAGTGTTGGATTAATTTTGGATTTCGCCAACCTTTGTTAGTTTCTTCGGTGATAATTGATAAGGCTTCAGATGGCGTAAAAGCTTTTTTATAAGGTCTTTCGCTTGTCAAAGCATCATAAATATCAATAATTTGAAACACCTGGGCTAAGAAAGGTATTTGATCTTGCTTGAGTCCGTCTGGATATCCAGAACCATCCCAACGTTCGTGATGGCTGCGGATAATGGGAATTACTCCTTGCATACTGCGTAATGGTTGACAGATTCTTTCCCCAATTAAAACGTGCTGTCGCATTACTTCCCATTCTCCAGCAGTTAGTTTTCCTTTTTTAAGCAATACCGAATCCGGAATACCCACTTTGCCAATATCATGAAGATAACCCCCCCACATCAAATCCCTAATTTGATTGCGTGAAAGACCAAGATATTCGCCAAAAGCTTTCCCTAAATTTACCAAACGCTCGCAATGGTCTCCCGTATTGGGATCGCGGCTTTCAATGGCTCTAGCGATGGAAAACAGCGCTTTTTCAGCATGGTCTAAATCTTCATTCAGACGTTTTTGGCGCACCAAAGACTTAACTCTTGCAGCCAACTCCACTCTGTCAAATGGTTTACTTAAGAAATCATCTGCTCCAACTTCAATTCCTCGGATTCGCGATCGCCTATCGTTCAAAGCTGTAATGAAAATCACCGGAATTAACCTTGTTTGTTCGTCCTGCTTAAGCAATTCACAAACTTCAAAGCCATCCATTTCCGGCATCATTACATCAAGCAAAATCAAATCAGGTTGTTTTTCGCTTACTAAATGCACCGCAGCAGAACCATTGTCTGCTTCAATAACTTCGTAGCCTTCCATTCCTAAAAGGGCTACTGCTGTCATCCTACTCGCAACATGATCGTCAACGACCAAAACTTTAGGCACATCATTTTCAACCCATGAAAGCGGATATCCTTTAACTTGCAACTTTGTGGAAACCTGAGAATCGCGATCGCCAGTACTATTGGTGTGGCGATTGTCATCAATACGAACATAATTACTAGAATTATTATTATCAGTTTCTTTAACTTTCAAGTCAGGATTGGATAATTCCTCTGTATGAGGTTCTGATTCTGTTGTTAAGGCATGATTTTTATCAGCTCTATTATATAAGGTTGTGGGGTTTGACCCACTAACTTTTTGCTCGGTAGAGCCTGTATAATTGGATTTCCATTGAATCACAAAGGCACTCCATTTTTATAGCAACAATGCAATGTTTCAAAAACTAGTTTAGTACTTGAATGTATTTTAAAAAGCATTTTTATCGGCTTTTTATGATTTATGCCTAAATAATTTGCTAAAAATACAAGCCTAATTCTTTTTAATCTTTTTTTTAGAATATAGATAAAAATGACGACAAGTTTACCTATTCTACAATTATAGTATGGTCAATTCAAACCAATCTTAAATCAGCTTTTACACGGAGATTTATCGAAATAATAGCTTTTTCATTGTCTTGAAGTAGAGTTATTCATATCAATTTATTCAGGTTTTTTATCAAAGTAAACAATTTTCAGTAAAGCATTTATAGCCGTTTTGTCGAATTAACAATATAGTTATTCAACTATTTTCGGCACAATATGACAGTGATACTCAATCAAATTAAAAGTGACTGAAGTCACATCATAATAAAACTTTATCCACTGTACATACGACTGAATAAGTATTAATTTTAACTATAAATTGGGAATAAGTAATGGGAGAAGTTGCGGTTATGGCTAGATAGATAGGATACAAGCAATTCCCGCAGGCTTTGTCAATTAATTTACCAATTAATTTACTATCTGCCAGCGTTTACGCCAGTGTGAAGTAGGTTCTAAGTTAGAAGCTTGTTGTTCGGATTCGCGACGTTTAATAATCATAGATGGATAATCGATTAGTGCTGGATCTCGGTAGGGAACAGCAGCACGAGTTTGTAAATGTTCTTTTTCCTGTTGCGAGAGACATAATAGATGTGGAGAAGAATTTAAACTAAATCCAGCAATGGTTCCAGGGGTTTTTCTACCAATGGGTGGGGTTGGACCAATATTTAATCCAGCGTTTAAAAATGCCGTGCGTACAGCAGCAGCACAAGAATAAGTAGCTAACAAACCATCTGGTTGTAAACACAGAGAAACTAGTTTAATAAATTCAATAGTCCATAAGTGAGGACACTGAGGTGGTGAAAAAGGATCAAGAAAAATTGCGTCAGCTTTGAAACCAGATTGATACACTTGTTTGATTTTCTCTCTCGCATCACCAATTATCAATGTGGCTTTTAATTGTTCTGTTTGTACTTGATTTTCAAAAGCTAATGTTGTCAAAATATTGACCAAATCAGTATTCCAACTGTCGAATAAATGATGTTTAATCGCAGCTTGGGACACTTTTGGATTTAATTCCAAACCAATTACTTCTATATAACAGTTAGGATTTACTTCCCAAATTTTTTGCATCGCGGTTGCTGTATTGTATCCTAGTCCGTAACAAACATCTAATAATCTTAATACTGGTAATTGAGCTTTTTCTATTAATAAGGTAGGAACAACATACTTAAAATAACTTTCTTGTTTTGCTCCAAAATGACTGTGGAATAATTCGTTAAATTCTTCGGAAAAGAAAGTTTTGGAACCATCTGCTGTCGGCTGAGGTGTAAAATCTTGATCGGACATTCAATTTTGGATTTTGGATTTTAGATTTTGGATTATTTTTTGTTTAAACACCAGATTAATTTTACAAAAAAAAGGCAGGAGGCAGAGGGCAGAAGGTAAGAAGTATTAATCAAAACTTCAGTTCTGAGTTTAAAGCTCAGTAAAAAAAGAAACAATATTTTGAGACGCACAGCGCGATAAATATTTATGTCCTTAATTTCAATCTCATGCTTTTAAGCGTGAGTCCATAAAAGCCTCCTGCCTCCTTCCTTCTGCCTTCTGAACTGAGTACCACGCTCTAGGATGTAGAATGCTACGATTTTCAAAAAAACGACCTCTCAACAACTTTTTGCATCCTTAGAAGTCGGGTTTTTACCATAAATATCTGTAACACCCTGACAAATTAAAAAAAACCCGACTTCTGAAATTTTGATGAGTCTATAGTATGCTAAAAATTTAGCTAACAATATTAAATCAGCCACTAATTTATAGGCAATTAATGATGATGAAAGAAACTTGTGTAATTTCTAATCAATGGCTTTTTGAACATTTAAACGATAAAAATATTGCTGTATTTGATTGTCGTTTTTCTCTAGCTAATCCACAACAGGGAAAACTGGAGTATCAAGCAAGTCACATTCCCGGTTCGTATTATTTAGATTTAAATCAAGACCTTTCATCGAGTATACAAAAACATGGAGGAAGGCATCCTTTACCGAATATTGATCAATTTGCCGAAAAATTATCAGTAATGGGAGTAAATTCTGGGCAGACTTTAGTTATAGCTTATGATGATTCTCGGTTCGCTTTTGCATCTCGCTTATGGTGGTTATTACGTTATTTAGGACATGAACAAGTCGCGGTTTTAGATCGGGGTTTTAGTGGATGGCTTGCATCTGAATATCCTGTTACAGTAGAGGTTCCTTCTCAAGGTAATGGTAAATTTATACCTCAGCCGCAACCACAGATGATAGTGGATAGAGAAGTTGTAATAAATCGCAAAGATTTACCCCAAACAGCTTTAGTAGACTCAAGAGAAAGCGATCGTTATCAAGGTATAACAGAACCAATTGATAAAATCGCTGGTCATATACCAGGTGCGCTTAATTATCCTTGGAAAGAAGTAACCGACGAGCATGGTTATTTAATTCCACAGCAACAACAACGCCATCGCTGGTCGGAATTAGAAGATAATCAAGAAATTATAGTTTATTGCGGTTCTGGTGTTACTGCTTGTGTTAATTTACTTTCCTTAGAATTAGCAGGGATTCATACGGGTAAACTTTATCCCGGTAGTTGGAGTGATTGGATTAGTTATACAGTTGACAGTTGACAGTTGACAGTTAACAGTTATCAGTTATCAACCACCAACCATCAACCAACAACTAACCACCATCAACCAACAACTAACCACTATCAACCAACAACTAACCACTATCAACTAGCTACCATCAACTAACCACTATCAACTTTTTAAAACTTTCCTAAATCTAAATTGTAATTCACGCTAAAAAACCAGCCGTCAAAATCAATATTGCTGTCTGTGGAACCACCGAGAGTATAACCGCTTTGTAAGTTAATGCTGCTTAAGTCTGATATTCTGTATTTTAAGTTAGCGGATAGTCGATGATATTGATCTTCTCTACTTCGTTCTAAAAAGTTTGATAAGTTAAATTGATAATCGATACCCATTCGCAATGACTGCTGTAAATTATAGTTTAAGGAAAACCAAGCATAGTTAATTATTCGGTTGCGTTTTTCGGGTGGGTCTGTAATACTCAAGCGAAGTTCATAGAAGCTATCTAGGTTCAATTTGGGTGTTATTGGATCTCTTCTTCCTAGAGAAAAGCGAAAAGAGTTTTCATCTAAAAATTTATCTCCTGATGAAAAGTTAAAGCTATCGCTATCTTTTGCATAAAATAATTGTTGATTACTCCATCCAATTTCACTGTACATTCTACTGCTCAACTGCTGGAGAATACCCAAGTTTAATCTTAGTTGATTGTAGTTAAATTCCGATTGGTTGCTGTATGTAATTATGCTGCCATTAATAGAACCGTTTAAGTAAGTTCTCGAACCAATTTTAAAGGGTGCTGCGGCGAGTGTGAGTCCAGTGAAGATTAAACCATCATCAATTGTATTGGTTCCAGAAGAAAAGATATTGCTTGTATGGAAGTAACCGACATTACCTAACAAATAGCCGATGGGTTTAATCTTTGCTACAGGTTTTTCTGTTGGTGGTGGTAGTTTTGGCTCTGGAAGTTGTGGTGTTTCTGTCGGAATTTGCTGCGCTCTTATAACACCCAATTCTGCGTTTAATGGCTGTTCTGACTTTTTTTTATTCTCTGCAAGTCGCTGTAATAATCTTTCTAGTCTTTTAGAATTTTCGTTTTTAAGAGAATCTAACTTTTTCTCAATTTCTTCGGGAGAAGGTGTAGGTAAATCTGTAGGTTGACTATCTAAAGGTGGAGGGTTTTTTTCTACGTTTTCTGGGGTGGGTGGTGATGGTGGTGATTCGTTTTGCGCTGTCTTGATTATCTTGCTCGGTGATTCCCTGTTTGAACTATTGGAAATTAATAAATCTACACATCCTGAATTTGTTAAATCTGGATTTTCAAAGGTATCTTCAAAAATAATTGCATCTGATGATGTTGAAGTCATAGGCAGCATTTTGCTTCCACTACAATTATCTTTGTCTACAATTGGGATGCTCTGTTGCTCCTGACTCAAGCTATTGCTCAGGATTGTTTCCGGCTGCAAGTTTACCAATATATCCCCTACTTGAGCGCGATCGCCAATAGAAATTAGGCGCGAATCTCCTAAAAATGATATATTTGATACAGGTTCTTCTTGTTTCGTCTGTTTATCTACATGACTAGCTTTTACTACTTTTACACTGCTGCAACACCATATTGTGCTACTAGAAGCTAACATTACGTAAAACCATAAATCTTTCCAGTCTTTTAATTTCATACTAAAACTTGTTTCACCTTAACTAGATTCAAACGCGAGGATTATGAATGTCCTCTGTGAAATCGAAATTTTGCTCAACTTTAATATCTACACTCAAATTTAAATCCTTTCATAATTAAAATTAATCAAATTAAACGCCTATGTTAAAATTTAGTTTTATTTTGCCAAATAATTTTAAATTTAATACTATATAGTAGATTCGCCTATTGTATATATTTATTTTTTAAAATAAATTAAGCAAATTTACGTAAAAAATCGCTATAACAGATTACAAGCTCGAACTTTTTATTCCTCTGGTCGTCTGGGCTGGTGGGGTTATCGTCAAATTATGTAGCGCACACAAGTTTTATGTTCAGCAAGTTAGTTCCTTTGGTAGTTGTCAGTTTATGGGGAGTTGTGGTATTTTCGCCAGCACAACCAGCAAGCGCATCAACTCCTTTGACTCGGGCTGTAGTTAAGAGTCTGCGTAACTGGGTACAACTCATACCTCAAAGCCGACCAAAGCGTCGAGCGCAAATAACAGACGCTATGACTCCTGGAGACGGATTGTCCACGGGTAAGGCTTCTTTGGTGGATTTGCGTTTTAACGATGGTTCTTTGGCAAGGATTGGTGAAAGAGCAGTATTTCGCTTTGTGCCTAGAAGTCGAACATTTACACTGTCAAACGGAACTGTGTTAATGCTCATACCACCGGGACAGGGAGAAACTAAGGTTAGGACTCGTAGTGCTGCTGCAACGATTCGTGGTTCGGCTTTATTTGTACGTTATGATGAGCAAACAGATACCACGGTTGTAGGTTCACTGACCAATAGCGGTATAGAAGTTTTTAATCAAGATGAATCTCGTTCTCAGGTACTTAAAGCGGGACAGTTGATAGTTTTAGTTAAGGGAGAAATCGAGGGATTATACAATTTTGACCTGAGAACTTTTTACGATACAAGCGATTTGGTACGTGGACTTGATTTAACTAAACCGAATAATACACCTTCTTCAGACCCTGCGATGGCTAGTGTTCAAGCAGAAACCTCTGAGGCTCTGTCAAAACAGGTGCCTATTACAGGTGAAAATGTTGTTGAAAATCCATCTTTTATCAAGTTGAGTCCTGCTTCTTCAGATGTACCAGGTGAAGAGGTTATTCAGGATAGTTTACCTGTGAATTCTTTGGTAGATACGGGACAAGTTATTTTAGATAATACAAACGAAGGTGAAGATGAATCACCTGTTAATAACGATAAACCAGTTCCACAAACTCCTGTAAATCCACCTGTTAATCCCACTACCCCAACAACTCCTCAAACTCCAGTTACCGAACCTCCAGTTACCGAACCTCCAGTTACCAAACCTCCAGTTACCGAACCTCCAGTTACCGAACCTCCAATAGATAACAATCCTGCTAAGCCAGAACCTCCTCCGATATCTACCTAAATAAATAAAATTTTATTGATGTATCCACTTCTTGCCGTAACACGCCTAGCTTAGAGCATCAATTCCAAGGTTCGGTAGGAGCATCAGAATCGTCTGGAGGTAGGAGAGTTGTTGATGAGTTGTCTGTGAATAAATAGTCAGGAAAAGTAGAACCTGTGAGTTCGTGAAGCGCTTGAAGTACTTCTGTCGCTGACTGATACCTAGAATGATGATTATCAGCCACCATTTTGTTGAGGATTTTAGTCAAACCAATACTAGTATTTGATTTGTCAGTCCATTTCAATTCTTGGTTTTCATCTATTGGTAACTCGTGAGGTGGTATACCAGTTAAAGCAAAGATACCAATCATTCCGACTGCATAAATATCGCTACTATATTGTGGATACCCTAAACATTGTTCTCGTGGAGCATAACCTTTAGTACCAATCCCAATTGTAAAAGCTGTTTGTTCTTGAGAATTAATTACCTGGGTAGAAACCTGTTTTACAGCACCAAAGTCAATCAACACTAACTTCCCGTCTGATTTGCGTCGGATAATATTGCTGGGTTTAATATCGCGGTGAATTACACCTTTACTATGTACAAATATTAGGGTTTGCAGTATATCCTTAAGCATTTCAATAACTGCTGGTTCCCCAAGACGTTCACAATTGGGTATTTCTCGATTCAAAGGACGACCGACAATGTATTCTTGAACTAAATAAAATTCTTCTTCTTCTTCAAAATAAGCTAAAAGTTGGGGTATTTGATTGTAGTTTCCTAATATTTGCAAGGTTTGCGCTTCTGATTTAAATAAGCGTCTAGCTACTTGCAGTTGTTCTGATTTATTATTAACAGGCTTTAATTGTTTGACAACACATAAAGGATTGCCTGGAAGCCTGGTATCTTCAGCAATATAAGTTTCGCTAAATCCACCAGAACCTAAAACTGTAACTATTTTATATCTACCATCTAATACTTTACCGGATATCTCTTTTAAACGCTCTCCGAGTAAATCTTTCAAGTCTTCTTGTTGAGAAATTATCTCTTGTAGAACACGATTAGAAGCGTGCTTTTGGAGAATACTAACTAGTTGACTTTTTCTTAACCTGTCTCGAATTACTTCAGTTCCTAAATAGCAAAGTCCCACGGTAGAAATTGCCATGATTGGGATAGCAGTCGGAACAATTACCTGTGCGTAGACAAATAAAGTGTAACTAATTCCTCCCCAGATTACCCCGAAGAGAAGACTCGCTGCAAATCTATTTGTACTTCTTTTAATTCTGGCTATTATTAGAGTGCATCCACCAACTAAAACTAGTACAAATAAACCTTGCTGTAACGAATTAGAAACTGGAGCAACAATTGTTTTCCCCGACATTAACGTTGCGATCGCGTTAGCATGAATTTCGATTCCGGACATTTTTTCAGGAGATAGCCAGTTTGAAGATGCAGGTACCCGATAGTAGTCTTCTCCTTTTTGAGTTGTCGCCGTAAAGCCGATCAAAACAATTTTGTCTTTAAAAACCTTTCCTCCCTGTAAGTTGGTATCCCAGAAATCTGGTTCAAATACATTCCAAAAAGAAAAAGTATTAAAAGTCTGTGACTCTCCATAAAAATAAATGCGATCGCCTTTTGGTTGAGGATATTTTATATTGGCAGCTAATAGTAATGATTGGTCAAATGATGGCATAACGCTGGGAACCATACCATCTTTTTCTGCTAGCTGTTTGGGGAATAAATTTCCTAGTTTTTGAACTTTGTCATCTATCTCAAGAGGCAAATTTGTATAACCGATAGATGTAGAACCCGTGCGGAATTTCTGATGTGGTAAAACTAATTGCCAAGTATCTCCCTGGGGTAACTCGATTTTTTCGTAGAGTGCGGCTAAAGTTACTTTGTCTCCGTGTCGCTTTAAAAGGTCAATCAGCTGCTTGTCGTCGGCTTCACCGAAGCTATTAGGGGAGTCGAAAAGTATACTTACCCCGACATGACGCGCACCAGCTTGAATTAATTTGTCAATGGCTTGACTGTATGCTCGACGTTGAAAAGGAAAAGATTTCAGTGGTTCCAAATAAGAATCTATTTCATAGGATTCCTTGGGACGTGATATCGATTCATTATCTATAGCTAAAATCACAATATCTTTGGGTGGAGTTACCTTGCCTCGGAACAGATAAAATAAGCTTTCTGCTTGGTTTTCGAGCAAACTTGTAAAAGCACTACCAGAAACTGCTAACAGCACAGCCCCAAAAACTGAAGCACCACTAAGAAGATGACCATTACGAGCCATCATCTTAAATTGACGTGCCGATACCGTAGAAGTAGCTTGTTTGGAAAAGCTAAGCAGTTTTCTGGCAGCAGACACATATTTTTTAGTTATGTTATATGCAGGTTCTTCTGCCATATTGTATTATTAATTAATTTATGTAGAACAATTCGGGAAGATTTACACATTATTTCGTGTAGGCTACCCTATCAGTAACACTTAAACAAAAGTCTATACACATGAAAATATTATACTTTTCTCAAATGTCATCTGGTGTTTCTTTTTGTCGCGATATATCGGTAAATATAACAGCGCAAAATCAATGCTCTTGGGATTTTGGAGAGCGGATTGTAATTATATCAGAACAGACCTAAATTCAAAGAGATAATCAAAGTATTCAGATTTTCCCTGTTCTGCGACTGCTCTGATGAATCGGAAGACTTATCTAAGTTACGGTATCTTAACTGATGATTAATATCTTTCATCCACGTCTAACCTTTCGGGTTTCTCAACCAGCAAAAAATTGGCTAATTTATTCTTGAGTAACAGTTATTTTTACAAGCAAGTTTATTAAAGTAAGAATATTTTATAGAAATCCTATAAAGCTTGGCTATACCTTGATAATACAATATCGACGGGAACCTTTCGTCAGGAACACGTAATTAGATATACCTTGCTCAGTTAAGAACGAATTTAAAAATCTGCATTAATATTAATCAAGTGTAGGGGTTTAAGTTCCCGGCTTCTATCAAGCCGCAAGTGTTGTGGCGGGGTTTAAATCCCCGTTACAACACGTAATTGCGAATTGCGAATTGCGAATTGCGAATTGGGTTAATCCTTGCTTTTGAGATACTCGAAGCGAAATAACGCATTTTTGCATTTTTCTTGTTTGTCGATATCAACAAGAGAGCGTGTTTATTCAAAATAATAAAAACTATGATTATTAACTATCAACGGGATACTCTTGCTCTGACTCATGGGATTCTAGTTACTTACCTACTTTAGGAGTAAACTTAACTAATATACAGTTACAAATGCTGTTACTTAGTCAATTTTATTGGTAAATTTTGATTACAGGATGCAAATTAACCATATTTAGTTAAGGGCAAAAAACTCTCTCGTTGTTTCAACCACAGTTTAATGTTTTAGTCAATCTCCTAAATTGAAAAATGATAGATAAAAGCTATACATGACAATATAATTTATATATATTAGCGAATTTGTCATTTTATTATTGCTATAATCTATTGTTCAATCTCAATTCATTTATATTAATGGTGTAATTTCCTATGGAATCTCATATGACTCGTCTGTCTATTTTTGTAGACGGAAATAATATGTTCTATGCTCAACAAAAGAACGGCTGGTTTTTCGACCCACGACGAGTATTAGAATACTTCAGATACGAACAAACACATACAAATTTAATCAATGCATTTTGGTACACTGGCTTAAAAGACCCACAGGATCAACGAGGTTTCCGGGATGCTCTAATTAGTTTAGGATATACAGTAAGAACTAAAATACTCAAAGAATATTATGATGATTCATCAGGACGCTACTCTCAAAAAGCTAATTTAGATATTGAAATTGTTGTAGATATGTTTAATACAGTAGACCAATATGACAGAGTAATTTTATTTAGTGGAGATGGAGATTTTGAAAGAGCAATTGAACTATTACGCTCGAAAAACACTCATATAACTGTTGTGTCAACAGAGGGAATGATTGCACGAGAGTTACGTAATGCTACTGATAGATATATCGATTTAAACGAAATCAGAAACCTTATAGAAAAAACTGAAGCTTAATAATCTTTACAAATATTTAGAAAATTAATAGTAATAAAAATTAAAGTATAAAGTATTGTTAGGCACAAAAAAATAATCAACTTTGAACATGGTTATGAAAACAAATCCAGAACGAATCATTATTTTTGACACCACGCTCCGTGACGGAGAGCAATGTCCGGGAGCAACTTTAAATATTGAGGAAAAGTTAACTATTGCAAAGCAGTTAAAGCGGTTGGGTGTGGATATTATCGAAGCTGGTTTTGCTTTTGCTAGTCCCGGAGATTTTGAAGCTGTCAGCAAGATTGCTCAAACTGTAGGGACGGAAGATGGTCCAGTAATCTGTAGTTTGGCAAGAGCTAAACAAGATGATATCAAAGCAGCAGCGGAAGCGATAAAACCAGCAGTTAAAGGTAGAATTCATACATTTTTAGCTACTTCTGATATTCACCTCAAATATAAGTTGAGAAAAACTAGAGAAGAGGTTTTATCAATTGCTCCAGAAATGGTCGCTTATGCAAAAACTTTTACGAATGATATCGAATTTTCTCCAGAAGATGCAGGACGTTCTGATCCAGAATTTCTTTATCAAGTATTAGAGCGAGTAATTGCAGCCGGAGCAACAACTGTTAACATTCCCGATACGGTTGGTTATACCACTCCCAGCGAATTTGGAGGTTTAATTAAGGGTATTAAAGCAAATGTTCCGAACATCGATCAAGCAATTATTTCGGTTCACGGACACAATGATTTAGGATTAGCTGTAGCCAACTTTTTAGAAGCTGTAAAAAACGGTGCCAGACAATTAGAATGTACTATCAATGGTATCGGAGAACGTGCCGGAAATGCCGCTTTGGAAGAGTTAGTCATGGCTCTCCACGTCCGCAGACAATATTTTAATCCCTTTTTAGGACGTGATGTTGATTCTGTTGCAGCGTTAACAAATATTGACACCAAACAGATATATAAAACATCTCGATTGGTTTCCAATTTAACGGGAATGTTGGTACAACCAAATAAAGCAATTGTCGGAACAAATGCTTTTGCTCATGAATCCGGAATTCATCAAGATGGGGTATTAAAAAATAAGCTCACCTATGAAATAATGGATGCTGAGTCAATTGGTTTGACTGAAAATCAAATCGTTTTGGGTAAGCATTCCGGAAGAAATGCTTTTCGGACTCGTTTGAAAGAATTGGGTTTTGAAATGTCAGATTTGGACTTGAATAAAGCCTTTGTTAGATTTAAAGAAGTCGCTGACAAAAAGAAAGAAATTACCGATTGGGATTTAGAAGCCCTTGTCAATGATGAAATTCAACAAACACCCGATTTATTTAAATTAGAATTGGTACAAGTTTCCTGTGGTAGCAATGCAAGTCCCACCGCAACCGTTACTCTTCGTAATCCACAGGGAGAAGAGTTAACCGATGCAGCTATTGGTACCGGACCTGTGGATGCTGTATATAAAGCAATCAACCGTGTAGTAAATGTACCGAATAATTTGATTGAATTTTCTGTACAATCGGTAACGGCTGGTATTGATGCCATTGGGGAAGTAACTATCCGATTAAAGTATGAAGATAAGATTTATTCCGGTCGTTCGGCGAATACAGATATTATCGTTGCATCAGCACAGGCTTACGTAAATGCACTGAATAAATTGTATGGAGCAGTAGCAATTAAGTTTCAGCAGCAAATAACTGCATAATTAGTAGTTAGTAGGTTGGGTTAGATCCGAAAATTAAAGTTTCGTAACCCAACACCCTACTCCCCATTCAAACAGTTTGCTCAACTACTTCTTTTTGAACAATTATGAATGGTTGTGCAGAATTTAACACAGCCGCTAATAATCCTGGAAATAATTCTTCTAAATCTTCCCTTCGCAATGTATTAATATGCTGGGTTCCTTCTTTCCTTGTCAACACTACCCCCGAAGAGCGCAAAATTTTAAAGTGATTCGACATTGTTGACTTCGCGATCGCAAAATTAAAGTCACTACAGCATTGCTCTTTTTTCATTGCTAACTGTCGCACTATCTCTAACCTTATCGGGTCTCCTAATGCATAAAGCACTCCCGCTAAATATATATTCTTTCGCTCTGGATGATAAAGAAATCTCATTGTTGCAGCTTATCTTAAAAAGGTCTATAGTTTAATTATTCGATTTTATCGAATTATAGAAATATAATAAATTAGGAGGACAGTAATGGAATTGATAACGAATGTGACAGAAGCCACGTTCAAGCAAGAAGTCCTCGAAAGCGAAATTCCGGTACTAGTAGACTTTTGGGCACCGTGGTGCGGTCCTTGTCGGATGGTTGGTCCAGTGGTGGATGAAGTAGCAGGAGAATATGAGGGACAAGTAAAAGTGGTGAAATTAAACACAGATCAAAATCCCACAGTTGCAAGTCATTACGGTATTCGCAGTATTCCAACGTTGATAGTATTCAAAGGCGGTCGGCAAGTGGATACGGTTGTAGGTGCAGTACCAAAAACAACTCTGATTAAAACTTTAGCACAGTATCTTTAAGCTAGAAAGGCAAAGGCTGGCATATTTTCTTGTAGGGTGCGTGACGCTATGAATAAATTTGAACGTAGCGATAAGACTTGTAGCGTCACGCACCACCCGTATATTGTGACAGTTGCAGCCATTCCTAATAATTGTCTGTCACCACTGAAATTGATCGTAAAACCCGACTTCTAAGGAATAGTTAATCGAGGGACTTCAAACCGATCGCGATTTTACTATGTTGTTCAATTTGTACCATTACCTGTTTAGCTCGTTTGATCACCGTTGCGGGTAAACCAGCTAATCTTCCTGCTTCAATCCCGTAGGATTTATCGGCACCACCGGGTTGAACTTGATGTAAAAAGATAATTTGCTCTGGCATTTCTTTGACAGTTACTTGATAATTAGCGACATTATCTAGCAACGAAGCTAATTCATTCAATTCGTGATAATGGGTAGCGAAAATCGTTCTCGCTAACAATTCAGTGGCAATATATTCTCCCACAGCCCAGGCGATAGATAAACCATCAAAAGTTGCCGTACCTCGACCAATTTCATCTAACAATACTAAAGACCTTGAAGTTGCATGATTGAGAATATTAGCTGTTTCGTTCATTTCCACCATAAAAGTAGATTGTCCAGTAGCTAAATCATCCACAGCACCTACGCGGGTAAAAACGCGATCGCAAACTGCTAAAGTCGCGGAAGTTGCAGGAACAAAGCTACCAACCTGAGCCATTAACTGAATTAATCCTACCTGACGTAGATAACAACTTTTACCGCTAGCATTGGGACCAGTGAGGATAATTAAATCAGGAGAAGGATTTGTATTTTGTTTCTCTTCCCTTCCCAAATAAGTTGAATTTGGTACAAAAAAACCAGCGGGTAAGGACTGTTCCACTACCGGATGTCGTCCATCGATCACAGATATTTCTCGTCCCTCCACCATTTGGGGACGACAGTAACCTTGAAAAACTGCTAATTCAGCTAAACCGCACAAGACATCTGCTGCGGCTACAGCGCGGGAAATATTGCGAATAACTTCGGCAAGAGATCCAACTTCTTCCCGTAACGCTACTAAAATGTCATATTCCAACTGATTTAAATCATCTCTTGCAGTGAGAATTCTGGCTTCCCTTTCCTTTAATTCCGGGGTAATATAACGTTCTTCATTAGTTAAAGTTTGCTTACGAATATAATTATCAGGAACCTGGTCTGCTTGAGAACGAGAAACGCTTAGATAATAACCAAATGTTTTATTAAAACCCACCTTTAATTTAGGAATTCCGGTTCTTTCTCTTTCATCAATTTCTAAATTCGCAATCCATTTTTGGTCTTCTTCTACCAAACTACGTCTTTCATCAAGTAAAGGATTGACCCCCGGACGAATTAAACCACCTTCCTTGATTTGTATTGGTGGAGATTCGACAATATGAGCCTGTATCTTTTGGGCTAATTCTTCCATACTTGGAGGAACTTTTTGCAAAGCTTTGAGAAAAGGGGAACGAGCATCTTTAACCAAATAACCAAACTGCGGTAACTTAGACAAAGAATCCGCCAAAGCAGATAAATCCCTAGCATTCGCAGTTCCAGAACCAGCACGTCCGCTCAACCTTTCCAAATCGTAAATTTGTCGTAACAACCCCCGCAAATCTTGACGTAAGGTTGTATTTTCGATTAATTCCTGTATAGTATCTTGTCTAGAGTTAATTCCTTTAATATCCAATAATGGCTGTAACAACCATCGTCGTAAAGCACGTCCACCCATTGCTGTAGTTGTCCGATTCATTGCCCACAACAGGGAACCGTGATAAGTTCCATCGCGAATTGTCTGAGTAATTTCTAGGTTGCGTCTTGTTTGATAATCTACAATTAAAAAATCACTAAAGGCATAAGTACGTAGAGGTTGTAAAGGTACTTGATTTTCCTTTTGTGTTTCCTCTAGATATTCCAATAAACCACCAGCCGCACGAACAGCTAAAGGGAGATGATCGCAACCAAGTCCTTCCAAAGAACGGAGCTTGAACTTTTCTAATAACCGGCTTCTCGCTTCCGCTTGAGAAAACGGAACTTGCGATCGCAATGCATAACAAAATGTCGTTGGTAAGCATTCGGGTAAACTATGAGATTTCTCACCAGGTCTTAATAAAGCACCCAAATCCGGAGCATTAATCGGAAATAAGACCTCACTCGGCTGCAATCGCATCAATTCTTGAGTCAGATGCTCCAAATTACTTGTTTGAGTAGTGAGAAATTCTCCCGTAGAAATATCAGCATAAGCCAAACCCCAATTATCTCCGGCAATTACCACAGCGGCTAGATAATTATTACGATTAGCTTTGAGCATTCCATCTTCAAGGAGAGTACCGGGAGTAAGAATCCGGGTAATTTCCCTTTTCACCAATCGACCAGCAGCAACTTGGGATGCATCTTCTACCTGGTCGCAAATTACCACAGCATAACCCTTTTCTACTAACCCAGTGGCATGACGTTCCCAAGAATGATGAGGAACACCACTCATTGCCACTCGTCCCACATCAGCACCAGCTTGTTTGCTAGTTAAGACAAGCTCTAATTCAGTCGCTAAAGTGACAGCATCTTCAAAATAACATTCAAAAAAATCACCCACCCGATAAAATAGCACCGCATGAGGATGTTTTTCCTTAGTTTCAATATAATGCTGGTACATTTGACTCAGCTTACTAATATCCACCGTGCGATGGTCGGTGATAGTTGTACTCTGGTTTTTAGATGCAGTCATGGATGAAGGATGCAGATTGCAAGCTGACAATATATGATCATAACCCGATATCGAGATTATCCGGAACTAGCTCAAGGTTTATTTATTTTTTTGTCGTAAATTGTAGGGTGTGTGACGGCTAAGATAATTTCTCAAGTGTAACGAAATAATTTGATTTTGCCGTCACGCACCATTCTCAACTATTTGGTGCGTGACGGCATCCGCAAATTTTTTCATTTTCAATAATCTAATGCCTCTTACCCAACTTTTACCCCATTTAAAAAATTTATCCCAAGCTGATAAACTCTTGCTATTGCATTTCTTGGTTAGCGAAATGTTGAATGAATCTGGTTTGGTTCCATTAGATAATCAAGAGAAAACATCAAACCTTGGTTTACATGATTCCTTTGAAGCTGCTGCTGTTTTAGCGCAAGCTTTAG
>JAYKJL010000036.1:0-8617 GCA_035285725.1 Nostocales cyanobacterium 94392 | reverse complement strand
GTGTAGCTTTTTGCTGTTGAGCAATTTTTTTAATTTGAGCAATGGATGGGATTGTGTTTAAAGATTCGTTACTTCTGGTTGATTTTGAGGTGATTAAGTCGATAATAGCTCTGGCTCTACCGCGTTCGGATATTTCTAATGCTTGTTCTATTTTATTTTGGGCGATTAAAGCTTTTTGTAACCACCGATAGGTAGTGGCTTGTTGTTGAAATATTGATATTTTTTGCTCATCATTTAATGTTGCCCGTAGTGATTCCCAAATTTTAATAGCAGCATATAGAGGTTTTTCCGCTTCGGAGTAATTACCTTGATCTATATAATTTGCCCCAATATTATTGAGAGTTGCACCTTCGCCAGTATTATCACGAATTTGTTTACGAATAGCTAATGCTTGTTGATAATAATCTAATGCTTTTTGGTACTGTTTTAGATTGTTGTAAACTCCTCCAATATTGTTTAAATAAGTACCTTCACCAGCTTTATCACCAATTTGTCGAGCAATTTTTAATGCTCGTTGACAATAATCTAATGCCTTTTGATACTGTCCCATACTGCGGTAAACTACTGCAATATTACCAAGAGTAGTTTCTTCACCTGCTTTATCACCAATTTGTTGAGCAATAGTTAAAGCTTGTTGATAATTATCTAATGCTTTTTGGTATTCTCCCTGATTGTCGTAGGCTTCCCCAATATTGCTGAGAATTATACCTTCAAGTGCTTTATCAAGGATTTGTTGAGCAATAATTACAGCTTGCTGATAATTATCTAAGGCTCTTTGAGATTGTCCCAAACTATTATAAACTGACCCAATATTATTAATCGTTGTACTTTCAAGTTCTTTATCTCCAACTTGTCGAGCAACGGTTAAAGCTTTTTGATAATAATCTAATGCTATTTGATACTGCCCCTGACCTATGTAAACTCTGCCGATATTATTAATAGTTGTGCCTGCACCTGCTTTGTCATCAATTTTTAGAGCAATGTTTAAGGCTTGCTGATAATAAGCTAATGCTTTTTGATACTCTCCCAGATTGTCATAAATTTTCCCAATATTGTGGAGAGTTGTACCTTCGCCAAATTTATCATCAATTTGTCGAGAAATGCTTAAGGCTTGTTGATAATAATCTAATGCTTTTTGATATTCTCCCAGATGATCGTAAACTTGTCCTATGTTGTCTAAAATTCTACCTTCGCCAAATTTATCATCGATTTGTCGAGCGATAGTTAAAGCTTGTTGATTATAATCTAGTGCCTGTTTGTACTCGCCCAAATTGTCGTAAACTGAACCAATATTGCTTAAAATTCTACTTTCACTTCCCTTATCACTAATTTCTCTACTAATTACTAGTGCTTTCTCGAATAAATCTAGGGCTTCTTTATATTTACCTTGGCGAAATAATTTAAGTCCCTGTTTATTTAGTTTCCTTGATTCTTCTATTCGCTGTTGCTGTGTCTGTCCTTGTGTTACTAATCTACTACTTATTCCACTCTCTACTTCCCTCATCTGCGAAGACGCTAAACCTACGGGAAACATCAACGAAAGCAATACAGTAACAAATGTAGCCCGATAAACAAATGTTGATAACTTATTTTTGGCTTTATAAAGCCTATTACCTCGGTGGTTAAAGCAATTCAGACTTTTACGCATTTCTTCAGCCCTTTAAATCTTTCAGTAATTACTCGTATTTCTCAACCACAAGAGGTTATGCTTTTTTTCGGGTACTAAGCAAGTTATTATTTAACTTTCTCCCTCAAAGAATTGAGCAAAAACAAGTAATGTGGGCATCTTTTCCCACGCTGATCGATTTCATCCATCCAACCGTGACCAATCCGCAATTTTTAAACCTGGTACCTGAGAAAAATCTCGGTAGTTTCGTGTCACCACAACTGCATCATTCACTAAGCCAATTGCTGCAATTCGCATATCTTTTTGCAATCGCTGCTTAGATAAGGTTGGGCTTTCTTGTAGCAAACGCTGAAAGGTTTCACCTGCTTTCTCATCAAAATCCAATACCCGCACCCTTCCGAATAGAGCAACTGTACGGTTCAGCTTTCCATAAAGTCGCACAACATCTTCTACTTTCTGCGTACCATTAATTCGTACTACCCAGCCATTAAACAATTCCTGAACCGTGACAATGGAAATAACAACTTCCGCTCCCAGGTTAGCCACCTGACGGCTGATTTGCGGATGTCGTTCCAATAATAGCGATACATGGTCAGTATCTAGCAACCAAAGGCTCATGCTGCACCATTTATATCTAACTCGCGCTCTGTCCGCAATTCCTCAGCTAGTTCTGCAAATTCCTCATCTCCTTCAAACATACCAATAAAATCTGTCCAGGGATTATTTGAAACTTCTAGGGTCAAAATCTCAATATTTGCTAGCCTTGCTTTAATTTTTTCCTGTAGAGATGCGATCGCATCCTCACGATTTTCAGCTTCGGCTACACAATCAGCTAGCTGTGATACTGATGCGATAAAATGCCCTGAATCCAGCCGTTCAACTAAAATATGAAGAGGCAGCTTGTTTAAACTTACAACGGATTGAAGATTCATAGACAGCGATGGTAACTTCTTTTTCTTATAATAATCTTTCTGCCAGCATTTATGATATCGAAAGTGATATAAATGCCCAAACTCTTGTATAACAAAAATTTGGGGCTTAATTGTCGGCATCTCAAAAAGTTAAAAATTCTTAGCCTGTGGTTAATTCGGATTACACCAATCCTTAACAATCTCTTCCCGCATTTTGACTAACTCTGGTAAAGGTTTGTCCACCGAGTAAGCTTGCTGCAAAGCATCTGACCGCAATGGTGGGTCTTGTTCTAAAAAATACTTCGCTTTTGCAAACGCGATACCCTCAGCACTTGTTCCCTTAGCTTTTTCTTGCTGCTCCAATTGCTGTAAATCATTGGTAATGCGCTGTCTCTGCTGCGGTTCCATGATTTTAAAGGCAATATTTCCTGTCCAAGAGTTCTCAATTGCTACTGACCAATTGTATTGTTGACCGGGAAACAATGGTTTACCCGTATAATTCGCATAAAGCTGTCCTGTTTGGATATTGTCAGTTGCACTCGCATTGGGAATACCCTGGGAAAGTCCGACTTTTCTCAGATTTCCTTGCCAAATTAAGCTGCTACGCAGCTTGATTGTATAATACAAAAATCAGTAACGAGTGCGATCGCCAACCAGGTATGCCAGCAAAAAACCATCTTTCTCAGGAGCAGAAGGGACGACTACTAGAAGCCCTCAAAGAGGATGATAACCCTTATGTAAGAGAAAAAATATTAATTTTATTATTGATGAATGATGGAAAAACATATCAAGAGATTAGTGATTTTTTAGATGTTGGATACGGAACAGTAGCATACTGGGCAGTTCATGGCGACCCAGATAACTTAGATAGTCTTTTAGATGGAAGAAGAGAAGGTAATTTTCATAAAGCGACTAAAGAATATAAAGATTTACTCCACCGAAATAGTTGATAAAGAACCAGCAGAATACGGATATGAATTTGGTCGATGGACATCTGCTAGGTTAGCAACATATCTCGAAAAGATAACTGGAATTAAATTAAGTGGCTCGATAGTTCGGAGAATATTAAGCAGAAAAAAGTTCGTTTACCTTTGGGCAAAATACAGCCTGGAGGACAAACAAAATCCTGAAAAGCGTAAATTATTTAAAACAAAATTATCCGAATATTTAAAAATAACCGTCATAAGCTCCAGAACGTTTACAGGTATGGTTTTGGGATGAAAGTGGATTTAGTTTAAGGGTTATAAGAAGAAAAACATGGGGTAAAAAAGGTCGTAGAAAGAAAGTAACAGGTCAACGAAGAAGAGGAAGAGTAAATATTATGGGAGGATTGCGTTATCACGATAAAAAAAGAATTAATTTTGTCATCAAGAAAGGAGATGCAGATGTATTTTATGAACAGCTTACTCTTCTATATGATTTTATTTTACAAGAATGGATAGAAAAAGGCAATACAGTTGAAAGTTTTAATGATTGTGCAGCTAAGATAGTTATTATTTTAGATAATGCTAGCTTTCATAAAAGAAAAGATATTTTAGAAAGAATTGAGAAAGAAATGCCAAATATCATTTTGGAATTCTTACCACCATACAGTCCAGATTATAATTTAATTGAATTAGTTTGGCACTCAGCGAAAGAATATATAGCTCATAGACTATTTGAATCTGTAGAGCAGTTAGAAGAATTATTAAATAAATTACTTAATCAAGGAGGTCTTATTATTAAGTGGAACCGCAAGATTAAAAATAAAGGTAACGCTGTTTATTCAATTTAGCTGCGTAGCAGCTTAGTCGTGGCGATCGCAAGTTTTGTGAGCAATGCAAAATTAAACGCTTTTACGTCTGACTCCAGTCTTCAATCTCTAAATCTTCGATTTTCTCGAAATCTCTCAAATTATTAGTTGCAAGAACCAAATCGTTGGTAATGGCGATACCAGCGATGAGAATATCTATATCATCTACTGGTGTTCCCTTTTTTCTTAAACTGGCATAAATTTCGCCAGAAATTGTTGTTGATTCTATTGTGAGGGGTAAAACTACGTTGTATGAAGCAAATTCTAAAAAAGATGTTAATTGTTTTTGTGCATCACGGTGCTTCAGTCCACTTACTATTTCGTAATAAGTAATAATGCTAATATTAATTTTGCTATATTTCTGAGTATATTCATTAAATTTCTCAACGACTAGGGCTTGATTACGGAAAAACAAGGATAAAATATTCGTATCAACTAAGGCTGGTTTCATCACTTCTTCTTCCCAAAAAAGCCTGTTGACGACGTGTAGTTATTTCTTCATTGAAGTCGGAAAATGTCTCATCTGGCATATCATCCCAACAGCCTGCAAACTCCATGATTTGTTCGGGTGTGCTTTGAGATGCTTCTACACAGACTCGAAAATGATGGATAAAATTATATATTTCTTCCAGTTTTGCTTCAGGGATAAGATCGATTTCTTTCAGCAGTTTACTACGTAAATTTGATGGTTTCATGTTTTTTCCGTAGGATGTGGTGTGTCGGCTTATATTTATTTTAGTTGAATGGGCATCGCATTTCTCAACCAAGCTTTACTCTACAAGCGATCGCACTTCTAACTTAACCCGTACTGCAAAAGCGATCGCACTACTCAACCAAGCTTTACTATACAAGCATCGCACTTTGAATTTAACCCTTACTGTACAAGCGAACGACTTACTTAGCGCTTCTCATTAATGTTAAAATTATAAGTTGTACTCAAATTAGTGCTGCAAAATTATGGCATCTCGACAACCGCAATATAGTAAAGAAGAATTTGCAAGGTTGGGTGATGAGATTTATCAACGTGATATTTATCCCCAGTTGCAATCCGGTAATGCTGGAAAAATAGTTGCTATTGATGTTGCTACGGGTGCATGGGAAATAGATGATGATGAGATTTCTGCTTGTTCTCGTTTGGAAAAACGTTACCCAAATGCACAGATTTGGATTGTAAAGGTTGGTTCTCGGTATGTGCGTCGATTTGGTGCAAGTCACACTCAAAAAGCAAAAACAGCATGATTATTGGACGAGTTAATGCGGACTATGAGCCAATTATTTGCATAGCAATTCACGATTCTAATGGCAGAATTTACGAGCGAGATGCAGTTATAGATACGGGTTTTGATGGTTGGCTTTCTTTACCTCCAGATGCGATCGCAGCGCTAGGACTAAATTGGAAAAGACGTGGACGAGCTTTATTAGCAGATGGTAGCGAAAGTATTTTTGATATTTATGAAGCGACGGTAGTTTGGGATGGGCAACTTTTAACAATTCCCATTGATGAAGCTGATTCTGATCCACTTGTTGGTATGTCGTTGATGGAAGGTTATGAGTTAAATATACAGGTTATTGATGGTGGTATGGTAAGGCTGATGAAGTTCAATGCTTGATATCGTCACACATAAAAGCCTGCGATCGCCCAACCCATATTAAGCAATTTTACTATTTGAGAAAATCGCGATCGCATTTCTAATTTAACCCGTACCATAAAGCGATCGCACTTCCCAACCAAGCTTTACTGTACAAGCGACGCTATTTTGAGCAATATTCTATATTCCGACTAAAGGACGCACTGCTGAGGTAGAAACGTTTCATAAGTATTATGATTGTAGACTATAAGAAAAACCGTAATGCAATGCTCACGTTATTTAATCCATTGAAATTTTTAGCAAGAGGGAAAAATGAGCGTCGTTATATCAGATGAGACTTTGCGTGCTAGTGGAATGACAGAAGTGGAATTTAAACAGGAAGTTGCTCTATTGCTGTTTGGTTCGGGAAAACTTCCCCTTGGGTATGCTAGCAAGTTGGCAGAAATGGATAAAATACAGTTTCAGCAGTTGCTTCAAGAACGCAAAATTCCTCTGTATTCTTATGAAATAGAAGATTTTGAACTCGATTTGAAAAATTTGCGTGAGTTGGGTCGATTGTGATTGTTATTAGTGATACTTCCCCAATTACTAGTCTTGCTGCTGTTGGTCAATTAGATTTGCTCCGACAGTTATATACTAAAATCCTGATTCCAGAAGTTGTTTATCAGGAACTTACTGCTACATCTACACCTGTTCCTGGTTCTATAGAAGTACGGACATTTAATTGGATTGAGGTAAGGCAGGTAAAAAATCGTTCTCTAATTGCAGTTCTGTTAGAGCAACAATTGGACGAAGGTGAATGTGAAGCAATTGCTTTAGCGATTGAAATTGATGCAGAATTACTACTTATTGATGAACGCCGAGGAAGGGCAGAAGCTGATAAGTTAGGATTACGAATTACTGGGTTGTTAGGAGTCTTGGTTGAAGCAAAACAAAAAGGATTTGTTGTCGCTGTCAAACCCGTGATGGATGATTTGATTGCAATCGCAGGTTTCAGAGTTGCCGATGCTTTGTATACTCGTATTTTACAGATGGTGGAGGAAGTGAATAATCTCAACGCTTGATGTTGTCTTTATCAGTTTTGGAACATGAGTTATTAATAACTCTTTATATTTTTCTATACTAAAAGTAATGGTCATTTTTCCAATACTCCTTATCATATTCGGCGTGAGTTAGGATATATTTAATATAAATCATTTCTTCTGCATAATCCATGCTAACAATCAATCGGTACTTATTCCCCTTAATAAGTAACCAAGCAGAATTAGTTACACAATGTCATTGCGAATGTAGCGAAGCGAAATGAAGCAATCGCAAGGTTTTGAACTGCCTCGCTTTACTCAGAATGAATGTAAATATTTTTGCGCTACTACTTATTAAAGACAGTGAAATTTCCAACTGCCTCAGCTTTTGGAAAAGTTTCTTGCACTTCAACTAAATTTGACCACTTCGCTTTGCTAGCAGTTTTATACCAATATATGAGTGCTTCCCGGCTATCTGCATGAATTTCTGTATATTCTCTTAAAGCCTTAAAACTGATGACGTGCATTTATCTAAAAACCATTTGCTATAAGAGTTATACATGATTTTCAATTTTATAACGTATTTGCTTAATTCTATATTCCTACTAAAGGACGCACTGCTAAAACTACATTGCTGGGTAGTTTTTCTACTGCTGAGGTGGGAACTGTAAAAACAGCGATAGAATCTCCTGCACCATTAAAAACTTCCAAAATATAACCATCTTCTCCACCATCAGGATGGGTTAGGTAGTCTATTAGCATTGCCACATCTCCACGTTTGAGGTTATGTTCGGGAATATCTCGGCACAGAGAAACGTATTGATAAAGTTCGAGTTTCATAAATGTTAGTCCTTTTTGGGTTTGAGGGTGATAAAGCGAAAGCTACCGTCATTCTTTGATTGTAGCCAAACTGTTACCACTGGTAAGCTACGACCATTTAAACCTTGTAAGTTTCCTTCTACGGTATAAAAGACTCCGTACTCATTGATATTATCTTCTACTGCCTCGGATGTAAGTATAAGTTGCTGAATCGCATTTAATAAATCATTTGGGTTCTCTTTTGTAAATCCGGCTTGTGCTAAAAATTTCGATTTATCATCTTTGATTCTTGGTACTAAAAGATAGCGTGTCAGCTTTTCTTCTGGTATTACTGCACTATCTGGAACTTTCACAACTCTCTTGCAATCCCTGACTTGGTTTCAAATATTATTTTGCTACAAATACCATATCTAAATATTGATAGAGTAATATTGTAATCAAAAGAAATGTAATAGGTAAAAATGTAATCTTGAATATTTTCAGAAGTAAATCATTGTCCCCATTTAGAACCCTCAACGTTTGATGTTGTCACACAAATGTCTGTCTTCTGCGCTGACATCGGGGTTATTTTGCAGGTAGCCTCGTATTAATCTGCAACTTCGCACCAACAAATCATCTAAATCGAGATTCCACAAAATTATCGTTTTGTCCCAAGATCCAGAAGCAAGAGTTTTACCATCCGGGCTAAAGCTTATGCTACGAACATAGGTTATATGCCCTTTAAAGCTTTGAATTACCCGACCACTGTTGAGATCCCAAAGTTTCACGGTTTCGTCATTAGACGCGGAAGCAAGAGTTTTGCCATCCGGGCTAAAGCTCACACCTTGAACGCTGGCTGTATGTCCTTTCAATGTTAT
>JAYKJL010000035.1:0-12384 GCA_035285725.1 Nostocales cyanobacterium 94392 | reverse complement strand
TTTTGGTTTCATTAGCGTAACGCTAAATGTTTTTGTTTTATATATTTACATTATATCACACTGTACGAACCTGAAAAGTGGATAACTCATTTATTAATTAGATTTCTGATTAAATCAACAATTATTGGGGCTAATAAATTCAATATAAATGTTATTACACCAACCAAGCCTGAAACTATCGCTAAAATCCACTTCCAATTAACTTTATCTTTGACTTTATCAATAGTTTGAACTTTCTCTAAAGCTGTTACTCTTCCATTAGTTAAAGTGGTCTGTTTTTCAACCTTAACCAAGGTATCGTTAATTCTTGTTAGTTCTTTTTGGGTGTCCAGCGTTCTTCTTGCGTCAGCTTCTTGTTTTTGAATCTTATATTTATTATCTGATTCTATATATTCAATTAGGATTTTATAAATATCGTCTATTCGGTCGCTCATTATTTAATATTTACTGATAAATCATAAAGTTCAACATCTTCTGGAGTAGCATCAATTACTAGCTGAATACCACACTCAAAACAAGTCTTTACAAGACTAAGTTTATCTTCAGTTAATCGAACTTTTGTGTAAACGTGATCGTGCATATTGACAGATTTAATGTAGGGTGTAGGATGACGGTATGAAAAACTTTTTTTATATTTTAGTTGGAATAGCCTTAGCTGTTCTAATTACTGCGATTTAGGTTCTTTTTCACGAGTACCAAAATAGACTTTTGAAGCTCTTTCAAAACCTCGTTTGGCTGGTTTTGCTAATTGTGTGGCAACTCTGCTTTTAACCGCTGTGCTTCCGAGTATTTTGGAAACACCTACAGCTCCTGCACCAGCAAGAAGGGCTGGTATTGCTGCCCCAGAACTAAAGCCTCCGACTATTGCCCCTGTTCCGCCTAAACTAAGATTTGGAAGGTTTAATAAATTATTTTTTGAAGCAGTTGAAATACGTTTTTCAGCGGCTTTTTCAGCAGTTAAGAGATTGGAATATTTAAGGTTTAATTTCTTGGAGCCGGGGGCTGCTTTTTCTACTAAATCGTTTAGAGCCTGATAGAGCTTAACTTTTACCTGATTAATATCTGCATCAAAAGCTTGTCCCGTCCAGCGAGTTCCTTCACCAACTTGGATTTTAAGTTTTTGGATTTCAAGCGGATTAAGAACCAAATTCTTTTCACCAATTACTTTTAATTCACCGTCAACAAGTTTGAATTTCTTGGTCAGACCGTTTCTTAATTGAATTAAACGATTGACGTAATCTTGTTCGCCTCGATTAACGGCAGCCCCTATTGCGTCATCAATTACTTTGAAAATAGGAGACACATCTTGTTTGGTGTTAATCGCTTTTTGTAATTGAGCCTCAATTTCTTTACCAGTTGATTGCCTGACTTTACGGATATTGTCTTTTAATCCTTTTAAAGTGTTTCCAGTAATACCAGCTTCGGCAACAGCTTGTCCGGGGTTTTTGCCGAACCTAAAATCAATTTCTTTGGGTTTAATTAAGCTGTTAATAAACCTGCCCGCCTGACTGTTTTTGATAGGTGTTATCAACTTACTTGCGATTGGAATAGCACTACCTATACCGGCATTTATCAGAGCATCTTTATTTGACTGTCCTTGTAGTTTACTAATTGTTCCAGCTTCAACAGCTCCAAGACCTGCTTTTCCTGCTAACTGAAGTGCTTTTGTTGCTTTTGACCCATAATTTAAACTCTTAACTCCTGCGTCAATAGCTTTCCCAGCTTTTCCGATTAATCCGGCTGGTAAAAGAAATTCACCAATAGAACCCGCTACGTCTCCAACCTTTTCTGCTGTTCCTTGTGTTTGTAGGTTTTCGTCTGGAAGAAAATAATCCAATGTTGCACCGACTTCTTTTTGCCGTCCGAACAGGTAGGAAGTGGCTTTAGCAACGTTTTTCAAAGTTTTTAAACGACCCTTAGTAAAACCTAAAGCTGCCCCTTTTACCCCTTTTTCACCTTCCTCTTGTTTTGGTAATGGATCAATGAATTGGTCATAAACGCCCGGATATTTTTGAGAAACGATTAAACCTAATTCACCGCTGTCTATTTCGTCATAAATGCCGGGGAATTTAGTTTTAACCATTTCACCTAGGGGAACAAAACGTGGAATATTGTTTACGTTAAACTGCGGTAAATTTGGTTGTTGTATCTGTGGGTTAAGTTGTGGCTGAATAGGCTGTGCAACTCTTGGAGAGAGTGTCGGTTGAGTTGGTTGAGTGACGGTGTTTAGCGAAAGAGCTGGCTGAGTTGGGGCAGCCATTCTAAGCGGTTCAGTGGGTAAATTATTTGGTTGTTGAGCTACTTGTAATGCCATATTAAGCGAAGATTTGTCTTAATGATGAACCACCTTCACGTTGATACATTTGGGCGATTATTTGTTTCTTTTGAGTGTAATTTAAGTTGTTCCAATTATTAGCTTGAGGAATAGAGCTAATGTATGACCATCGGGGATTTCCAGACTGAGTGTAAAAACCAATTTTATCTATTACTCTAATAGTCGTAGCAACAGGGTCGCCGATTAATCGAGCGGTGTAATACCTTCCGTTACTGAACGGATCGCCTTTGACATAATCAACTCCTTCACGAAGTCCAGCTAGTTTTGCTATGTCTGTAGTAAAGGCTGTCGGGTTATTATGTCTATCAGTTCTCATTCCGGTGGAAGCTGAGGTGTTACCAACCGAGCTGAAAAGTCCTAAAGGATCATAAGAGCTACTGGAACCACCCAAAGTTTGTGAATATTTACCCTCAAAAACGTCTTTAATGTTTTGAAGCTGGGTGCGGAAATCAGCGTCAGGAAGATTTCTATCTAAAGCAGTTGCTGCTTGTGATAAAACCTTAAATTCAAAATCTGAAATTGCCCCAGAACCTTTAAGTTTTTCACGATTTTCAAGAGAAAGAATACCTTTAAGTTGATTAAATTGGTTTATAGCTAATTGTGCCGAAGGTAACAAATCTCCTAATCTTAATTTTCCTTGTAAATATCCACTGATTTGACTTAAATTTGAATTAGAAAGTAGGTCATTTACCACTTGCAAACTTGAAGAAAGAGCAGATTGTCTAGCAGTTGGTCCAGCTTGGTTCAGATAAGGTGCGATTTGTGCAACTTGAGCTGGAGAAAGCTTGTCAATTGTAATTGCTCCGCTTCTAATTGCACTTATAATTCCTTGGATACTGTCATTAGCTCCAAGTCGTTCACCTGTTCGAGAATTAAACAAGTTACCGAACGGGTCTGACTGCCAATTTGGAGTAACATTAGGAGCAATTACTTGTTCAAAGGTTTGAGTATCAGGATTCCAGCGATAAAAGCCAGTTTCATTAGACCCGATTGTGTCTGGTTTTTGAGAAGAGGCTTTTGCTCGTAAGTAAGCAGGTAAATACTGGTATGCAGACTTAGTTTTAGTAGCCTGTAAATCTTTTAATTGTTGCTCGGCTTGTTGTTGCAAATATTGAAGTTTTAGAGCGTTTACTTGTTGATTATTTGAAAAATCTGCTGTTGTTCTGCCGACTACTGCGTTTACTTCGTTGATTCCGCTATTATAAAGGTCAGCCAAAGCGTTTACTTCGTTCTGTAAATTACCAATATCAGCTAATTTTTTGTCGTCTAGAACTCTCAATCGTCCGACACGAGATGCTTCTGAAAGAAAGGGATTTTCGTTGACCGTTCCGGCTTTGTCAATGTATTTTTGCTGACGAGAGTTAATTTCAGCTAACTTAGCGTCAATTTTAGCTTTCAAATCCCCAAGCCCAGCTTGTTTATAAGCATTGTTGTAAAGTTCCTGCGTGGAGGGAGCGGGACTAAATAATTGTTTATATAAATCGGGAATTCCGAGACCTCTATCAATATTCGCTCTTTCTTCTGGGCTTACGGTTCCTGAAACAAGTTTTACATAATCATCTAAAGAAAGACCTGATTGAGCCGCGAGTCTTGCAAAAGTTTCGTTCGGGTCTGATGAAGTTGGTTGATATGTTTGGAATGTTTGTTGGTATGTTGGTTGATTTAATGGCTGAAAAGTCTGGGTATTTACAGTAGTAGAAGTAGGGGTTGGTTGCTGATAACCAGATATGGAGTTCCATTGAATTTGATTAGTAGAAATCCCTAAGTCTCTGGCTAATTGATTTGGATCAGAGTAGCCTTGTTGTGTATTTCGATTAAAAACGGTCTGATTACCACCTACATTTTGGTAGTATAAATCAGCATAACTCACTTTAGGAGTTACAGTTTGGGTTGCTTGATATGTTGGAGTAGTTTGAACTGGTTGCGTTCCCGTTGCAACTGTTGGACTAGGTGAAGACGAAGGCTGTAAAAGACTTCCTGTGCTACTACCTTGAAGCGTTTGTGGGCTGCCTTGCAAATTGTAAGGGTCGCCAAATAGTTGGATTGCCATATTTTTAATTTAAATAATCAAATGAACCAATGGAGTTATTATCAGAATTACCGAAGTAATCAGAAACTTCAAAGAATGGTCGGTTTTTAGATTGTAAAAGTGATCGGGCATCAGCAAATGGTTTCCACAATAAATCTAAAATTTGGTAGGCTTTTCCACGTTCAATTTCCGCTTGCTGAGGATTCTTCTTTTTTTCGCTACCTAATGCTTCTGAATAACCAAGTAAAATTATGGCTTCATTTCCAGAGTGTTCATAGTTATCTGAGTCAGGGGAAAACGGCAAAATGTCTGCATCGTTACTCAAAATCGGTGGCATGAGCTTGCCATATAAGTCTAAAGTTTCACCTGCTGTGTAGGCGTTTGCGTTAATAAAAATAAATCTCTTTTGTTCACTCCAAACTCTATCAGTAGCGTCGGGGTAGTCTTCCAAGAATTTTAAATAATCTTGAAAAATAAGTTTTTTATACTCCTTACCCGCAATTTTTAAAAGGTAAGTGCTGCCGGATTGAAAGTCATTTGGATAATCAGCATAACCGTTTGTTGTCATGTCTGAAACAGTGGTGGCGGTTTTAGACCCTTCGGTAAAATCCCATGGTTTATAATCCCACGCTTTAATTGTCCCAAGCTGAATAAAAGTTTTAATATCTTCCAAAGAAAATAAATCATTATTGGCTATGTCGGCATAGTCAATATCGAGTTTTCGGCAAAGATGCTTTTGGGCTTCTAAAAATGTCATTTGTTTTAAAATTAATTACCAAGTTGATAATGCAGCACGTTTCCAAGTGTTAGTTGACGTGCAAATATAAATATAGTCTGAATCCCAAGCGATTGCTCCCGTTGTTCCATTATCACTTGCGGAGGTTGGCACGTTTAAAGTCTCTAAGACGATATAACCTTTTTCTCCTGTCGAGCTTGTTCCCGCTTTTATGTAAACAGAACCGCCATTTCCAGAGCCATGACCGTTCCCTGCTTGAAGGGTAAGAGTTCCGCCCCCAGAATTATTCCCTGTGGCAAAACCAGCTTTTATGACAACTGCTCCCGGAGTTCCACTTGAAGCATTACCACCATTCACAGAAACTCCTCCACCAGAAGTCCCAGCCCCACCGAGAATGTCTATGGTGCCACCTATCGCCCCATCCCCAGCTCCAGCATTAATATCTACGTCTCCACCAGCTCCGCTATTACCGGCTCCTGCATTAATTACAAAATCTGTACCAGCTCCTCCGGTGGAAGCTCCTGAATTTATTTCTACACCCGTGTCATCAGGTGCGGTGTAAGTAGGTAAATCTCCACCGCCAAGTTGTACCCAAGCATTATTGATCCAAACGTAAATTGATTGTGTTGCTCCATCATCAACATATTGAATTTGTTCAAGCCATGTCTTTGGCGTAAATGTGGGTGCTGAAGTGAGATGATACTTTGGTTTGCGTAACACTTCTAAAACAGCAATAAAACGAGAAAGTTCGTCTATTTTACCTATCTCTTGGGACGCTGCTTGGTCTAGTTGAGTAATTTCAGTTTCCCCATTTTCTATTGCTTTTTGAAGTTCTTCCTGTGTCATAAGACTCCTAAATCCTCATAAATGAAGGATAAAGAATTCGCAGCTAAGGATATGTTGCTTATACTTTTAATAATAATTTTTAAAAGGAATTTTTTACCTTTAATATTATTCCGAATATCAAAATAAACATCTCTCAATTCGCCATAATCCGAAAAAGATATAGTTTTAGAGGCAACTAATTGAAAGGGTTGAACGTTAAACACCGCTCCATTGTCAGTAAGTTGGGGTAAAGCGGAATTAAGAGTCCATATTTCAGTAGAAGTTCCCGCTCCAGAAATACTCGTAATATGTCTAATTTGTCCAGCATTTATACCAGACAATATAGTTACTTCGTCACCAATTTTTGCGTTGTTTGATCCCCCTGCTGTTCCATCAACATTTAATTCGTTTGTGTTACTAGAAGCACTTCTTGTAGTCCCAAATCCCCATAAAGGACGTTTAAAATTGTAAATTTTCAAATCAACAACGAACGATCCTGATGGGTAAACAAGATTTGTTTTGAATATGCTAGAAATATCAAGTTTTGCACCTTTAGCTACTTTATAATTAGTCCCTTGACCTAATTTCGGAAAGATTAATGTTGCACTTGTGGGTGAAGTATTTTTGATTTGTCCTACATGATTTCCGCTTGGAAGATTGGTTGAATAAGAGATAAAGATGTTAAAGCTTGAGTCTTTATACAAAGCTCCCATAGTCATATCTGTTACACAACCATTCTCAACAGTAACAAAATTAAATAATCCATTAGTTAAATCCTGCATCCATAAACCACTTTTTAAACGATTCAAAGACAAGTTAATGTCAGTGTTTGCTGTAAAAAGTTTATCTCCCAGAACCATTGTTCCGGCTGGGATACATCTAAAGGTTTCTGTTCTTTCGCTTACATCTGGGAATGATGGTAATGCAGTGGTAGAGTACCCGTCTGTAATAAATTGTTGTTTCTGGTTAGTTACAATCCAGCGAGAACCATATTTACAAATTGACTGAAGTTTGTATTCAAACCAAATCCAATCTGAGATTGAACGAGTGGCACGGGCATCCCAAAGGAAAATCACAGACCGACCACCAACATTTGCTCCAACCAAAATTCCCGATTGATTAGATTTAATTGCTCTAACAACAAAATCGGTAGGAAGAGTTAGTGAGTCTGCTGAAAAACTGTCGTCAGTAACATTAAGTAAGGAAATTGTATTCTTGTTACCTATCGCAACCCAATCTTCATAAGTATCCATTGGTCGAAATTCAGTTGTTGAAGTAACAAAGTCTTTCCAAGTATCGTTCCATGTTCCGTTATACATCCCCAAGTATTGATTTCTTGCATAAAGAAGTCGCCCCTTTTGGTCGGTTATAAGACCGTTTCCCGAACTACTTCCGGGGTTTCGAGCTTCACTCCAACTTGTAGAACGTGAAAAAATCTTCCCTGATGTGTCAACGGCGTATGGTGTAGAACCATATTCAGTAAACCAATTAAACCTTGCTGGAGAGCCAGTTGCAGATTCGGTAGTAATTGCAATATTGGCTTCCAATCCGAATTGCCCCTGAATTAAATTTTCAGAGTGGTAATATTCACCGGGGGAGTTTTTGTCTCCAAAACCCGTTAAATTTTCAATAGTTTCTATTTGAAGCATTATTTTCCAACACCTAATAATGTTAAGAGTCTAATTGGGGAGGCTAATGTGTAAGTGACAACTAATTTGGGGTCATCGGATGTTCCAGTGTAATCAGCAGACCTAAGCCCAAATTCTGCCGTTTTAGAAGATGCGTGAGTTGGGGTAGAATTGGGAGCGTCATAAGTAGATTCTCTGGTTCCAAATTTTGAAACACCAGTTTTAGAAATATTCCCAAGTCCTGTTGAGTTTAGTGAGAAATCGTTATAACCAGAAGTTAGCCAGCTTGAGTATGTAATAGCCGTGTCACATTGTGGTGTTGTCCCAAGAGTTGTAAAGTCAGAGTTTGATAGTCCAGTATTAGAAGCTGGATTCGATGTAAAGATATTTAATGTCCAATCACTAATGCTCCAGTCGTTAAATTTTGATGAACCTCTCAAAGAGAGTGTTGCAGCAGTTATTGAAGCGTTTGAGGTTAAAGTAGAAGTATCAAATAAACAAATATATCTAGTAATATTGTTAAAACTTGAAGTTCCACTTTGGATTCTGCAAGCATTATGAGTGGTTGAGTCATCGGTAAATCCATTCCCCGTTGCTCCTCTAATAGTAGCCCACGATTCGTTCACAACATCACGATATACTATTCCATCAACAGTTGTTGTTTCTGGATGAGGATCGGGATAAGCTGTTAAGGTGTCAAAACCGAACGATAATTTGGGGACATATACATCTGCAAACAAATCCCAAATGTGCATTGTCCACCATAGAGGTTTAAATGCGTAATAAAGTCTTTTAGAGTATTTCCAATGGGTTCTAAAATCAGTTTGGAAATGATAAACCTCATCTTTTCCCAAATAAACTGTATAAGCATTAGGCTCAATCTTAACGATTGGTTTATCAGTCTGGATTTGCAGAATCTTTCTGAAAAATGAATACTTTAAAAACCACAAAAGCTTATTTTGATGTTTTTCAAACCACGCCTTGTTAAAAGCTAAATAGTGCATTATTTATAGAGAATATTTCCAATTACTTGGTTCGCTGCTGGGGCTGTGCTGTCGTTGTCTGCAACGCCAGTTGTAGCAGCTATACAAATTGCTGTGTCAAAGGGAATGCCGTTCCCCCACTCAATATTTGAAGCTGCTCCAGCAGGGATTGGAATTGTTAGCTTCGGAGTAGTTGTCCCAACGGTTACATTCGCTGCTGTGGCGTTATAGAACTTTACATACACTTCTGCTGCTCCGTCATTATAAATAAACCAGCCACCTAGCTTTCCTGCTGTTCCTTTAATCTCTTCTTCAGTTTCGTCTGCATCAAGAGTGCGGAAGGTATCCCAGCCAGCTCCGTTTGAAACAGGTGTTGGAGTTGTTGGAAGCGGATTAGTTTTAGATACATCACCATCATTAGTGCCGTCTGCACCATGGATAACTTTTATTCTTTGAAACTTAACACCGCCGATGTCATCAGAGGCAATAGTTTCGCCAGTGCCGGGGGTTATTGAGGTATTATCTGCCGTATGATTAATTCCTTTCAGTTATCCTGAGGTCGGGAGCAATTTTTCTTACTCTAGCACCCCAAGTGTTAGTTTTCTCATGGCACGATCTACAAAGAGTCCTGCCGTTTTCAATCTTATATCTTAATCTTGGATATAATGCCCAAGGGTAGATATGGTCTGCATTTAGAAAGCCCCCTCGCTCACCACAGTCCAAACATCTATAATTATCTCTTTCAAAAACTGCCTTACGCCATTGTTTATATTCATCTCGTGCCATTTCAATCTTGCGTTCCGTTTTGCCGTTACCACCTCTCCAATTCCAATGTTTTTCACCTCTTATACCAAGTTTTGCTAGTCGTTGTTTTAATCGTGTTTCAGGGGTTACCTTCTTTCCTTTCATAGGACTTGGTTTACCTTTACGAATACAGCTTCTTGAGCAGTATCGGACTCTATCTAAACTAGGTTTAACTGAAAATTCCCTTTGGCAATATTCACAATTCTTGATAATGGGTTCTTTCTTGTTCCAAGTAACCATACCTTTAACAAATTGTCCTAAAGAATTTCTTTCCATTTTAGAGGTTTAATTTTGAATATTTATCGTCGTAAGAAGTGTTTTGATCGGAGTATTTATCTGAGTAATTCGTGCTTCTTGTGCTGTGTTTATCTGAATAAGAAGTGTTGCGAGTAGAGTATTTATTATTATAACTTGTTCCTCGATTGCTGTATTTATCGTCAAATGAGGTATTTCTATCTTGATATTTATCAGTATAAAAGCCTCCTGAACGAATAAGTGAAGGAATTGAGAAGGTTAAGGTCTGAACCGAAACTCCAACGTAATTTTCGGTAGTAAAAGAAACGGTTTGAGTTGTAAAAGTAAGTAACTGACTATTAACAGCAACAATTTGTCCTAGCTCAACATTTCCCGTCTGAATTGAGAAAGTAATAGTCTGAACCGAAGGGCTAATAACCGATTCTGTGCTAACTACAAATGCGGGAATTGTAAGGCTTACAGTCTGTGCGTCTATCTCAATTAATTTCGGTATAGAAACGACAACTATATTAGCTGTAAAGGTAGCGTTTTGACTTCCAATTGAAAGGATTTGGTCAGTAACTACTGAGTAAGCCTGAATTGAGAAAGTCGCACTCTGAACACTTATGTTGACAACTGTGGTGTTGCTGGTATCAACGGTTACTGTTTGGGTTGTAAATGTAGCTGTTTGAACAGTCTGGGGAAGAGTCTGATTTGTTGAAACAGTTGGGCTTTGGGTAGAAAATACTGCACTTTGCACCGTCTGTTCAAAGGCGTAATCAAACGAAAATGAAGGAGTTTGTGTAGATAAACTAGCATTTTGTGTATTCTGAGTAACGGTGAAATCAAACTTAACTTCGGGCGATTGTGTTGTGAAAGTGGCAGTTTGAGTATTTTGAGTGACAACAGAACCGATGCTAACTACAGGGGTTTGTGTGCTAAAAGTCGCAGATTGAACATTTTGTCCAAGGGTTGCCCCTAATACAACTGTCGGAGACTGAACGCTGAATACAGCACTTTGTACAGTTACCGAATTGATGGCATCTGTAATTACTGACGAAGCCTCTAAGCTAAATGTTGCAAACTGGACTGTTTGAGCTACTGTTACGTCTGTGCTGACGTTATAAGTTAAGGCAAGTAATAAACCAATCGGATTACCGTTTTGTGCTGTTCCCGAAATACTTACAGTTGGAGGAATTACTGAAAATACTGCCGACTGAACGGGTTGAGTAAGAATCTGGTCTGTTGAAACACTTGTTGCTTGTGGAGAGAAAGTTGCATTAACTACTGCTGGGCTGTATGTAGCACTACCCGATACTACTGGGGCTTGAGTTGAGAAAGTTGCTGACTGGACATTCTGGGCTAAAGTAAAGTCGAAATTAACAGCCGGTGTAACTGTGCTAAACGTAGCTCCCTGAACACCTATTGAAACTGTTGCGTCTTGAGTTGTAGCTACAGTCGGTGATTGGGTGCTAAAGGTTGTCGTTTGGACACTCTGAGTTAATATCTGCTCTGTTAAAACCGTTGGTGACTGTGCGGAGAATACGACTGACTGAATATTTTGAGCGAAGGCAAAATCAAGATTAACAGTAAAACTTTGGGTAGAGAAAGTCGTTGTTTGAACGGTTGGTGATATTACCGCTCCTATTGCTACGCTTGGAGTTTGAGTTGTAAATGTGCCAGATTGAACATTTTGGGTAAGAACCTGATCGGTTTTGGCTGTTACGCTTGGCGTTGAAAAAGTCGCTGAAACTACAGTTGGAACAAAGGTGTAAGCAAATAAAATAGTAGCTGCAATAACGGAAAAAGTTGCTGATTGAACCGTCCCGCTAACAGTTACATTTGTTCCACTATTAACTTGAGTTTGAACAATGATACGCGAGGCGTTAAATGCCATATTTTATGTTCCTGTTTGGTTTACGTCTATGGTTTGTGCCGTTCCGGGCATAGTTAATGAAGATGAACGCTCACGCTCGATAATGTCTGTGATGGTTGAGCCTGTAATATCGGCTGGTGTGCCGTTTGGGTCGGTTTGAAGTTTAGCGTCCGAAGTACCAGAAGCTACATTATTAGCTTCGTGGTAATAAGTGTTGGTTACGCTATCCCACTCGGCTGGGTCAAAGTAAGTGTCGTAGTCTTGAAGTCCTGTTCCTGCTCCTACTGCCGTATTTGCTAGAAGGTATTGAGGTTCGAGTTTGGTGATTCCATCTGTTGGATTTACAATAATCTCAACAGTGTTAAGAGTAAACGAGCCTACCCCACTAACTTTAAAGGCTTTAAATTCTAAATCATTTAATTTCTGCCATGTCCAGCCCCCTGATGGAGTAGATAATTCGACATAAGAATATCCATCAGTGGTTCTGTTATTTAGAACGCTCCCAAGTAATTCACCTAATCCATTAGTATAAATATTTACTTGTCCCGGATTAGTGTTACCAGTTGAATAGATAGCTCCAACAACCCTATTAATTGTTCCACCACTTGTTGGAGAGGTCGTCCCTTCAGCCATCAAATAATTAGATGACGTACTTCCGTTTGTAGAGGTATTTGCTCCATTGGCTGTGTTTCCATTGGTAGCATTTGAATCGTTTGCCCAAACGCTATTTGGGTCTGAAACTGCTACATCCGAGCCGTCAAAATAATACGAGGTTCCACCAGTTACGGATATTTGCTGAACAATAATCTTCGCATTATAAATATTATAATTGCTCATATTTGAGCTGTTTCTAGCTACAATACGATAATTCCTCCCCGTAGTAGGAGTAAAAGCAGCCGAACGATAACGAGTTACTGCGGTAGTTGTGGTGCTT
>JAYKJL010000034.1:0-9187 GCA_035285725.1 Nostocales cyanobacterium 94392 | reverse complement strand
GAACGTACCGAAGGTTGCCGAAGGCTAGAATCTAGGTTTTGCGGCGTAGTCGAGAGATGCTTCACGAAGAAGAAGCTTCGTTCAGCATGACAAATCGCGGTTTTTGCCGAATTTATAAACACCCTCTTAGGTTTACTAATAAATTCATCTCTATGTATTAATAATCTTTACTTATAATTATATCTAGGGATAGAGAAAAATTAATGCGTATTTAAGCTAACTCACTTCTAAGGATAGTATATTCTTTGCCATCTGTTAATCTAATCTAGTTTCATAAGTTAATTAATAAACTTTTTAACGAGGATTGAAACAATGGCTGATAATAAAAATAAAGCGGTAGATTCATCAGAACGAGCTCAAAGAGACCAATATGATCGAGGTATAATCCCTGCGGAAACTGCGGCTCGTCAAGAAAGAGAAAAAGGTAATTATAAAACAACTCCTGACAAAGAAGAAGACCAAAGTTTAAACACAACTGAAGGTTATACGGTAGATAACGAAGGTTTGTTAAATAATTACGCAATCGAACCGGAAATGTATTACGAAGAACCCGGTGACGCAAAACAACAAGCAGAGATGGAAGCTGTAGAACGTGCAGAAGAACTTGAAGAAGTAAATGAAGATAAAGACGGTGATTTAACAATGGAAGCTGACAAACGAGGTAAAGGACCAGGAATTATTTAAGGGAATAGGTAATTGGTAATTGGTAATAAAAATCCATGTAATTCTTTTTAATCCGTGATTAAAATGGGGATAATGGTTCATAGTTCTCTATGTAATTCATAAGAAGTAATAAATTTGTTGCTCACGGTTATTCATAGCCATTACCTATTACCCATTACCTAATATATATTTTGGTGAATTTAAATTGTAAATGATTCAATCTCTGGGTGATACCATTCACTTTGATAGCGTTCTACAACCAAAGGTTTTACTACAAACTTGGGAGGAAAACCTTGTTTGACATCAATCCGAAGTCCTGAATATGGTCTTCGTTTATGAGAACCAGAACCGTTACGACCGATAAAAAGTTGCGATCGCGCTACTAATATCGATTCTTCTTCACTATTTGTTGAAAAAGATTCCCATAAATCTGCTCCTTCTGGTCGTTGTCGTCGCAAGCTATGTCCGCTCCCACCGCAAACAATCCAGTTGATGTTAGAGTCAGCGTGACCTGTATCTAATGTTTTGAGATGTTCCATGCAGTGAGCGTGTCCGTTCAAAACTAAATCGACTATGGGACGATTTTGAGTTAAGGAATTAACCTCTTGAGCAACTGCATTGAATACATCACGGATGCGGCTCCGAACTGCGAGAGTTTGTGCTTGTTCCCATTTTGTGGCTTCAGTAACGTAGGGAGGATGATGAAAATAAACTACTCGTCCTCGGACATCGGAAGTATTCCAAGATTCAATTAAACGCTGCTTGAACCATTCGAGTTGTTCAATGTCGCTAACAGTAATTCGAGGACTATCCAATTGCTTATCAATGTCAACAATCATTTCCTCAATTTGCGATAGCTTAGATTGTAAATCATCAATTTGTTCTGCATCGTTAAGGTTAATTGGATTGAGCTTTTCGGAAGTTTCCCTAATTTCTTCTTGTTCTTGCTCTAATTGATTACGCCTTTTTTGCAGTGATAAACGATAAGCATATCCCTCCTTTGTATCTGGTAAAGGAAGCGGATCATTAAGCGTATTGGAATCTAAAGCGAAAAAATCAATTCCGCCGTAGCGGAAGGTATAGTAACGATTGGGAAGACGGGTAAAATCGGAAGGTACATAGCGAAGACATCTTCCTGTATTTGTTTTAGCGGTATAGTGTTCATCTAAATGACGCGCTAATTCACCTGCAACTTTAAACCGACTCAAATAATCTAAAAATGCTCGTGCAAATGCATCACCTGTATAGGAACCATGTCTACCAACTTCAATATCTAACTTTGAGGGAATTAGGCGACGAAATGGTAAGGTTGTTGCGGATATTAAGCCAAATATAATTGGGATGTCGTAGTAATCGTGGTTTCCCAGTACGGGTAAAATCGGCAGATTAAATACCATTTCATCGTAGGGAATTTTTTGATAATTTTCGCCATCGACAATAAACTCTCGATAGGGTTTGATGAAGTTTTTCGGATAGTATTCGCTCGAACCCACTTGATAAACAACGTCACCTGTATGCAGCATAAATCGGCATTCTTGATGATAGGGTAGCATTAGTTCTGCAACCTTTCTCATCGGGCTGTGTCCCCGGTGCGAACCCGTACCGCTATCACCTACCACCAGAAAGGAAAATTCTACGTCGTCGGCTTTTCCATCATCTATAACTAAACTAGTTTGGTCGATATTCCGTTGTGCGATCGCCGAGTCTCCCCACTTAACTCGCTGCTTCATCTTGCGAATTTTATCAGCAATTGTAGGCTCGGATACAAATTTCAATACCATTTACTCCTAAAGTCTTCAACTGAATATTTGTGTAGAACAATAACTGTACCAAATTAGTAATATCCTTTAATTAAGAAGACTTCTTCTTTCTATAGTTAAGTTTATTCAGAAACACACAAGGCTTTTATGGATTCTGATCGCTGGTTGCCAGTCTCTAGTAATCTACTACATCAATAATTTACGCAACAATAATTTAGAGACGTTACACTGTAACATCTCCATAAGGGTTTCGCTTTCAAGCCCTCTAACCTGACAGGAATAGCCGCAATTGTCACAATGTGTGACTGGTGCGTGACACTAAAAACCTTGTTACTACGTTCAGAATTAATCAAAGTGTCACAACACTCTACAATAAAAATGTGCCTTTTTTGCTAAGTCCTACCTGATTAAAAAGAAAATTAAAAACAAAAAAGATCAACCGCAAAAAATTAATTATTCTTTATAATTTCTAATAATCCACAATTTCTTTTTCCCATCATTTTACCAGAAAATAAGAGAATAATTTAGTTTTAAGACGCAATTGGATGTAATTTTTAGCATCTAGACATTTTGCTGCGAAATATGTAACAAAAGTTTGTTAAGTAATGTTAAAAGATGCCTAAATTTACTTGACCTGTGGAGTACTAAATAATTTTTCGAGTCCCTGAGTGCGGTACTCTATATAAGGAATATATCTCCACCAGAACGATAAATTGGGTTATGACATCAGTTGTTTCGAGTCCTATCACAACTATTCGCATCGGTTCTCGTAAAAGCCAGCTCGCTCTCATTCAGACGTACTGGGTACAGGAACAACTTTCTCAGAGGTTTCCTCATATTAAGTTTGAAGTTCACACCATGTCTACCAAGGGTGACAAAATCTTGGATGTGGCTTTAGCAAAAATTGGTGACAAAGCACTTTTCACCAAAGAATTAGAAACGGGAATGATCAATCGGGAGATTGACTTTGCAGTTCATTCTCTGAAGGATTTACCGACTCGTTTACCATCCGGATTGGGTTTAGCAGCAATCACCGAAAGAGAAAACCCGGCTGATGCTTTAGTGGTGCATTCCAAGCACAAAGATAAACAACTAGATACTTTGCCTGAAGGTGCCGTTATCGGTACATCTTCCCTGCGACGCTTAGCGCAATTGCGGCATCATTTTCCCCACTTTGAGTTTAAAGATGTACGCGGTAATTTAAATACCCGCCTTGCTAAATTGGACGCAGGAGAATACGACGCTTTAATTTTGGCAGCAGCAGGATTGGAACGCTTAGGAATGGCAGAGCGCATTCATCAAGTCATACCCAAGCAGATTTCCCTTCACGCCGTCGGACAAGGTGCATTAGGAATTGAATGCCTTGCTGATAACAAGCAACTGATATCCTTGCTCAAAGAACTCGAACATCCCCAAACTCGCGATCGCTGTCTTGCAGAGAGAGCTTTCTTGCGCGACTTAGAAGGTGGTTGTCAAGTACCCATAGGAGTAAATACGGAAATTAATGGTGACGAATTAACCTTGACGGGAATAGTCGCCAGTATTGACGGTAGAAAGCGCGTCCAAGATACCGTTTGCGGTTCCATTTACGAGCCTGAGCAGATTGGAAGCGAACTAGCGCAGCGTTTGCGTCAACAAGGAGCGCAGGACATCTTAAATGAGATTTTTGCGACCATTCAACGAGGGTAAATTTCAGTGGGCAGTGGACAGTTGACAGTTGACAGTTGTTTATCACTAACCACCAAGAACTAACAACTAACCACTAGCAACTAACCACCAACCACCAACAACTAACAACTAACAACTAACCACTAGCAACCAACAACTGATAACTTATAACTGACAACTGATAACTGATAATTCAAATGCGGATTCTATTTGTGGCAGCGGAAGCGGCTCCGGTGGCGAAAGTTGGCGGAATGGGTGATGTTGTGGGTGCATTGCCGAAAATTTTACGACAAATGGGGCATGATGTGCGGATTTTCATGCCTTATTACGGTTTTCTGCCGGACAAGATGGAAATCCCTTCCGAACCAGTTTGGAAGGGATCTGCCATGTTCAATGATTTTGCGGTTTACGAATCAGTGCTTCCCGGTACTGATGTTCCTTTGTATTTATTTGGACATCCGGCTTTTGACCCGCGCAAAGTTTATGGCGGTGATGATGAACATTGGCGCTTTACTTTCTTTGCTAATGGTGCTGCTGAGTTTTGTTGGAATTACTGGAAGCCGGAGTTAGTTCACTGTCACGATTGGCACACAGGGATGTTGCCGGTGTGGCTGCATCAATCTCCTGATATCAGCACAATATTTACGATTCATAATTTAGCTTATCAAGGTCCTTGGCGCTGGTATTTAGAGAAAATTACCTGGTGTCCATGGTATATGCAAGGACACAATACCATGGCGGCTGCGGTACAGTTTGCCGATAAGGTAACTACAGTTTCTCCAACTTATGCGGAGCAAATTAAGACGGCTGATTATGGCGAAACATTAGAAGGGTTGCTGTCATTTATTAGCGGTAAATTATCGGGTATTGTCAATGGTATAGATACTGAAGTTTACGACCCTGAGACAGACAAGTATATTGCAGAAAAGTTCACTAGTGATAGTTTAGATAAACGCAGAACTGATAAAATCGCGTTGCAAGAAGAATTAGGATTAGAAGTTAACAAAAATGCCTTTTTAGTTGGGATGGTATCCCGTTTAGTAGAACAAAAAGGCATCGATCTAATGATGCAAGTTCTTGATCGATTTTTATCTTATACAGATGCTCAGTTTGTGGTTTTGGGTACAGGAGATAGAAATTACGAAACCCAACTGTGGCAAATGGCATCTCGTTTTCCTGGAAGAATGGCAAGCTATATATTGTATAACGATGCTTTAGCTCGTCGGATTTACGCTGGTAGTGATGCATTCTTAATGCCGAGTCGTTTTGAACCCTGCGGTATCAGTCAAATGCTCGCGATGCGCTACGGTTGTGTGCCAATTGTGCGTCGTACAGGGGGATTAGTAGATACAGTATCCCATCACGACCCGATGAATCAAGCAGGTACGGGTTATTGTTTTGATCGTTATGAAGCCTTAGATTTATACACTTGCATGGTAAGGGCTTGGGAAGGCTTCCGCTTTAAACCCCAATGGGAAGAATTGCAGCAACGGGGTATGAGTCAGAACTTTAGTTGGAAGCTTTCGGCTAAAAAGTACGTGAGTCTGTATAATTCGATTTTGGGTTTACCTGAAAAGGAAGAGAAACTGGAGGAATCGATAGCGGTTAAGTCTTCATAACCGATAGAAGTCGGGTTTTTAAGCCAAATATCAATCACCCGCAATAAACCTCACAAAAACCCGACTTCTTACCCAAGGAATAATCCTAGAAGTCGGGTTTTTAGGGAAAATATCAATCACCCACAATCAATTTCAAAAAAAACCTGACTTCTTACCTATTAGGACTTACGTAACTGGCACATTTTTTTTGCAACGGGTGTGTGACACTTCGAGTGATTTTGAACGAAACAATCAAGTTTGTGGTGTCACGCACCAGCCGTGTATTGTAACAATTGCGTAAGTCCTGCCTATGTAGGATTTATATAGGCATTAATTAAAGAATTTAATTTTCCAGAATAATAATCAGTAAAGTTAAGTATATTCTCTGGAATTGAGATGAATAAAAAAGCATATCATGGCAATTAATAGCCTATTGAGTTATCCGTATATATTCTAGTTATTTTTCTTTTGATAAAGATTATTCAAAACCCCTTCCCATTTAAAAATTATTTTGCCAAACTTAATAATAGTTAAAGAGCTAAAGCAACACGACTAAATAAAACTGAATATTGTTTAATACAGTGTTTTGAAAAACTTAGTTAATGTGAAGCTCCATTGATTTAATCAAAGTTTTCTGCGTGCAGCCTTTTAGTGATGTAATATTCGCGTTTTTATTCCGTGAATATTGTGATTATTGAAAGATAGTGTCAGGGATTAGTGCAAATACCATCTTTAATTAAACAAGATTGTACCTTGACCCTAGATAATTAAAATGAAAGAAGTTTTAGAATTGATTGAACAGAAAAAGCAAGAATTTGCGAAATTACCATTTTTTGAATTTTTAGGAGATGAAACTATAGATCCAAGGCAAAGATTAGTTTGGGCACCTTGTATAGCATATTTTGCAATGATGTTTAAAGATTTTAATGCTTATGTACTTAAAAAAGAACCAACTGATGAACCGATTCAACAAATGATTAATCTACATTCATACGAAGATGGTCGTCATTGGAGGTGGTATATAGAAGACATTAAAAAATTAGACTTGGACAAATCATTGAATTTTACCGATACTTTAAAATTTCTTTGGGGTGAAGAAACAAAAAAAACTCGCGAACTCTGCTATAATCTTGCTGGATTGTGTATGTATGAAAAAGACCTAATAATAAAACTAGCAATCATAGAATCAATAGAAGCAACAGGAGTTATTGCACTACCTTTATTAGCAAAAATAGGTGATGAACTTCAAATAAAAACTCAAAAAAAATATTCTTACTTTAGTGCTTCCCATGCAAAGGTTGAAACAGGTCATATCTTAGGTGGTTTAGATTATGATGACACAGAAAATTATCTTGAAACGATAGAAATGACGCAAGAGCAAAAAGTAAAAGCATTTGAAGCTGTTGAGATAGTATTTGATAGTTACTCGGAATGCGTACAAGAGTTAATGATTTATGTAGAAAATCATTCTGTTGAGAAAAATCTCAATTATACGCTCGTAATTTAGAAGCTATTATTGCTTAATATAATTGCATTGTTTAAACAATATATGCAATTATTAACTATTTAAGAATGATGATTTTTTTAAGTTAGTGATTTTGTAACTCTATGTTTAGAATCTCAGAATATGAGGTTGTAATTACTTGGATTATTTGTTAATAAATATAAATAAATGAATAAAAAAGAATTTGATTATCTAATTATCGGTGCGGGTCCGGCTGGAGTACAATTAGGCTATTTTCTTGAAAAAGCTAATCGTAACTATTTAATTTTAGAAGCAGGTAAAAACCCCGGAACTTTCTTCAAAAAGTATCCCATACACCGCAAACTGATTTCTATTAATAAAGTTTATACAGGATATGACAATTCAGAAATCAACTTAAGATGGGACTGGAATTCTTTACTAAGTGATAGTGAAGAAATGCTATTTAAAAATTACAGCAAAAGCTACTTCCCAAGCGCAGATGATTTAGTAAGATATTTGAACGATTTTGTAAATTATTTTGATATTAAGATTCAGTATGATACTAAAATTCTAAAAATTTCTAAAGTTAATAATTTTCAAATTACAGATAGTTGCGGGAATACTTATTCCTCAAATAATTTGATAATTGCTACTGGTTTTACGAAACCTTATATCCCAGAAATTCCTGGTATTGAATTAGCTGAAAACTACACGGAAGTATCTGTTAATCCAGAAGATTTTATTAATCAAAAAGTATTGATTATCGGTAAAGGTAATTCTGGATTTGAAACTGCTGATGGATTGCTTGAGACAACAGCCCAAATCCATTTAGCCAGCCCAAATCCTGTAAAAATGGCGTGGGAAACTAAATATGTAGGACATTTAAGAGCAGTAAATAATAATATTTTAGATACTTATCAACTAAAATCTCAAAATGCCCTTATTGATGGAACAATAGACAATATTAAACGTGAGAATGATAAATTAGTAGTATCTTTGAGCTATACACACGCTAATCAGGAAAAAGAAGATTTAATTTACGATCGTGTAATCGTATGTACTGGATGGCGCTTTGATGCTTCTATTTTCGATGAAAGTTGTAAACCAAAATTAACAATTAACAATCGTTTTCCAGAACAAACGTCAGAATGGGAATCAACTAATATTAAAGATTTATATTTCGTAGGTGTTTTAATGCATATGCGAGATTTTAAGAAAAAACAATCCGGTTTTATTCATGGATTCCGCTATAATATTCGTGTGCTGCATAAGGTATTTGAGCATAAATATCATCATAATAGTTTACCAAATCAAACTATTAGTCTGACTCCAGAAAAAATTGTTAATACAATTATTGAGCGTATTAACATCAGTTCGGCTTTGTGGCAACAAACTGGTTTCTTATGCGATGTAATTGTAATCTCAGATGAAAATCAATATGCTCAATATTATCAAGAGCTTCCAATTGATTATGTAAATGACAGCGAATTAGGTCATAACAATCATTATTATACCATCACTTTAGAGTTTGGTTTAGATATCTTAAAAGCTAATAAAAATCCTTTTGCAATAGAGCGTGTACATAAGGAAAATATAGAGTCAGCATCAGAAAGCGCATTTATTCATCCAATTATTCGCCGTTTTTCCAAAGGTAAATTAGTCGCAGAACACCATATAATTGAAGACCTTGCAAGTGAATGGTTAGAGAATGTACACATCCAGCCATTACTAAAATTCTTTGATTTACAATTAATCGATGATTCTAAATCTACACTTCGACAAATAATTACAGCATTACCAAGGTGTGAAAAGGTATTTAACTAAAGTAAGCCCTAGTTAAATTAATAATTTTGGCTCATCAGTAGTTAGTATGCTAAAAAAATAGTCAAAAAAGGGAAGGGGGAAGAGGGAAGAGGGAAGAAGGAATAAAAAATAGTATTTATTCTTAAAACCGATTAATAAAGCTAATTTCGGTTCATCACAGTCAGAGTTTCAAGTTTTTAATTTTTATTTTTAGCATACTATGTACTGAA
>JAYKJL010000033.1:0-11791 GCA_035285725.1 Nostocales cyanobacterium 94392 | reverse complement strand
GTGCTCAACGCCTAATGGCATCTAAGGTTTAAACACAGCGAGTCTAAAAAGCCTTACTATGAGTGATTCTCTAAGCAATTTTACAAGCACTCTAGGGAAAGACGCAACCGCAAACGGGGAAAAAGGCTGAAATGACACTTCTGATAAATTTTTATAATTTCTATAAATCATACTGTATAAGCAATTCAGCGATTTTACAAGTACCTAAGAGATTTTTTTTGCAACTCAAAAGTTTATCAGATAAGACTTCTAACTACTTTTATAGTTCAATCAGGTTTCACAAGTAGAGATGCTTGTAATTTGAGACTCTGAATTTAAACAAATATGTACAGGAAGTTACAAAATATTTACTTTTAAAAACTTTTTTAGGCGGAAGTATTTTTGCCGGGTGCGTCTTTTAGTATAAACATATCAATTTTGTTTGGTGTGGATTTATGTCAGCTCGGCATCTAGAACGACTACTACAACTTGATGAACTGCTCCGAACTAGCAGGCGACCGACTACTGTTAGTTTATCAAAGGAACTAGAAGTCAGTGAAAGAACTATTCGCAGTGACATTGCTTTTTTGCGCGATCGCTACCATGCACCTCTTGAATATAGCTCGAAACAAGGACACCATTACACCGAACCTGAATGGCGATTACCTAGTGTTCCTTTAACTAAAGGTGAATTATTCGCTCTGACTGTGGGTGCAAAAATGCTAGAAACCTATGCAGGTTCACCTTATGCGATATTACTCAAAAGTGCAATCGCTCAATTAAGCAAACGACTCCCCGAAGAAACCTGGATTAATGTCCGGCAATTGGCTGAGGAACACATGATGTTTGGTGGTGGTGCAGAAATCGATTTAGATCCAGATATCTGGCACAAACTCGAAGACGCTTGCAGTCAGCATCGTACTGTACTGATGACATATTACACAGCTAGTCGAAATTCAATTTCTGAACGCAAGTTAGACCCATACCTGTTGCACGTCTATCGTGGTACAAATCTATACTTGATTGGTTCCTGTCACAAGCGTCAAGAGTTTCGCTGGTTTCGAGTGGACAGAATTAGAAAATTAGAAATACTACCGGAATACTTTACACCTGATCCAACATTCAATGCCAAAGAATATATAGGTAATGTGTTTCAGCATGAGGTTGGGGATAAGTTGCTGGATGTGCAAATTTGGTTTGATAGTAAAACTGCACCTTATATAAAAGAGAGACGCTGGCATCATACCCAAGAGATTGAGACACATGGCGATAATTCCATCACCTTGAAAATGCAGGTACGGGGGATTAATGATTTGAAGCGGTGGGTGATGTGGTATGGGAAGGGTGCAAAAGTGATTCGTCCCCAGGAGTTGGTGGATTTGGTGCGAAGCGAGATTGAGGAGATGAGGAATAATTACGATTTGCCACAGGAGTGTAGATTATGATGATAGGATTTGGATATACACAACAGTTGCCTTTGATTTGTCTGTACAGCGTTTTATGCGCTCAGGCGTTGAGCAATTGGTTGATACTTTTAGAAAAATATCCCCTAAAAGTCTGTTGCTACCTAGGATGCTGTTCGGCGTTTTTTACCTTTGACTTTGGCAACAGGTTTTTATTTTATAAAATAGATTTGATGTTGGTGGATACATTTAGAAATTGGCATGATATAGTAAAAAAAATCGGCTGCTTACTAAGCGCCGAGAAATTTAATTTAAAGTCTGACCATTATGATCTCACACAATCAACCCGATGAAAATAGGGGTCGAACAACCCCAAAATTTCTAGACGAGCAATTTCACCCTGTAGATAATGTTTGCGACACTCATACTACTATTTGGGAATTAGGTTTGCAAGGTGGTAAGGAATTAGCTTCGTACTATTTGGATTTGGTGAAAATTTCCTTGCAACAGCAGGATATAAACTTAAGTACCCAAGTTTCTGGCTTGAAGAAGCTGCGGGAAAGACTCGAAATTGAAGAATACACAAAAAAACTTCAAAAAGAACGATAGAGCAAGGACTCTCTAAAATTAATCTCTGGAGTTTGAATTTACATACACTCCAGTCACTCGCTCGTGTAATGAAAGTTAAACCTGTACAGAGGATTATGTTCTCATACAGATGGAATAAGCGGAACATGACTTTCATTACTTGTAGGACTTAGGCAATTGGCATATTTTTGACTGTAGGGTGTGTGACGCGACAAGATAATTTGAACGTAGTAATAGGACTTATAGCGTCACGCACCATAGACCAATTGTGACAATATCGTAAGTTCTGACTTGAAAAAACAACCCATATTTCTAAGAAATTAATTGCCGTTTATTTCCCTTTGACATGAATAACTTCATTGATTTATCATTTCCGGTTTATGGAACAGAATTATATGCTGACCACAATCACCGTCTTTTAGCGGGAATTTCGCAAAAATTTCCTACTCTGCATGATTTAAAAGAACTCTCGATTAACACGATTACAGGAATTCCTGATAGAAAAGGCAAAATTAGGCTGACTAGAAATTCAAAGTTATATTTGCGACTACCTGTTGAAGCAATTGCCCATGTTTATATGCTGGCTGGAGAAAAGCTAGAAATCGGAGAATATACGATTGAGTTAGGCAATCCGGAACTTCAAACATTAAAGCCTATAGATACTCTGAGAGCTAGATTGGTTACAATCAAAGGTTATCAGGAACCAGAAGAATTTTTAATCGCAGCAGAACGTCAATTACAAGCGTTAGGTATCAGCGCAAATATTGGTATTCCTGCAAACGATAAGAGAGAACCCAAAAGACTTACCCTGAAAATTCAAAAATATACAATTGTTGGCTTTAGTGTGGTGGTTTCAGATTTGAACCCAGATGATTCTATCAAATTACAAATCCACGGTTTGGGAGGAAAGAGACGTTTGGGTTGCGGTGTGTTTTATCCCAATATACCAATTAGCCGAGCATTAAAAGGTAATATTAATGAAAGAGAAACTGTTAGCTAAAAGTCCCAGAGAAGATGGAGAAATATTAACTGTAGAGCAACATCTGACAGATACTAAAAATGCAGCTTTAGCAATATTCAAGGATAGAATATTACTTAATTGGTGTGGTTTTTTCGGCATTCAAGATGCCAATAAATTTTTACTTCACTTAATGATTGCTGCGCTTTTTCATGACATTGGTAAAGCAAATGCTGAGTTTGAGGCAGCAGTAAATAAAAAGCTCAAACAGCAAACATTACGTCATGAATGGCTGAGTGCTTTAATTCTACATTTACCAAATGTTCGTTCCTGGTTAGCTTCTAGTAAATTATATTTAGATTTGGAGGTAATTACTGGTGCTGTACTTAGTCATCATTTAAAAGCAAGCTATAAAGATTGGGGTAAACCTCGAAGTTTGGTTAAACATAAACAAGTACAACTTTTTTTAAACCATCCCGAAGTGAAAAATATTCTGCAAAAAATAGCTGAAATTGCAGAAATAGATGGTTTACCCGATGAGTTACCCAATGAATGGTCAAAAAATGATTCTTTATGGAAAAAAGCTTATTCTGATGCAAATGAAGCAGGAGAAGACTTTAACAATGATATCTCTGATAATATCGAACGTCGTTCTTTGTTACTAGCAGTAAAAGCTGGATTAATGGCTGTGGATTCTGTGGCTTCTGCGATGTTTCGTGAACATAAATCACTCGAACAATGGGTTAATGAAACACTGCATACACCTATAATCACTGCTGAGGAATTAGAAACTAAGATTCTGCAACCCCGCTATGCACAAATTGTTCAAGAATCTGGGAAAAAATTTGAGTTAAAAGACTTCCAGAGAAAAGCTCAGAAGCAAGGGAATAGAGTTCTGTTGTTAAGTGGTTGCGGTAGCGGCAAAACAATTTTTGGCTACAAATGGAAACAAGGAGCGTTAAGTCGCAAACAAGCTGGTAGAATCATATTTCTTTATCCAACTCGCGGTACTGCAACAGAAGGCTTTAAAGATTATGTTTCTTGGGCACCTGAAACTGATGCAAGTTTAGTTACGGGAACCGCTACTTATGAATTACAGGAAATAGCAAAAAATCCTTCCGATTCCTGCGATGGCAAAGATTTTACAACTGAAGAGCGTTTATTTGCTTTGGGATTTTGGGGTAAGCGGTTCTTTTCTGCCACTGTAGACCAATTTCTTTGTTTTTTGACTCATGGTTATACAGGTATTTGCTTATTACCAATTTTGGCAGATTCGGTACTGGTAATTGATGAGGTTCACAGTTTTTCCCGTGATATGTTTGATAACCTCATTAGTTTTTTGAAAAATTTTGATATTCCAGTGCTATGCATGACAGCAACCCTAACAAAAACTCGTCAGGATGAGTTGAAAAAAGTAGGCTTAAAAGTCTTTCCCGCAGCAGCAGAACAAGAACTTAAAGAAATTGAAGAACATCCAAGATACGATATAAAGTTAGTAGATTATGACACTGCTTATAGTTTTGCTCAATCAGCTTACCAGGATGATAAATCTCGTGTTTTATGGGTTGTAAATACTGTCAATCGGTGTCGTGAAGTTGCTGGAAGAAGGGAAGGTCAAACGGGGTTAGAATTCGATTTAAATACTGATGTACTGACATATCACAGTCGATTTATTCTTCGAGATAGGCACAAACGTCACCAAGAAACGATTACAGCATTTGCTTATGAGAAAGGGGAAAGAAAGCCTGCGATCGCAATAACGACACAAGTATGTGAAATGTCTCTGGATTTAGATGCAGATGTCTTAATCACCGAGCTTGCGCCAATTTCTTCGTTAGTACAGCGATTTGGACGTTCCAATCGTCACCTTTCTCGTGGTGATAAATTTCGCTCCCAAATATTAGTCTACCAACCACCCGATATTAAGCCTTATAGCAAAGGTGAGATTGAGGCTGCAAAAACATTTATTGAACATATACAAGGAGAAAAAATTAGCCAGTCTCAACTAGCAGAAGCATTAGAAAAATTCTCTCCCGCAGAAAGATTTGCTGATGGTAGTTGTAACTTTTTAGAAGGTGGTTATTGGGCTAGTTCTCAACCATTTCGAGACACGGATGATTACACGGTAAATGCAATTCTTAGCAGTGATTTAGATATTGTTGAGGAATTAATCAAACAGAAAAAAGCATTTGATGGCTATGTTTTACCTGTACCAAAAAACTTAGCTCATTGGGAATGGAAAAATCGTCCAAAAAAGTTACCACGTTATTTAGCCGTTGCGGATGCGAATTTATATTGTCGAAAAAGGGGATTTGGGGAATGGAAAAAGAGTTAACATTAAAGTATGAATTAGCAGAATTACCGTCAACCCAACACCGCGCAGGATTAGCTGGTTTGGTGTTAATGGTGCAGTATTTACGTGATACCCAGCCTTGGTTTCAAGAACGTGAAGGAGCACTTTTAGAATTGCAGAATCCGAATGAATTTAGCGTAACGATAAAGCTCAATTTACAAGGATTGCAATCACTATTTGACTTAACTTATCAAGCATTTTCTCAAGAACGCTCAACGGAAACAAAAATCAAAAAATATGACCGGGTGGAGGAAGTTCAAGTACCAGATAAAAAAGCTAAAAAAGATAAAAACACAACAAAGCGAGTCTTGAAATACTTCTATACCGTAACAACTCCCCAAGGTGCCTTTCTCGCAGACTGGGATAAATCAAATGATAGTTCCGAACGCGGATTATGGATAAAACTTTGGCGGGATATGCTGTGGAATGTAGTTAGGGGAGTAGCTGCAACTCGTAATTCTTTTAATCATCGAGTTGATGGTGCTTCTTATTCACAGGATGTACAGCAAATTTGGGAAGAATTACAACATTCAGATAAAATTACTGGACAATCGGGTAATTATTACCTGGGTGCAATGGCTGTGAATCCTGAAAATGTACCGACAAAAGATAAAGTTAGATATCAGTTTCTCTTGCACTTTTGGGTGTTTGTTGCACAAATTTATTGTCCCGCAGTTCTAGATAAGGATGGTAAACGAGAATTAGCTGGTTATGCAATAGCAATTCCTGATGTGGCTGACTTGAAAAATTTTTGTCGCATCTTTCCTCAAGTTTTGAAAGAAAGGGATGTTAATAAATGGGGTTATTTACCCCGTGAAGCTATTATTGATTTACCCGAAGAAGGTGCTTTAGATTTATTCTTGCAATTACGCGATCGCATTGGTCGTGAAACTGGTGATCAACAATTACAAAGGATGATTTTGGGTGTTGAAGTTATCCATGCCGAAAAAGTTGGTAATAACATTAAAATTCGCTCTATTAGTAATATCGAACCCATCAGAGAGTACATTGATGATTATCAAAGAATTAAACAAAGTTATTGGTGTCCGTGGTTTCGCAAGCAGCGATTAATCAATCTTTTGCGAAAACAACCAGAAGAAAGTGAGTTGAATAGTAATTTAAGAGATATTAAACCTTGGACTGATTTTGATGCGGTTCTCAGCCGCATTCCTCGAACTTGGCTGCAAGATTCTACTTTTAGTCATGATGCTCGTAATTTATTTGAACAGGAGATAGAAATTAAAATGAAGAAAGAAATTAGAGATTATACATTGATTGTTTATAAAGTTTGCCAAAAATATGTAAAATTAAAGCTGAAAAGCAAATACAAAATAGAATTTAAATGGGATAACAACCAAAAACTCTATCTTCAAGATGGTAAAGCAATTGCTCAATCAGATGGCGATGACAAACAAAAGAAAATTGTGAATGAGGCATTTCTTGCTGTTCGTTCACGAACCGATGCTAAAGCATTTATAGAATATTTTGTTTCGACTCTTTATCCTTTTGTTAAAAAAGATGAATTTGTCAATTTTGCAGATGCTTTATTTAATCAAACTGATGAAATTCGCGCCTTGACACTTTTAGCTTTATCAAGCCAATTCCCACTTCCTCAAAAAGAAGATAATCAACCTTCTGAGACTAATGTGGCTTAACTAATTATCTAATTATTGACCTAAGATTGCCTTTAGGCGTGCCCATTATTACTGGATAAAATCAATGACAAGTCTTAATTTATTTGCCACGGTTCTAACTTACCCCGCTCCTTCTAGTAACTATCGCGGTGAATCGGAAGAAAATCGTACTGTACTGCAAAAAATATCTAAAAACGGACAAAAATATACTGTTGTCAGTCCTGAATCTATCCGCAATGCTTTACGGGAAACATTAATTTTAATGGGATTACCAAATAATCGCTCTAGAGTCTATGATGCTGACCAACTAGCTGTAGAATTTAAAGAATTTCCTAATGCAAGTAAATATGCCGATGATTTTTTATTTGGTTTTTTAGTTGCTAAGACAGAAGATGTCAAGAAAAATAAACCTTTACCCCCGAAACGTGATAGTGTGTTTCGTTGTAACATGGCAGTGGCATTAAATCCATATAGATATGATGCTGTATTTCATCAATCGCCGTTAAATCAGAAAACTAAAAACAACGAAAAGACTTTTTGGAGTAATGCCAGTACTTCTGCATTATTACATCGAGAAGTCACTCATACAGCCTTTCAATATCCTTTTGCATTATCACAACGTGATTGTTTAGAACACCCTGAATGGGCAATAGTATTAATTCAAGCTATTGCCCAATTAAATAAAGTCGCAGGTGGTCATGCTCGTGCTTATTATGAATTTGCACCCTGCTCTGTAGTAGCAAGACTTACACCAAAATTAGTTGCTGGATATAACACCTATGGTTTTGATGAAATAGGAGATTTTCCTGAATTAAGTCGTTTGGGTAAAGCTGATGAAAAAAATTGTGATTTACCTGCAAATGAATTTTGGATTGGTGGCGAAATTGTCCGTAATATGGAAAATGATCAAATAACTAAATTAAAAGAAGCAGGAGCGCATTTATACACTAATACTGAAAAATTATTTGATGCTCTTGCCTCGGAATTTTTACCAAGTAATAATTGAATTGATGACTAATTCTGATAATAATACTTTGGTTGAGCAATTTTTCCAAATTAAAGCACCATTTGCAGCATTCCGACCATTTCAATCGGGAGCCACCCGCTCAACCACCCCCATACCTTCTCCATCCACAGTCTATGGTTTGTTACTCAATTTTGCTGGAATCGAACAGCGAGATGAGTTAACAAATCCCGTGACTTTGATTAAGGAAAATTTACCTGAAATTGAAATCGCGATCGCTCAAGTTTCCCAAACAGAAACAGCCATACTAGCGCAACAGTTACATCAGTATCCTGTGGGTGCATCTGGTAAGGAACTTGCAGAAAAAACCTATGGTTCTAAATATTGGATCGCACCAGTTAAACGACAAGTTTTAGTTGATTTGAACTTAGTTGTTGGGATGCGAGCCGAAAAATTGTTATGCGATCGTATTCTTCAAGGGCTGAATGGCGAATTAAATGAACCTCGCTATGGATTACCATTTGCTGGGGACAATAATTTCTTGTTTGATTCCATCGAACCCATCGATAAGCTTCCAATGGCAAGATGGTATTCTCCCTTGGTACAAGGAAACCGTCCACCTGAACGTGGGTATTGTCGGCTAACAGTTTGGATTGACAGAGCAGATAATAGCAAGACACAAGTAGAAGTGTTTGCACCCAGCGCATTTTGCTTGCATCCTCCAAACAGTTCTTGGATCAAGTTACCTAACAACTAAAATATTTCAATTAATTATTGGAAGCAACCTCTGATGCCGATAGGCGTTATAAATCTAAAATAGAGTCATCCTCACACTAAAATCAATCATGACTCAACTCACCCTCGAAGAATTCCTCGCACTTCCTCAAAAGGATATTACTTACGAACTAATTGACGGAGAAGCCAAACCAAAACCAATTCCAAAATACTTTCATTCCCGACTAAAAGGTGTATTTTGTCTATTTTTGAATGAATGGTCAAAAAACCGGGGTGAGGTAGGAATAAAATGGGATGTCATCTTAAAGCGTAAGAATATTGATTGGGTTCCAGTTCCCGATTTGCTTTATATTTCCTATTCACTTCTTCCCCAAAATATCGCAGACGAACCTTGTCCAGTTGCTCCAGAATTAGTTATAGAAATTATCTCACCTGGTCAAACTTTTGGCGAGATGACTCAAAAAGCTACTGATTATATTAAAGCTGGTGTTCTCAGAGTTTGGGTTGTAGATACAAAAGCCAAAACCATTACTATATTTGCACCTGCTTCTGTTCCTGTTACATATCGAGATAATCAAATGATTAGCGATAATTTACTACCAGGATTGAAAATTACTCCTAAAGAAGTATTTCAACGTGCTGGTTTGATTGGTTAAGATTCAATAAAATACAGATTATTCAATCCCTCCGATGTCGTAAGGCGCTAAAAATTGTTACTTCCTTACCGACATATATGCAAACTCTTCAAAACATCGAAATTTCCACCAAATTAGAAACTCTCCGTGTTTCTGCTCTCCATGCTCTCGCCTACTGTCCCCGCTTATTTTACCTCGAAGAAGTGGAAGAACTCTACACTCAAGATGCGGCTGTATTCGCTGGACGCAGGTTACACGCAGAATTAGAAAAGCAAGAAGATGAGGAATGGGAGGAATTATTCCTCGTCAGCGAAAAATACGGTATTCGCGGACGTGTGGATGCATTACGTACCCGTGACGGGGAAACTATTCCCTACGAACACAAGCGGGGAAAATGTCACCGAGACGAAAATAAGCAACCCCAAGCCTGGGAAAGTGATAAATTACAAATTCTCGCCTATTGCTGTTTACTCGAATCAGCCCTTGGTCTCTCCATCAAAGAAGGTCGCATTCGCTACCATGCCGACAATGTACTGGTACGTGTAATTTTGGATGATGCTGGACGGGAATTGGTTCGAGAAGCAGTTAAAAAGGCGCGTCAACTCCAACAATTTAATTACCGACCACCTGTTACCGATAATGAACGTCTGTGTACTCGTTGTTCTCTTTCCCCCGTATGTTTACCAGAAGAGGCACGTCTTGCCCATGACAAAGAATGGCAACCTGTACGTTTATTCCCTGAAGACGATGACAGACAAGTAATTCATGTTCTCGAACCAGGAACAGCAGTTGGTAGAACCGGAGAACAAATCAAAATCACTCGTCGCAATCAACCAGTAGAAATTATCCCTGCTCGTCAGATAGGACAATTGGTATTACATAGTTTTTCTCAAATTTCCACCCAAGCACTGCACTTTTGTCGTGAGCAGGGAATTGGTGTACATTTCATTTCCGGTGGTGGACGTTATCTCGGTAGTTTCGACAATCGTCAAGGTAGTATTCAACGCCGAATTCGTCAGTATTCTGCCCTTATTGATGCTAATACTTGCTTGGAATTAGCCCGGAAACTGGTGATTTGTCGCGCTCAAGGACAACGTAAGTTTTTGATGCGGGGAAAGGCTAAAGCTAAAACTAGTGAGAGATTGACGAAAGCTATTGCTCAGATGAAAAGTGTAATCAAACTAATTCCTCAAGCAGAATCCTTGGAATCGTTGTTGGGATATGAGGGTAATTTAGCTGCTCTCTACTTTGGTGCTTTACCTGATTTGATTTCCCCAGACGCACCCCAGGAAATCCTATTTAATGATCGAAATCGTCGTCCACCCAAGGATAGATTTAATTGTTTATTGGGATTTGGTTATTCCCTACTCATCAAAGATGTAATGAATAGCATCTTGACAGTTGGACTAGAACCTGCATTAGGTTTTTATCATCAACCGCGATCACAAGCTGCACCCTTGGCTTTAGATTTGATGGAAATTTTCCGAGTTCCTTTAGTAGACATGACTGTAATGGCTTCGGTGAATCGCAACCAATGGGATGTCAAGGCTGATTTTGATATTCGTGGACAACAGGTTTGGTTGAGTGGAACTGGTAAACGTAAGTTTGTAGAACTCTACGAAAACCGCAAGCAAGAAACCTGGAAGCATCCAGCAACAGGTTATTCCCTTACCTATCGTCGGTTAATGGAGTTAGAAGTGCGGTTACTGGAAAAAGAATGGATGGGTGAAGGTGGTTTATTTGGTCAGTTGATTGTGCGGTGAGGCATTTTAGATTTTGGATTTTAGATTTTAGGCGTTGCTGAATCCTGGTAGAGATGCTCATAGTATCGCGTCTCTACAAAGTTTTTGAAATCACACATCATCGCCTTCATACATTAAATCAGCAACACCAGATTTTAGATTATCTACTGTGGATAAATTATGGCAGAACTACGGAATTTGTATTTGATTTGCTACGACATTCGCTGTCCCAAACGTTGGCGTAAAGCTTATAAATTGTTGCAGGGGTACGGGGATAGAATCCAATATTCGATTTTTCGCTGCGTCATCAATCAACGCGATAAGCCGAAGGCTTTACGCTGGGCGTATCGCGAAAAGTTACGTTGGGAATTGGAGAAGATTTTAGCAAAAGAGGATAGTATTTTGTTTGTTAGGTTGAGCGATCGTTGTGTCCAGGATATACCCAAGTACAATCGACCGGGTACGTGGGAAAATACAGATAAGCCTTTCCTGATTGTCTAAAAAATGCAAGCACCTCTGTTTGTTAAGATAGTCAAAATAGTTATAATCACTGAAAGCTTTGTAAATCAACGGTTTGAAGCTTTTATTAAATACAGTTGGTGCTTGCAAAATCTGCCAAGTCTTTTATATCAAAGCTTTTGACTAATTAAGTTAGTTAGAAATTGAGGGAAAATTGCAAAATTTTTACTTGTTCTTGGTTTTTGGGGGAGGTGCTTGTAAACTGGAATTACAGCAACTACTATTTAAGGCTTTCAGCCTCTGCTGTGTTTTAACCTTTGATGCCGTAAGGCGTTGAGCAC
>JAYKJL010000032.1:0-26875 GCA_035285725.1 Nostocales cyanobacterium 94392 | reverse complement strand
AGGACTTACGCAATTGTCACAATACACGGCTGATGCGTGACACCACAAACTTGATTGTTTCGTTCAAAATCACTCGAAGTGTCACACACCCGTTGCAAAAAAAATGTGCCAGTTACGTAAGTCCTATTGGATTGAGGATGATAAAGAAGCATGGACTTTGTTTTTTCACGGACCACTTTCTAAAAGTTTTGAATTCAAGAAGGACAATAAGTCTACAAGCGTGGAAGAAGTTGGAATGGCTAAAGCTGTTTTCAGGACCTAATCAAGATTAACTTTCAAAACTTCGTAAAACTCGCTCCAAATCTTCGATTAACACAGGTTTAGTTAAATACTCATCCATCCCCGCAGCCAAACATTTTTCTCGGTCTCCAGACATGGCATGAGCGGTTAAGCCGATAATTATCGTATGACGCTGTTCACCTTCGCGCTGACGTAATTGTCTTGTCGCTTCGTAACCGTCCATCACCGGCATTTGACAATCCATAAAAACTATGTCATATTCATTTTGGCTCAATATATTTAATGCTTGTTGACCGTCTTCAACAGCATCAACTTGATAGCCCAAACTTTCTAACATAAATAGAATAATATCGCGGTTGTCAGGATAATCTTCTACAACCAATATTCTGAGGGTTTTTGTAGAGGAAGGAAAATCTGTGATTGTAGACATTGTTTCTAAACTAGTTTGCTGACTATTAGAATCGGCTAAGGGAAAGCTAAGTGTAAACCAAAAAGTCGAACCGCGATCGCGATTGCTGCAAAAACCGATTTCTCCTCCCATTAATTCAACAATCCGTCGAGAAATTGTTAATCCTAAACCTGTACCACCAAATTTACGAGTTGTAGAAGTATCTGCTTGGGTAAAAGGTTGAAATAGCTTTTCTTGCATTTCTGAAGCGATACCAATACCCGTATCTTCAACATTAAAATGTAGTTTTACGGTCGATTCTGGTGTATTCTGTAATTCTTGGTCTACACAAGATATTTTAACTGCAACTTGTCCAGCTTCGGTAAACTTAATGGCATTGCTAATTAAATTAGTCAGAATTTGTTGCAGTCGAAAATCGTCACCCATTAAATTTAGTGGCACATCGGGTACAATTTCAAAGGTGAACTGTAAACCTTTTTCTTCGGCTTGTATTTCAAACAGATTGATTAAATTTCCCCGCAATTGTTCTAAATTAAATTTACTTGAATTTAAGTGTAATTCCCTAGCTTCAATTTTAGATAAATCGAGAACGTCGTTGATAATTGCTAATAATTTGTCTCCATTGATTCTAATTCTTGCTAATAATTTCAAGTGTTCAGAATTTAATTGACTGCGCTGTAATATTTGACTGACACCCAATATCGCATTCATCGGAGTGCGAATTTCATGGCTCATATTGGCTAAAAATTCGCTTTTGGCTTGATTTGCAGAGTCTGCTGCCTGTGCGACAGCAATTGCTTCTTCTAATGCTTGGTTTTTACGTAAAAGTTGTTCTTGGATGCGCTTGCTTTCAGTTATTTCGATTACCACACTTCCGACTCCACGATTACCATTGAGCAAATCAACGGGATAATAATTAGCACACCAATAGCGTTGGACGTTAGGAGCCGCTCGTGTGGTACCTTGAACTTCAATATCGCAGATTGATTGACCAGTTTCGATAACTTGATTTAAAGTAGATTCTATTTTATCGGCTAAATCGGGTAATATATCTCTAACGTTTTTACCAATATGCTTCTCAATTGATAAACCGTTAATATCAGCTAAAGCTTGGTTTACCCGGATAAATTTGAATTCTTGGTCATGTAAACCCAAACCTACCGGACTAGTAGCGTACAAATTCTCTAATAAATTATTGGTTTTGTGTAATTGTTCTTGTATAGTTTTCAGTTCATCAATATTGACAAAAGTAACTACAATCCCATATCGAGTTCCATCTTCTTTGATATAAGGATTAACCCGCATTAATAACTGTTCATTAGTTGAGGTAATGCAAACTTCTTGCTCAATGATTTTTGCCGTATTAACTACTTCTTGTAGGGTTTCGATTAAATTCGGATAATTTAAATTGTGAGTAAAATGGGCAAGGGGACGGTCTAAATCGGATATTCTAATATTAATAGCGCGGGTAGCTGCGGGTGTAAATTTACGGATATTAAGTTGAGGGTCGAGAAATACTACACCAATATCCGATGAGCGAAGTAAATTGTCAATGTCGTTGTTGAGTTGAGTTAATTCGGCAATTTTTCCTTGATGCTCGGCATTAACAGTGTATAATTCTTCGTTAACTGACTGTAATTCTTCATTGGTACTTTGCAGTTCTTCATTAGAAGCGAGAAGTTCTTCGTTAGTAGCTTGTTGTTCTTCGTTGGTAGTTTCGAGTTCTTCAATGGTTACTTGGAGATTTTCGCGGGTTTGGTTTAATTCGTATTCTAGTTCAGTAATTTGCCGTGCTGCTTCCTCATCTACTTCAAAACGCAAAGCCGTTGTATTTGATATAGATGATTGGGTTTCTACTTCTAATACCACAATCAGTAAATCTTCAATCCCCGATTTACTTTGATCAAATCCTACCTTCAAGCTGACAGTTTCTTCTTCTTCACCACCACGATTTAATTTAATTCCGCTATAAATCACATTTTCGATATCGCGTTTTGCACGGTGTAAAGCTGTAGATAAAGGTAATTTTAAATCGCGGTGAATAATTTCAATAATATCTAATACTGTCTCGCCGACTTGATATTCTAGTAAATTTGCACTATTATAAAATACTCGTAACAGTTGATTGTCTCCATTGATCAACAAGCAAGTTAATTTTCGTTCTTCTAGGCAATAATTCAATACTTCTACTAAAAGACGGTCTAATTGATTTTGCCTGGTTTTCGTCCGCACGGTAGAATTTATTGGTGTAATCAGCGCCTGTTGGGTGATTGGTGCGAGCCTTAAGGGTATATCCCGACGCTTACTAAAAATTTTTAACTTTGCTTCTAAGCAAGTAAATTCTTCTGCTAATTCTCCTAAAGTTTCTGAACCCCCTAAAAATAAGATTCCGTTCGCTGTCAAAGCAAAATGCAACAACCGCAGAACTTGTTGTTGCAAATGAGGTTGCATATAAATTAGTACATTGCGACAACAAACCAAATGCATTTTTGAAAAGCCTGCATTTTTGGTTAAGTCATGGGGTGCAATAATCAACATCTCCCGTAAAAAACGTTTGACATGAAAATGGTCTCCATGATTGGTAAAATATTTTTCTAAACGTTCAGGAGTTATATCTTTAGTTATATTTTCTGGATAAATGCCTCTCGCTGCGGTTTCCAAAGCGTTAGTATCTAAATCTGTGGCAAAAATTTTAACTTGAATTGATTTATTACTCTTTTCTATGGCTTCATCTACAAGCATCGCCATTGTATAGGCTTCTTCCCCAGTCGCACAAGCTGATATCCAAATTCTTAATTGTTGCTGCGGCTGTAAATCGGCGATAATTAGGGGTAATACTTGTCTTTCTAGATATTTCCATGATTGGCGATCGCGAAAAAAACAAGTAGCACCGATGAGTAAATCCTGACGTAATAATTTTTGTTCTTGTTCGGATTGTTCTAGTAAAACAATATAATTTTCTAGACTATTACATTGAGTAATGGTACAGCGATGATGAATCCGCCGAGCAAGTGTACTAACTTTATAATGAGAAAAATCGATTTCCTGTCGTTCAGCAAGAATATCTAAAATCTTTTGTAGTTGATCTGGGTCGATTAAACTAATATCTTGGGTTGAAGCAGAAGGATTATTTTCAAAAAAACGAATTAAATCAAAAACAGTACGAGCTAGTTGTTGAGGAGAAAGAATTTCATCCACTAAACTAGAAGGAATGGCTCTAGTAACCATCGAGGTAAATTGAGCAGTTTCTGGTGACTGTACCAAAGCGATACCACCCGCTTGACTAATTGCTTTGAGTCCCTCACTACCATCGCTACCAACTCCTGATAGTACAATTCCTACTGTCTTTTCTCCCCACTCTTGAGCAATAGATTTAAAGAATTTATTAACAGGGTAATCAAAAGAATCGACTTTTGGCAGCAAGCGCAACTGATTATTACTGACAATTATCACTTTACCACGTGGCTGCACATAGATTTTATTTGGTTCAACAGCCATTCCATCTTCAATTTGATAAACGGACAATGGAGTTTGCCGTTGAATAATTTCCATGATTATGCTTTCATGCTCAACGGACAAATGTTGCACCACCACAAAAGCAGCAGGAGGATGATCGGGTAAATTGCCAAAAAAAGCTTTTAACGCTTGCATCCCTCCCGCAGAAGCGCCAATACCTATAATAAAAAAATCCTTATTATTTGAAGATGGATTAGCCATTAAATCAGCCAAGCAATTGAGTGATTACATTGCCAGTCCTTTCGGGGAAAGTTCGGCTTTACAGCTTTTTTCAACTAAGGTAAATAGCAATTGCAAACAAACTTACTATATCAAAATGAATAGTTCAATTTGTCTTAAGTAATAATAAAAAATCTATCTTAAGAGATAGGAGGCAATTCCCGATGATCTATTTTATCTCAAGGGAGTAGGGAATTGGGAATTGGGAATTGGGAATTGATTACAAATATTTAACCTATAACCTTTAACCTTTAACCTTTAACCTGTAACCTTTAACCTTTAACCTGTAACCTTTAACCTATAACCTTTAACCTATAACCTTTAACCTTTAACCTGTAACCTTTAACCTGTAACCGTGTATCTTGTCATCGAACCCAATGTCTGCTCAAATAACAGCAGTATTGATATAAGTTATATAAAATCCCCATGGTAGCCATCCCTGAGTTAACAGAATCATTCATTGCCTTAGCATTACAAGTTACTTGTCATGCAGTGAACCGCGCCACAACACGGCAAGAAGCCAGTGAATTGATGCTTAAGACTATCAAACGTTTAAGCGAGCAAATTGCTGCTAGTATTGCTTTTATTGGTTCCGATTGTCGTTTAATATTGTTGCCAGAATACTTTCTTACAGGTTTTCCCTTGGGAGAATCAATCGCTGCATGGGCAGAAAAAGCTTGTTTGTCAATGCAAGGCGCAGAATACGAAGCATTAAGTAAAATTGCCCAGAAACATCGTATATTTCTTGCCGGTAACGCTTACGAACTAGACCCTAACTTTAAAGGATTATACTTTCAAACTTGTTTTATTATCGACCCCACAGGCTCAATAATCTTACGCTATCGTCGGTTAAACTCGATGTTTGCACCCACACCTCATGATGTTTGGGATAAATATTTAGAGTGTTACGGTGTAGAAGGAGTTTTCCCCGTAGCCAAAACAGAAATTGGTAACTTAGCAGCAGTCGCATCCGACGAAATTCTTTTTCCCGAAGTAACGCGATGCTTAACAATAAGGGGAGCAGAAATAATTTTACATCCAACATCAGAAGTGCATGGAAAAGAACTAGCTCCCAAACAAGCCGCCAAAATATGCCGCGCCGTAGAAAACATGATTTACGTAGTTTCCGCAAATACTGCCGGAATCGTAAATACTCTTATTCCCGCCGCTTCCGTAGATGGAAATTCCAAAATAATTGACTATCGCGGTATAGTGCTTACAGAAACGGGTGCGGGTGAAAGCATGGCAGCCTTCGCCGAAATAGATTTAGCTGCATTACGTCGTTACAGAAAGCGTCCGGGGTTAAATAATTTACTTGCCCGTCAAAGATTTGAACTTTATGCCGAAACTTACGCACAAACACAATATTATCCGCCTAATACTATGATTAAAGGCGAAATAGAACGCAAACATTTTATTCAAACTCAGCAGGAAGTTATTGAAAAATGGGAATAGGGGAGAAAAGTTAGGAGTTAAGAGTTAGGAGTTAGAAGTTTGGAGTTGGGAGTTTGGAGTTAGCAGTTAGGAGTTATTAAGTTAGGAGTTTTCGCTTATGTCCAAACCAATCGAAATTCGCAACCCCCGCACGGGAAAATATGACTACGTAATCATACCTCCACCAGAAAAACTTTTATTACAACAATGTAATCGTCTGCGGAGAGCGCAACAAAGTTGGTTTGAGTTGGGTTTGGATGGACGAATTGATGCTTTACTACAGTGGAAGGAAGCTATCAATTCAATACGAGATCAATTGATGGAAGCTTTAGTAATTGATACGGGTAGATTATCGGTTTCTAAGTTAGAAATCGACTCATTTGTTACGAGTATTGATCGATGGTGTCGCTTGAGTTTAAAGTTGCTCAAAGATATAGAAAAAGGAACCTCAATTTCATTTGTAAATTTACAGCAAACAGTAGTACCTTATGGTTTAGTTGGGGTTATCAGCCCTTGGAATTTTCCTTTATTATTATCAACGATTGATACCATTCCGGCTTTACTCGCCGGTTGTGCGGTAATTGTTAAACCTAGTGAAATTACCCCTAGATTTATGGCACCCTTAATGAATGCAGTTAATGCTGTACCGCAACTCAGAGATATATTAACTTTTATTGAGGGAGATGGTAAAACGGGAGCAACTTTGGTAGAAAATGTAGATTTGGTGTGTTTTACAGGCAGCGTCGAAACAGGACAACAAGTTGCGATCGCAGCAGCACAACGTTTTATTCCAGCATTCTTAGAATTAGGAGGAAAAGACCCAGCAATTGTTTTAGAATCAGCAAATATAGAGTTAGCGACTTCTGCCATATTATGGGGTTCAGTAGTCAATAGTGGACAGTCATGTTTATCAATAGAAAGAATTTATGTTGCAAAGAATATTTTTGAAGAATTTTATCATAAACTTGTAGCTAAAGCACATAAATTAAATTTAGCTTATCCGACATTAGAAAGTGGAGAAATAGGTCCGATTATTTGCGAAAAACAAGCCGCAATCATTAATGAACATTTACAAGATGCAGTAGCAAAAGGTGCAGTAATTCATTCTGGTGGGGAAGTTGAAGAAATCGCTGGTGGTTGGTGGTGTCATCCGACAGTTATTACCGAAGTTAATCATGATATGAAGGTAATGAATGAAGAAACATTTGGTCCGATAATGCCCATAATGTCTTTTTCAACTGTAGAAGAAGCGATAGAATTAGCTAACGATACCTTTTATGGATTGAGTGCAGCGGTATTTTCCGAATCACGAGATGAAGCATTAGAAATAGCGCGTAAAATCGATGCAGGTGCTATTAGTATTAATGATGCAGGTTTAACATCTATGATACATGAAGCTGAAAAAAACGCTTTTAAATTTTCCGGTTTAGGAGGTTCTCGTATGGGTGCTTCAGCATTAACAAGATTCATGCGGAAAAAAGCATTTTTGATTAAGACTAAGGATAATTATGACCCTTGGTGGTTTAATCAGTAATCAGTTATCAGTGAACAGTTATCAGTAATCAGTTATCAGTTATCAGTTATCAGTTAACAACCAACAACCATCCACTATCAACCAACAACCATCCGCTATCAACCATCAACCATCCACTATCAACCAACAACCATCCACTATCAACCAACAACCATCAACTATCAACCATCAACTATCAACCATCAATTAATTATGTCAAACATTAAAGAAGAAATGCCTGTACTTTATCGTCATCAAGGTGATTGGAAGGGTACTTACACGGTAGTTGATTCTGAAGGAAAGATTATTGATAAACATGAATCGCATCTAACCTGTGAGTTTCCCGAATCTGGTGATTATTCTTATAACCAAATTAATCGCTATACTTGGGCAGATGGAAAACATGAAGAACATCAATTTCCCGGAATTTATCAAGATAAAAAGTTAATATTTGATACCGAGCGAATTACAGGTAAAGCTTGGGAAGTTGATGATTCAACGATTATTTTATGGTTTTCTTATAAAGGAATTACCAATGCTTATTTATATGAAATGATAAATATTAGTCCGTGTAATAATTATCGTTTTCGTACTTGGCATTGGTTTAAAGATAATCAAGTATTTAAACGGACATTAATTCAAGAAGAAAGAATAGGTAATGGGTAATTGGTAATTGGTAATTGGTAATGGGTAATTGTCCACTGTCAACCAACAACTATCAACCAACAACTATCAACCAACAACCAACAACCATCAACTATCAACGAACAAATTGATTATGTCAAAATTAGAAAAAATAAATTATACAAATCCCAGCGGCTTTACTGAGTTTCTACCAGGTGAAAAACGTTTAGAATCTTATTTAATGGATACTATCCGTAAAGTATATGAAAGTTACGGATTTACGCCAATTGAAACTCCTGCTGTGGAACGTTTGGAGGTTTTGCAAGCTAAGGGAAATCAAGGTGATAATATTATCTATGGTATTAGTCCGATTTTACCGCCGAATAAACAAGCTGAAAAAGAACAATCTAATAAGGATAAATCAGATGATAATAATTCGGAAGCTAGGGCTTTAAAATTTGACCAAACTGTTCCTTTAGCTGCTTATATTGCTCGTAATTTAAATAATTTAATTTTTCCGTTTGCACGTTATCAAATGGATGTTGTATTTCGCGGAGAAAGAGCAAAAGATGGACGTTTTCGCCAATTTCGTCAATGCGATATTGATGTGATTGCTCGTCGGGAATTGAGCTTGCTTTATGATGCTCAAATGCCTGCAATTATCTCGGAAATATTTGAAGCTGTTAATATTGGTGATTTTCTGATTCGGATAAATAATCGCAAGGTTTTAACTGGTTTCTTTCAATCGGTTGGTGTCACCGAAGATAAGATTAAAACCTGTGTGGGAATAGTTGATAATTTCGAGAAAATTGGCGAAGTTAAGGTAAAGAATGAGTTAGAAAAACAAGGAATTTCTTCTGAGCAAACTGAGAAAATTATTGAATTTATTAATATTAAAGGTTCGGTGGATGAGGTATTAGATAAACTAAAACATCTTGCTGAAAATATATCAGAAGCTGAACAATTTAAATTAGGAGTAGATGAATTAGAAACTGTAATTTCTGGAGTTCGTAATTTAGGAGTTGCTGATAATCGTTACTGTATTGATTTATCAATTGCTCGCGGTTTAGATTATTATACTGGTACTGTTTATGAAACAACTTTATTAGGACATGAAGCTTTAGGAAGTATTTGTTCTGGTGGTAGATATGAAGAATTAGTAGGCACATTTTTAGGGGAAAAAATGCCGGGTGTGGGTATTTCTATCGGTTTAACTCGGTTGATGAGTCGGTTATTAAAAGCTGATATTTTAAAAGCTTTATCTGCAACACCAGCCCAAGTAATGGTGGTAAATTTACAAGAAGATTTGATGCCACTTTATTTAAAGGTATCTCAACAATTACGTCAAGCTGGAATTAATGTAATTACTAGTTTTGATAAACGTGGTTTAGGTAAGCAGTTTCAATCGGCTGATAAGCAAGGAATTCAATTTTGTGTGATTATTGGTGCTGATGAAGCATTAGAACAAAAATCTAATTTAAAGGATTTAAAGTCGGGAGAACAAATTGAAGTTTCTTTGGATAAATTAGCTGAGGAAATTCAACGGAGAGTCAATTCTACTCCTTTCCCGACAGAAGATTACCGATAAAAAAAACCGCAGAGACGCAGAGAGCGCAGAGGAAAGAGGTAAAAAGAGATAGAAAATCTTACGGCGGGATAGGAGTAATTTGTCGTTCATAATGTATTACCGAAAACCCTTGAAGGAGACGTAGCATTGCTACGTCTCCTACATTATTTTAAATACTATTCCAATTCACGAGTATTGGTAACGGTATTTCCGGTAATATTTTCAGAACCAGTTTGATTTTCTACAATAATACCTGCATCGGTAGCATTATCAATGACATTATTGATAATAGTGGTTGAGCCATTATTAGCATCAACACCGATACCTTGGGCACCAGTTGTGTTAATATTATTGCCATTAATTTCCAGATTTGCGCCAGTATTTTCAGCAAAATTACCAACGCTGATACCGCGTCCAGTGGTATTAGTGATAGTGTTAGTCAAAATGGAAATGCCATCAGTTGCAGCACTATCAAACAATTCGATATAAATACCATCGGAGAATTCATCAAACTCGACATTACTAATTTCATTGTTAGCAATGTTTACATTACCTTGGCTATTTTGGTTGAATTCGACACCAATTCCTGCCAAAAATGTCTCGTCGATGAAGTTAGCAGTAATATCCACATTATCAAGTTGGGAATCATCAGCAAGGGTAACAAAAACCCCGTTATCTGCACCAGTGATGGTATTATTCGTAATCTCCGCGCTTGCTGTTGCAGTTCCTGATAAGTCTATAACTGCACCATTCTGGTTATCGCTGATTTGGTTATCTTTAATTGCAATTTCTGCATTACCAGAATCGTTTTTAACCGCAATACCGTTACCTTGATTATCGCTAACGATATTGTTGCTAATGTCAACTTTACCAGTATTATTAGTTAAGCTAATACCTTCACTTGAGCCATTGGTGACAGTATTATCACTAACTTCAGTAGTTCCATTAATACCTTCAACAGCGATACCTTCAGCACCTGTTGTATCAACAGCGTTTCCAGTTATAGCAAGATTAATGCCGATATTTTCTGCAAAATTAGCAATACTAATACCCCGCCCAGTGGTATCACTCACAGTATTGTTGTTGATGGAAATATTATCCGCAGAGGCATTATCGAACAATTCTACGTAAATACCATCGGATAACTCATCCAAAACCACATTACTAATAGTATTGTCAGCAATGTTGACATTACCTTGACTGTTTTGGTTGAATTCAACTCCAATACCTGCCAAAGATGTATCACTAATGGTATTGCCAGTAATATTTGAATTTACCTTCGCATCATCAAAGGCTTGTACAGTGACTCCCTGGGATAAATTATCAAGCAAACCAGTAATTTGATTATTTGTAATATCCAAATTATCCACATCGGAAACATCACCTGCGGCAACAAAAACGCCATTATTAAAACCAGTGATGGTATTATTAGTAATCTCGACGCTGGCTGTTGCAGTTCCCGATAAGTCTATAGCCGCACCATTCAAGTCATTGGTGATTGAGTTATTCGCGATCGCAACTTGGGTATTTTCAGAAACTTCTGTTGTCACACCCAGGCTGTTGCTGATTTGGTTATCTTGAATTGCAATTTCGGTATCACCGGAATCATTATTAATCGCAATCCCATTACCTTGATTATCGCTAACGGTATTGTTAGTAATATCAACTTTGCCAGTAGCATTGATTAAGTTAATACCTTGGTCGAGGGCATTTTTAACAGTATTGTTACTAATAGTAGTAGTTCCATTAATGCCTTCAACAGCGATACCTTGAGCATCAGTTCCATCAACAGTGTTTCCAGTGATTGCGAGATTTGTGTTGTCAGCAGAATCAGTAACACCGATACCACTTCCACCAGCATTCTCTACTGTATTGTTACTAATGGTAGCTGTACCATTGATTTGTTGTAGACTAATACCTTCACTGAGGGTATCTTTAACAGTATTATTACTAACTTCAGTAGTTCCATTAATACCTTCAACAGCGATACCTTCAGCATCACTTCTATTAACAGTGTTTCCAGTTATAGCAAGATTAATGCCGATATTTTCTGCAAAATTAGCAATACTAATACCCCGCCCAGTGGTATCGCTCACAGTATTGTTGTTGATGGAAATATTATCCGCAGAGGCATTATCGAACAATTCTACATAAATGCCGTCGGATAATTCATCCAACACCACACTACTAATAGTATTGTCAGCAATGTTGACATTACCTTGACTGTTTTGGTTGAATTCAACTCCAATACCTGCCAAAGATGTATCACTAATGGTATTGCCAGTGATATTTGAATTTACCTTTGCATCATCAAAGGCTCTAACTTGTAAACCACCGAAGCTGTTGCTGTTGCTGATTCGGTTGTCTTGAATTGCAACTTCGGCATTACCAGAATCATTACTGATAATAATGGCATCAGCTTGAGAATTGAGAATGGTATTGTCAGTGATATTAACCTTACCAGTAGCATTGGTTAAATCAATACCTTCACCATTTTGAATAATATTATTGGTGATACTTACATCGCTAATATTTTCACCCAGTACAGTACCATTAACGGTAAAACCATTTAAACTGGTGTTGCTCTTCAAAGTGAAATCACCCGCAATAGTCGGAGAAACATCCGAACCAGCAAAAGGTAATGTCACAGGAACATCTTTGAATTCAGTAGTGTATATCTCTTTCAGAACAACGCTCGAAGCAACAGAAGTTGAGTTTGGTATCTCAAAACCAGGTAAAGTATTCGCATTATTGTTAGAGCGAACGTAAATTAAACTACCAGGTTTGCCTTTTGCATCTTCCAAAGCTTGGGAAAACTTATCAAAACCGTAGGGGGATTCAACAGTACCATTGCTATTTCCAGTATCTGCAACGTAAATGATATTCCAAGCATCTCCTGTCTCTGGATTGGTTAAAGCATCAGAAACACCCACTTGAGTATCATTTGTTACTCCAATAGTTGTGCGTCTCTCAACAAAACTACCCATCCGCGCCCAATTCTGATTTTGTTTTGTTCCCCTTTTCGCACCACTACCGGGGAAATTCACACCCACGCTGACAACTGCTTTGGTATCAAACAAAGCATCATGCTGCAAAGATAAATTGACTCCGACAAAATTAGTTGGACGGGCTTCTAAACGAGTCTTCCAACCAAATGCTTCCTTATCTCCAGCAGAGAAATAATAACCACCTGCATAAGCACGTAAATCACCACTACCAAGACGTGCTAACTTTGTTCCAACTTCCGCATCTATTCCATGTAAACCCAATTCAAAAGAACGTAACTGCTGGGCAAAAACACTATTACCACTCAAAAATGGTGTTCCAATATTAATCGAGTTACCAACTTGCTGACGGCTATCACCAAGGGGAAGATAAGCATTTGCGCGGAAATCCACCTTGCTTAGAGATTCAAAACCGAAACCTAATTGTTTAAAATAATTTTCTTCGGTATGACGACCATCGTAAGCAATATAAGTACCAACAACTTGGTCTTTTTCTGGATTGTAAATCCGGTGTCCAAATAATACATGACCACCCATTTCGGAATCGTTATCTAGGAATAACCGTCCCTGAACAAAAGTGACATTTTTACCATTCGTTTGGAAAACCGGAACAAACGCATCCAGACTACCTAGAGATTCAAAACCAGAACCTTCAGTTGTATACTGAATGCCAAACTGAGGGGAAACGGATGGCAATTTTTCGGAATTAGTTTCTTCAGCAACAGCAGATGCTGACAAAGCCAATAACCAAACAGCAGTCAAGTATGTAATTTTTGAAAAATTATTCATGAGACCAATATAAATAACAACCTCACACCAAATTGGAAATTCGTAGCTTGACCTGTTTGTTATCCAAGGTTTTTCTGTCATTAAAATTTTGTATAGACGTAGGATTGTTACGTCTATACCAAATTCAACCCTGGGAACTTAATTAGTCAGGACTAAGTAGTATATCTGGACAACTTAGTATTACAGACCACCGATAATACCGCCGTCATTACGGGTAATTACTACTGTTGCCGAACGGGGACGACCTTGTGGACCATAGCCTTGACTGTTGGGCCAATTACTGGTTAAGGTCGGATTACTAAAATCTCCGCTATCACCAGGGTGCTGGATGTTAATAAACATGGTTTTACCATCCGGTGTAGTTACTACACCAGTAACTTCGCAGTCTGTGGGGCTGGTCAAAAACAGTCTTACTTCCTTGGTATTGGGGTCAGCACAAGACATGGTGTTACTACCAATGTTGACTAAATCACCTTTACCATCACCTGCGTGGTCAGTCTGAATCCAGAGACGACCGAAGTCGTCGAACCATAAACCATCTGGTGAACTCAAGTCATCACCGTTGATATTACCAACAAGATTTGGTTCGAGTCTCTTGCTATCACCAGCTTCCAAGAAAATATCCCAATTAAAGGTCTCAGTGGTAACAGTGCGTCCAGTTTCGCGCCAACGGATGATGTGACCATAACGGTTATCAGGACGAGGGTTCGCAGCATCAACAGGAGGACGTGCTGAACCTCCAGCTGTTGTACCATCGGGATTGTTGACAGAAGCAGGGTTTGTACCACGACGGCTATTGTTGGTCAGAGTACAATAGACTTCAATTTCCTGGAATCCGTTGATACGAGGACGAGCTGCTGTCCATTCTGGTCTATCCATCATGGTTGCACCGACTCTATCTGCTGCCTGTCTGGTTTTAACAAGCACTTCAGCCTGGTTTCTAAAACCATTTTGTGCTGTTAGACCATTTTGTCCGTGAACTAAAGCTATCCACTGACCAGTACCATTATCGTTAAATTTAGCAACGTATAAGATACCGTCATCTAATAAGTTGCTGTTGGCATCACGAGCTCTGGGGTTGTAGGGTCTGGAGCAAACAAACTTGTAGATATACTCGTTACGTTCGTCACAACCCATGTAAAAAGCTAAACGATTTTGATCGTCAACTACATACTGAACACTTTCGTGCTTAAATCTTCCAAGAGCAGTACGTTTTACTGCTTTGGCTTGAGGATTGTATGGATCAACTTCTACGATCCAACCAAACAAATGGGGCTCGAGGGGATTGGTACGGTTATTAAAGCGGGGGTCAGCTTCATGCCAACGATAACCAAATCCATTCTTGGTAACACCATAACGAGCTTGTGCGGCTAAAATTTCTGCATCAGGAATTCCAGGGGTTGAAGCTAGAGGCTCGTCAAGATGACCGAAGTAGCCGTTCCAGTTTTCTTCACAGGTGAGGTAGGTACCCCAAGGAGTGTAACCATTCGCACAATTATTCAAAGTTCCGTAAGCAGTGAAACCATCGTTTACACCGATTTCCACGGAACCAGCGGGAGTAATATTAAACTTTTTAGATTTTAATAAGGCGCTACCTGCGGCTGGACCAGAAACGCGCATCTCAGTGTTAGCGGTGAGACGACGACCATAGGGAGAATTACGTTCAAAAGTCCAGCTATTACCAAATCTGGTTTTGGATACCTCAAAAATCGAGACACCGTGAGCAGCTTGGGATTTGCGAACTTTGGCAATGGTAACAGGAGTCAAACCTTCGGAACCATGAAGAATGGTTTCTTGGGTGTATTCATGGTTAACACAAATGATGCCACTATTAACTGTTGGTCCTTGATTACCAACACGTCTGGCTGTTCTATTAGATACTTCTCGTCCACCGCTCAGGGGGAAAAAGTGCATACCATCAGAGTGCATACCATACTGCTTTTCTTGAGCAGCAGCATCTTGAGTGGCATCTGGTGACCAGGTAGGAGCTCCAGGCATGATTGGGTCTCCCCAAGCAATTAAAACTTCCGCTTTGTAACCGTTGGGAACGCTAACTAAATCTTTTTCCAATTTCCCTGTAGCTGGATTCAGAAGATTAGGCTTGATACTTTCAAAGCCAATACCTGCAAATCCTGAACTGGGAGGGATGGGAGCTGCTTCGACGGTTTTCAGCAAGCCACCAACTGTTACATCTCCTAAAACTGTCAACATGGAAGTACCCACAGCAGTCATGATAAAGCGACGACGCTTCATCCCCATACGCTCAATCACGTCGCGGATTGATTCGTTACCAGATTGGTTCAGTGATACGTCATTCTTTGGATGAAAACGACCTTTCATTCGGAGTATTCCTCTCTTTCAGGTTTATTTATTCTTTGAACTAATCAAAATTTTTAACTGAAATGATGCGCGGAAAATATGAGTGTGAATTTTTATCATGCAAATCTTACAGATATTCACACTCTCAAACATAATCTAACGATTGCTGAAATAAGAATTCGTTCTTGAATCTAACTCAATTTAAGATTAATACATTAAATCGAAGTAAAGTCAGCATTAATTCACTATTAATTTATCAAATTATAATTACTTACTAATAAAAATAAATCAGAAATATTTATTTTTAAATATAGCAATTCTAAAATGTATCAATACTTAGGTAAATAGAAATTTTTATTGTGGCTGAAACTGATTGTAAGGAAGCATTCATATTCGTAATAACGTAATTTATATATAGCATTTCTAGATGATTCGTAAAATTATAAGTGGTGCATTCACTTCGTAAGCGGCAAGCGCAAACATCTTCTTCGTTATTGCTAAAAAGCAAGATGTTCCCACTACAATTCTAAATCTTAATAAATATGATTTTTACAAATTATTTAGGATTGCTATATAAATAAGATACTTTATCCTTAATGGCATTACTTTTGTATTCCAAATCACAAATAAATAAATGTTATTCTAAATTTTAGCGGTTTTTAATCTCTACTTAATCTGATTATGTGATTCTAGAAAGTTAGGTAATTTAAAATTTATTAATCTTTAATATATTGATTTTTATTTGTTAAAAATACTTGTTATTTTAAGCTTTAAAGTATCGTATTTACTTTTGCATTTACAAAAATAATGTAGTATAGGTTTTGTTACTTACCCACATTGAATCGGTTTTAAACAATCGATTTATTAGAAAAAATATCCAGTGTATTGCCAATCTAATACATATAGAAAAATATATGAGATATATTCCCAGTAAATTATTGTCTTTTCCCTTACTATTAACTTGTGCAATTTTTTTGACAGCAATTACATCTCATAGTTATAGTTTATTGTTTAGCCTACTAATCGGTTCCTTGCTGATGATAGCGATTCAAGTATATGGAGAGTTTCGCCAATCTTCTCAATATGTGATTTCAGTAATTCAAACTGTAGTTATCGTCATTCTTTTAAGTATATTTTGGTTGGATTATTTTAGTACACCTGCGGCGGCTCAATTTTTTGGTAAAGCCGAAAATTTTTTTAAAAATACTTTAACCCAAGGGTCGCAAGGAGGTGCTAATGATGCTGTTAGTTTAGTTTTTAATGTTTTGCGAGCATTGTATTTACTTTATATTGCGATGGCATTAATTGGAGTAATTAATGCAGTCCGGAAAGACGAGGATTGGCAAGTTGTAGCCCGTACTCCTTTGTTGGTAGTAATTGCTGTGACAATAGCAGATGTATTGACTTCTTTTGTAATTGGCTGACAACAGGAAAGCTCCGCGAAGGTAAGTAAATAATCCAAAATTCAAAATTGATTGACTCCTGTATTTTGTATTTTACTTTTATGCACGAAGACGAAAAGGAATTTCGACCCGTTAATCAAATTTTAGGAACTCAACCTTCTCTTGGTCCGATTCCAGCAAATCAAATTATTCCTTGGACTTTAATTGCACTAGGTGCTTATTTTATTATTAATGGATTTTTGGGTGGATTATTTAGGGATGAGTGGCAAAAATGGTTGTGGACATTTTTGATTGCTGGTTGGGGAATGGTGACTTGGTGGATATTGAGTGGGGGTAGGAGTTGGCGATTTTTAAGCAAATTTGTGGGTGTCCCCAAATGGACACGAGGAATGGCGAGATATCGGAGTTTTCTAGGCTTTTATCATGAAAGAAAAAATCGGAAAACAAAGCGTCAATCCCGCAGAAGGTAGATTAACGCCCTTTGAGGATGGATTGCATTTAGCGACGATGTTACAGATAGCAATGCATGGTCGTAATATTGGTGCGTATATTTTAAATAAAAATGCTCAAAATGACAGATTATGTTTTGTGTTTGGGTTTGATTGTCGAGGTATTCATACAACTTTAAGAACAGAACAAATTAATGCAATTTGTAATAGAATTGAAGCTGGTTTAAAGGATTTACCTGGAGAAGAAAGAATTACATTTCATTTGGGTTCATTTACAGGAGATAGTCAGCGTCAGTGGCAATTAGGGGAATTAGTTAAAAAAACGCGATCGCGAGATATTCAATATTTATTAACATCCGAACGCGCACGAGTTAGAAATTTGACGCGAGAAGGAATTCGCAAACCGAAATTTTTGCGGATTTATGTTACTTATACGGTGGAACCTGATACTAAAGCCAGTGATGATTGGATTGAAAAAATCATTACTAAGGCGGAAAATTGGTGGTTAGCGTTTAAGGGTGAAACGACAGAAAGAGAAACCCAACGCATCGAAACAATTATTACTAATGCTTACAATGAAGGTTTTCGCCGTTGGGAACAGGTATTAGCAAATAAAATGGGATTGGATATTCGTCCCCTCACAGCAAAGGAATTATGGGGTGAGGTTTGGAGACGATTTAATCCGACTCCGGTGATCGAAATTCCCCAATTGTTAGTTTGGGATGAAAACGGATTACAGGAAAAAACTTCTTCTGATTTACCGAGTAGTAAATTATTGTTGGAAAATACTCACAGTACGACTTTTTTAACAGAATCCAGTATTCCTGTGGCAGAAAGGAAATGGGTAAGGGTAAAAAATAATTATGTGGGGGTGATGACATTTTTAGAAAAGCCCGGTGGCTGGGTAGATAAAAGTTCCCAATTACGCTATTTATGGGAATTAATTGCACGGGATTCCGTGGTAGATACGGAGGTTTTTTGTGAACTAACTTCTGCCAATCCAGCGATAGTTAAAGCCACATTACAACGGGTTTTAAAACAATCAAATATGACGGCAAAAACTGCCCAAGAAAAAAGTAATACGATTGATGTGGGAGCGCAAATTAAATTAAAAAAATCAATTGCTGCTCAGGAAAAAATTTATGAGGGAGCCATACCTATTTATACAGGAATTGCTATCTTAGTTCATCGTCCTAATTTAGATAAATTGGATGAAGCTTGTCGATATATAGAAAACTGTTTTCAACGTCCGGCAAAGGTAATTCGTGAAACCGAATATGCTTGGAAAATTTGGTTACAAACCCTACCGATTGTTTGGGAAAGTTTATTCGCAAAACCTTTTAATCGTCGTCAATTGTATTTAACCAATGAGGTTTGGGGATTAACTCCTTTAGTCACAACTCGTGCTGGTGATAAACAAGGATTTGAGTTAATTGCAGATGAAGGAGGAACTCCGGTATATATTGATTTATTTAATCAACATAAAAATTTAGCATTATTTGCTACTACACGTGCCGGTAAATCAGTACTGGTATCAGGAATTTTAACTCAAGCTTTAGCTCATAATATTCCTGTTGTGGCTTTAGATTTCCCCAAACCTGATGGAACATCTACATTTACTGATTACACCCAATTTTTATCCGAATACGGCGCATATTTTGATATTTCTAACCAAGCTAATAATCTGTTTGAAGCCCCAGATTTACGATTATTATCACCGGAAGAACAACGCGATCGCTTTCAAGATTTTTTCGCGTTTCTCGAATCAGCTTTGATGACAATGGTATTAAGTAATACCACTGAGAATCAGTTACTGTGGCAAACAGTACGTTCGTTAATCAACTTAGCTTTGACAGAATTTTTTGGCGATGAGGGGATACAATCAAGATATGCGATCGCCACTGAAAAAGGTTTTGGTTCACCGGAATGGGATAAAATCCCGACATTAAAAGATTTTCTTCCTTTTTGTTGTCGCGAACATTTGAATTTACCTACAGGTGGCAAAAGAGTTGATGAAGCATTGGAAGTAATCAATTTAAGGTTGCGGTTTTGGTTACAAAGTCGGGTTGGACAATCAATCTCTGCACCATCAAGTTTTCCTACAGATGCACAATTATTAGTATTTGCACTGCGGAATTTATTAGATAGTGAAGATGCAGCATTGTTATCGTTAAGTGCTTATGCAGCTGCATTACGTCGTGCTTTGAGTAGCCCAGCATCGATATTTTTTATTGATGAAGCACCAATTTTATTTGAATTTCCGCAAATATCTAATTTGGTAGGAAGACTTTGCGCTAACGGTGCAAAATCAGGTGTGAGAGTAATTTTATCAGCCCAAGACCCTGATACAATTGCTAAATCTAGCGCTGCATCTAAGATTTTACAAAACCTGACAACCCGATTAATTGGACGAATTCAACCTGTTGCAGTTGATAGTTTTATTAATATTTTGCGATATCCCCGTGAAGTTATTAGTCGCAATGCTTCGGAAAGTTTTTTCCCCCGTAAAGAAGATATTTACAGTCAATGGTTGTTAGATGATAACGGAATTTACACCTACTGTCGCTATTATCCTGGTTATGAACAATTAGCGGTAGTTGCGAATAATCCAGAAGAACAAAGTCAACGTCAAAAATTTATGCAAAAATACCCGGATAAGTATGAAGCAATTTCCCAATTCGCTGGATATTTAGTCATGAAAATTCGTGGAGGTTAAAATGAAAGAAAGTATTAGAAATCAAAACAAGATAAATTTCAGAATATATTTTTTGAGAATCTGTTTTTTATTACCTCTAACGCTTGTAATCTCTAACTTACCATCTTGGGCGGGTTTGGGTAATGTCTGGGTAGAATTTCAATCCTATAGCAATGATTTTAAAAATTATTTAAATAATCAAGCTACTGAGATGTTTAATCAGATGCAAACAGTGAATACCACAGTTAATAATGCATCGGGCGAATTGAAAATTCCCAATCCCAATACAACTAAAAAAGATGTAATTAATCAACTTAGTCAATATCCAATTCCTGATAAGTATGAAAATAATCCTGTAGTTCATGGGAGTAAAACTAGCAATAATCTTGACCGGCAGATTACCCGTGGTGCAATTGATGCAACATTAGGAAGTGGTGGACAAGCAAGGATAAAAAATACATTACAAAATGCTCAAAATTCAGTTCAACAAGTAAATATTGCCCTAGAGACAGCATCTACAAATAAGCAAAGAAAACAATTGGAAATTCAAGCTGCGGCTAACACATTAACAGGACTAAATATTGACAATCTAAATCCAGTTACCTCGGCTTTTTCATCTATGTTGAATAATCAAGCTAAACTAACTCAGTTAACATGGGAAGGATTGGCTGATTTAGAAATCCAAAATCTGAATATTCAAAATGAACAGACGAGGATTTTAGCGGCTAATCTAGGAACTAATATCCAAATTCAACAAGATTTACAATATTCCCATTTAAATCTGACAAATATCTCCACAGAGCTAGAGGATATTAATCGCGATCGCAGAATTGAAACTGCGACTACAGCAGCTAGATTATTACGGGTTGCAACTCAATCTAATTTATTCCAAACAGAGCAAGGGGGTAAAAAGGAGTGATGATTATTATTAATGTTTTTTTTGCTCAATTCGATACCAATAGTCTGGTTGAAAATGGGTCGATGATTACTCAAAATATTGCGACGAATTGGGATAAACAATGGATTGATTTATTACAGACTAATACCAATAATAATATTTATGGAGCATTAACAAGACTGGGTATTTTCTTTGCTGTTGGCACTTTACTTTTATTTGTAGCTCAATGGTTAAGAGATGTTTTAGAAAACGAATATTCTCGTCCTATTTCTTCATTAATCATGCCATTTATTATCGTATTACTATTAGCAAATCCCGGAAATGGTACCCCCCTATCTAATTTAACTTTAGGGACAAGAAATTTTTTAAATACCATTAATCAACAAGTTATTACTACTACTAATAATAATCAAATATATCAACAAGCAGTTAATTTAAGTGTAGCAGAAGATGTCGTCGGAGCATTACTTCGTCCTTGTCAATCGCTCATGGGAGAACTACAAAATCAATGTTTAACTAAAAGCAAAGAAAAAATCGATCCACTTTGGGCAAACTACCGTAATCAATATGGAAACCAACCATGGATAAATCGTTTAGAAACCCAAGTTAATCAAATTATCTTTAATAGCTATCCTGTTTCCGAAGTTGAATTTAACTCTCTACTCGGTTCTAACACCCAAATTAATTTTAAAAATTTATTGATATCATCTCAATTTGCCTTTCAAAATTTGATAGAAGCAACATTTTTACTAATTGCTGCTCTTGGTCCCATTGCACTAGGCGCATCGCTTTTACCTGTCACAGTCAAACCTATTTTTGTGTGGTTAACTGGGTTTTTCGCAATTGCGATCGCCAAACTTTCATTTAATATTATTATCTTAACCACAGCCACAGTGGTAGTGGATACATCATCTCAAAATATTACCAGCAATTTAGATTTAACTTGGTTTTTAATTTGTATTGGTATACTTGCTCCTATCTTATCATTAGTCACCGCTGCGGTAGGAGGAATTGCCACATTTAATGCTATGAATAATTCTTAGAAAAAGTAATTATAACTAGAGAATAAACCGTCAGATAAATAACCCCATAAAAAAATGGCTGGATTACTCCCAAAACAAAAAAAACAAATTAATTTGCTCCAACTCTTGGCAATTATTGCCTTGGGTTTCAATATATTTACGCTAGTTTTTATTATTTACCAAGGACTATTAATTCGGAATATTACTAATCGCAAAGCACCCACATTTATCGAATTAATTAACGGAAAACCTGCTACAGCAAACAATATACTGGAAAGAAATCCCGAAGCAATTCGCCAATTCGTCAGTACAACAATGATCGCAATATTCAATTGGAGTGGGAATCTACCACCACAAACTATTGAAGATGCAACTAATCCTAAACCAGACTTGGGAATTACCGTCAAAACACCCCAAGGATACAACAAAAAAATTACTTCTAGTAGTTGGGTTGCAAGTTTTGCTTTAAGTGAAGATTTTCGTCAAGGATTTATAACCCAAATTGCGGATATGACACCTAATGATATCTTTATTTCTAACAATAATAATCAAAAAATTACTGGACAATTGGTAATTCAACGTGTTTATCCACCAGAAAATATTGCACCAGGAAAATGGCGGGTTGGAATGGTTGCAAATATCGTTCAAAATAGTAATAATAAAAAAACTATTACCCCTTTTAACAAAGATTTTTTAGTACGTGCTGTTGATGCTTATCAACATCCTTTATCTCAGGAAATTACACCTTTACAACAAGCAGTTTATAAATTGCGATCGCAAAAATTAGAAATTTACGAAATCACTGATTTATGTCTTAATGATACTTCAAGTCGCTGTCAAGCAGGTTTTAATACAAATCAATTTATCAATTAATTATTAACCAATACATAGGAATCCAGTTTGATTTTTGAATCCACCTGTTGGGGAGTAGTGAATAGAAACTATACTGAGTTTTGTTCAATATTCAACTAGGACTCCTATAGAACATTCCCTATTCCCTATTCCCTATTCCCTACCTACACATAACATTATTATGCACTTAATCAATCAACCGAATAAAAAGCAATCAAATATTCTACCTTTATTTACAGTTGCAATATTCAGTGTGAATTTATTAGCATTAGGATTGTTAATATTTAATGCTTCGATGTTAAATCGAATTACAAATTATTTTCCTCAAGTATTAGGACAACTTGTTGATGGAAAGGCAATTTCCTTTGCACCTCAAGAATATCATCAAAGACATCCAGAAAGTATTCGTCGCTTTGTTGGTGAAAGTTTAACATTAATGTTTACTTGGTCAAACAAACAGTCCCCGGAAACAGTTTTGAATTTTAGCTCACAATTAGTTTCTAAAAACTTAGGCAATAAATTTATCTCAGAGATTAATCCTGAAGGTAATGGTGAAAATATTGAAACTTTTTTTATTATTGAAAGCATCTCTACCCCAGAAAAAATTAAACCAGGAATTTGGCAATTGAATGTCAATGCGCGGCGAGTAATTTTTCTAAATAAAGATATGAATGGAGAGAGTATGGTTTGGCGAAAAAATGTAATTGTTGAAGCCGTTGATAGTCCGATAACCCAATTAGAAAAACCTCTACATTCTTTGCAAAAAGCAGTATATGATTTATCTGAAGTACAATTAAAAATTCTCAATGTTTGTGAAGTGACAGATAAAGTTTGTCTAGACACTTCTGTTTAATTAGCACTTTGTAAATCTTCTCAATTAAAATCATGAATAATTTATCTACTTCTGAATTTTATCGTAATCCCAATAATACCAATGAAGAATCGGTCAATTCTACTGATGATTGGCAACGTAAAATGGCTTATTTAGTAGGTTTCGATGATGATTTACACGATAATGATACAAATAAAAATGATTTAAACAATGATAAATATTACGGTGAAATTGCTTCGACAAATTCAGATGAAATCTCCACATCTGAGTCTCAAACAACTCGACCTTCCCTAGCCTCAAATCCCTTTACAAAAGTAGTATTTGTTGGGGCAGGGACTTTGATTGCAGTTACGGTTGTAGGTGTATTCTTATCTCAAATGATGGGAGGAGCAAATAATCAATCATCATTACCTACTGCAATTAAAAATAATATTCCCGAAACACAACTCAATGAACCAAATCCCCAAGCAGAAATTGAACTTTTAAAAACGAAATTAGCTCTATCTGAACAAGCAAAAGCTGTAAAATTAGCACAAATGCAGTTAAGAACATTGCAATCTCAACCCCAAATTTCTACTCCCGTAAACAACTCCAATAATAATACTCCTGCTCGTCAAATTTCCCAATCTCCACCCCAAACAGCCCCCCGTGTCATCATTCAACGAGTACCCACCCCAGCACCAACTGTTTATATACCCAAAATTGTCACAGTCGAAAAGGAAAAAATCGTTCGAGTTCCACAATTGGTAGCATCACAACCAGTTGTATCCCAAACACGACAACAAGTTAGACCAAAAAATCCACCTTCTCTCAACCCACCTTCACAGAATTCCTTACCAACCTTAACACCAACAAATTCATTGCCCATCATACCCAATACCGAGGTAGCAAACATCCCCAAACCTCAAATCTCACCTAGCAATCGAATTTTAAACCCCGAAGACGACTTGCTAGATGATATTTCCCAAATATCGATAGCATCCGCAAATAATAGTACTTCTTTGCTACAAAAGGGGTTAAATAGCCAGAAAATAGTCCCAATCGGAACTAGCATTAAAGGAGTTCTCGCGATCGCGCTTTTTGGAGAATCGCAAAAATCCCCTAATTCTCAAAATGATGATAATACTTTTGTGATTCGTCTCAACGAACCATTAAAAACCCGCGATGGTAACATTGCTTTACCAGCAGGTACAGAATTATTAACACAGATTAGTAATATTTCTGATGCCGGAATGTTGCAATTACAAGCGAAATCGGCAATAGTTAATCGCAACGGTAAACTTGAGCAAATCACCCTACCTGAAAATGCAATCAGAATTCGCTCTCCCCAAGGTAAACCATTAATTGCTCAACAATATCCTAAAAAAGCTGGAAAAATTGCCGGGATGGATACAGGATTATTTGCGTTGGGAGCTATTAGTAAAATCGCAGAATTATCTAACCGTACTGATTCAGAAATTATTACAACCGCAGGAGGAAATATTGTTACTCAAAATAATGATTCAGTAAACATTTTGACTGGAGCGCTAGAAGGAGGTACAAGCTCAATAGTCCCCCAAATTTCCGCTCGTAATCAACAAGCAGTTTCTGAGATGATGAGACGTGGTAATATTTGGTTTCTCCCTGCGGGTACTCCAGTAGAAATTTTTGTCAATCAAATATTAGAATTTTAAATAAGAATTTGTAAATATTCCCTAGTCTCCAAAATTAGCAACCATCTGTTATATTTACTTAAGGAATCATAAGCTTCCTCAACTACGGGTGAATTTCAGCACAGGTTCTTATTATTGAAATTGAATTAAAAACTCAATTTTTCTCGTTTTTAGACTTTTCATAAGAATACTTTTCTAAAGGTTCTACTTCTTGAATTCTATTAAAGATAGAGCCTTTGTAATGCATTTTGAGAATTGAGCTTGGGAACGAGAAAAACGAGAAGAATAAATATAATATTTGCTCGTAATACTATGACAATAAAAGAAGATTGGGGTGGAGACGGTAGAGGAAGGATGAATTTGTCGGGAAGAAGTACAGCAATTTCCCCAGAATATACACCCCGTAAATATTATTATTTTGATACTAATAACATCTCAGAAATAGAATGGCGAATTACTGGAATGCCAGAAAATATCATATCTGGAAGAAGACGTTTATTATCATGGCACGAATGCGGTGCATCCACAGCAAAAGTTGTTTTACCTGCCAATTTTGCAGCACCATCTGGTATATTCACCGCTGATTTAGAAATTTTTATCCTTAAAGGAACAATTAAAATCGGAGAATGGCAGTTAAATAAACATTGTTACTCTTTTATTCCCGCTGGTGTAAAAATTGGTGATTGGAAAGTTATCGGAAATGAAGAAGTAGAAATCCTTTGGATGGAAAATGGTTCAGTCCCCTTTGAGTATAAAAATATCCAAGATAATCATCCAGATGCCAGATTGAGTGAATTCATTCCAGTATTGGATAGTAAATTGCTACCTTGGGGAAAGTCAGATACCGTTCAATTTGTACAAGCAAATAAAAAATGGTTGAGAAAAGATAATAATAGTGGTGGAGTATGGTTACTTGCTATTTTGCCTCATTATGATGGCAAATATCAAATGATTCAATCTTATAATGAAGAAGCTTATGGTTTGGCTGGATCGGTTGACATAGGAAATGACTGTTTTAGAAAAGATACCTTTGGCTATACTCCTAGTTTTTCTAATGTTCCCATACATAAAAGTGAAGATGGTGGGTTATTTTTTATTAGAATTGATAGGGATTTATCGCAGCTGGGAACCGTTTTATCATATGCAGGGGAAGTTATTTTTATGAATAAACAATGAATTACCATTATAAAAAAATCATCATTAAACAGTTTGCTGAAAATTTTAAATCAGCAATTGAAATTATAGAACTTCCCATACCCAAACCCGCACCCAATGAAATACTAATTCGTAACAAATATGCTGGAATTAACGCTGGTTTTGACACCTTAGCTTGTCGAAATAAAATACCCTACATTAACTTAACGCTCCCTTTCGATTTAGGTGTAGAAGCGGTAGGAGAAGTAATACAAATAGGGCAAAATATTACAGATTTACAAG
>JAYKJL010000031.1:0-7612 GCA_035285725.1 Nostocales cyanobacterium 94392 | reverse complement strand
GCTGCGTCCCCCAAGCCCCCTCCAGAAAAGTCAGTCTGTTTGATCGCAATATTAATTAATTTTCTTAACCGAACTGTATTGGGCTAGTTCCCTACTGCATCTCTGTGGGAGCGCGCTGGAGTATTGGTTTAAATAGAACTCCATACGCCCGTGTTTACTGTTTACTGTTCACTGATTTAATACCTAAAGTAATCAATAGTACAAATAAAGCAGACCATAAACTAATTCCAGATTCGGGGACTTGGACTTTAACATTGGATTTTGTATTTTTAAATGCCAACAAAGTAACATTTCTATCAATATCAAAAAATCTTTTTACAGAACCCTTATTTACAGAAGTGCTAATTGCTCTATTTCTACCCAAATCGCCAATTGCTTCGACATCAAAATGACTGAAATCACTGCTAATATCAATATTTTTACTTTTAGTGTTCTTAAAAAAATCAATTTTACCTAAAGCATCAATATTTGCTGAAAGAGTAAAATATTCTAATATATTATTTTGGCTAATCTGCAAGGGTTCTAATTGTGTTGAATTGAGAAAATCAAACCGATTTTCTGTAGAAATACCAGTTGTATCTAAAAGATAAAAAGCAATATTGACCGCAGCATTCGCAGTCTCAACTCCTGGTTTATCTACCGAAGCCTCCAAATCAAGAATAGTTGTAAAGTCAAATGATAAAGTATCGTTGCGACTCACATCAAAATTTGCAAAAAATCTTGGCATAGTTTCCGCAGAAGCACTATAAGCTGAACCTTCACCAAATATCAAACTTTCTGCAACATTAGATATTTCTAATGGAGTTGATTCAGCATTAGTTTCAGAAAAGTTCCGAAAATTTACTATGCTATCATCCGCATTAGTTTCAGCTGAAGCATTAGCATCATTAATTGCTTCAAATACTGAATTTTCTCGATTGAAATTTGTGAAAGTTAACTCCCCAAAGGAACTAGCTAAAGTTGCAGCTAAAGTAGGTGAACTTGCTAACATTGAGGTAGCAATAAATGGAGAGACTTGTAAAATTACTTTTTTTCCAAATGTTGAATACAACTTCTTCTGCATTTTTGTCATGATTTTATTCTTAATCTATATAATGAACGAAAAATTAACTATAATAAGTCAGTTATTTTAGAATACAACAAAAATAGTTAAATTACGGAGACAATAAATCTTAATTCGGAAAAATAAAATCAAACAATAGCTTGTATTAATCGAGAAAAATAATTGGGTAATAACCAAATACCAAAAGTATTTACAAATATACAAGACCCGGATTTCTCACACCAGATTAAAAAAAAGATGCGGCAGCATTTGTTGATAACTCAATTTGGTATTGTTCCCTTGATTATCAAGCGTCATCTTGTCAAAAATACTATTTACTTACTATCGTAATGCCAGAATTTACCATTCTTAAAGCGTTTGCACTCCTTTGCAGCCAAGCTTTTGTAGAATAAGGTTAGTTCACTTCGATAGTTAATATCTATGACACAAACAATCCTTGACGAGATACTCGCTCAATTAAAATCGTTGGAAATGGTCGAGCTACAGCAGCTCAATCAAGCTGTTCAGGAGCGTCTTACTTCTCAACAAGTTACCAGCGAACAGGCTGCCTTCCATCAAGCATTGCTGGAATCTGGCTTAGTCAGGCAAATTAAGATGCCTTCGCTCCGCAAGAATTGTGAGCGACGACTCTTTGAGATACAGGGTCAGCCTATTTCTGAGACAATTATTCAGGAACGCCGCTAGATGGCAATCCATTTAATCGACAGTAGTGCATTAGTCAAGCGCTATATCAAAGAAACTGGCTCGGCATGGGTTTTAGGCTTATTCGCTTCGACATCCCATGAGTTCTTCATTGCCGCCATTACTAGTGTGGAAATAGTTGCGGCAATGTACAGGTCGAGCGCGTGGTAGAAGTATTAGCGCCACAGATGCAACAATAATATGCAATCAATTAAAAAGTGACTTGCAGACAGACTACCAAATTGTTGAAATTACAGAAACTATTATCACCAAAGGAATGGTGTTGGCACAAACCTATGGCTTACGAGGTTACGACGCAATTCAATTGGCGGCAGGTGTCGCTGTCAACTCACTTTGCATAACCCATAATTTGCCCACGGTAACATTTGTCTCCGCAGATAACGAGCTGAATGCAGCTGCTCTAGGTGAGGGATTAGTTATCGAAAATCCTAATAGTCACCTCTGAATCGCAGATCGATAATTTATAAATAACTTCAACTCAAATTATCTGGAATTATCCTAATCCGAGTATTCGCTTTTAACTGTTTCAAAAGCCTTTCTTTAATTTGATTAACTAATTCTTCCACATCTTCGGGGGTACTTATTTCTCTACCACTCAAATTCAACGGTAGCTGAATGATTTCTTCTTGAGTTTCCTCCGATAAAACATCATCAAGTATACTATTTGCTTTTACTTCTGCCGATTTAATATTAATGGCTGCGGTATCTTTTAATTTTAATAAACTGGGATAAATAGCATCAGCAGTTGTATCGTAGGATGCTTGTTGAATTGGACGCAATACGTATTCGGCTTTTCTCTCACTAAGCTTAATATAGCCGGGGCGTTGTTTTAATCTGGCGCTTCCAACCTTGACCTTTGAGTTCGTCGGTTAGTTTGCGAATGCGATCGCGCAGTTTAAATTCATCGCGGGGGTCGTAGTGTAAAATGCAAAATCGATACTCAGTTTTACCGCTGCGGGTACGATGCAGAATGGTTATGTGTATCTAGCGGAGCCTTTGCCAGCCCTTCGATAGAGGAAGATTACTGTTGGTTGCCCATTATCACTATGAAATTTGGAGTAGGGGCGATAGAGGCAGCAAAGCTGAACGCTTAGTTAAATCGTCAAAGTATATTCCTAAGCGGTTATTACCTCAAGTGCAGCGGTTGGAGGTGGAGAAAGCACCAGTGAAGGAAATATTGGGGATATTAGGAATAAATCTATAAAAGCCTTAAAAATTTATGTTTGCCGCCGTTAGCATAAATTGTAGATGCTCTCATTTTGACGATTATTTATTTACTGATATTGACCAAGCCCCGTTGGGGCGGGTGTGGGGTGTGGGGGGTGGGGGAAGGATAAAGCCCCAACAACCAGTGGGATACAAGCCCTTTCCAACACCACATCCCCCATCACCTAGCCCCCTCTTCTTGACATCCATCAACTTTTTTATTAGTTAGTTTCTGCAAAAAGTTCTCCAACCACTCAGGTCGCCAAAATATTACACCAAATATTCTGACACCGATATAACCTAAAAATCTACGAAATGGGTTGGCATTTGCTTTTTCCATCATTTTTAGAAATAAATCGTCGGCTTCTTTTCGGGAGTAAGATGTTCCTTTAATTCTTCCTAATATAGGTTTGTTATTAAAACACTTTCGTTTTCCTCCCCTACTCATATACATGAAATCATGAATTAATGGCGCTTCAACGGAAAGCTCATGTATTCCAACGATTATCCATAAAAGTCTAGGAATTGAAGATAAGTCAAAACTGAAACATTCATCTAAAATTATTTGAGATTTTTTATCTTCATCTTCGTAGGGATATTCTTCTCTTAAAAACCATGTATTTTTTTTGGGGTGATAAGATACTTTTGCTAGGGGTAGTTCTAATTTTTCTTGGTTATAGCAAATTTGCATGATTATCTTTCCTCTTTTTTTTAAATAGTGTTTTTCTCCTTGTTTAAATCTTCAAGCTAAAAATTTTAATTTACGCATTTTCCGAAATTAAATAGACCAGACTCTAATTTGTCATACGGAAACTATAATTAGTAGTTGCATTTCTTGAGGCATATTTAGACAAATTTGAAATTGTCATACTCTATATGGGTATTGTAAGAACGCTGTTTTTGTTATACTTTGCTACAATTTTTTTACACCTCAAAAGCGCGTGCATCATGCCCCAAGGATTCGGTAAACCTCAACCCAAAAAAATTAATTATCTAGTTGAGCGTGCAGTACGGTACTGCCATAAACGCCAGCCAGAAAAACTAGATCGGATATTTGATAACCTACCGTTGGAATTAAATCAACAGGTATTAGTAGAAACTGTAGCGGCTTTGCACGACGATATTGATACTCAGGCATGGTTCTGCGGTTACTTCGCGGGGGTCATAAATAGGAGTGAGGATTCGGAAAGACAATACTCTATAACATTGTTATCTAAACTTCTTATTAAGTCTGGTATGGAGGCATTTGAAGATTTTGTACCTTACCCCGGTTGTCAGCTGGTGATTGTTAACACCAAGAAGTTTGCAGCGCTGCCGCCATCAGTTCAAGCATTGATGCAGGAAGCGTTTGAATTAACAGAAACTAGTGGTAAAGAAGTGCAGCGGGTAAATAATGCGCTGTTGGAAGAGTTAACGATCAAGAAATAATTGAGATGGAGGAATTATTTGTTAAGCTCTTAATATTAATAAAGTTTTGATATAAAACCTTAATAAATTTTATTTTTATAAGTATAAATACTTAAGCTATTAATTAAAAATATACTTGAAAGCTAATTTATCTAGATCGGTAGAGTTACCCTACTTGGATGCCTAAGCCAGGAAGTCGCCCTCCTGACTCGGCTACAAAACCGTGCATGAAATGTTAACTTCACACGGCTCCTCGGTGATTCGGTGCAAGTATTGCACACCTATAAATTCAGATTTAAAAGGGATTACAGTTAAAATAATCCTCATCTATATCTTGAATTGCAACAACAGCCGTTTTAGCATCGTGGCAATGTCCATGAAGTAATTGAAGGTTGTCATAACTATCCTTACCACCTTTTGAGCGGGGGATTTTGTGGTCGATTTCCATCAAATCTTCGTGATTGAAAAACAATCCACAATGAGTATACTTTCCTTTTTGCATCAAGTATAAGAATATTAACGAGGAGATAGGTAAATTTGAAGTGAAGAAAATTACCTCGTATGTCAAATGGCAGTAAATATGCTGTGACAGTTCTGTAATATTTTAGTCAAAATTAAAGCGATCACTAGCCAAGTCAACTCGCACTCCCAGGGAATCAATGCGATCGCACTTTATCTTAAAAAAGCAACACACTACATTAACTCAGAATCAAGCAGCGATCGCATCTTACTTTCTAGCCAATAAACGCCTATTTGTAAGGCTTGTCTTTGGATATGAACGAAAAATTTAACTTTGCGATCGCATAAATCACTGATAAAATTCAATATTCAGTGCGTCACAGTAAATTTTCACAGAAAAGGTCTAAGCTAAAAATAGGTTCTTTCAAAACGGGTGGAATATATGGAAAATAACAATAAGCAAGCCTATAACTATACGGTTCTTCTGGAAAAGGAGGAAGACGGTGGCTATCACGCTTTTTGTCCTATTCTCAAAGGCTGTCACTCTCAAGGCGACACTTTTGAAGAAGCTGTTGAGAACATTACAGAAGCAATTGAGTTATATCTTGAAAGTTTAATGGCCGATCATCAACCTATCCCTAAAGAAGATTTAATCGTTAAGCCATTAAGTATCTTAATATGAGTAATTTTCCTAGTGTCAAAGCTAAAGATTTTGTTAAAGTAATTGAAGAATTAGGTTTTTATCTTGATCGTCAAAAGGGTAGTCATGCCATTTATAAGAATGTCCAGGGGAGTCGAGTTGTTGTTCCGATTCATTCTGGAAAAGACCTAAAAAAAGGTACTCTAATGGGAATGATTCAAGATATTGGCATTGATAAAGAAACATTTTTCGAGTTGTTACAAAAATAATATGTGAAAGGCAATTCAAACATAGAACTCATCATCTAGATCGTTTTCATTCTCTACAAAATATACAATGGCGATCGCATTCTCAACAATCAATTCCCCAATCACGAAAAAGTGATCGCCTGCCATTTTTATTAAAGTGAATTCGACAGCGATCGCATTTTCCATACCTCACCTAGAAATGCGATCGCCCCAAATTACTCTTAATGGCAAACTACACCAAAGGGGATCGCACATCCTGAATACGTATTGAGTTTACGCCTTATCCATGCTAGTTTTCGTTTTCTGGCTTTTTATTTAGGGATGTTTAATTTATCCTTTATGTATTCTATTCCAAATCCATAGCCATTCTTGAACCCACCTTGTTTAGGTATCTTAAATTTGAATTTTTCAACTACTTTGAGACTTACATTTACGTTTACACCATTGACAAAACCACCCACTAAACCTTTATTATCAAGTTTTTGAAGTATTTTGTAAATAGATACAATTTCCTGCATTTTTTTCTCTGTATTGTTAAGCGCTGTACTAAAATCAGTTTGGTCGAGTGGAGAACCTTTTGTAGAGGCAAGACCTAAAACCTCGCCAATAAATATTAGATTGGTTGCGCCAAACCCCTGAAGAAAACCAATTGTGGCACCTGAGACTTCATACGGATTAACTGATACTCCAAACTCAACAGGTTTTCCGAAAATTTCACCTAACCTGCGGCTATATTGCAGAGCTGCAACTAGTCCGCTTGGATCGGTTGCATTAACAGGATCATTGCCCACATAGCGGTAAAGATTTGCATCTTCTCCTGCAAATCCTATTGGGTCTTGGCTAATAAATCGTCCCAAATTCGCGTCATAATAACGAGCGCGGTTGTAATATAAACCAGTCTCACTATCAAACTCTCTACCTGCGAAGGTAAATCTATCGCCTACGCTGGAATTTGTTTGACCAAGAATTTCCCCAAAACTATCGTAGTTGATACGGGTTTCCATCAATAGTCAGAGCAATATTGGCAACACCATTATTATCTGTACCAGATACATTAAAGGTGACGCTTTCACCGATATTGACAACATTGCTGCTAAAACCAAATTGAACTGTAGGTAATTCCCGATCTATCCCATCACCAACATTGATTTGGAAAGTTTGGGTAGCAGCACCTCCCTTACCATCCTCTACTTGTAAAACAACATCAAAATTACCCAATTGGTTAGCAGCAGGTTGCCAAACTAATGTACCCCGTTCGGAATCGATCGCCATACCAGTTGGTTGAGTCACCAATTTGTAGGTGAGAATATCTCCATCAAGGTCTGTTGCAGCAGCTTCGTAGCGAAATAATTGACCAGTTTGAGTGTTGGTTGGTGGTGTGGTAATAAAGTTGGGTAATTGGTTCGGTCTGGTGGTATTTTGATTACCAAAATTAAGATTATCAATTATTTCCCCAGCACCTAAATTAACGGTGTGGGAACCAAGATTAGTCGTTGTGCTAATTGGGAAAGTTTGTGCGTAACCATTAGGTACGACTTGACGAACTGTGTAATTACCAGGAAGCAAACCAGTAAAGCTATAATTCCCATCATCACCAAAGCGATCGCTCCGAATTGTTACCTGATAGGAACCTGTATATTTCTGCGATTCTATTTTAACTGCACTCGTTAAGCCGATACAGCTTGCATAAATTATACCAAATATTCTGTTTTATCTTTAATATGTAATTATTAGCACCCTCCTGTTAGGGTATTTTTTGCTGACTTTATATCTATAACTAACAGAGGTGTGCCGCGAAGCGGCACACCTCGGTTTTACAAAAAAGTATTTATACTTATTTAAATGTATTGTTTAATCAAATACCACTGATTTTTTTTGTTGGCGATA
>JAYKJL010000030.1:0-64985 GCA_035285725.1 Nostocales cyanobacterium 94392 | reverse complement strand
AGTTATGAGGGGCTAAGATGCCTCTTGGTAGGTTGGGTGTCGCTGCGCGCAACCCAACATCAGCGTTGGGCTTCACTCCGTTCAGCCCAACCTACAATATTACATTAATTACCCATCAAAATTAATGGGACAGACCACTAGGTGGTCATCCAATCCGCCAGGGACTGTAAGTCCCTGTCTAATAGCATAAGTCCTATAAATAGGACTAAAGTAATACCCCACAAAATTAATGTGGTGGACCACTAGTATTCCACCACATAAGTTATGAGGGGTTGAAGTAGTGCGAGCATCTTGCTCGCCGGTTGTAACGAGGGAGCGAGACGCTCCCACTACGAGAACGTTACCCATCAAAATTAATGTGGTGGAGTACTAGTAGTTCTTTTCATTAGTTTTGAGGATTATTTCTCAATCGTCTTTAGACGATTTTCGCTATTAGACTGGGACTTGCAGTCCCAGGCGTTTGATGCAATCGACTACTAGCTATTGTGTAGAGCAAAAAGATGCTTATTATGAGCGATTGAGTATATTTGTGGTTCTCAAGCTGATACTATGTATGGTGGTTCTGGTAATGACCTGATTTTCGCTGCTGAAGGTGAAAATACCGTATTCGGTGGTGCTGGTGATGACACTATGTATGGTGGTTCTCAAGCCGATACTATGTATGGTGACTTGGGTAATGACCTGATTTTCGCTGCTGAAGGCGACAATATCGTATTTGGTGGTGCTGGTGATGACACGATTTACACCGGCTCTGGTAACGATAAAATTGATGGTGGCTTAGGCAACGATACCATCTGGCTTGGCGGTGGTCAGGATATAGTTGTTTTAGCAGCAGGTATGGGAATTGATACGATAAATAACTTCCAGTTGGGTCAAACCACCTTTGATATTTCTGGTAATACCAGTGAACTCTCAATTGTTGATGGTGCTAATGGTGCTGAAATTTCTCAGCTTGGAGAGCTTCTAGCAGTTGTGAGTTGGCAATCAGCTAGCACCTTTATTGATAATATCGATACTGTGTTTGTGTAATTTCATCAAAACCTGTGTTCCGCATGATTCAATTCTGGCTTACTTGAATCAAACACATCATATGTCCTAAATGTTACAGCATTACATTTAGGGCATATGATAGTAGAAAAAAATATTTTGATTCTGACTTACGTTGCATAAACCGGGTTTCTGGCTTCACATACGTAAGTCTTGTATTTATAACTATCGAACTTTGACTTTAGTGGTGCCTACTTACTTAACTGATAATTGATTATGGAACGTTTGATATCGTTGCTGGGAATTTTTGCATTTGTAGGTATTTCTTATGGTTTGTCTGTCAATCGTCGCGCTATCCGGTGGCTTCCGGTGCTGTGGGGAATTGGTTTACAATTGATTTTTGGGGTATTAATTCTCAGAACCAAACCTGGTTTTATCGTATTCAAATTTATCGGAGATATAGTCAGTCAATTTCTCAACTATTCCGATGCAGGAGCAAGATTCGTTTTTGGTGACAATTTTGAAGAACACTACATTGCTTTCAAAGTACTACCAACGATCATTTTTTTCTCTTCCTTTATCACCATTTTGTACCACTACGGTATCTTACAAAAAATAGTGCAAATTGTTGCAGCAGTGATGATGAAAACCATGAAAACATCGGGTTCTGAATCTTTGAGTGCGGCTGCAAATATCTTTGTCGGACAAAGTGAAGCACCTTTGTTAATCAAACCCTATGTAGCAACAATGACTCGTTCCGAATTACACGCCATTATGACGGGAGGATTTGCTACCATTGCAGGTGGGGTGATGGCTGCGTATATTTCCTTTGGGGTGTCAGCAGAACATTTAATTGCAGCTTCGGTAATGTCTGCACCTGCTGCATTAGCTGTTTCTAAATTACTTTATCCTGAAACCGAAGATTCTCCTACCGCAGGTAAAGTTACAATCCAGGTAGAAAGTGCTTACTCCAACGTGATTGATGCAGCTGCAACTGGTGCTAGTGAAGGGATGAAATTAGCTTTAAATGTCGCTGCGATGTTGATTGCGTTTTTGGGGTTATTAGCCTTAGTAAACGGTATTTTGGGTTATGTCGGTTCGCAAACTGGTTTACCACAATTATCATTAGAGTGGATATTTTCTTACCTACTTGCCCCCGTAGCCTGGTTAATGGGCGTACCGTGGGCAGATTGCGGACAAGTGGGGATATTGCTGGGTAAAAAGACGATTTTAAACGAATTTATCGCCTATCAAGACCTACAACAAATGGTAAAAGATGCGGCAATTTCTGAAAGGGCGAGAATAATTGCTACTTATGCTCTATGTGGATTCTCGAATATTGGCTCCATCGGTATTCAAATCGGGGGAATCGGCGCGATCGCACCGAATCGTCAAGCAGATTTAGCGCAAATGGGTGTTAGAGCAATGGTTGCTGGTGCGATCGCCTGTTTTATGACAGCTTGTATTGCGGGGATGTTGTTGTGATTTACTGAATTTGTACGCAACTAATTAAAAGCAATGGATATAGATTTAGAAAAATTAAAACCTCTTGAAGTACATCCTCATGAGGAAACTTTAGCTAAAACTCTAGTTGAGAAAGCATTAGAAAATGCAAAATTAACTTCTACTCCTGTGGGCATTTCACTCGCAGCAGCTTTTGATTTAATAGTAGCTGCCGAATATTATACCAAAATAGCCAATAAAGGATGGTTGTATTGTCCATTAAATGATTATCCTTTGTTGATTTATCCATACACTAATACCTGTCCGCGATGTGTTTTACAAGGTAACTTTTATTTTCATCAAGCTAATAAACCTCCTTCAGGAACTATTGGAAAAACCACAAGTAGATTATTATATGTGTTTTTAAAACAATTATTTAAAATCAAGTGTCTAAAATTAAAAATATATTTTGGTTCAGAACCTGTTGATGTCATAATTTATGATGAAGTTGAAAATACTCTCTTACTTGCAGAAGTAAAAGCTGCTCCATTAACAACACTACCTTTAGCGGTTGTAGTTGAAACACAAACTGAAATTGGAGATGAAGGTGAACTAAGACCTTGTTCACATTCTTCTTACGATAATTCTTTTCTTAACTTATCGAATCTCAATTTTGTGCTTCCTAAATTAGAAAACAAAATATGGAGTTATGAACTTATATCTTTAGGAGTAAGAGGAAGCAGAAGCACTCAAACTTGGACATACGAGCAAATTAATATAGTTCTTCACGAGAATAGTCAACTGTTTTCTCAATATTTTAAATTTTGGAATATTTCTTATGCCGCATATAATAAAACAGCACGTTTAAAAGGAACGCTACCTGAGCCTGTTTACTGGCTAACAAACGGTTGCGGACAGCCAATTCCTAGACCTGCAAATTGGGCTGTGAGGAAAAGTGGCGAAGGTTATGAATCTATCTCTGATAGTAAATCCAGTGTCGGGATGGATAGAACTGATGATATTAAAAAAGGAATTTATCAAGTCTTAAAGATTGCTGCATCTACGAAGCCTAACTCAAAACACATGAAGGTAAAAACAGCTTTATTATCTAATATTCATGCAGTGCGTCACTACAATGAATACCTGCTGGATATTCAAGATATAGTATGGACATTAGATCAAACAGGAACAGCAAAAAAAATTGCTGACCTTCCAGCCCAAAAAGACATTTATAATTTGTTTGATGGTATTATTACCTTTACCCAAAGCTATATAAGAGATGAATGGATTGAACGAAATTTCCAATTTTAATATTCAGTATCAACCTATCGCCAATCATATTGCCAGACGAGTAGGTTCTGAAGTTCAAAAACGCATTGATGCCCTAAAAATAGGTCAGAAAATGCAGGATTTACCGGAAGAATTATGGCACGATAGTTTTAAATATTACGTCAAACACGACCCAAATCGCAAAGGCGGACCGAATTTAAGAATGATTCGTTTGGAACCAAATAAGCCTTCTTTAACAGTTACTGGATATATTTTTAATAAATTTGTTCATCCTGATGAAAATAGGTTTATTACGGTGCGAGAAGCTGCTCGTTTACAAGGGTTCCCCGATAATTTAAAATTTGAAGGTACGCTTACAAGTACTCAACTTCAGGTTGGGAATGCCGTACCCGTGCCATTAGCTAAAGCTGTATTTAAAAATTTAATAGAGCAGGCAAATTTACTCGGATTTAAAAATCATTCCCTTAAAGGATTAAGTCTATTTAGCGGTGCAGGAGGAATGGATATAGGAGCTTACTTAACTAATAATATTGATATTTGTTTAGCTATAGATAATTGGTCAAATGCTTGCGCTACATTGCGAGGTTTTTTTCAAGATAGCAACCGTATTTTAGAAAAAGATATTTGTACTGTAAAAGAACCACTAAGTTTATGGCAAGTACATTCAGGTGAGTTAGGTAAACCAGATATTGTAATGGGTGGGCCACCTTGTCAAGCATTTAGTCAAGCAGGTAAACAAAAAGGATTTCTTGACAAACGGGGAGTAATGATTAATGAATTTTTACGGTTTATAAAACATTTGCAACCGCCTTTTTTTGTCATGGAAAATGTATCAAATCTTAAAGGTGTTGCAGGAGGTAATTTATATAAAAGTATTTTAGAAAATATGACAAATTTAGGTTACAACGTGGCAGTTGGCTCGCTTTTAGCTGCCGATTTTGGTACTCCTCAATTACGTCGTCGGCTATTCTTTCTCGGTTGTCGAAAAGATATTGGTAGCATTCAACTACCATTACCAACTCACAGTCCCCAGCCAGAATTATTTGGTCTTAAGCCTTATGTAACTGTTGCGGAAGCTTTTACTAATCTACCATCAGCAAAATTTAACTGCTAACTGTCAATTTAAAATCACTTTAACTATTAAAACCAAAATAATAATATTTAACATTCAACGAAACAATGTACCTCATTCAAAAATTTATTGATCGAGCGTAAAACTCCATCCTCTTGTAGGTGGGGATGTAAGTGAGTCAGAGTTTCTGGTACAATTCTTGACTACAACACTAGTTGTTGAACAATAAGAAAAAGTGGTTTGTCCGTGATAGTAGAAAAACTGAATCTATATTTACTCCAGTAATCACAAGGTTTTGAAGCTAATTACCGGAGAGGCTTATTGAGTCATTTCATATGGAATCAAAATACTGATGTTGGGTTACGGCGAACAAGATAAATTCCTCGTTGAAAATTATAATTATCTTCGCCTAACCCAACCTACAATTTCAAAAGACTTTGAATTCAATCCAAAATCTAAAATCTAAAATCCAAAATTACTTAGGTCCCATTCCTACCGTACCTGCATAAACCGCACTGTCTCCTAATTCATCTTCAATTCTTAATAAGCGATTATACTTAGCTACCCGTTCGCTACGACACAAGGAACCTGTTTTAATTTGTCCAGCGCGAGTAGCTACAGCTAAGTCAGCAATTGTGGTGTCTTCGGTTTCACCGGAACGATGGCTAATTACCGAACGGAAACCATTGCGAGTCGCTAAGTCAATGGTTTGCAAGGTTTCGGTTAAGGAACCAATTTGATTGAGTTTAATCAAAATTGAATTACCTGCTTTCTGCTCAATACCTTTTTGCAAGCGTTGAACGTTGGTAACAAATAAGTCATCACCAACCAATTGAACATGAGAACCCAATTTTTCAGTAAGTAACTGCCAACTCTCCCAATCTTCTTCGTGCAAACCATCTTCAATCGAAATGATGGGATATTGATTTACCAATTGTCCCATGTAATCAATGAATTCAACGGGGGAATGAGGTCTACCATCGTAAACATATTGTCCATCTTTGTAAAATTCGCTTGCCGCAACATCCAAAGCTAAAGCAACTTGTTCCCCTGGCTTGTAACCAGCTTGTTCAATTGCCGCAACTAATAATTCTAAAGCAACTTGATTTGATTCCAAATTCGGAGCAAAACCACCTTCATCACCAACCCCAGTTAACACACCTTTCTCATCCAAAACTTTACTCAAAGTCGCAAACACTTCCGCACCCCAGCGCAAAGCTTCGCGGAAAGAAGATGCACCGATAGGGACTATCATAAATTCTTGGAAATCAACATTATTTGCAGCGTGTGCGCCACCGTTAATCACGTTCATCAACGGTACGGGTAATAAATTTGCCAACGGTCCGCCTAAGTAACGATATAGGGGAAGTCCTAAAGATTCAGCACTTGCCTTTGCAGCAGCCAGAGAAATCCCTAAAATCGCATTAGCACCCAAATTGGATTTATTTTGAGAACCATCAAGAGCAATCATCATTTTATCAAGCTGTTCTTGATTAAGAGCATCCATATCCAACAGCTTTGGTGCTAGCGTCTCATTGACGTTCTGTACCGCCTTGAGGACACCTTTACCGCCATAACGGCTTTTATCTCCATCCCGCAATTCATGGGCTTCAAAAGTCCCTGTAGAAGCCCCACTGGGAACCTGAGCTAATCCCACGACACCATTGATCAAATGTACCTCAGCTTCAATAGTCGGTCTACCACGTGAATCAAGAATTTCGCGAGCGACAATCGCTTCAATAGTAGTATCCATCATCTGTTTGGGTTCCTTTGTATGAATGAGTTATAACTATTTTCTTTCAAGTTAGGAGTCGTAACTCCCATCGTTAGAATAGAGGTTTACGCGACTATCTAAGCGGAGATTTAAAAAAAATTCTAGTAGTTTAGGAAATAGTTAACAGTTGACAGTTGACAGTGGACAGTTGATAGATGATGGTTGATAGTTGCCTCTTGCCTTAAACCTTTAACCTCTAACCTCTAACCTTTAACCTTTGACCTGTTTAAGAAACAAAAGAATTCCTATCAAGTCGATAATTATACTTATTGGTGTAAGTGTGATGGAGTTAAGCGTGAAGCTGTTTTTTAAGCAAGGAATTCGTTGCTCGAGGCTGTTAGCATCAGGTTTGCTTGGGTTTAACATTTTTAGTAGTCTACTTTGTCTTCCCTCGTTCGCGGTTTCTTTGACAAAATCTACTTCTCAAAGGTTAGAGGTTAAAGGTCAAAGGTTAAAGGTCAAAGATCAAAGCAAACCGCGCATAAAAGAAGTAGACATTGTAAATTACCCCCCCATCTCCCCATCTCCCCATACCCCCAACTCCCCATCTCTACTAGCTCAGCAAACTTCGGTAGACGAACTCTCAGATGTCAAACCGACGGATTGGGCTTATCAGGCTTTAAAATCATTGATAGAAAAATATGGTGTAATTACGGGTTTACCTGATGGAACTTTTAAAGGCGATCGCGCTTTAACTCGTGATGAATTTGCTGCTGGTTTGGCTGCTACTTTATATCAAGTGGAAGGAATGATTGCTACGACGATTAGTAATAAATATATTGACCAAGATAGAATAACTTTACGACGGTTGCAAACAGAATTTGGTGAAGCTTTACAGCAATTACGAACACGCTTAGATGATATAGAGTCTCGTTCTTCCCAATTACAAGCAAATCAATTTTCTACTACTACTAAGTTAACAGGACAGCAAATTGTCGGTGTGACGGATGGTAAAAATGCTAATTTTAGTGCGGTTTCTCGGACTCAATTAACTTTTTCAACTAGCTTTAGTCAAAAAGATTTACTGGTTACTCAGTTGGAATCTGGGAATAACGGTGGTGATGCTGTTGGTTTGGCTCAAAAGGAAAACTTGAATTTATTGGGAAGTAATGGTGCGATCGCCAATGCTGGAGGACTTGATTTTACTGATATTGAAGATGATGTCAAACTTAGACGTTTATACTATACTTTACGTCCTTCCACCGATTTAGCGGTGACAGTGGGAACCAAAATGTCTCCACGAGATTTTATCGACAGCAATCGCTATGCAAATAATGAAGCTGCTGATTTTAGTTCAGGAATTTTCCTGAATAATCCTTTAATTGTACAAAATAGAATTGACCGGAATGGTGGTGCTGGTGGTGCTGTTGTCTGGAAACCTAAAAATAGTCAACTAACTTTTCGTTCACTTTATATTGCTGGAGATGCAAATTCCAACTCCGATGATGACGGCTTTTTCGGCGACCCACACCAAGCAAGTGCTGAGCTAGAATATATTTTGAGCGATAAACTGACTGTAAAACTGCAATATACTAACGCCGAAATTGACGATACTGATATTAACGCTTATGGCTTAAACGCCGAATACGCACTCAATCGCAATACAGGCATTTTTGGTCGTTTGGGAATCGGTAATTATCAAGGATTTAATACCGCAATCGGTCAAGATTTAGATTTAAATCCCGTTAGCTGGACTCTTGGGGTTGGTTTGCGTAATATTGGAATTCCCGGTACCATTGCAGGTGCAGCAATCGGTCAACCCTTTGTTAGCGATGGCTTAGGAAATGCAACTCAAACCAATTTTGAAACATTTTATAATCTACAACTCAGCGATAATATCAGTGTGACTCCCATTGTTTCTTTAGTCATTAACCCCAACAACAACAGCAATCAAGGTACTATTTGGCAAACTACGTTCAGGACAGTGTTTTCATTTTAGATTAGTAGTAAGAATGGTTAGTGGATGGTGGTTAGTGGTTAGTGGATGGTGGTTAGTAGTTAGTGGATGGTGGTTAGTGGATGGTGGTTAGTAGTTAGTGGATGGTGGTTAGTAGTTAGTGGTTAGTGGTTAGTGGATAGTGGTTAGTGGAAAATAACAACCAACAACCATCAACGAACAACCATCAACCAACAACTATCAACCAACAACTATCAACCAACAACTATCAACCATCAACCAACAATACTGACAAATTGCAACCGTAGATACACGCGGATAGTGTTTAATAATGCTTGGATATTTATTTAAGACAAACTTTTAATTTACAATTCCCCAGTCTAAAATCTAAAATTATTAATATGCAACCTACAGATCCAGATAAATTTACTGATAAAGCCTGGGAAGCAATTGTGAAATCTCAGGATATTGTTCGTGCTTACCAACAACAGCAGTTAGATGTCGAACATTTGATGCTGGCTCTTTTTGAACAAGATAATGGGTTGGCTGCTCGGCTTCTCAATCGTGCTGGGGTGGAAGTTGAGCGACTACAACAACAGTTGGAAGATTTTGCCCGTCGTCAACCAAAAACGGGTAGAAGTGACCAACTATACCTCGCCAAGGGTCTTGACCGAATGCTTGATGGTGCTGAAGATGCCAGAGTTCGGATGAATGATTCTTACATTAGTATCGAGCATTTAATGCTGGCTTTTGCGGAAGAAGAACGTATTGGCAGAAAAATATTTAGAAGTTTAAACGCTACTACTGCTGATTTAGAAGCGGCAATTAAAAGCGTGCGGGGTAGTCAGAAGGTAACTGACCAAAATCCTGAGTCTCGCTATGAAGCTTTAGAAAAATTTGGTAGAGATTTAACTGAACAAGCAAAAGCAGGTAAACTTGACCCGGTAATTGGACGTGATGAAGAAATTCGTCGCGTGATTCAGGTGTTGTCGCGTCGAAGTAAAAACAATCCCGTTTTAATCGGTGAACCTGGAGTGGGAAAAACGGCGATCGCCGAAGCTTTGGCTCAGCGAATTATTAATGGTGATGTTCCCGAATCGTTGAAAAACCGGCAAATTATCGGTTTGGATATGGGTAGTTTGATTGCTGGAGCGAAATATCGGGGTGAGTTTGAAGACCGATTAAAAGCTGTTCTCCGGGAAGTTACGGAATCTGGTGGTCAAATAGTTTTATTTATTGATGAGTTACATACGGTGGTTGGTGCCGGTTCGGGACAACAAGGTTCGATGGATGCTGGTAATTTGCTCAAACCGATGTTAGCAAGGGGTGAGTTGCGCTGTATTGGTGCCACAACTTTGGATGAATATCGGAAGTATATTGAAAAAGACCCGGCTTTAGAACGGCGTTTTCAACAGGTGCTGGTCACTCAACCGAGTGTAGAAAATACGATTTCGATTTTGCGCGGACTCAAGGAACGTTATGAAGTACATCACAACGTCAAAATTTCCGATTCGGCTTTAGTGGCAGCCGCTACACTGTCAGCGCGTTACATTTCCGACCGCTTTTTACCAGATAAAGCCATTGATTTGGTCGATGAAGCCGCAGCGCAGTTGAAAATGGAAATTACTTCCAAACCTGCGGAATTGGAAAGTATAGAGCGGCGTTTAATGCAGTTAGAAATGGAAAAGTTGTCCTTAGCTGGAGAGGAAAAAACCACATTCCAGACTCAGGAACGTTTGCAACGCATTGAGCAAGAAATTGACCATTTGACCGAAAAACAAGAAGAATTCAGCGCTCAATGGCAAGGTGAAAAGCAGGTATTAGAAGATATCAGTGCTTTGAAACAAGAAGAAGAAAAACTCAGAGTTCAAATTGAACAAGCCGAACGTGCTTATGATCTCAACACCGCAGCCCAATTAAAATATGGAAAATTAGAAGGAGTACAGCGCGATCGCGAAATTAAAGAAGCTAAGTTATTAGAAATTCAAAGTAAAGGTGTAAGTTTATTAAGAGAGCAGGTTACAGAAGCCGATATCGCCGAAATTGTGGCTAAATGGACGGGAATTCCTGTAAATAGCCTTTTAGAGTCAGAAAGACAAAAATTATTGCAATTAGAACAACACCTCCACCAACGAGTTATCGGACAAGATGAAGCAGTAGTCGCCGTTGCTGCGGCAATTCGTCGCGCTCGTGCAGGAATGAAAGACCCCCAGCGTCCCATCGGTTCGTTTTTATTCATGGGACCTACGGGGGTTGGTAAAACAGAATTAGCGCGGGCTTTAGCAAAATTCATGTTCGATTCCGAAGACGCTATGGTGCGCTTGGATATGTCGGAATATATGGAAAAACATTCTGTATCCCGCTTAGTAGGAGCGCCTCCAGGATACGTTGGGTTTGAAGAAGGTGGTCAACTTTCCGAAGCAGTCCGTCGTCGTCCTTATTCAGTTATACTACTTGACGAAGTTGAAAAAGCCCATCCAGATGTATTTAATATACTATTACAAGTCCTAGATGACGGTAGAATTACGGATTCTCAAGGAAGACTCGTAGACTTTCGTAATAGCGTCATCGTCATGACCAGTAATATTGGTAGCGAGCATATATTAGATATATCCGGCGATGATTCCCAGTACGAAAAAATGCGGAACCGAGTCATGGATGCTCTGCGAAAACACTTCCGTCCCGAATTCGTCAACCGCATCGACGACTTAATTATTTTCCATGCTTTAGGAAAAAAACAAATGGGAGATATTGCTCGCATACAATTAAAACGAGTCGAAAAACTGCTAGCAGATCAAAAAATCGCCGTCGAAATTACCCCCGCAGCTTGCGATCGATTAGTAGAAATTGGTTATGATCCGATGTACGGCGCTCGTCCGATTAAACGAGCAATTCAGCGAGAAATCGAAAACCCCCTCGCCACCAAAATCTTAGAAAACACCTTCGTTCCCGGCGATACAATTATAATTGATAAAGGTAAAACCGGCTTAACGTTCAGGAAAAAAACCGTTGTGAAAGTATCCCCACCTGTAACTACCGTGCAATTAGTAGAATCAGAAGGTTAATGCTACACAGATGAATAATGTAGAGACGTTGCACTGCAACGTCTCCATATATTGCGATATACTGCGATCGCAACGTATTAACTCTTGTAACTACATTTTCGCCAACATTCTTAAATACTGTGAGAGTTTCGATCTCTAACTGGGAATAATAATCTCAACAAGTTTAAAAAACCAGTTTTGACAATGACTATAACCGTTAATTTAACCGTTGCTATTCCTACTTACAACGGAGAAAATCGTTTACCCAAAGTATTAGATAAATTAAAAGAACAAATAAACACAGAACATATCAACTGGGAAATTATTATTATTGATAATAATAGTACCGACGGTACCGCAAAACTAATTCAGGAATATCAAGTAAATTGGCTAAAAAGCATTCCTTTAAAATATTATTTTGAACCAGAACAAGGTATATCTTTTGCTAGACAAAGGGCTATAAATGAAGCAAAAGGTGAATTAGTGGGATTTATTGATGATGATAATCCACCCTTTATAAATTGGGTAAATTCAGCTTATAAATTTGCTCAAGAACATCCGAAAGCGGGTGCTTTTAGTAGTAAAATTCATGGTGTGTTTGAAACTAATCCATCAGAAGAACTTAAACCAATTACTTTTTATTTAGCATTAGTTGATAGAGGTTCAGAAGCTTTAATGTACGAACCTCGAAAAAAAGGACTTCCCCCTGGTGCGGGATTAGTAGTACGTCGAGATGTTTGGCAAAAATACGTTCCTACTAAATTATTATTAATAGGTAGAACCAAAAAATGTTGGATGCCCACCGGACAAGATGCCGAAGCATTATTGTATATTTATAAAGCCGGATGGGAAATTTGGTATAATCCCGAAATGGAAATTGAACATATAATTCCATCATCGCGATTAGAAAAAAAATATCTGATTGGGTTAATGAGAATTATCGGTTTAGGACGCTTTCATTTAAGAATGTTAATCCTTGATTGGTGGCAAAGACCTTTTGCTTTTTGTATTTATTTCATCAACGATTTCCGCAAAACTTTATTGCACTTTATACGCTATAGAAAAGTCTTAAATAAAGATATTGTTGCTGCTTGTGAAATGCAGCGGTTGCTAGCAACTTTAATTAGCCCTTTTTACCTGTGGAGGATGCAAATCGTTAATTTAACGAAAATATACTGAGGCTATTTTTAGAAACGCAAGATTAGCATATCAGTTATCATCCTTTAGATAATTGATATGTTAACCGATAAAATATCTGTAATTATTCCTGTATATAATGGTGAAAATACCATTAAACAAACTATTGAATCTGTTTTAAATCAGACTTTTACTAACTTTGAATTAATTATTATCAATGCCAATTCTATAGATAACACTCTCTCAATTATTTCTCAAATTCAAGACGAAAGAATCAAATTATTTTTCTATCCCAAAGCCAATGTAGCCGTTAATCGCAATCGCGGAATTAATCATGCTACAGGTAACTATATAACTTTTTTAGATGCAGATGATTTATGGACAACTGATAAATTAGCAGCCCAATATACAGCTTTACAACCCAACTCTCAAGTTGGAGTTGCTTATAGTTGGACAAATTGTATCGATGAAAATGGTAAGTTTCTTCGTAAAACATCTCATGTTAATTGGACGGGAGATGTTTATGCAAAATTATTGTTAGATGACTTTATCGGTAACGGTTCTAATGTAATGATTCGTAGAGAAGTTTTGATGAAAGTTAATGGTTTTGATGAAATATTAACCAACGCTCAAGATACCGATATGTGGTTAAAATTATCGGCTATAACTGATTTTGTTTGTGTACCGAAAGCACAAATTTTATATAGAATTCGACAAGATTCTATGTCATCTAATGTGTTAGGACTGGAAAAATCAAATTTGGAAGTTATTCAACGTGCTTTTGCTCGCGAACAAGCGAAACAATATCAATATCTTAAACCTAAAGCAATCGGTAATCTTTACAAATATCTTTGTTATAAAGTTCTCGCAGCACCACCGGGAAAACAACAAGGTAAAGTTGCAGTGAGATTTTTATTAACTGCGATAAAAACGGATATGAGTCTTTTATTTAAACCGATAATTTTCAAGGCTATTTTTAAGTTGATTGTAATGGTAACTTTACCTTCTGATTGGGCAAATGTGCTGTTTAATAAACTGCCTCGTTTATCAAATACCAGCACTTTTTTGGGGTATGAAAAAATAAGTTGATATTATTTCTTTTGGGGTAAAAGATTACGAAAAAAAAACCGCAGAGACGCAGAGTACACAGAGGAAAGAGATTTCATAGAGATGAACCGTACTCTACGAGGGGGAAGGAAGCAGCGACACACACAAAAGGTGTAGTCGCGGTTTCAACCGCCGGAAAAATATTGATAAGGCGAATATAACAATTTTAATTTTTATACATAAAAGGAATCTAATCAAATGTCTATCTCTGTAATAGTTCCTGTTTTTAACGGAGAAAGAACTATTGAAGAAACAATTAAATCAATATTAAATCAAACTTTTAGTAATATCGGAATAATTGTTATTAATGATGGCTCGACTGATAGAACTTTAGAAATTGTGGAAAAGATTTTAGATTCTCGGATCAAAATATTTTCCTACCCAAATGGAGGTTTATCAGCAAGTCGTAATCGCGGCATTTCTCAAGCTAAGGGGGAATATATTTCTTTTATCGATGCTGATGATTTATGGACTGCGGATAAATTAGAATTACAATGGCAAGTTTTACAATCAAATCCGCAAGCCGGTGTAGCTTATAGTTGGACTGATTATATTGATGAATCGAGTAAATTTATTAAGTCGGGTAGAAGAATTAAAGTTAATGGTGATGCTTTTAGTAAACTTTTAGTAACCAACTTTTTAGAAAATGGTTCTAATCCTTTAATTCGTCGAAATGCTTTCGAAAAAGTTGGTGGGTTTGATGAATCACTTCCCGCAGCAGAAGACAAAGATATGTGGTTGCGGCTTGCAGCTAATTATGAGTTTGTTTGTGTAGAAAAACCGCAAATTTTATATCGAATATCAAATCATTCGATGTCTACCAATCTTAAAAGACAAGAAACTGCATCTTTAAAAGTCATTGAACGTGCTTTTAGTTATCCCAAAGCCGAGAAATTACAGCATTTGAAAAAACAAAGTCTTTCACATCTTTATCAATACCTGACTTTTAAGGCTGTTGAAGCACCACCACAACAGCGTCAAACTCTTACTGCTTTATATTTTTGGTGGAATTGGATTAAAAATAATCCTAAAATTTGGAAAAATCAACGATTAATCATAATTGCTGCGTTGAAAATTTTCTTTTAGAGCAGAGAAGTTGGGTTTCTCTAAGAAACCAACTTCTGGAGTTAGGAGCGCTTAGGAGCAGAGAAGTCGGGTTTCTCTAAGAAACCCGACTTCTGGAGTTTGACATGGTAGGGAAATCCGAATCATCTCTATAGGGCAAACAATCCAGAAAATCAAGTGCAGTTTATCTAATCAAGCATTTAAAATCCAGATTGATAATAAACCTACTTTGCTTTCCGGTAAAGTGGAGTGTTGGGGTTTATTTCCCAATTAGTGATTAAAATATTTGTATTTGCTGCGACAAAATTATGTTAGAACAAGGTACTATCAGTATTCATACTGAGAATATTTTCCCGATTATCAAAAAGTCTCTTTATTCTGACCATCAAATCTTTTTACGGGAACTCGTATCAAATGCTGTTGATGCTATCCAAAAGCTGCAAATGGTGGCTCGCTCGGGAGAATTTTCGGGAGAAATCGGTGAATCGGAAATTCAAATTGTTGTAGATAAGGATAAAAAAACTCTTTCTATTACCGATAATGGTATCGGTATGACGGCGGAGGAAATCAAAAAATATATCAACCAAGTTGCTTTCTCTAGCGCTGAAGAATTTGTTCAAAAATACAAAGGAGCATCCGACCAACCAATTATCGGTCATTTTGGACTTGGTTTTTACTCTTCCTTCATGGTCGCAAATCATGTTGAAATTGATACTTTATCTTATAAAGAGGGAGCAGAACCAGTCCATTGGAGTTGTGATGGTTCTCCAAAATTCACTTTAGAAGAATCATCCCGCACTACTCGCGGTACTACGATTATTCTTCACCTCATGGAAGAGGAAGAAGAGTTTCTCGAACCAGCACGGATTAAGAATCTTGTCAAGACTTACTGCGATTTTATGCCAGTACCCATCAAACTTGATGGTGAGGTATTAAATCGACAAAAAGCACCGTGGCGCGAATCTGCCAGTAATTTGACCAAAGAAGATTACATGGAGTTCTACCGCTACCTGTATCCTTTTGAAGAAGAACCGCTATTGTGGGTGCATTTAAATACCGATTACCCCTTCATCGTTAACGGTATTCTTTATTTTCCCAAACTCAAACCAGATGTTGACGTTAGCAAAGGACAAATCAAACTATTTTGCAATCAAGTATTTGTCAGCGACAACTGCGAAGAAATCATTCCTCAATTTTTGTTGCCCATGCGGGGTGTAATCGATAGTACCGACATTCCCCTCAACGTATCCCGTAGTGCATTGCAAGGCGATCGCACTGTAAAAAGAATCGGCGATTACGTTGCCAAGAAAGTCGGCGACAGGCTCAAAGAACTGTACCGCGACGACCGCGAACAGTATATTTATGCTTGGAAGGATTTAGCAACCTTCGTTAAATTCGGGGTGATGAACGATGAAAAGTTCAAAAAGCAAGTTGAAGATATTGTCGTTTTCCGTACTACCTACCAGGGTAATAATACTGAATCGGCAGCAGCGCCAACCCCCGCAGTAGAAGTACAATCCCAAGAAGGTGACGTTTGGCAAGATGTCACCCCCACAGGTGAAGGAAAAGAAAATTCCGAATCCGCTCAAAAATTGCCCTATGTAACTCTCAAAGAGTATTTAGAACGCAACAAACAAAGCCACGAAAACCGCGTCTTTTACTGTACCGATGAAGCATCACAAGCCGCTTACGTAGAATTACACAAAAATCAAGGCTTAGAAGTTTTATTTTTAGATTCCTTCATCGACACCCACTTTATCAACTTCCTCGAACGGGAATACAACGAAGTCAAATTTACACGAGTAGACTCCGACTTAGATAACACCCTATTAGACAAAGATAAATCCAAAGAAATAGTAGACCCCACAACCAACAAAACCAAAGGGGAAACAATCAAAGAAATCTTCGAGAAAGCGCTCAACAAACCCAAACTCAACATTCGTACCGAAGCCTTAAAATCCGATAACCCCCAAGGAACACCACCAGCAATGGTACTGTTACCAGAAATTCTACGTCGTTTGCGAGAAATGAACGCCATGATGCAGCAGCAAACAGTAGAATTTCCCGAAGAACACGTATTATTAGTTAATACCGCTCACCCACTGATACAAAACCTGGCAAATCTTAGCCAAGGTAGTATTATTCAAGATGGTGGACAATCACCCACAGGTGAATTAGTAAATTCAATTTGTCAACACGTTTACGACTTAGCCTTAATGTCCCAAAAAGGCTTTGATGCAGAAGGAATGAAATCCTTCGTACAACGTTCTAATCAAGTACTTACTAAATTGACAGAGCAAGCGGCGAAATGAGGTCAAAGGTTAGAGGTTAAAGGTTAGAGGTGAGGAGTTAATCATTATTCTCCCCATCTCCCCATCTCCCCATTCCCTGATTCTCTTAGAAATTCCAAAAATCAAACTGGATTCCGATAGAATAGGGAATTACGTAAAAAAATAGGAGATTCTTGATATGTCTCGCGTATGTCAACTGACTGGAAGAAAAGCAAATAACGGTTATGCGGTTTCTCACTCTCACCGTCGGAATAAGAAACTTCAGCAAGCGAACCTGCAAAGCAAGCGCGTTTGGTGGGCTGAAGGTAATCGCTGGGTGAGACTGAAGATTTCTACTAAAGCAATCAAAACTTTGGAAAAGAAAGGTTTGGATGCAATGGCTAAAGAAGCTGGAATTAATCTCAATAAGATGTAATCCCGTCTTCCATAAATGATAATACACACAAATAACTAATGTAGAGACGTTGCAGTGCAACGTCTCTCTGTGTCTGGATGCTTTTACCCAGAATATGGTGAAACAAATAATCATCCCGCATTTATATTATTCCACCATATTAATTTTGAATGGTTCGTTTATACCCAAAAGCCAGGAGACGTAGCACTGCTACGTCTCTACAGCAGCAGCCCGTTGGAACTAATAAAATGGATTGGACTGTTATAAGATATTTAATGAGTTAGAACAAAAAAATCAGTGAATAATATCGCAACTGAAATAGTATTTTTAATTGAAGAAGACCCAGAAGGTGGTTATACAGCTAAAGGCTTGGGAGAATCGATTTTTACTCAAGCTGAAGATATGGCTAGCTTGAAAGAAATGGTGCGTGATGCGGTTCGCTGTCATTTTCCCGATGAAATTAATCGTCCTAAAGTAATTCGATTGCATTTTGTTCGGGATGAGGTCATTGCTTCATGAAGTTGCCACGGGATTTATCTGGAGAAAGTTTAGCTAAGGCATTAGTAGGTTTTGAGTATATTGTAGATAGGCAAACCGGAAGCCATATTCGGCTTACAACTCAGCTAAATGGCGAACACCATATTACCGTTCCCGCGCATAATCCATTAAAAGTCGGAACCTTAAATGCTATATTACGAGATGTTGCGGAGCATTTCGATTTAACTCGTGATGAGCTTTTAAGTCAACTTTTTTAGTTAATTAGAGTACTCCAAGTAAATAGGACTTACATAAAAGCCAGGAGACGTAGCAGTGCTACGTCTCTACATTGTTGCTGGTTTCACAACAAAATCTGCAATATTTTTTCTCTGACTGATAACTTTACTGTTTCAAGTGGGTAATATAAGCTCAGTCTCCTAATCGCAACTTCATAAAGTTGTCTTGAGCTAACACTTAATTGAGTAAAAAATCAGCAAATTTAATATGAAGGCATGGTTTTATTTTTCTTCGTCGGCTATAAATTAAATAATTCCCATAATATTAATTTTTACCGGAAAAATTTCAAAAAATTACTAAATATAAATAGCTCTGTTGTTCATTCTGTAAAACTTTATGTTTTTGGTAGTAGCCAACTATAAATAATTTAGATTATCAATTTTGATATCTGCTACATACTTACTTATTGCTGCATTAAAAAATCTGTGTTTGTCTGGGTAAATTCCATAGGCATTGTTTACAATCAAAACTTTAAAACTATTTCATTTAAAAATTCGCATCACAATTGTTGATAGGAAAGTAGCTATGTATAGAAATCGTAAATTAGTCAGGGCTATTAAAAAATTTTTCCGAAAGTTTCGTCGTAAATCTTCATCTACTGTAAAGAAACAAAGTCTATGGCTTTTACGAACTTTCATAGTTACTAAAAAACGCAAAAACTGGGCTAATTCTGGTTTTGTTTTACCTACTGTGGCGATGGTGTCGCTGGTAGTTGTGTTGTTGACAATTGCGATTATGTTTCGCTCGTTTGAGCGTTCTAACAATGCGAGTAATGTTAGGGTTAATCAGGCAGTTTTAAATGCTGCGACTCCGGCAATTGATAGAGCGAGGGCGAAGATTGATAAGTTGTTTAGCGACCCTCGATTACCTCGTTCGACACCTAACGATTTTTCCCTTGACCAAATAATCAGTAATAATGTTGAAGAATTTACCTTTGGTGATGAATCGCAGTTAACGCTGTTTCATGATATTAATGGCAACGGTAGTCGTAATGAAAAACCAGCAAGTTTAACTGATGACGAAAATTTAAAAACTGCTTGGAAGTATCCAGTTGATACTGATAATAACGGTAAATTTGATAGTTATACGTTATATAGTATTAACTTTAGAAATCCTCCTCAGACTAATGGAAATCCTGCCAGAGCTAGAAATCCTCTGGAAGCTAGAACACCCCCGATGAACGAAACCAGGGGTAGTAACGTTTGCGATCGCGGTAATAATACCAGCGCTCAGTTAGTTGGTTCTCAGGGTTGGTATCAAAGGGGTAGTACCCTCAGAAGAAGTATTTTTGTTTATACAACTACCGTCCCAATAACTGATACGAGAGGGCTTGGTAGTGAATATGAAGAATTCAAGGGTAATCAAGGCTTTGCAGCTTTAGAGTACCAACAAGACAGAGAACGTCGTCCATTAACTAATAATGCTGTACTTTATGGTGATGATTTAGAAATATCTCCTGGTGGTGGAATTAATTTAAATGGACGAATTCTGACTAATTCCAATTTGTTTGCAGCAAGACGATTTGAACCAATTCGATTTTATTTGGTTAGCAGTCCCGATTCTTGTTACTTTAGCGAAAGAAACAGCAAAATTGTAGTTGGAGGTAATGTTGCCAATGCTCGTATCTCTGATACTGGAGACCAAAACCCTGTAGAGGTAGATTTATTTAAAGAGATAAATGCAGGTCAAAACCCAAAAATAGAAAAAATTAGCAGTACAAATAAAACTATTAACTTAGCTGGAGGTACACAAGTTGCTTATAACAGCAGAGCTTATGAAATGCGACTTGACCTTTTAGTTGATGCTGGTGCTGCACTTCCTAAAACTTCTCTTCCTATAGAAATTCAGGAAGAACTTAAAAAACGAGTAGATGCTGGTAAAGATGAAAATACCGAGAAAAGAGCGTTACTCAGAAGTTACTTTAGAAAACGCACGCGGCGCGTTCCTTATGGTGAAGTTTCCCTTGCTAATACAAATACAGATGCTGTAAAAGGATATACGAAAGCCAATGTACTAGGAGGTACCACAGGTGATGAAATGCGACCACCGAAACCGTGGGTTTTTCCATTTAACCCTGCTGATGGTAAAAGTCACGTGGGATATGCCAACCTAACTTTAAGAGTAAACGGTAGAAAAGTTTATTTACCAGCACAAAAAACTGATTTTCCCGAACCAGAAGGGGAAGAAGAATATCTGGGAGACAGAATTGTAGTGGGTAATAACCTACCGCAAATGTGGTGGGACGAAAAGAAAAAGAAATTTGTCACTCAAGAAGAAGCTGGTCAAGAAATTAGTAATAGTCAGTGGGATAAAGGTGACGGTACCCGCAAGCGCTTTCCTCAAGTAAGTGAGTTAGATGACCTGGGAGAAACAGGTCGCGATCAATTCTGGGAAGAAAGCGCAGCAGTATATCCGAAAGATGCTTTGGATGTTGTTGGTGGATTGCGTGTAGTTACAGGTGCAGGTATTTATTTACCTAAAGGTTATAACATAACTGAATCCGCGAAAAAATATAACGATGCTTTAAGCGCTACAGATAAAGTCTGGTCTGACCAGATGGCAGTTCCAGAAAATCTCACTCCGGTAAGTACTACTCCCACAGTTCCTGATAATGAACTTCCCTACACAGGTACACCTTACCTGCAAATGCGAGCAACAGCGGTTTATCATTTTCAACGCAGTGCTTACGACCCAGAAAAACCAAGCTCCAATCCCCAAACACCAATTGCTTGCGTCAGTTCATTCTATGATCCGACAAACGAAAATACAGCCAAAAATAGACTTGCACTTCCTTCTTTCCCAAATTTAACTGACCCCTCAAATAAAGCTTTAGTAGACTTAAATAGAAATGCTAATGGTCGTTCCAATAACGGAATAGTTTACACTGCTCCCACCAGAACAAGGGCTACCTATCAAACAGTCTTAAATTATCAAGCTCAACTGAGATATTCCAACGGACGTTATGTCCACAAAGAACTAAGGAAAGCTTTAGCTAAAGGTAGTGGGAACTTGACCTTATCGGAAAAATCTACAATTGATTCAGCAATTTGTGCCTTGCAAATTATGGACGGTTCCATTAGCCCGAGTAATTTGATTATTCCTCATGGTGCAATTAGAGAAACTGCTTTCTTAGATGCAAGACAAGTGAAAGCGGTTGATAAACCCGCAGCGGCTTCTGCAACAACCTATGATTTAGATGTTGAATTGCGTCAACCCTTAGAAATTCGTGCCACAGTTTTAGATTTGAAGGCATTGAAAAATAAATTAATCGGTACTACAACCAATAAGACTACCGAGTACTTATTGCCTAATAGTGGAATTATTTACGCGACACGTGACGATGCATTGCCAGATATCAGTGATGACACAGACTTCAGAGATGATAATGATGAGAGAATAGAGACTAGTGCCACTGACTTTATATTAGACCCAACTCGCCGTCCGAATGGAATCATGTTGATTAACGGTGAAGAATTGAACCGTAGCACTACAAATCAGAAAGACAAACCAGAAGAAAAAGGTTTGATTTTAGCAAGTAACCTACCAGTTTACATTAAAGGTGACTTCAACAAACATCAGCATGAAGAATTCACTAATAAATTAAACGCTACTTGGAGTAACTTCTATAGTCGTACTAAAGCTACTTTAAATTCCAACTTTGCTTGTCGTCCCGGTCAGTTTACTGGTTGTACTACTGGCGAAAAATGGCGTTCTGCGACAGTGATTGCTGATGCAATTACTGTTTTATCTGGAAATTTCCAAGAAGGATTCCGCAATCAAGGAGACTACAATCTTAGAGACAATTGGGGTTATTCACCCCTAGGTTATGACTTAAACGGTATTAATGGCATTGAAACAACGACAATACCACCAGTACAGGGACTAGATGAAAGCACTCTTAGAATTGACTTGAACGGAAACGGAAACATGACCGATTCCAAAGTTATTACTATGAATGAAAGGGCTTTAGGAGTCGATCTTAATGATGATGGTAAAATTACTAATACTTCCGTCGATATTACAGAAAAAAATATACCAAGTGTAGTAGCTCGTAGGCTGAATGGCTTTTGGGATAATAATTTTGTTACCAGTTACAATTGGTGGGAAAGAGCAGCAGGATTTCCCAGGGATTCTTTGGTTAACGATATCAAAAGTTCTTACTTTAATAACTTCGCTACCCCAATTCAGCGACGAGCTTCATTTCCAGAATATGTAATGGAAATCTGTCGGAAGTCTACGGTTGCTGCTTGTCAACCAGATGATTGGGTGGTTGGTTATGATGCAAACAATAATGGCAAAATTGATTGGAATAATGCTGCTGAGGCAGATATAAAAGCCGTAGATTCAGGAACTTCTCAAATTAAACCAAAGGATACTACTTTTACTGCTAGTAGGCTTGGAGCGGGTACTACTGCTAGACCTGCATTAAATCCCGACGACCAACGTTTTCCTCGTCGAGTTGCATTTCTTCGCGATGCCACAGGTAACTTAATTTTAGATGGTAGTAGCCCTAAACAGCCGATTCCTCTGGGTATTGCAAGTGCAACTGATAACCCCACACCCGGTTCACCAGCAGATAATGATGGACAGGTAAATTATTATCCTTCTAGTACCACTGATATTCCAGCAGGTACTCCATACCCTGCATATAGCAGAACTAACCGACCTCGGCTTCATTCGAGAGCTTTATGGTTTAAGACTAGAAACGGAGGCAATGACAATTATGGTTGGAATTTTCCTCTATCGATTGCAAATCCCAGCGGTCTAACCAGCAGTAATCCAAATATTAAACCTCAACCTTTATTAGAACCAGTACTGCAAATTAGTGTCCCTATTACACAGCCAATAGCAGATAGAGACTCAGTATTATTTAACAGTAAACTCGCTGACGCAAAAGATAGTCCTAATAACTGGGTACAAGTTGCTGGAGATACAGAAACTAACTTGGTTTTTGCTCAAGGTGATACTCCAGCCCGTCCGAACGAATCAAATGGAGGTCTAGAAAACTTTGTCCGTTACTTAGAGAGCTGGGATGAGAAGACACACAAAGCTAGTGGTTCCTTCATTCAATACAAACGAAGTTCTTACGCAACAGCACCTTGGTATCCAATCGTTGCCAATTACACTGATGCGAATCGAGCTTTTTCTACGAGCGGAACAATTTTTGGATATCCTCAAGCTTATCGAATTGCTGTAAATAACCAGAGTGGAACAACTTTAGGTAGAACCCCTTTCTACATTCAACCAGAGAATCGTTCTTGGGGTTTTGATGTTGCTTTGCTAACTCAATTACCTGACTTGTTCTCTCAACGATTTACCGCACCACCAACAGGTGATCCAAATGAGTTTTACAGAGAAGTTAGTCGTGATGATAGTTGGGTATCAACATTGCTATGTGCCGCTGATACAAGAAGTCCTGCTAACTACGGAACAGCACCTTCAAGCAAGTATGGAAATCAAAAAAGATATGCTGTTCCGCAAGATCAACGTCCTTCTGGACCTTCTGGATGTAAGTAGTACTTGACCACAGAAGTTTTGCGGGGTACTGCGTCAGTCGTCTTGAGACGACTTTCGCTATAAGACAGGGACTTAAAGTCCCTGGCGGATTAGATACCTACCCTTCATAATTAATGTGATGAAGTAGTTCTAGTCTTTTTGATTGGTTTTGAGGGGTTTGTATCCGAGCTTATCGGGGAATGTAATTCCCCGACTAATAGCGGAAGTCCTATGAATAGGACTAAGAGGTAAGTCATCAAAACTAATGAAAAGGACTAGTAGTTATGTTTTTGATAGTTTTAAGTTTATTGAATTAGTTATAGCAATTTCATTTTTCAGATGAAAATTTACCGCAGATACAAACAAAAAATCTCATCCAATCAGTCAGGTTTTACCATCATTGAGTCGCTGGTGGCGATAATTGTAGCCGGAATTTTAATGACTGCGATCGCGCCTACTATTGTCTTATCTGTAGCGACTCGTGTACAAGCAAAACGAGTGGAATCAGCAGTAGATGCTTCTAAAAGTTATATAGATGGTGTGAGAAGTGGCACAATTGAGCCTCCAAAATTACCTAATAAAAGCGAAGCAGAACTAAAAACATACAATTTTAGTAAATATGATGCTCCCAAACAAGGTAATTTGAATTGTAAAAATAACGAATACTGTACTTCACCCGACGATAACTTGTACTGCGTAGATGGTGATGCGGATGGTAGCTGTAGCATAACTAGCTCCAAAGACATGATTGTTCAGGCATTTCGGCATAGTCCAAGTTCTACTGACCCCAAAGATGGTTACAGCTTAGGGGTACGTGTTTACCGAGCCGATGCTTTTGATAAAAGTAAAGTTAAAGAATTAAAAGCGTTGAAAGATAAAGACCCTAAAAATAAAAATGAAAATTACACCAAACAATCAACATTTACAGGAGGAACTGGCTTAAGGTCTGTTCAAACTCCTTTAATGGAAATGACAACAGAAATATCTAAAGATACAACATTTAGTAATTTCTGCGACCGTTTAAAAAATGATGATAACAATGGAAAGTCAAAAAATAAGGATTCAAAATGCTAACTATCTATAGACTAAATGTATAAATTAGAAATTAAAAAAATATGATGATTTCACTCAAACTACTAGTACGTCCTCAAAAAACAAAAACTTCAAAATTAAATAAAAAATCTGCTGGATTCACGCTCATAGAATTATTAGTAGCGATGATTCTAGCTTCACTGATTCTTACACCTTTGTTAGGATTCATGATTAACGTCATGCAAACCGACCGTAAAGAACAAGCCAAAGCAAACACCGAGCAAGAATTAAAAGCAGCACTTGATTTTATTGCGAGAGATTTAGAACAAGCAGTTTACATATATGATGCTGATGGAATAGATGCAATTAGAAATCAATTACTTCAAAAGAACCAGCCAACCAAATATTTTCCTGTTCTAGTTTTCTGGAAAAGAGAATATATAAAAAATGGCATTGGGATTACTACTACTAATTGCAAAACACAACCAGAGCGATGCGATGATACCTTTAGTTACTCATTAGTTGCCTATTATTTGATTAAAGATGATAGCAACCCTACATGGTCTAAATCTGCCAGAATCGGTAGATTTCAAATTAGTGATGGCTATGGAGAAAGTGACCAAGCGAAAAACACAACTAAAGATGCTGGCTTTAAATTATTTGACCTTACAGGTATAGGTTCATTAAAAGAAAAAATGAATAAATGGAAAAGTGATACATATACTACAAAAACCCCAGACATTTTAACTCTAGTTGACTATATAGACCAAACAAAGATAAACACTACTACTAATCTTGCTCCATCTGCTTGTCCTAAATATAAAGATCCTACAGATCCAACTAAAGAAATAGAAATGCAGCAAATACCAAAATTCACTGGAACTGGAAACTCCGTTGCTATAGGAGATGTTAGAACCGCTGGTTTTCACGTATGTGTAAGTTCAGAAAATACAGCAGTAGAAGTATATTTACGCGGTAATGCACTTGCTCGAGTTGAAAATACTCCTCCTAACTACAGTGAGCAAACAAAAAACTATTTTCCCCAAGCAACTATAAGAGTTGAAGGACGCGGATTCGTATTTACAAAATAAGTTTTAGAAAAAATAAACAAATAATTATCTTTAGTAAAATCAATTTTAAAAAAGTGTGTAACATCGAACTTAACGGTATTTCAAATGTTATATAAATTGCCTATAAAGGTATCGTCAGAACAATTAGATTCATCTTCCGGCTTCACCCTAATCGAAGTCTTAGTAGTAATAGCCATGGTGGGTGTTCTTTCCGCAATAGCCGCCCCAAGTTGGCTTGGATTTGTTGCGAGACAGCGACTAAATAAAGCTAACGATAGCATATTCTCAGCATTACAAGAAGCCCAGAGACAAGCAAAGAAAACAAAACTTAACTACAGTGTTAGTTTAAAAATTGATAATCAGGTTGCAAAAATACTCGTTCATCCAGATTCTATTGAACCTTCTAAAGTCGATGATAAACTTTGGAAATTGATAGGTGAAGGTTTAGAAATAAAATCTAATCAAATTGTAGTAGGTACTAATCTTACAAATAAAAACACTGGTAATGGTAATACAATCAAATCTCTTGCTGGTTACAAAACAATTGCTTTTGATTACACTGGTGCTTTACCTAAAGATGCTACAGCACCTTTTAAAATTGTCCTAGCCACACCTAAATCTCAAAATTCTACACAACCTAGTAATCTCAAACGCTGCGTTATTGTCGAAACCCTAATTGGAGGGATGCGAACCGCTACAGATAAAGATTGCGATCGCGAAAATAGCTCGTGGTAATAAAAGCTTTAATAAAAACACAAAAAATCAATAAAAATACTGAAGCAATAACTGCACCTAAAAGAGGAAACTGAATATATCGGGTGCAGTTTTTTTATATCTATTTTGAGATATAGATTATAAACAGGTGGAAATAAATACATCGGGTGAGAAGTCGGGTTTTTAGGATAAATATCTGTAACACATTTACAAGTCTGATAAAAACCCGACTTCTGTAGTCATCAAATTTTGCGGTTACTTTGATTCTCTCGCAATGACATTTGAAGTTTACCATTGTTGCATTTTGCGGTTGCTTCGTTTCTCTCGCAATGACATTTGACGTTTACTTACACCTTTACGAACCTTACACAAACCAATTTAAAATCAACATTTAAACCAGCGCTATGACAGAGTGCATAAACTTTACCGTAGCTATTCCTACATACAACGGTGCAAGTAGACTACCCGAAGTATTAGAAAAACTACAAAATCAACTCCATACCGAAAATATTAGTTGGGAAATTATTGTCGTCGATAACAACAGCACCGATAACACAGCAGATGTTGTTAAAAACTATCAACAAAATTGGCAATATCCCTTCCCTTTAAAATACAGCTTTGAACCAAGACAAGGTGCAGCATACGCCCGTGAAAGAGCAGTAGCAGAATCCCAAGCTGAAATTATCGGCTTTCTTGATGACGATAACTATCCCCTGTCAAACTGGGTTGCCAAAGCTTACGAATTTGCTCAAAAATATCCCCAAGCGGGAGCTATTGCCAGTCAAATCCACCCCAATTGGGAAATTGAACCACCAGAAAATTTTCAGCGCATTGCGCCATTTTTAGCAATTACCGAAAGAGGTAATTTACCTTTACTCTACAACCCGAAAAGCAAACTATTACCACCTTCCGCAGGAATAGTAATTCGCAAGCAAGCTTGGTTAGAAAGCGTACCGGAAAAGTTAATATTAACAGGTAGAATTAACGGTAATATGCTCACCGGCGAAGACACCGAAATGCTGTCTTATATTCAACAATCAAACTGGGAAATTTGGTATAACCCAGAAATGGAAATTTATCATCAAATCCCTCGTTGGCGCTTACAAAAAGAATATTTATTTCCCTTCTTCAAAGGCATTGGATTAAGTCGTTACGTGACCAGAATGGTTGATGTTAAACCATATTTAAAGCCAGCGGCAATATTTGCTTATATGGTAAACGACCTGAGAAAAATATTATTTCATACAATTAAATACGGTAAAAAAGTAAACACAGACTTAGTTACTGCTTGTGAAATGCAGCTTTTTATTAATAGCTTGATTAGTCCTTTTTATCTGTGGAAAAACGGTTATTTTAGAAAGAAATATCAAGGGTAAATAAACCTCAAAGTTTATACTTCCATCCCGCTTTAAGATTACCCATCTCTCTTTATCTTCTTCCTCTGCGCTCTCTGTCTTGAAAAGTTGTTCATGGGGGAAACCCCCAAGACCACACTTTTCGCTGCGTCTCTGCGATTTTTTTTCGGTAATTTTCTACCGAGAAAGGAGTAATATCGCCAGATATTTATCTCACCCAGTCTCTATTTTCGCATCTCTTAGTTATCAGTTATCAGGTATTAGTCAACTCGAACTAACCGCGTCTACCAGTGTGGTGCATTTATCAAATAATTAAATGTTTAACAAACACTGGAATAATAATCCTAGCAGCGGTTTTACTCTGCTCGAAATGTTGGTAGTCATTGCCGCAATTGGAATATTAGCTGCAATCGCCACACCTTCATGGCTTACTTTCATCGAAAATCGCCGTCTCAATGATGCTTCTGACAAAGTATATCTAGGTTTACGTCAGGCACAAAGTCAAGCCAAAAGAACGAAATCTACTTGGCAATTTAGTGTTCGCGAACAAGGAAATATTGTCCAGTGGACAGTTCATCCGGAAACGGTAAATCCAAATAATGCTAACTGGAATGATTTGGATTCAAATATCGTTTTGGATGATGAAACGACTTTAAACTTGCGAAATAATGTCAGACAAATTCAGTTTGACTATATGGGTACGATCAGAAAACCACCTTTGGGAAGAATAACTTTATCTGGTAAATCTGGTGGTAAAGCTAAACGTTGCGTGTTTGTGTCTACTATTTTAGGAGCAATCCGCACCGCAAAGGAACGCGATCGACCTAAAGATGGTGATTATTGTTATTGATTTTCGTCCCTGATAATTAATGTGGTGGAATAGTAGTTCATTGCATTAGTTCTGATGGGTTAAATATTTGTAGTGGGAGCTTCTAGCTCCCTGGTAAACTGTGGCGCATTTAATTTATATTTCTCTAGCGAGCAAGATGCTCGCACTACATAGCCAGCAAGCTCCCTGGTAGCACATCTTTAATTCTTTAATAATGAATGGTGCGTTACGCTGTCGCTAACACACCCTACAATAGCTACAAATATCTTTCGTGTCTACCTTACCTAAAATCGCCGAACAACACCTAATTATTTTTACCCGTTATCCCGAACCTGGTAAAACTAAAACCCGATTGATACCCGCTTTAGGAATCGAAGGTGCTGCAAATCTTCAGCGGCAAATGACGGAATATACTTTATCTGAAGTAAAAAAATTGTGCAAATCGACTGCAATATCTTTTGAAGTTCGGTTTGCAGATGGTAATTTACAGCTAATGCAAAATTGGTTGGGAACAGAATTAAATTACCAACTTCAAGGAGAAGGGGATTTAGGAAAGCGTATGGAAAACTCTTTTTTGGATGCCTTTAATCTAGGTGTCAAAAAAGTAGTTATCATCGGTATTGATTGCCCTGGTGTCAATGCTGAAGTTTTAGCACAAGCCTTTAAAAAACTCCCCGATTGCGATTTATTACTCGGTCCTGCTGTTGACGGTGGTTACTATCTAATTGGTCTAAACCGTGCCATCGGACAATTATTTACTAACATAGACTGGGGAACTGAAGCGGTATTGCAACAAACTGTGGATATTGCCCAGCAACTTAATTTATCTGTTGCTTACTTACAAGCCTTGGCTGACGTTGACCGACCGGAGGATTTGCCTATTTGGCAACAAATTAATTATCAGCAATAAAATTCCCTATCCCCTATCCCCTATTCCCTATTCCCTATTCTTCGTATCCTGCAATACGAAAATTTGCCGAAGACACCTGAAATAAGCTTTGCTACTGTGGTGTAATCTCGAACATAAGTGTTAAAATTTCCACCTGTATTGAACCTACTTTATTTATCAACAGTAGCTAGAGTATTGCTAGCAATATTCAAGTAACTTTATGTAGGACGATTGTTGTAATTGAATACGAGACTAAAACAAAGATGGTTAATCGTTTGGCTACTGTAAACACTTCCCGTACCTTGAAAGTGGTAGGGATAATTTTACTTCTGTCCTTTTTAGTTGACATTTTAATACTTTCATTTCCCTTTCAACCAACTAATAGTGGATGGCAAATTCAGTTAGCAACTGCGTTTGTTGACCGAGGAATTGTACCGTTGGTGGGTTTGGGTATGCTATTCGCAGGACATTGGGTCGATAGTTTTGATGATTCTAGTCCTGCGGGTATCGATTTAAGATTCCCTGTATTAATTTTGTCAAGCATCTTAGGATTGATTTTTCTACTGATTTTTCCGCTGCACCTCAACAACGTGCGACAAGCTAGCGATCGCGAAGTTCAACAAATTAACGCAAGCGCTCAACAAGCAGAAAGCCGAGTGAACGCTGAGTTATCCCAGGTGAAAGCAAGATTAAGTACCGACCAAGCAAAAGCTGAGATCGAAAAACAAAGAGCTCAAGTCAAAACTCAATTTTCTGAATTGCTCAAAGACGAAACAAGATACAAGCAAGCCATAGAAAATCCTAGTATTCCGCAACAACAGAAAGATTTACTCAAGAAATTTAAGGCTGATCCTAAAGCACTCGATACTTTCATAGCCGAACAAAGTGATCCACAGCAACTAGCGAATCAACGCTTAACTCAAATTGCTCAAGAAAGAGAAGCTGCTGAAAAACGTGCCAAAGAAACAGCTTGGAAATCCGGATTACGAGTTGGGATAAGCAGCTTACTACTTTCCATCGGCTACATTGTTATCGGTTGGACTGGATTGAGAAGCCAAGGAGCAACAAGTGGTGGTGGAAAGCGTAAAGCAACCGCACGCTGAGGGGATGGGGGACAGGGGGACAAGGGGACAAGGGGACAAGGGGACTTTTGCGATGGGGAGAAATAGTTAATTATTAACTCCTAACCACTAACCACTAACTCCTAACCACTAACTCCTAACCACTAACTCCTAACTCCTAACTCCTAACCACTAACTCCTAACTCCTAACTCCTAACTCCTAACTCCTAACTCCTAACTTTTAATACATGATTACTGTTTACATATTGACTTATAACGAAGAGTTGGATATTGCTGCTTGTATTGAGTCAGCTATGGTGTCGGATGACATTATTGTGGTGGATTCAATCAGTCGCGATCGCACTGTGGAAATCGCGAGTAAATATCCAGTTCGCGTTGTGGAACACGCTTTTGAAAGTCATGGAAAACAACGCACCTGGATGTTAGAAAATATATCGCCGAAATATGATTGGGTGTATATTCTTGAAGCGGATGAACGGATGACACCGGAATTGTTCGCGGAATGTGTGGAAGCAACTAAGAATCCAGATTACATCGGCTATTACGCAGCTGAGCGAGTAATGTTTATGAATACCTGGATTCGCCACAGTACTCAATATCCTCGCTATCAATTGCGTCTTTTCCGTCATGGGAAAGTATGGTTTACAGATTACGGTCATACTGAAAGAGAAGTTTGTGAAGGAAATACCAGTTTTTTGAAAGAAACTTATCCTCATTACACCTCTGGTAAAGGCTTGAGTCGATGGATTGACAAACATAACCGTTATTCCACTGATGAAGCAAGAGAAACGCTGTATCAATTAGAAAAAGGTAACGTTCATTGGCGGGACTTATTATTCGGTAAAACAGAAGTAGAACGTCGTCGCGCTCTGAAAAATTTATCATTACGGATGCCAGGAAGACCGTTGCTGCGGTTTTTTTATATGTACTTCCTGCTTGGAGGCTGTTTAGACGGGCGAGCCGGATTTGCTTGGTGTACCCTGCAAGCCTTTTATGAATATTTAATAGTACTCAAAGTTTGGGAAATGAAGCACATCCCTACACCTACTTTGGAAGGGGAAAAAGAGTTAGGAGTTATGAGTTAGGAGTTGGTAATTGGTAATTGGGAATAAACCCGACTTCTCATCCAACCGAAAATCTCTCAAAGAAGTCGGGTTTTTTAGAGCAATATCTCGAACACAACCGAATCATCACAAAAACCCGACTTCTCGCCCAACCTTCAGAAGTCGGGTTTTAAGAGCAATATCTCGAACACAACCGAATCATCATAAAAACCCGACTTCTCACCCAACCAAAAATCCTCAGAAGTCGGGTATTAGCGAGAAAGAAAGGACTAAAATTTTAATTAATTAAGTTAAAAATACTATGACCAATGTAAATATAGACTTACCTGAAGAAGTATTCTCAACCCGTCGTCTGAGCCCAGATGATTTCGTTCGTGATATGCGTCTGGCTGCGGCTATCTACTGGTATCAAAAAGGTGAAGTCTCCCAGGAAAAAGCTGCCCAAATAGCAGGTTTAAACCGCCGCGACTTTCTTGCAACTCTTGCACGGGAACAAGTCGATGTGTTTGTTGTAGATATGAATGACTTGCAAAGAGAATTAAATCGTGGCTGAGAGTCCCGCAATTAACACTTCCCCGCTGATTTTTCTGACAAAGGGTGGCTTTCTGCAACTATTGCAGATAGTCAGTCCAGAAATTGTTGTTCCCCAAGCAGTAGCAACGGAAATTCAAGCATACGGTGCAACAGATGTAACTGCCCAAGCTCTGGCTACCACACCCTGGTTAGTAATCAAAGAAACACCACTCGTCCCATCAATCATTGAAAACTGGGATTTGGGGGCTGGAGAATCTGCCGTGTTGACCTGGGGTTATGTCAAACCTGGCACCGAGGTTATTATAGATGACTTAGCAGCCCGACGTTGTGCTGAGGCTTTGGGTATTCCGTTACGAGGTACACTAGGTATAGTTCTTAACGCCAAACAACTTGGGGCAATTCCGGCAGCGCGTCCGGTTTTAGAACAATTACGTCTGAGCGGAATGTACTTATCTGACCGAGTGATGAATCAAGCACTGGCATTATTAGGGGAATAAACCAAAAACCACAATCATCAGAAGTCGGGTTTTTAAAGCAATATCTCGAACACAACCGAATCATCACAAAAACCCGACTTCTCACCCAACCAAAAACCACAATCTTCAGAAGTCGGGTTTTTAAAGCAATATCTCGAACACAACCGAATCATCACAAAAACCCGACTTCTCACCTCTCCCAATTGCCATGCACCAAATTAATTAAAATGTTACATTTAATATAAATTAATATATTTAATTAGTCGTCTGGCAAGTTAACACAAGCCGGACAATTAGTCATTAGATTTACTACTGTCTAATTCCTATTCCCAAAGGAATTACTGTCGCCCAGCCATTTTATATTCTCTAATTAAAGACAAGTCGCAATATAATTATCGGGTCTAGGATCAAGTGCCGAACTCATTATTGTTAGTATTTTTGTATTAATAATATAGGCGAAGTAAAAGCAAATATTGAAAGTAATAAGACGAATTTGCTGGTATGAATAGCAATAACAGAAATTCCACTAGCCGTATTAAGGAGAATAAAGGGTTGGGTTACGAACGCTGGAAGCAAGACCTAAAGAACGACTTGATTGCTGGTTTGCTAGTAATAATTCCTTTAGCAACCACTATTTGGTTAACGGTTACAATTGCTACTTGGGTAATCAATTTTCTTACTCAGATACCCAAGCAGTTAAATCCTTTTGAAGGGTTACATCCTTTATTAATTAATTTGTTGAATTTCGTGGTGGGGTTTACAGTACCACTACTGAGTATTTTTTTGATTGGATTAATGGCTCGCAATATTGCGGGGAGATGGTTACTTGATTTTGGAGAGCGCTTATTACAAGCAATTCCCTTAGCCGGACAGATTTATAAAACACTTAAACAGCTTTTAGAGACGTTATTAAAAGATACCAACAGTAAATTTCGCCGTGTAATTTTGGTAGAATATCCCCGACCGGGAATATGGGCGATCGGTTTTGTTACGGGTGCTGTGAGCAGCGATATTCAAGCCAAAATGCCGTCCGCGATGTTGAGCGTTTTCATTCCCACCACTCCTAATCCGACAACGGGATGGTATGCTGTGGTTCCTGAAGACGATGTGGTGAATTTATCAATGTCCATAGAAGAAGCGTTCAAAATATTAATATCTGGTGGTATTGTTTCTCAAGCAGCACCTCTACCTTCTTTAGAAATTCCCAAAGAACGCAAACTCGAATCACGAGAGAAAAAGCGACAAGTAATACCTGTTGAAGAAGGATAATATTGATTGGCGCTTCACAGCCACCAGTTGCATGGTATTTTATGAAGCAGTAGCAGACTAATTATGATAGAAGGGAGAACTTCTCGATATTCAATTTGCATACTGGGGACAGGTTAAAGATACCCATCCCACAATAATTAGATTTAAATTAGATTTAGATAATTATGAGGTCATGGAAATTAAATGTCTTTAAGCTGAATTTACGATATGCCGTCTTCCGGCGTTACCCAGTGATATTAAGAATTATATAAGAATGATATGCAAGACCGTCGCCCCCCCCGTCAAATTGCCCGCGAACTAGCACTGTTAAGCATTTCTCAAATACCTGTCAATCCCAAAAAATTAACAGAAGATCAACTACCCAAATTAGTGCTTGCAGCAGTACGTACTTTGAGAGTAGAAGTACAAGATAGTTTAGAAAATGCTTCTGCTGAACTACAGCGCAGTAACGACCGTATTTTAACCAGTCAAACTCGCGCTGCGGACTTAAATACTGCTAGAACAATGCTCCAAGAGGCAATCGGGTATACTCAAATAGCAATAAATCAGTTGGCTGCTACCCTCGATTTTCCAGAATTGATTCAGCTAGCCAATCAAGATAAAGATGTGCGACAATATGCCGTTCAACTTGTTCAAACAATCGCGGCAGAACGTAAAGTTATAGATGAAAAGATATCTGCTGCTTTAGTAGATTGGCAAGTAATGCGTCTTGCTCAAATTGATCGAGACATTCTTCGCATCGCTGTAGGAGAAATGGAATTTTTTGATGTTCCTGCTAAAGTAGCAATCAACGAAGCGGTAGAACTAGCAAAGCGCTACAGTGGAGAAGATGGACATCGATTTATTAATGGTGTTTTACGCAAAGTCTCCGATCAACAAAAGGAGTTAGGAGTTGGTAGTTAATGGTTAGTAGTTGGTGGTTAGTGGTTAGTAGTTGGTGGTTAGTAGTTATTATACCTTTGACCTTTAACCTTTAACCTTTAACCTTTAACCTCTAACCTTTAAACTCTAACCTTTAACCTTTAATCTTCGTTATCAGATGCAATGGTTTTTAATTGGTTCCGTCGTCAAAACAACAAATCTTCTGATACTTCTTCCGAACAGAAGCAAGAGCAGACTGCTGTTGAAAAAGAAGTAAGTACAGAATCAACCGAAACGCAAACTCCAGAATCTTCACCCACAGAAGCGACTGATTTGTTAGCGTTTGCGAAAGCTGCTTATAAAAATATTCAGGAAAAGCAGCAAACAACTGCTTCCACTGAGCAATCTACATCTGAAATAAATGTTGAAGAAGTAACTCAAACAGTTATCGAATCTGAGGAAGTAACAGAATCTCCCCAAGAAGTAACTCAAACAGTTCCCGAATCTGAGGAATTTGTAGAAGAAAGTATACAGTACCAATCAGAAGAAACTACTGCAACTACTTCATCGGTAGAAACATTAGATGCAGATGCTACACAGCAAGATGTAATATCTGAAGTAGAAACAGAAAATTTATCCGAACCAACGGCACCTGCTAATTTATCCTTCTTGGAAAGAGCTGCTTTGGAACGAGAAGCTAAGCAGGAAAGACTTATTACTAGTGCCATCGATATCGAAAATTCACGGATAAAATCAGCCTCAACAGTAGCTGATAATACCAGTGAAGAGATTGAGCAAATACCGGAATTGGCATTTGATGAAGGATTTTTATGGTCAACAGAAGTTCTTGCAGCGCAAGGTAGACGTGCGGAAGATGTTTCGATTGAAGAAATTACTTGGTTACAAAAGTTACGAAAAGGTTTAGATAAAACTCGTCGTAGTTTAATTAACCAGCTTAAAGCAATTGTCGGTAAAGGACCTCTGAATGCGGATGCGGTAGAAAAAATCGAAGCTTTGTTACTGCAAGCCGATGTCGGTGTGGAAGCTACAGATTTCATTATTAAGTCTTTGCAGGAAAAATTGCGTCAAGAAGCTTTACCACCAGAAGAAGGTATCGCATATCTTAAAAAAATTCTGCGGGATATTTTGGATAAACCGCTGCAAGATTCATCCAAGTTCGCTTCATTTACTCCGGAAAAAGAAACTTTTAATATTTGGTTGATGACTGGGGTGAATGGTGCGGGAAAAACCACTACTATCGGTAAAATTGCTCATTTGGCAAACAAATCGGGTTACAAATGCTTGATTGGTGCAGCAGATACTTTCCGCGCAGCCGCAGTACAGCAAGTTAAAGTTTGGGGAGAAAGAAGCGGTGTTGAAGTGATTGCGAATCCAGGGAAAAATACAGATCCAGCAGCAGTTGTATTTGACGCGATCGCAGCAGCTCAGTCGCGAGAAACAGAGTTATTACTAGTAGATACCGCAGGTAGATTGCAGAACAAGAAAAACTTAATGGAGGAATTAAGTAAAATCCGGCGAATTATTCATAAAAAAGCTCCTGATGCCAAAGTAGAATCACTGTTGGTTCTAGATGCAACATTAGGTCAAAATGGATTGCGACAAGCGGAGGTTTTTTCTCAAGCTGCTGAACTTAGCGGTGTAGTTTTAACCAAGCTTGATGGAACTGCTAAAGGAGGGGTTGCTCTTGCGGTAGTACAACAGTTAGGTTTACCTATTCGCTTTATCGGTGCTGGTGAAGGTATTGAAGATTTACGTCCTTTTTCTAGCTACGAATTTGTAGAAGCCTTGCTCAGTGGTTAAAGAAAGGGGAGTAATCCGCTGTTAATCGGCTACATGAGCTAATAATCCAAAAAGAGAATTACACTGTTGGTGAAAATTTGCTCTGGGAAATTCCCGGAAGAAGAGCATATTTATCTATCCTGGTATTTTCTCTTGTTCGTGCACGCCGATAATTGGAAATTATCTTGTGAATATGTTATCTTCCCCACTAACTGGTAGTACTGATATATTTACACAGCATAAATAGATAAAGATATAAAGATATAAATATTGCTGGGTTATAGCCATGTTTGTTAACTGTACCTAGGAACATATTCTCATAAAAAATAACAGGAAAAAAGATGAGGATTCAAAAAATAAAAAATATTTTCACCGAGCAACACCGTTGATCACAAGCTCTGCCCTTGCACGGCGGAGTAAAGAAGACTAAATTTTAAAATTAAAGTTCTTAGGGTATACTTTCCCTAGATTTGATACCTAAATTTGTGTTTTTTTGTAATACTGTTATTAACATCTTAATTGATTGATTTTCAACATCAAAAATTAACATGAAAGTTCTCATGCTTGAAGGCTCTCACCCTCCGATGGTCATAGCCAAAACTAGCCAGAAAAAAATGCTAATTCTTGGTGTTAGTTAGCAAGTATATTTTTTACGTCTGAAGGTATATGATTTGATTATAAATTTATGAAAAGATTAACGACTTGTAGTGATATAAGAATATTTCGAGCGGGAGACAAATTGAGATTTGGCTCTAAGTTTTCGCAAGGGAAAAATCTATACAAATCAAAAAAAATAAATTATACAAAAAATAGTTATAAAATTTACTCTAATTGTTTTTCTACTCTTGCTAAACTGATAAACCTTATATGAATATGGTTTATTCTTTCCGTTCGTCTTGTTCGATTTATCAATCATCTACAGTTTAATCAATTAAAAAAGAGCAATATAATACAATAGCCTGTGTCTCAACTGCCTTCCCAACCAGCTAATAGTAATAGCAGTGTCCCAACAGATGTCACTCCAGTCGTGGCACTTAAAGAACTTGTGGCACGGCTGCATCGGGAGCAGAACAAAATCCAAGATTTACTTTCATCTTTGGGATTTGCTCTCAGAAGTTTCAATAATTTAAATCAGTTTTTGGAACTAATACCGCTGATGGCAACTAGGGTAACGGATGCCGACGGTAGCGCTTTGTTTCTGTACAAACCAAATGGTCAAGTTAGATTAGAACAGCTACATTGGCAAGATAGCCGCCAGCGAAAAAATATACGTAAGGCATTAGAAGCCGCTAGCAGTCAAATTTCCTTGCCAACATCTGCACCTCTAGCAACCACTATTGGTATCTTAGATGCTCAGATGCATCGTTGTTTAGGTCCAGATATGCAGGCTTTTGGTACTGCAATTCTGGTTAAACATAAGGAACGTGGATGGTTATACGTTTTAAGTAGAGATCCCGAATATACCTGGACGGAAACCAGACAAAAGTTAGTACGTTTAGTAGCCGATCAAACCGCAGTCGCAATTGAAAACGACGAGCTTGGTGTAGAATTACGTAAAAAAGAACGCCTGGATCAAGAATTAGAAATTGGTGCGGAAATTCAACGGCGACTTTTACCTCGTCAATGCCCAAATATTCCTGGTGTAGCTTTAGCTGCTCGCTGTAAACCAGCAAATCAAGTAGGGGGAGACTATTATGATTTTATCCCTACTAACCATAATTTGATCGCCGAAGCAAAAGAAGGCGATAATATAGAAACCAATCGCTGGGCTATGGTGATTGGGGATGTGATGGGTAAAGGTGTACCCGCCGGTTTAATCATGACAATGATGCGAGGAATGTTACGAGGTGAAGTATTACACCTTAATTCCCCAGCCAGAATTCTGCAAAATTTGAATCGGGTTATGTATGCAGATTTAGATAACTCCAGCCGCTTTATTACCTTATTTTATTCGGAATACGATCCTCAGAAGCGGCTTTTATCCTACAGTAATGCTGCACATAATCCTCCTTTGTGGTGGCACGCAGCGACAAAAACCGTGAGTCGATTGGATACAAATGGAATGCTGATCGGTTTGGAAGCCCACAGTCAGTATGAAAACAATCAAGCATACCTAGAGCCAGGAGATACAATTATTTATTACACTGACGGATTAACTGATGCGGCTTCTCCTTCCGGTGAACGTTTTGATGAAGAAAACCTGATTATTGCTTTTAGCAACGCTTGTAAATATTACAAAGAACCACAAGAAATTCTTGATTGTTTATTTAATCAAATTCAGCAATTCATCGGTGCAGATAGACAAAACAGCGATGATATGACCTTAGTTGTTTTGCAAGCGCGATGAATAGTAGATAGTGGATAGTGGTTAGTGGATGGTGGTTAGTGGATGGTGGTTAGTGGTTAGTGGTTAGTGGATGGTGGTTGGGGGATAGGTACTCCCGGTGATAGGGAATATGGTGTTGCTCCCGGCAAGATCCCCTCCCAACACAATTGCCTAGATTGGGCAGGGCTTGTATCCCACTGATTGTTGGGGCTTCATTCCTCCCCATCCCCCAACACCCAATCCCCATCCGCGCCCCAACGGGGCTTGGTTAACTGATAACTGTCAACTGTCAACAAACTTGGATAACTGTAAGAATTCTCAAGTTGTAACGGAAAAATATTGTAATTGCGAAATACAAAATCAGCGGTTAACTGGAGATTATTTTTTAATTTACTATCTTCTCCAAAAGATTCTAAAGCAATACTCCACCAGCTATTACCATTAATTTTTACATTAGTAAGTTCCAAACTACAACCGTTATCTATATCTATATCAGTAGAAACGGGTTTTGCTGTATTCGCAGTAACTTGATAAAGTTGCGAATAGCGAATTTTTGCAACTCTTAGCCATATAGGATTATCGCCAATTTGAGCAAGTTGAACAGTTTCTTCAGTAGAATCTAAACATCGCCACTTTTTCCATTTTTCCAGATTACCTTCTATCAAAGAACCAAAATGTATTGGATTCGATTGAGGATAACGCCATTTGATTTCCAAGGCTCCTTGACGTAACTTAATCCCTAAATAATCGCATTTTGGCGCGTACAGATACACATCTTCGCGTTTTTCTGGTATTTTTATGGGTGACAAAAGACAATTATGCTTAAACCAACATTCAACATTTTCGGGAATATTACCCGCGTAAAACCAGCGAACTTCGTAAGTTGTCAACATACGTGGGACAATAAAACGAGAATTTATGCTTATGGTTATCCATTATTTCCAGATCAAAGGAACCAAAACAAATGTGGAAAAGAATTTCAGTTACTTTATTTTTAGTCTTTAGCTTGTGCTTAACTAATATTAGTACAGCCGGTGCTGCTGCACTTAATAGCTATATAGACTCAACCGACGGCTATCAATTCTTATATCCTACCGGCTGGGTAGAAGTACAGGTAGGAAATGGTCCCGACGTTGTTTTTCACGATATCATCGAAACTACTGAAAATGTTTCCGTGGTCATCAGTCCAGTTCCATCAGGTCAAACTTTAACAGAATTAGGTACACCCACAGAAGTAGGATATAAGTTGGGAAAAAATGCTCTTGCTCCCGATGGTTCTAATCGTACAGCAGAGTTAGTTAATGCCGAACAAAAAATCGGCGAAGATGGTAAAACTTACTATTTATTAGAGTTTTTGGTCAAATTCCCTAACAACCGAGAGCGTCATAATCTTGCTAGTATTGCCGTTAGCCGTGGTAAATTATTTACTTTCAATGCTTCAGTACCTGAAAGACGTTGGAATCGCATGAAACGGATGATTCAAGATTCTGTAGGTTCTTTCCGGGTTGATTAATCGATTCTCAATTAGATATTAAGACACTTAAATTTTTTAACTCTTAACTCCTAATTCATAACTCCTAACTTTTCCTAAATATGGGTACCCCAACCTTTGTCCTTGCTTCCGCTTCGACTGCACGTCGTCGTCTGCTACAAAATGTAGGAATTCAACCTTTTGTTTGTCCTAGCAATTTTGATGAGTCTCAAATTCAAATTGAAAATCCCGCAGAATTAGTAGAAACTCTGGCTTTACGAAAAGCGGAAACTGTAGCACCGAATTTTCAATCCGCTTTAGTTATGGGTTGTGATTCGGTTTTGGCTATTAATGGCGAAATTCACGGTAAACCGGGTTCAAGAGAAGAAGCACGTCAGCGGTGGCTGATGATGCGGGGTAACTGCGGTGAACTTTTTACTGGTCATGTATTTATTGATAATACGCAAAAACGGAATTTAGTCAAGCATCAGGTAACGAAAGTTTATTTTGCTTCTGCAAGTCTTGCAGAAATAGATGCTTATGTGGCGACTGAAGAACCTCTTAAATGTGCTGGAGCTTTTGCGTTGGAAGGAAAGGGTTCTGTTTTGGTGGAAAAAATCGAAGGTTGTCACAGTAATATAATTGGGTTAAGTCTACCACTGCTGCGGATAATGTTAACGGAAATGGGATATTCTATTACTGATTTTTGGAATTGAGAAATTGGTGAACAGTTAACACTTAGCAGTTATAGGATTCCTGGTTGATTATTCAAAATACTTTTTTAGCCAGGCAATAGGCTGTCTTGCAACAAACAACGGCGGTTATAAAGCATTTTTGTTGTATGGTTTTAAAAAACAGGACTAAGGCTACGTGTCACAATCGGTGGTTGGTGCGTGACGCTACAAGTCTTATCGCTGCCTTCAAATTTTTGCGAAGCGTCACAGCACCCGACAAGAAAATATGCCTTTTTTGCTAAGTCCTGAAAAAAATCAATTAGAATTCCCATATCAATTATTAATTATCAATGATTAAGCTAATATACTTTTAGTACTTTATTATTAGTATTTTCTTCTCTTGCGGTTCCCTATTTTATTTTTTAATAATGCTCCCAGTTATCTCTACTATCCCTTTGCGTCAAATGGCTTCGGGTGATGTTTTATCGCTACAAGTTTACAAATTTATCGGTGCCACTACTGGTAAAAAAGTTTATATCCAATCTAATCTTCATGGTGCAGAAATAGTCGGCAATGCTGTTATTCACCAATTGATTGAGTTTTTATGGATGTTAAATAATACAGATTTAATTGGAGAAATTTGGCTGGTTCCAGTTTGTAATCCAATAGGAACTAATCAACGTTCTCACAATTTCTCTTCTGGTAGATACTGTGTTTACGAGGCAAAAGATTGGAACCGTATTTTTTGGGATTATGAAAATGATATCTCGAAAATTAGCGATAACGGAGAAAATCAATTATTAACATTCGCAAAATCTCAGCTTGATTTGGATATAGAAGAGATTAAAAATAATTTTCTTAATGCAATTAAACGACAATTTGTCAAGCTTTCAGAACAGATTAATTCTGGTAATGGAGTACCCTATAGCGAGAAATTTCGCTACAAATTACAATCTCTGAGTTTAGATGCAGACTACTTAATTGATATCCACAGTTCGACAAATCAAGGCTTAAATTATCTTTATTACTTTCGCGATCGCGATGAAAGTGCAAAATATTTTCTATTGGATTTTGGTATTTTATTAGATGAGTATGATGGAGATGCTTTTGACGAAGCTTTTATTAAACCGTGGTTAGCGCTTGAACAATGTTTTTTGCAGTTGGGTAAAACCGTTAAATTTGATGTGGAAGCTTGGACTCTCGAACTGGGAAAAGGAATGACAATGATTCCCGATTCAGTGACAAAAGGTGTTAAAGGGGTAAAAAATTATTTAAAACAAAAGGGTGTGTTATCTCAAAATTTTAAACTAGATGATCTCCCACAAAAAAATAATCAAATGAGTTTCAAAACTAGAAGTACAGTAACAAAATATTACGCACCAGTCGGTGGGATGATTAACTCAATCATCGAACTTGGTAAGGAAATAAAAGCAGGAGAACAACTTTATCAAATTCTGAGTTTTAATAAGCAAGGCAAATTACCTACTACGGTAAATGTTTTTGCTACTACTGATGGATTTGTATACGATGTTTCGATAAATCAAGCAGTAAATGAAGGTGAATTTGTACTCTCGATTATTTAAGTAGCCATGATGAACTGCGTACACCAGGATGAATGAAAAAAACATTCTTCTGCCCAACCCTACTCCCTATTTTCAAGTCAGTTGGATAAAATTAAGTTCATCCTTGAAATAGGGAATAAGGAATTCTTCGCAGAAAGCAGGGAGTTATAAATTAACCAAAATTATTTAACGTAATTGATCAAAACTGTTTATTTATTCAAGTTTTTCGAATTCTGAGTGATATTTTACAAGGTTCTAAATTATTTCTGGTTTATCTGATTCGCGATAGGCTAAAGGTGAAGCCTTTTACATATCGTGGTAATACTGCTTCTTCGTGAGTTTAACGGTTAAGTTCTCCTTCAACTATTATGTTTTTTTATGAATTTAACGCCAGACAGCAAAGTAATCATCCAGGGATTTAGCGAATTTATTTCAGCGAGCCATATTGATCAAATGAAAGCTTACGGAACAAATTTAGTCGCGGGGGTGAATCCGGGATGTGGTGGAAGTAAGCTGTGTGATTTGCCGGTATTTGATTTAGTTGAGCAAGTGGTAGATAAATTTGGGATGATCGACACCACTATTATCTGTGTACATCCTTATCAAGTCTTAGATGCAGCATTAGAAGCCATGATTTGCGGTATCAATCAAATTATTATCATTTCTCCGGGAGTACCTCCGTTAGACATGGTGAACTTATTTCGTCGTGCTGAAACAGAGGAAACCATAATTGTCGGACCAAATAGTCCTGGAATTATTGTACCGGGAAAGATATTATTAGGGACTCACCCCAGCGAATTTTACATTCCCGGAAAAGTGGGAATAGTTAGTCGTAGCACCACCTTAACCTATGAAATCGCTTGGGAATTGACACAGGTGGGATTGGGACAGTCAATTAGTGTAAGCATCGGTAGTGATGGGGTTGTGGGTTCTTCGTTTATCCAGTGGTTGCAAATTTTGGATGAAGACGAAAATACTCAAGTAATTGTTTTAGTCGGGCAACCTGGTGGGGGAAGAGAAGAAGCCGCAGCAGCTTACATATCTGAAATGATTGATAAACCAGTTATAGCTTATATTGCCGGATTGCACGCACCACCGGCAAAGCATTGGCGACAAACGGGGACATTAGCAGCAGTCATCGGACGCGATCGAGAGTTTGGCTCTGCAAAAAGTAAATTAGAAGCCTTTAAACAAGCGAAAATACCTGTAGCGCAACGTCCTTCTCAAATTGCGGAATTGGTAAATAAGGCATTAAAATAATTTAAAAACCTGACTTCTAATTTTGTGTGGGGAAAGAAGTCGGGTTTTTATATTTTTTATCTAAAGTATCTGTCACCTCTAACCTTGAACCTTTAACCTTTAACCTGTCTAATTATTTTCTCCTATATCAAATCTAACTTGTCGATATAATTTTTCAATGGGAATTGTCATACCTACACTTTCTAAAATTAAACTGTCTCCTTGTTCATAGGTATGTAAAACCCATAATCCTTGTTCATTACGACGGAAACATTCCACAGCAATTTCATCGGATTCAATTAAAACGTATTCTTTTAAAGTGCTGGATTGACGGTAACGAGTAAATTTTTTTCCTCGATCAAAAGCTGCGGTTGATAGGGAAAGCACTTCCACAATTAAGCAGGGATATTGTACCATATCGATTGATTCTTTATCCCTTTGGTCGCAACTAACTACCACATCAGGATAATGATAAGGTCCGGATGGTGTTACTTGGACTTTGACATCAGAGATATAGACTTCACATTCTTTTTCTGCTAAAAAACCATCTAAATCAGTGTATAAGTTTCCTGCAATGCGGTTATGAGGTTTGGTTCCCTCAGTCATTGCGAATACTTCTCCGTCAATATATTCATAACGAAGTTCTTGAGTTTTCTCCCATTCCAGGTATTCCTGGGGACTCATGTATTGAAATTGAGGATTAGCAACCATTGGTGATTTCCAGGTGATGGTATGACTTAATTTCATCTTACATATTTATTAATATTGCGAGCAAATATAGGACTAAGGCTGCGTGTCACAAAACTCGGATGGTGCCGTACTCTCACTTTCATATGATTGCGTTAAGAATTGCTGTAGTGTACAAGCACCCTACAATAAAAATATGCCAGTTGCGGCTATTCCTGAAATAAATAAGTAGCCATCATGAACTGCGCACACCAGAACGAATGAAAATGGGCATTGAGCCTTCAACTATCTACATAGATATTGGTCGAAGTCGTATTTTCAAGTCAGTCTTTCCCAATTACCAATTAGCAATTAGCAATTACCTATCTATTAATCAAACAAGCTTGTTGTAACTGAATTAACAATTCTTTTTCTATCGGTTGAGTAGCAAGAATATCATGTTTCAAATCTCCCCATTTTTTACCAGAATTAGTTTTATATAAACTGATAATTTCCGGAATTTTGGAAGATATCATAACTTGTACTGTTTGTAATTGTTCTAAGAGTCTGGCTCGATGATAATGATAAGATTTTTGTAAGGATTCTTCTAATTGAAAAGCTATTTTTTCAGGTTTTTCGTTTGCAGTATCAACCAATAAAATATAATGTTCTTTGGGATATTTTACAGGTACTAATGTTTTGAAACAAGTTCCTTCTAAAGGTAAAGTTTCTAGAATCTCTCTAACAAATTCAGAATGCAATTTTTCACCGACTAAATCGCTTATTTCCTTTTGTCTTCCGACAAATTCTAAACAAGGTGTATTCAGGTATAAATGGGTGAAACGTACTCTATCCCCAATACGATAGCGATATAATCCTCCTTTTTGAGAAATAATTATTTCATAGATGTTTCCTTGTTTTAATTCATGGAGTTGATAAATAAATCCGCTTTCATCTAGGAACTCGAAGAATACTTCATTGAGTAGAGGTACGCATCCTTTTGCGGGAATCAAGGGGATAGTCATGGGTGCTTCTGTTGCGAGAAGTCCTTTTCCTTGTACTAAGACTTGAGGAAATAAAGAACGCAAAAAATCAGCACCATCAGCAGCATTTGCGCTATCCCAACAAGAAATTAGTTTTAGTTCGCTCCATAATAGATTCCAAGGTATTTTATCTCTGTGGATTTTTGGCAAAATTTTGTTTAATTTGGGATTGCCCAATACTTGTTTGAATAAATGAGGTTGTAACAACATTAAACGCCGTTTTGCTGACATTTTAGTTGCAAGTTCTAAAGCGAGTTGCTTGCGGTTGTTTTGAATGTAATCCAGGATGACTTTGAGAAAAGTTGGACTCCAAACAGAGATGATTTCAAGCTTTTCTGAAGTTAAAAGTGACTGAGCAAGTTGATGTTTAAATTTCTCTGCATCGGATATTTTATTTAATCCTAACGGAGAAACTAAAAATTGACTGATTACCCATTTTAACCAACCATCTAAATATTCAGAGTCATCTTGTAGAGATTTATCAGTTAAAGGTTGTATGGGGGATTTATTTTCTCCTAATTGCGGAGAAATACAAAAATACAGTTTTCCAGTAGTAAATTTTGGTCCATACTTAATTAAATCATATGCCCAAATACAAAACATTTGATTGAAAGAACGTCGTAAAGAGTTTGTATAAGGAATAAATTTAGCCGCACCACTACTTCCAGAAGTTTTTTCATAAAAAACAATTTTTTCTGAAGTAAGTAAAGAAGTTCTATCTTGTTGTTGCGTATGAATCCAATTTTGAATATTATGATATTCCACAATCGGAATACGATGCCAATCATCAATAGTTTTGACGCGCAAATATCTACCATAATCACTTTTAATCAAGTTTTTTAATATTTCTATTTGTACTTTTTGCTGTACTAATTGGGGTTTTTCTAAAGCTTGATAAAAATCACGACTAGCGGATTCTATGAGTTTGCCGAAAAGTTGGATAATTAAGTGCATAATTAATAATCTTTATTTGTATGAACTTGATTTTTCGTGGGATTAGAAGTGGGGTTTTTCTCAACATTGTTTGTTACCACTGAAATTTATCCTAAAAACCCGACTTCTTACACTACTAAATTTTCTATTACTTTATTTGGATACAAACGGCTATCAGCGGGGACAAAAGTTTTATCTTTAACAATTACTCCGGGAGCAAGATAAGAACCTGCTCCGATAAAGACATTGCTACCAATTTTTATTTTTTTCACATATAGCATTAAATTTTGTTTTTTAGGTTTAATTGCATGAGATAAAATACCGCAGCTTTGACCAAAAACTACGTTATCTCCGATTTCAATTAAGGAACGATCTGCTATTTGGAATTTCGGAGTCCAATAAACATTTTTACCAACTTTTGCTCCCCATAGTCTTAACCATAATGAAAATGCACCAGGAATTAAACGTAATGCTGATTCTAAGCAGTCGAAAGTGATATATATCGACTGTATTTGATGACTTCCCCACCAAGGTGAATATTCTTTACCTTGTAAATAACTAATTCCTTCTGCAACCGGGCAAAAATGGTTGTGTATTTTATGGATTAATAAAGGAAAACCATATAAAGAAAAGATTAAACTAGCAACACTAAAAATTCCAGGGGAATAACAAATCCACAGGAAAGCAAGAAATCCCATTAGCATTACAGCAGCAGGAAAAAAGGAAAGTATAGTACTTCTTAAAGTCATAGATTAACTATTCGCGATCGCAATATCAGAAATGTAATCTAAAAGTTTAGTCATTTTCACGGTATTTAGCAAATTAAGTATTAATACCAATTCCTTTAAAGGTAAGTAGAAATCCGGATATGGTTAATTTAGTCTACAATTTCTTTACATTTACTGTCTGTAATAACTTTAAAACCTGAATTTTTCGTGAGGTGAGAAGTCTGGTTTTTGTGAGTTTTGTTTGAAATTACAGATATATATCTTAAAAACCCGACTTCTGTAATTGTTGTCGTTGCCAGGGGAAAAATAATTTTTTACTAAAAGATAGGGAACTATCGATACCTAATGAATCTGGCATTTTATCGGATTTATAATAAGTTTGATGAATTTTATCCCACAACTTCAAGTTTGCACCGTAATTTCCTGCAACACAATCGGGGGAGTGATGCCAAGCATGGTCTTGGGGTAAAATTAACCACGGGGATAAATAACGATATATCCAGGAATTTGGTATGGGACTAAAACTACTGTGTCGCCATAAATCCAAAGCTGAACTCAAACTGATGCCTAGAATATACCAGTTGGGTTCTTGTAGTAAATAGATGAATAAAGAATGAATCCACAGATAAACGATGAAAAAACTCGTCCACAAGGTATTACGGGAAGTTCCTAAAACATCCATCTGTGTTACGGTATGATGCACTTGATGGATAAACCACAGCTTCCGAGTATGAAATAAACGATGATTCCAATAGTAGAGATAGTCTACAAATACAAAACTCAGCAAGAAAGCTGGAATCGGATAAAAATTTAATGAAGCACGAGCATGGGGTAGCAAAAACTGGTAAAGTCGAAAAACTACAGCTATTTGAAAAAACGGTATTACAATTCCCTGAAAAACTAAACCAATACCGTCTAATAACCAATCTTCACGACTCTTTTTACCGATAAAAAAGGGTTGTTTGCTATTTGTAACCGTTAGTGCTAGAAGAATTACGAATGTAAAGAAAACCAACATATTGATAAATCAGTTTCAATTTATACGATTTCAAGGCAATTTAATAGTTATACTTTTTGTCAGGTTCTACCTGGGAATTTTTTTGGAAGTGGCGCAGCCACTTCTTTTTTTTGTGTATACTCAAATTACTAAACCCAAAATTTGACTTCTACTAATTTATCGGGAAGCTTTCTTGGATCTTTTCCCGTTGCAATACAATTGCGAATAGACTCGACAAAAATATGGATAGTGTCAGCAGGAGTATTTGCAAATTGGGTACCGTACTTTTCAATGACTTCCCACTGAATTTTTAAAGCTTCGACATCTTGATGGATAATATACTGTGCAGTCCAATGTATAAAGGGTTTTGCTAATTTACTCCAAATCCCGTAATTATAGGTAATATCGGTGTAAACCAAGGTCGAATTTTCGGCTTCTGGAACACATTGACTGGTAATAAAAAGTCTTCTATTCAGTGCTGTATGGTACTCAACGCTGGTAATATTCGGCATATGAAAACTATCAATATGACAGATTTCATAACCTTTATTGTTAAGAAATTTTGTAAACCATCCTAAATTAGTAGTTTCATTACGGTACTCTGCAAATACACAACCGTTACGTCTTTCTACGGTCATTTCTAATTGTTGTTGACTCGGTTTACGAAAGATTCCAGGATGAACAGAAGCGGTATGAGGAATATCAATAAAGTTTTCAGCACAATTAGTAACGTTGTTATGAAAGCGATTGATTACCCTAACGGTTTCCCATCCCAGTTGTTGGTAAAAAGGCATTTTGAAGGGTGTAAATTCCTCGTCTGATGACGATAATCGCACGTAAACATAACCATCTTGTTCTAAGGTTTGATAAGATTGGCATTTTCGCTGTTTATTTTCACAGAAATTGTCTTTTTGGGAAGGTACACTTACAACTGTTCCGGTATTATCGTAAACCCATCCGTGATAAGGACATTGAATATTACCTTGACAAACTTTACCTTTGGATAAGCGACTATTTCGGTGAATACACTTGTCTTGTAAAGCAACAGGTTTACCATCTGCTCCCCGAAATATTACCAGCCATTCATCTAAAATGGTGCGTGAAATAACTTTATTTGGTTTTAATTGGTTGCTTAATCCAACAATGTACCAAAAGTCTGCAAATTTCATTAGTTGTTAATTGATAGTTGATAGTTGATGGTTGACAGTGGATAGTTGATGCTTAACCTTTAACCTTTAACCTTTAACCTGTTCCCTGCTATTGGTTGATAATTTTAATATCGTTAGTTAACTCGATTTGACAAGCTAATCTTGCTTTATTGTTTTCCGGTGCTAATACTTCTAAAAGCTCTTTTTCTTCTGCCGATGGAGGTGGAATATCACCTTCTACAACTACAAGACAAGTACCACAAATTCCTGTACGACAACCGAAAAGTATCGGTGAATTTTCTATCGTTAAGTGTTCGGAAATTTTATCATTTTTTTTTAAATTAATTGGTAAATAATTTGTATTTAAAAACTGGATTTTACAATTTTTTTGAACCATGGTTTTAAGAGATTAATTACAAGATTATTTTTTTCAGTTTTATGATTATCGAACAAAAAAACCTTACTAGACGCAGAGAATACAGAGGGAAGAGATTAAAGAGAGATGGGTAATTACAATATCATATTTGTTAATTTGTGGAGTGCTATTGCGTTACACAATTTTTAAATATTTTGGATTCTGATAACATGGAAATCATTCAAAAGAATAAAAAATCTAAAATCTAAAATTTTTTGACCATATAGAAGGCTGAAGTTGATTGACATAATTCATATATTTAACCAGCGGTTGATCAATATTTAAAATAACATTAGGATTATAGTGAATATTATCGTAAATCATCCCATCTTCACCGCGTAAAAAATAGTAAGCCAATTTTGTTAGTAATAATAAAAATCTACTTATCAACCAACCAATAATTCCTTTTCTTTTTCGAGTTATATAAATAGGCTGAATACGAGTTTTTTGATCTTCTAAAGGTGTATAAGCATAAATCATCTGTAAAGGTGGAATAAATCGCACTTTTTTCATAATAGTTAGTAATCCTATACAGCCATCCGCATATCTCATTGTATATTCGTAATCGTTACCGAGTATTCTTCTAGCAAGTTTTTCTCTTAATGTAGTTCGAGGAAATTCACCGCTTAAAGTAAAATCAATTATATTCCCAGATTTATTTGCTTGTAATAATAAATCCATTTTGATATTTAATTTATGTACGGTTTGTAGATGTTGAGCATCAATTCCGTTCATCATACAAATGTGATGATGACAATTACGTTCAAAAGGTTTGTCAGATATTGTCACAAGAGTTTGATTTTTTAATTCGTCAAATTCTACAACTTTTTCGGGTGCTTTATCATCTGGATAAACCCAAATAAAGCCATATTTTTCGTCAGTTGTATAAGCTTGTAACTTTGCTTTTTCAGGGATATGTGATTGACAGGGAATATCTTGACATTTACCTGTACCATCAAAAGCCCAATGATGAAAAAAACAGCGAATCAAATTACCATCAACTTTGCCGATTGCTAAGTCGGTTCCTAAATGGGGACAATAAGCATCTAATGCTCTAACTTGATTATCTTTTCCGCGAAAAAGGACTATTTTTTGCCCACAAATATTAAAGGATTTGGCTTTACTTTGGGGTATTTTTTTGCTCTGACAAACTATATACCAACCTTTGACAATAATGTCCCAATTGTTGAATATTTTCATTTTGTAATGAGTTCATATGAGATATATTTTTTAACGCAAAGTAACGCAAAGGTAAACGCAAAGTAACACAGAGTTTTTTAAGAAGTTGGCAAGGATATTACCCATTTTTTAAAAGCTGTTTTTTGTCTATTTAAATATTTAGCAATAGAATTATCAGCCATTAAGGACATTTCACGGTTACTTTTCCACAGGTAATTCAAAGGTTGTAGATAGACTTTGTATGATTCCATCGCTTCTGTATGGGTTTGAAAGCTGTTGTGTAATGCTTGCGTTTCTTCTGTAAAACAGCGACGTATCATATCTTTAGCATCTGTATCACTCATACTAAAGAATTGCGATCGCAATACTCGATAAATTGCTGGATACAATGCAGCATCGTACCAAAATATACCGTTAACTGCCACGGAACAATGATAATGGTCTTTTTGACAACCTTGTATTCCTAAGTTTGCCACTATTTTCTCAAATTTTGTGGGAGGTTTAATGCAGTTAATTACATCATGGGAGATTATAGTAGAACTATTGAAATGAAAGCTTTCATCCATGAAGTGATAGTAAGAAATCTTTGCGGGAATGGGTGCATTTTCGGGATTGGGATGTTTTTGATAATAATTACTGAGTTTGTGTTGAACTAATTTACCGTTGAGAGTACGTACACCGCGCACTGTAAAATATTGACAAGCAAGGAACGTATTATCAGCAGATATTAAACCAAAAGCTTGTAACTGAAGTTTTTTCCATTGACGTTTGAGAAAGTTAGTATCAGCAAATACCATAGTTTCGTGATAAGGACCACGCATCGGATAGCTAAATATCCGTTTTCCAAATAATTTTGATTCAATTTGTTGAGAAATTATTTTAAAAGCGTTAATATGAGCGCGTTCCTGTGCTGATTCTAAATCGAGCATATCGCAAATCGGTCGGAAATCCTCTTGAGCATAAAGTCCAGCAGCACTAGTTTGATTGAAAAATATAGTTGCTATTTCAGCAGAAATGATTTGAGAGTAGTAAGCTACCCAATAAAGTTGATTAAGAATTATTCTTTGAGTTGGGGTTGCTTCCAACCATAACGGTGTACCGAAAAGTAAGGAAAATTGCTCGGGATTCCAGTATTCATTTTTGCAATCATCATACTTAAAAGATATTGCTGCCTTATCAAGTAACTCAGTACAGTCTTGTTGTTTATTACGCTGATAATTTATTTGCAGCTTGCGACAAACTTGTTGATTTTCTAAAAGCGTATTTTCTTTAGTTTCAATCATATTTGAATTGAATTTAATTGAATATTGAATATTTAACTAATTAAAACGCATTGATTCGCTTTCAAAGGTTGGAAACATCCCTTAATTTGGAGATTGTCTACTATATTTGTAGCATTGGGAGAATGCATTAAACTGCGTAATAATTTCAAACGACTTCCACTATGATTTTCTGTATTCAGTTGTTCAAAAATCTTGATTTTTTCTACTTTAGATAAATGTCCTTTAACTTGTTCAATTGCTGTGACAACACTTTGAGGTCCTAATTGTACCATTTGTAAAAACTTTGCCAAAATATGGATAATATCTGGACTCAATTTACTTGAAGATATCTTTTCAAATAGTGTTACCCCAGTAGCGTGATGACGGCTTTCATCCTGTAAAAAACCGCGAATCACCGAACTTAATTGAGAATTTTGACAACCTTGAGCAATACTGCGGTAATGAGTTAAACCCCATCCCTCTAAAATTACTTGAAGTACAAATAATAAAACTGTTTTATCGTCATTTTCTACTACTTCTTCTAATAAACTTAAAAATGGATTATTACTTAGTTCCGGAATTGATAAAAAACGACTTATCTGTGATAAATGAGTTGCTTCATCCGCAGCAAACAAAGCATAAAGCATTCTTTCTTCAGTAGTTTCTGCTAATAAAATCATTTTTGCCATATAACCTACACCGGCTTTTTCGATAAAATAGGCTTCTTCTAAAATTCCCAAATTACAAAGCTGTAAAATCGAACTTTTTTCCGCAGGTGTGGAATATTGAAAAATTTTGACATTATCGAGATTGAAATATTGTGCATTCCAGTAAGGAAGCAGAGGTTCAGATATTTTGATTAAATTTTCTTCCGTTTTTTCCAAAGCCGAAGATAAAATCCGAGATAATTTATCTTGTTGATTTATATTAGGTAAATGCAATCCCGCAATTGAGTATTGTTGATTCATGATTTGATAATTTGATAATTTAATTTATAACTCCTAACTCCTAACTCCTAACTCCTTTAACCTATTAATCATTCGGTTCTCCCTTCGATTTCACCATCTCGGCTTTTTTTTGCTGTTTTTTTTCTTCATCTTGGTTTACAGCTTCCCAACTTCCCCAACGTAAAGCTTTTTGTTTTTCAACATTTTGAATAAATTGCAAAATTGAATTATCTGCTTTTGTAGGTGTTTTCAAATCAAATTTAATCGTTTGGAAAATTTGAGTATCTCCTTTTGCAAAATAGTTACCTACTCTATCTGTCAACCAAAGTACTATTCTATTAAATAACCAACCAAAAATTGAACGACGTTTTTTAGTTATCAAAATTGTTTGTCCTTCCGTTTTCCCATCTTCAATTAAACGTAAGGCAAACATAATATGAAAGTGGAGAAAATCGGGACCTAATGTTACCGTACCAATACTTCCGTACCAATAACACATACTATAAGTAATCGCTTTTTTATAAAAAGGACGAATTAATTTAACCAAAAATGAATCTTCACCACCCCATGTAACGTTACTAAAAATAACTGCATTTTCGTTGAGTTCTTGCTTGCGAAAAACAATTTCTACAGGTAAATTGTGAACCGTATTAAAGTGATGAGCATCAATAGCATTAATCATTAATACGTTAGGATGACAGTTTTTTAAAAACCGAGAAGTCAAAATACTATCGCATTCAAAGTTCTCTAATTCTGGAATAAAAGGTAAAGGCTGTAAAGGAGTTTCACCAGTCCAAACCCATACCATCCCGTACTTTTCGGCAACGTGCCAAGATTTTAATTGTAAAGGAAGGGGAGTTCCCAAACAAGGAACATCAACACAATTACCTTGGCGATCAAACTTCCAATTATGAAATAAACAACGCAATCCCCCACCTTCAACTTTACCTTCTGCAAGGTGAGCGCCCATGTGGGGACAATAGGCATCAAAGCAAACTAATTGACCTTCAATATCACGAAAGATTACTAGTTCTCTACCCAATAAAGTAACCGGCTTTACCTGTCCTTTTCTTAACTTTCTCGAAGGAATAGCCCAATACCAACCTTCAATAAAACGTCTTGAATGATTAAATGTTTCCGTGTAACGATATGAACTAATTGTATTTGATACGGCTTTCATGTCATTTTAAGTACCGGATTTCCGGTTAATAAATAAGTTGTATTTCAACGCGTTATATCAAAAAATAACAAGTTTTATTGTGTTGAAAACATCACTCCGAAACTATTTAACGCTCTTAATTTCAACCAAGTCACATTTTCTATTTTGAAGCCGGAATTTTGAAGATTGAATTGGGAATTTTATCCACAGCATTTGTGCCAGAAAACCACATTCTACGTCCGGCACGAGTGAGATTTTCTTCACTAATCTCCGTAAAACAAACTAATTCATCACCATTAATATGACCAGGGTTGAGCGTCTGAAAAAACCTAATATGGGGGTCTTGCAATCTTTCCACAGGTATACCACGCAATCCATCTCGTAGTATATGGGGATGAGGAAAACGAACCACTCCCGTTTTTATATTGTAATTTTCACCGAAACGTTTGACAGCCAAATCCTGCATTAAACATAAAATATTCTCTGGGGTTGGTATATCGTACCGAGGATAAAACTGCTGCCAAAATAATGGTAAAAAACGATAGGTGCGATAACCTCCAGAAATTAGCAGCCAGTAAAGTTTACCCTGACAATACTCACAACGTAGCTTGTTTATTGAAGATATCCAACTAGTAGATAGAGCAGAACTCGACCAAGCACTGGGGTCTACAATCGTGTCTCCTGAAAACACAATGCTGATAGTTTCACCTTCAAAAGAGGTGTTATACATTAGTAGTGTCGAAAACCCTTTTAGCTCATTTGTATGTTCATCTTTGATTAAAATAACCCAATTTTTATTATCTAAATCATTCTGAAATACATCTTTTTTTACTCCTTGAAAATGATTGTTTAAAAGTACAAACATTCCCTCTACATCCACAGGCAATAATTCCTCGGTGCAAATTAATTTACTATTCATTATTTTCGTATAGATATTTGTATGTTCTTATTATTAACTATAAAATTCAGTTCTGCAAATCTACTAACTATATGTGTCAGAGAACTATCTGTCCGAGGCTTTTTTTATCCAAAAATCATCGATAAATAAACCTCAAATTACTTGTATATAAGGAATATTTAGAATCTAGATTAAAATTTAAAAACAAAAAAATGACTCTTTAGAACATGAAAAAATGTAAACTTCTATATCCTTCATACTGCTTCATCCTCGTTCATTTATCTTCAATTAATATCTTATTGATTGATTATTCTTCTAATTGTTTACAATAAAAATAAAGTGTCCTGCCACTACACCTAAAACCTTACTACTGTATATTTGTTAGAGCAGTAACAGGAGTTATCATGTTAACTAATACAAATGAAGCGCTGTTAATTGGTAAAGTTCAGAAACTTAGTGGAGTTCCGATTCGGACTATTCGCTATTACGAAAGCCTAGGCTTGATTAGATCAGCAGGAAGAACCGACGGTGGTTTTAGATACTTTTCCGAAGATATACTTACTCGATTATCATTTATAAAACGCGCTCAACAACTCGGCTTGAGTTTACAAGAAATCGCTGATATTCTCCAGATTTACGATGGTGGTAAAGCACCTTGCAATCAAATTCAACACAAACTAGAAGATAAAATCTCACAAATTGATCAACAGATTGATGATTTATTAAAATTGCACGATGAATTAAAAAGCCTACTTTTGGGATGGAAAAGTTTCTCTAACAAGTCTAAGGATATAATTTGTCCGAATATTCAATAAATGTCCCCATTAAAACACAAATGTATCGTATTTTACTGAAAATGTTAATTTCCTGTAAATTGCGTTACAATAATTCCAGTTTTGGCTGACGACATAATTTAAGTGCATCTACTCTTACTTCACGGGTAGCGAGTGTCCTTTTCATCGCGAATATCGAACTCACCTTAGTTTAGCTAATATAACTGTAATATCGCAATTCTAAATTATATATGAGAATTTAGATCCCCGACTTCTTCAAGAAGTCTGGAATCTGAACACCATGATTTCGATACATACAAATAGGATTCCTATATAAAGCGATGATTAAGAAGGTAAATAAACCAACCATTGCCAAAGGTTAAAATCCTGATTCTATAAGACTTATTACTTTTTACGGACTCGCAGCGGTACTAATATGATCAATAAAAAAATTATTTATAAGGTATTCAGCTCAAAGTTATAGTACATATAATCAAGTTGAGTATTTAACCATTGTTGAAACATATTATTAAGAATTTCTTGATATCGTGTTGGTGTTAGTTCTGCGGGTATATAATCTTCAACTATAAATAAATGGTACCCATATTCGGTTTTTGTCGGACCAATCAACTGTTTAAGTGGTGCATTAAATACCAGCGAGACAATTTCTGGTAAGATAGTCCACCGATATACTTTTCCTTCATATCCGCATTTATATCTACGATTTTCATCAATATCGTGAATATGAGCGGCTTGGTAAAAACAGATTTCACCTTCTTCAATTTGATAGTACAATTCTTGAGCTAGCTTTTCATCCTTTACTACAAATTGATACAGAGCAACTTGTTCAAACTCCAAACGATTGTGTAGAAAAAACTGTTCTACTTCTTTGGCAAATAGTGCTGAAGCTAGCTTTTGACTGAGTAAACGGTTGCGAATTCCTACTTCCCAATCTAATGGGGTTAACATTTCCTGTTCTAACCACCTAACTGTATCGCTAGCTTTTTCTAAACGCTTTTCTCTACGCTGACGGTTTGCCTCAATTTCAATTTCTTCTGTTGTTACGTTTATGCCTTTTTCTAGTGCAACTTTTTCAATTATTTTTTGAGATACAATATTAATATATATTTCTTTCAATTTGATTTTGCTTTTGAGAAAACTGATAATTTCGTCGGGTTCTAGAATGATTTGTAAATGCTTATTCATGATTATTTTTCTATAAAAAACTATTATAAAATACAATTATCGGTTTGATAAAAAACTATTAATTATCTATAAATAATCAAATTAATAGACTAGTATAATTTTGTGTTATTCAATATTTATCGCTTATTTTTCAGCAAAATATCTCTGTAAGATATTCTTTTTATGACTAAGGCTATAAATAAGCTGGCACAAAAAAATAACGCTATATAAAGAAATGTCAATCAATCTTAAACCCTCTTACTTTGTCTCAAAGATAATTTTTTGTGTTGACCTACTTAAATACTTAATTTATATTAACCTAGACAATTCAAAATAAATATATTGCCTGATCATGGCGTTATATCCTGTATCAGATGTTTCATTTTATTTGTTTATTCCTTAATAGCCGGGAAAATAACTATCATAAAAATAGCTTCTCTCAAATTTGTATCTCAAACTTAAAAAATATCAACTGTAGAAAATACCGAAAAATAAATGGAGATTATTTGAAATCACTAGAAATTTGCAAAAGATGTAGAGGATATCAAAAAAAAACTGGAAGCTAATTATTTTCTTAGCCTCCAGTCATTAGTAGGATAGATTATCAGTATGTTTACTGAGTATTAATAGATGAAAGCAAGACTAGCAATATATACATAGATTTGTTAGGGATAAAAATATTTTTACCGTTACTTATTCATTTTCCTTAAGCCAATAAATTTTAGATTTTATTCGCTTTAGTTATAAAGAAGTTTTGCAATCATTCAAGGTTTAGTAGGGGGAGGTAAAACCTTGATTAAATTAGATTGGGGAAATTCACCGCTCTAATTTATTCGCTTAATCTTCTGGAAAAAGAACCACCATTGGCAACGATAAGCTATAAATATCAACTAATTTCCTGATATGCCCCGTTTTTGATTGCCTGCTCAATCAAATTATTTGTACTTTAACAATTAAGCATTGCTTTTCACCTCACAAATATTTTTTTAGTTAGTTTCCTTGTTGCTATTTACAATTTAATGTATAAAAGAGAATAATATTTGCCATTTTGGCAGATTTATTTAGAAGTAATTATGAATAAATATCTATCTGTAGATACTAGTAATTAAAATATAAATCATAGTACAAAAATCCTTGATGGGTTTTCAAGGTTGAGATATTTCCCAACCCGATTGTAATGCTGCTAAGTAGTCAAGCCTTAATTCTTTATATATTTACTACTCAATCATATCGCTGCTCACTACTCCCCCAACTCTACTACCTCTCGATCTAAACTAAACTTTGCATAATTATTTACTATTGTTACAGTGCTAGTTATGCAAATAAAAATCTTCTAGGATTTACACAATATGCGACTGAAAAATTTATTCTTGTGTAGTAGTGGTAATTCATGAATTACCACCACCTGCTTGCGTGGGGTTTTACACAAGTATTGTCTTGTTTTCTTGATATTTATTCTTGGAATTTGAAAATAACAGTGCTACAATATAGAACCCTACAAAAAAACTCTAATTCAAGTTCTATCTAGTTTAAGCTCTAAAAACTTTATGGAGAAAATGCCTCACTTATAAAAGTGTGTAATAACTAAAAGTAAAACCCGCCATATGGATAATAATCCAATGACAGGTGATGATTAACAGTTGCCAAAACTGAGAATTTTTTTCTCTACACTGTTTAATTTTTAACTGTTTAATTTTTCTAATTGAATTCGCAAAAATTCAATTGAAAATCCCGCTTTTCTTCTGAGTGAAAATCAGATTTCATCGATTGATATTCGCGGACTTGAGTTTCAAGCCATCTGTCAAGATTAGAGCCGCCACGAATTTCTGTTTTTTGCTTCCCAACAACCTCAAGATAAGCCAAGTCTTTGATTTTATTTAAACAACTTGGCGACATATTGCCATCTTTTCTTTTGTGAGAATTCGGCTTGACTGTGTTTATATTTTCATTGCATTGTAGGTTTGACTTTTTGGGAGAATGTTCTTTAATCAATCTATTGTAAGTCCGGTAGGGAATGTAATGTAGAGGATTATAGCCAGCAAAACGCAGCATCAAAACACAAGCCCACGAATATTTACCCGCTAGAATTGCCTCAACTACTTGGTCGAATTGTTCTGAATGTATTGTCTTATCTAAATTGCCACTAATGCCAGAAAGGTCTTGATTCATGGTGTTAGTTGTCTCGAATTAAGTAAATTAGCCTCTAGACTGTGATTTGCTTGAGATAGTCGAAAATCGCTTTGAATTGTTAAAGCAGCATCCGGACAAAAACTTGATGACTGATAATGAATGCATCAACTGTATTATTCCTTTTCAATAAAACAGTTTGTTTGTCCCACCTCATGTAATTAATTAGTTTTTGTCCCATCATCACAATTCAACTTGATCGGACGAGAGCTTATTTTCCTTTTATTTTCTGCATCTTCGTAGGTAGAAACGACCTTTCCATGCATGAACTTACTACTGTCATTCTTTAGAAGTGCAATTTTGATTTGAACTTGATCTAGGTAATAACAAAACCCTATGGATGATTCCTTGCTTCTACTTCGTTGCACTTGCAATGACGTATTACAAGTAATTTCCCCGACATCATATAAGGTATTACATTTTGTATTTACCGCATTTACAAAAGCCTCTGTTCGTGAGGCAAAATTCATCCCCGATACTATCAACTTTTGGGGAGCTAAATGTTTACGAGGACGCAAACTATGCTGGTTCATCCCTTCAATAATGCCTGATTGGCATAGAATTTCGACTGCATTTAACCTGATGATCCTTTCCATTAATTAAACCTTTTACCAAAAAACCTACTTTCCTGCCATCGAAACGAATGCTTGCGACTACTGAAATATCTAAATTTCAGTGGCAGTAAGTTGGCAATAGTACTACCATGCTTCCAATAATTACTTAAAGTCATTTCAGATGACTGGTAATAAAAAATCTACGTTAGTACTTGGTAGATGCAATTTCGCCTTGTTTTCAATTTGCTAAACTCCTAATTTAATTATTTGACCCTGATAATATTTTGTATAAATAGAAACTATTTTACTTTAGGAGTATTTATGTGAAATTTCTTATTTTTAGTATAGCAAACAAATATTCTTCATCTTTAATACTTGATCACAACATTAGTATTTATACTATTTTTTGTCTTAAATGTCATCTGCCTACTAAATGAGTTTTACCAGCTAAATTTACTTAATATTATTATACGAATACTTAAGTATTGTGCAAGTTTAAATTTCGTCCCTTACCTATTATTTAATGAGGGGTGTGACCCCCTATAAAAATACGATATCAATGCTGTAATTTTTCTTTACTTTTAATTTTCTTTTTGTCATTATTTTTATCTAAGTGATTCAAACGTATTGAATATATATAATATTGCAATTATCAAAATTTAGCCATCTAATTAATTCCTGTTTGTGAACTAGATTTTGATTTACTATCTGCAAACTTGATTTAAAAGCTTTACAGGGTAAGAATTTCATTCTAGTCTGTATTGCCGAGATTTTTAAATCTATGATCAAGTTTATTTCAATTACCGGCAATCAATCCGCGTGAATAGTTGCAACCAATACAGTTTATTGGTATTATTCATCAAATTAAATATAAAGTTTTCACATAACATCATAAAATACACTTAATCAAAATGTAAGTGTAGTATAAAGATAGCTATTCTTGTCTGCTTGTCTTTACGTAATTATCAAATAATTAAAGTCTTTTTACCTCAGATGTTCAAGAATTTTATTTGCAAAAGATTTGCATATAGCGCTGCGAGACAATATTTGGTGCAAGTCAGATTAAATGCTTAATTGGTGTTGTACTAACTTGGGATAAACTATACTATTTCTCATTAACTCTTCATGAGTGCCTTGCTCTGCTAAAGCACCTCGGTCTAGAACCAAAATAGTATCAGCATTCAGGATGCTACTAAGATTCGGAGTCACGATAAAAGTGGTACGAAATCTGGATGCAGTATTCATAAAACCAACATCAAAGCCAGTTAAATTTGGTTGAAACTGATACTCGAAAGCACAATCAACCGAACTACTCATTTCATCCACAATTAAAATACGAGGATTTTTGATTAAAGCCCGAGCAACAGCTATTTTTAGCTGCTGTACTCTATCGAGCTTTATTCCTGCTTCTCCAATGATGGTGTTGTAACCTAAAGGTAGTTCCTCGATAAAAGTCTGCGCTCCTGCCGATTTCGCGGCATTTTTAACTTGTTCTAGGCTAAATTCTCGATTGTACAAAGTGATATTTTCTTCGATGCTTCCAGTAAACAGGAAAAATTCTTGCGGTACTACACCTAATTGACTCCGCAAAGAATAGGGACAGACTTTTTGGATATCGTGTCCATCAATCAGAATACGTCCGCTATCTGGACGGTACAAACCTGCAAGCAGCTTAACCAAAGTGCTTTTACCAGAATCCCTCGCTCCGACAATGCCAATAGTTTGTCCCGGTTTGACATGAAAAGACATATTGTGTATACTGTACTGGAATTGTTCTTGACCTTGGCAAAAACTTACATTCTCAAAATGCACCTCACCGCGAATAGAAGGTAGTATTATTAAAGGTTTTTGCAAATTTTCTGTATCTGGACTAGCTAAAATATCGTCAAGCCTTTCAACAGAAACTAATACTTCCAGGAATTCGTCCCACAGTTTTACCAATGCCAACATTGGGTTTATCGTATTACCCATCAGCATATTAAAAGCAATCAACTCACCAATGGAAATTTGAGCATTTATTACCATCTGGGTGCCATACCACAACACCGTGGTATTCCCCAAGTTATTAATCAAACTAGTTGCAAACTGCGAACTATTAGTTATTCTTTGACCTTTTTTTCGCATCTCCATTGTCTGGGTAAAATGTTCTTCCCAGCGCGATCGCAAACAATTCTCCGCAGCACTAGTCTTAATTGTGACAATACCAGTAATCATTTCTAGGATTGCAGAGTTTTGAGCAGCAAAGTTAAACGAATATTCTCGCTGCAAATTTTTCAAAAATACATTTGTACCCGCACTCAAAACCATCATCAGTAAAATAAAACCCACCACCACCGAAGTGAGTTGCCAACTGTAATAAGACATCAGTCCAAAGTAGATAACCGTCATCAACCCATCCAAAATGGTACTTATTGCTTGACGAGTCAAAAAACGGTGAATTTTAGGGTTTTCTTGAATTTGACTGATAATGTCTCCCACTCTACGAGATGCAAAAAAAGATAAGGGTAAATTCAAGGTATGACTGATGGAATTACTAATCAAAGTTAAATCCAAGCGATTAGATAAATAGTCAAGCAAATAACGACGAATTGATGTTAAAGCGATACGCCCAAACCCGAATAGAAGAAAACCAAGAGCAAAAATATTTATCGAATCAAAGTTAGAATTAAAGTCCTTGACGGAAAAGATTGCATCTATTACAGTTTGGGCTAATATCGCTGGAACTATACCCAAAAGCGGTAATAGTATCGAAATAATCACTATTTTTGTCAATACAAACCGATAATCCCTAAAAGATTGCAGCAAGCGACTCAAAGTCAACGAGATTGTTTCGCTCTTGTGTTCGTAAAACTGCTCTGTTGGAAATAAAAGTAAAGCATATCCCGTAAAATTTGCTTCAAATTCCCAACGAGAAAGCCATAGTTTATTAATCGCTGGATCTGAAATTAATACACGTTGATCTTTGATTAGCCAAACAACGATATAGTGATTACCCTGATAATGAGCTATCCAAGGTAAATTTTGAGACTCCAACTCGCTGACAGCACCTCGTACTGCTAAAGCTTGATATCCCAAGCTTTCGGCTGCATTAGCTAAATCACCCAATTCCGCACCCATTGAGTTGAAGCGTACTATTGAACGCAGAGTATTCAGACTAAAACGTTTACCCCAAAATTGACTAATCATTGCCAGACTTGCGACACCACAATCCGATGAACTCTGCTGTTGAATAAAAGGGTAACTCCGAAACCACCGTCGCGGAGGATGTTGATTTTTGAATTTTATATACTCAGTGCAATTATCATCTTCCTGCTCAGCAACATGTTCAAATTCCGATTCAACTGGATACTCTTTCTCCTCCGGTTGATTCTTTACCTCTTGTTTAATAGCTTCTTTTTGACTTCTTAACTCTGGTACAATCTCCGCGACTAAATCAAAGTGTTCTTGCGGTAGATAAAATAGGGATAAATCCGTTAAAGATATCAAATCCTCTGGAATCAGATGAGGATATCCCAGACTTTCACCCACAACAGGTAATCGTTTGTTTCCGGAAATACTCCCAATTTCCCCGCTAACAAGCCAAAAACGATGTTCCGACGAACATGATGCGATCAAACGTGAACCAGCGCTAATCTTGATGTTGAGAAAATAAGCAAGTAATTTTTGTAGAGTTGCGGTATTTTGTGATAGAGGTAGTTTCGCTGAACGCAATTCTGTCAACGTCTTGAAAAAAATCAATTTTTGACGTGATTTACTCGCTTCCGAGAAATAATTGTACAAAGTCGGATAACGTTGTAACCAAATATCAAGATCCTGCAAAGAAATTTGCGCTATAATTCCCCTACTAGATGCAACAGCTCGATATTCTTGAAAATAATCGCAAAATGCATTGTCTGCTCCAAAAATTTGACTTGGATTGAGCAATTGAATTGAAACTTGCTTTTTTAAAGATGTATCAAAAGCCAGTAAGCGGACTTTTCCTTGACAAACTAAATAAACAACATCACCACTAACTGCTGAATGCTGCTTGCAATTGTACTGAGTCAGTTCATCGCCTAAATTAAACTCACGACAAATCCAAGCTTGCTTAAACTCAGATGTAAAATTAGTATCCCCAACAATTTGCTTCCAAAGCTTGTCAATAGCAGATGAAGCAATCAGGAATGGAGTATTGTTTATATCAAAGTCCGCTTTCTGAACTCCCAACTCTGGGTACGAGTCCATTGTTTAATCTCTGATTAATGGTAATTTTATTGACTCTAGTTAAATCTTGTAGCGGTAGTTGAAAAGAGCTTTAAATACTTTTAATATAAGGTTTTGTCCTGATTCTTAACCACTGAATTAGCTCTTTGCACCCGTATTAATCATGACTAATTATTCATTCATCTTGCTTATATAAATATTTAGTGGCTTTTCGTTTAGTGAAAATTGAAAGTAAAACATTTTTTTAGCCAAACCCAAGTTATTACTTTAGCAGACTATTGATTACCATTAAATGGATTTTTCTTAAATTTCAGCCTTTACGGTCAATAAATATCTTATACTTTATCAAACTTTTACTTCCACCTGATTTTAGTGTTAATTCTGTTAAGTAAATGATTATGTATTTTTAAGTACAAAGTCTAGTTAATGAATAATTTACAATAAGATACTTTTCACATCAAAATTTTTGTGAAAAATATGATAATTATCAGTTTTTTAATTCAAAGTATTTCTTAGAATCGAGTTTTTCGCTGCAAAACTTGTTCAACATGAACATATAGTCCGACTTATTAGCTATGGTTATCGTTAAAGTTAATATCATTTGCTTTTTAAACATCAAGATTTGATGAATAGAAAACAGTGGACAGTTGACAGTTGACAACCAACCACCAACCGCCATCAACCAACCAC
>JAYKJL010000029.1:0-39807 GCA_035285725.1 Nostocales cyanobacterium 94392 | reverse complement strand
CATTAATTTTGATGGGTAATTAATGTAATATTGTAGGTTGGGCTGAACGGAGTGAAGCCCAACGCTGATGTTGGGTTGCGCGCAGCGACACCCAACCTACCAAGAGGCATCTTAGCCCCTCATAACTTATGTGGTGGAGTACTAGGGTGTGTTACGGCACGAAAAATAATTGGTTAAAAACGAAATCTCATATTTGCCGTAACGCACCATTATGATGATTTTGATTTAATAGGTACCCAGAACCCGTGTAGAGACGTTGCATTGCAACGTCTCAAAATCTCGATTCATACCTGGATTCAGCAACACCGTTACGTTTAAGCAGAAAAAGAATAATTATTCCAATCAGCTACAGGTTTATAACCAATTTCTTGATATATTTTATTAGAAGTTGGGTTAGATAAATCGGTAAATAAAAAACAGAATTTATAACCTTTATCGAGCAAAGTTTGACTTAAAGCAGCGACACAAGCACCTGCATAACCTTGTTTCCGATGTTCCGGTGGTGTATAAACTGTATTAATTCCTGCACCATTAGGAGTAAAACGTCCGCTACTAGCAAGTGAAACCGGAATTTGATTTTGCCAAAAATAAGTTATACCTTGTTGTAATCTCATTTCAACCCAGTTTTCGCTATCCGACTCAATAGTACCTAATGCTTCTAAACAAAAAGCATCATGCCAATTCTTGAGTAATTCTTTATCTTTTCTCGTTGCTAATCTAAAATTACCTTTTGGTTGGGAAAATAATTCTAATTTTTCTAATTTATAAATACGTAATTTTTCTTTTAAATGATAAGATTTACCCGTCGATAAACACCATTTGTCTGCAAAAGTTTGTGCTTCAATAACAGGAGCATTTATATTAGTTAATGATTCTTTTTCTTGCTGCAAACCTTGAATAATAATATCTATTGCGTTGAAATCTTTTACTTTTGATAGCAATAAGTTGTGAGCAATTGTCATCATAGCTACTGCAATAATACTGCTATCTTGTTCTACTGCTGCTAAGTAAGGTTTGATTTTACATCTGTCTGGATTATTAATTAACCTGTTGCTAACTCCCAACTGTAAATTATGTAATACTTCGTCATCTAATAGATAATCTTTTACTTGTTGATAAAAAAGATTTGCATCTTCAAATTTGTGTAGTTTCATAATTACATTTACGATCATTGTTAGCTGTGGGGAAGAATCCCAAAGACTGGGATTGGTTCACTCAATTCAATCTCTTCTATATGCTCGAACGTAATTACATTGTATAATTAGCTATGCTTAAATACTTGTAATCTTAATCACTTAATAGATATAGCACCCAGTATAACCCTACTAAAAGTATTTAGATTCGGGGTGGTTATTAAAATACTTGTCTAACTCTTTTAATAAAGAATTCAACCATCCTTCCCGGATATTATGGGGTGGATTCCATTTTTCCCATCTATAGTGATTATGTTCTGAGCTAAGTTTTATTTCTCTTTCTGTCTTTAGCCATCCCAAAAATATCACTTTTTTGCCTTCATTATCCTTATATTTATAACCAAAATTTGGATCTAAATTTATATCATCATGTAATATTCCAGTTTCTTGTTTTAATTCATCGAATGCACATTTTAGTTCATTATTTTCATGTGCGTCTTCCATTTGACCTTTTGGTATATCGTATTCATTATTCTTAGATTTCTTAAGCAACAGAAAACTTCCTTGCTTTGTCATCAAGAAAACACCACAAGTTTTTTTACTCATTAATAATTTATCTTTAGTGAATTCAGTATTCAAATCAATGAAAAAGCCTCTAAACTTTTACAGAGTATCAGGAATTATTTATTCACTAAAGGTGCAATTAATACAATTAAATTAGTATTAATATTTAACAAATTAGACGTATTTATAATTAAATTCACACATTAAATCAACTCTCCCTTTACGTAACATTGCGGGGTCTAATCTCTCTGTGGTATTGCACGTCATTAACACAACTAACTTTTGTTGAATTTGTAATCCTGAATCATCAATTACACTTTGATATAAAGTTCCATCCAACAAGCTCAAAATATGCTCTGTCTTATTGCTATATTGCGCTACTTCACTGGCACGATTTTGAGCTAAATTATCAGCTTCATTAATGATGATACAAATCCGTTCTAAATAACTTGGTGGAACAAAGTTAGAAATAGCATCGTGGTCTAAAATAAAAATTACGTACCCCAAAGGTACAAGAATTTCTTTTGCAACTGCTTGTGTCCATACGGTTTTACCAGTACCAGGTTCACCATGTACCAATACTGCTAATTGATTTTGATTTAAAACGGCTTGCTGTACATTATCTGTAAAATCCTGAATATCTCTGGAAAAAGTATTAATAGAAAACTGAGTATTAATTTTCCCTACACGACTTTGATATCCACTCAACATTACGGCTAAATCGTAAGTCGATTTATTAATTAATGATGTTAAATTTTGTGCCATCAAAGTATATTGTCTTCTTCCTCTTTCGTAAGGGTCAATTTGCAGCCAAACATCATATTTAGACCAGTAAGCGTAAACAGTATTAATGACTTCCAAACGTTCCCAACTTTTAAATTTTTCGATAGGTAAATAAAAGTCCCTTTCTAAATAATATTGAGTAATCAAGTCAGGAGTTTCTAATAATGCCAGAACTCGAAATACTGTAATTTCTTGAAGTCTATTTAGTAGATAATCAATGGGAATGCTGCTGCGGCTGACAAATTGAACTATTGGTGTTTCCGTACTCAAAATATCTTTATAACGATGGTCTGGTGTTAATGGATCGGGAGTAATATAGTTCCAATATTTCTCAACTTCATAGCGAGTATCTTCTGAAGCTAGATTAATTAAATTAGCCCACCAAGCATAATGATTTCGTCCGATTGTTTGGACAAGACTACTAGTTAAATTTAAGGTTTTTTGAGTTAATTCTTGAGAATCGTTAGATAATAGCTGCCATAAAAATTCCCAGTTTAATTCTCGGTACAATGGTCTCCAACCGCAAGCAAGCAAGTTTTGACGATTGTTATTGGTACGAGAATTTTCTTGATGATCGAAATAATCAAATCCCATATTTTCAAGTTTAAAGATGTTGTGAGTATTCTGATACTACTTTAGGTTTTTGATTGAAAATTTTCACTTAAATGAAAGTCAGTTTGACAGTGAAAAAATGAGCTTCCACTTCGGTCAGAAGTTTACTCAAGAAATCGGGTTGAATTTTTCAAACGCAAAGTAATGCTAAGTATATCGCAGAGTTTCGCAAAGGCAAAGAGGAAGGAACAGAGAGAAATAAATAAACATCAACTAATTAGGAATTAGGAATTAGGAATTAGGAATTAGAAATTATTAATGTAGTTCGCTTCCACCTTTACGAAGTAGATATCTATCACTAATTAATTTTAAAGCTACTCTACCGATTTCTGGATGAGTTCGCTCGTAAGCGGGTTGGATTACCACACCTTCCATTATGGAATCTGGAGAAAGTACACTATCTTGATTATTAAATTGAGAAACTATTTCCCAACTGTAGGTACCAGTGTAAAGTAGTGGTACTGTTGGTAAATTAAATTCTTTGCAGAAAGCAACGAAATTTTTGTAGTCAAGAAATTTTCCGTCAGAACAAACAGCAAACAAAGCAATGCCAATTTTGCCGTTTTTCAAGCCGTATTTAATATCTTGTACACCATATATTTCTCCAAAAATTTGAGTATTTTGAGGAAGTTTTTGCAAGACTTCATTTTCTTGGTAAGCACGAATGTAGACTAATTTTTTATTTGCTTCGTTGTTCTTCCAAAAATAATTATGACTACCAATATGAACTGTGGAGTCAGCATCTACTAGAACAGTAAAGTTAGTTCCATGTAATTTTTCGGTAATTACTATTTCTTCTCCTTCTGTGAAAATATTTTGATAACGTTTGAAGTTTTCGGGAGCAGGAAATTTATAATGTTTGATGTGACTTTCCACATCCCCATTCATGGTTTGAGGAATTGGATATTCATATTTAGTAATGCCAAAATATTCGGTATAATCATCTCCGACATCGACTGTAAATTTTTCGTTTACAGGAATTAACAATCCTTCGGAAAAAATTCCCCGTAATTTTGCAGCACGAAGTTTTTTTGAGTAGTAAGAACTGATGCCGAATTCTTCTACATATTTATCGGGAATCACGCTATCAATCGGAAAATAAAAAGCTAAATCTCTCGTTTTGAAGTTTCCCTTGGCTGAAATTACTTGATATCCCATTCCAGTTATAGAAATAATATCTAATCTATCAGCATTAGGATGAGAACTTACGTTATTAATTTCTACTACTTCAACTTTAAATATACTCATATTTTATCTATTTTAACGGGTCGTAAAAGAAGTCGGGTTTTTGGAATAATTATCTATACTACATTTACAAATCTTATAAAAACCCGACTTCTTGACTTTGTATAAATTTATTTAAATTAAAGGCTTTAAATCGGTTTCTATCCAACTAATACGTGCTTCCCAAGACAAAAGTATTTTGATAATTGGTTGTGAGATTTTTTCATGGGAGACTATCTACAGTATCTTTATATTTTTTATTGCCCTCGAATACAATATGTACTACAATTATACTACAAAAGCCAGAAATTTACTAAAAAATATTTTTGGTGTATCAATTTTGGATATAGTCTAATCAGTTTCCCACAATTAGAAGTCGGGTTTTTTGAGCAAATATCTGTGAGATTAGATAACTTTGGTAAAAACCCGACTTCTTAACCATCCTTTAAACTTTCCCGGAGTTAGAAGTCGGGTTTTTTGAGCAAATATCTCTGAGATTAGATGATTGTTAATATTCAAAGATTTACTCGATAACAACAGAAGTACTTTTATCAGCTTCTAACCATAGTTGGTGCAAGAAACATTCAGTGCTATGGTTCATAGTTGTCACAAATCCACCGTTCATGCTCTGGGAGCTAACTGATAGCCAATAACCCCGTAGAGTAACTTCTACATACTCTGCGTCACAAGCATAAATATCGATGACTTCGCCGCTGTCATTTTGGTTTATTTGAGTACGTAGTTGTGCTAATCCTGGTAAATCAGCAGGAAGCAAAAAGCAAGCGGTGCTAGGTTCTATACACAAACTTTGACCGACTCGCAAACTTAATATGCAAAAGGCTTGTATCCATTCTTCTATGGGTTGAGTTAAAAGCTCTAAGTAAAAACTGTTTTCTGTATAAGTTAGTTTTAGCATTCCTCATGCTCTCCTGTTATTCCAGGGAAGGCTTACACGACACCTTTCCAAAACTGTTCTGCAAAAGAAATAGTTGGATGGAGTGGTGCTTTTGGCTTTATCCGCAGTTGCATCCCAGATTCTTTGGGGGTGCGGTTACTTTTGCGAGAGTTACATTTAGAACAAGCAGTTACAACATTCTCCCAAGTATGACGACCACCACGAGAACGGGGAATCACATGATCAAGTGTTAAATCTTTATTGGTACCGCAGTATTGGCACCGATAGTGGTCTCTTCGTAAAACTTCACAACGATTTACAGGTGGGACTTTCCATGTCCGCTCACGAGAAGCAATTTTTAACCGAATATGTTGCGGTACGTGAACTACCAAGCTGGGTGAGCTAATATACCATCCATCCTCCGTGGTTATTTCTAATGGTTCTGCTTTATTGGTTACTAAAAGCACGACAGCCCGCTTAATGTTTATTTGGCACAGCGGCAGATAATTTTGGGAAAACACTACCACGGATTTTTCTAATACTTGCATCACACTGTTCACAGCTTGGCTCCTCATAAAGAACCCCCACTTCTTTGGAAAAAGAAGCGGGGGTTAAATGTTGACTTTGAAGTCTTTATTTAAACTTTGGTATGGTACTTATATACCAATACCTCCCGCTTGTTTTACTTGGTTTTAGTTGTTTGAGTAAACAAATAATTCTGCTATATTCACAATCTTGGTTATTTTGTGTAAACTGCCCGTGATTTTGATTACACTCGTCCATAAATAAATACTCCACTCCCATTGCTGCTGATTCCCAACTGGCTCGGCAGTTGGAGATAGATAAGGAAGTAGAGTAGGACGCAATAAATATCACAGAAAATTTCACCTGTTGAACATTTCTTTAAACATACTACACTTGTATTACTATCCTGTCTATAGTTTTAAGGAGAAAAATCATGCATACAATTGCTCGCACCCCTACCACCGAAATGGAAGTAACCAGTATCCGCTTGGAACGGGAATTAAAAGATAAACTTAAAGAATTATCTGGAAATCAGGGATATCAGGCATTGATTCGAGATATTCTGTGGAATTATGTCCAGCAAAAATCCGGTGAATGGAAGCCGAGATTCTCACGTGCTGATATTCGAGCAAGTATAGATGCTACCTCCCAGCAAGAAGAGCGTTGCGTACTTACAGGTCAATTAATTCAAGCCCAAAAACCCATGTTGCTAGGACTGACAAAAACCGGGGATATGGTTCCTCTGAGTATAGAGAGTTTAGCTGGCTAATTTTTTCTTCGACGAGCTCAGCCCAATGATTGCTTGAAATATAATCATTGGGCTAACTTATATTTATCTATATTTTCTTTTAAGTTTTTAATCATTTTATAATTAATATTAATTTAACTAATTTATGCTATTTACTTATGCAAGGCTCTAGATATACTTTAACAAGCTTTTTCGCAAGGTTTTGATGATTTATAGGGGGTGTCACAATACTTGACATATGCAACGGTTGAGAATAATAAGTAAATGACAATCAAGAATAGAATCTAAAAATAAGCCCTTTGCCTTGGTAAACATTCAAAAAAATAAATCATCCTACGGATGGGGACTATTTTTTCTCAGCTTGTCCTTGAATAGCAATTATTTTGACGATAATCGCTCGAAAATACCCTTATAAAAGCTCTTGTAACAAAAATAAATAGTACGATGATAATTTTCACCCTCAGTGGGAATGCGGATGATATTTACAGAGTTTTTGATTCTACTCTAGAGAAAATACGGTTTGTATGGAGTTATAGAAAGGATATTCTAGGTCTGAGGAAAGCAAAAAAAACTAAATGCATCCACTAAAGCTAACCTTAAGCATTAGAAGCATTTCAATATACTAATTAAATTTTTATTCGCACAAAGATTTTTTATATACCAGTGACAAAAGTCATTTTAGATAGAAAAGGGCTATAACAGGTGAAAGAATTTATTTGTAGAACTGAAATTGGTTCATCAGGGTGCAGCGACAAAAAAACAAGGTAAATGAAATACCAGGAGGTTGGGTAAAACGACAATGGAGTCATTATCCAAGAGTGTGCCATAAATGAAAAAGCATATAATAGCGTCACCGCCGCAACGCTCGGATGAACAACAAGACTTGAAACAAAACTACTTTAAGCTGATGCAGCATCAGGAAAAACCTGCCTATCGGTTGGTATCCGAAATCAATCAGATTATTGCTAGCAGCACACCTACCGATCAGATGCTGCAAGAAATTGCTCGACTAGTAGGAAATACTTTTAAAGTAGATTATTGTTGTTTGGTAACAGATCCAAAACAGGGAGAGGAACCAACTACTGCTAATTGGAGTACCCAAGAAAGTTATTTAGGTTTACCTAACTCAAGTGAAGCATTTTCAATTGAACAGCTGGAATTACCAGTTGTAGAGTGTGCGGCTGAACCATTTACGATTGAGGATATTTCTACGATTCAGGAAAGTTTGATCGTTGGATGTCAAAATTTTCCTTTACCAATAAAAGCTGTACTCGCAATTCCGACTCGGTTTGGTGGTGAGAATAATGGTGTAATTAGTCTGATTAAATCCGAACCCTATGAATGGAGTAATGCCGAAAAAGAATTACTCAAAGCGGTAGAATCTTCTTGTGCGATCGCTTTTGCTCAGATAGCACAAGCAAGGGTAATTTCTTCACAAAAGCAGCAGGTACGAAAAAGCGAACAGCACCAAAATTTGATTCAGCAATTAACCATACTCAACCGCAGCAATTTGGAATTTAGTCAAATGCTACAGTTGGTGGTTTCCTCTACTGCTGAAGCTTTAGGAGCTGACCGTGGTTTATTAATATTATTAAAATATTCAGATCCTTTATTTAGAATTCGCAATAAGACGCAAATTCCCAAAGCGAAAGCTACCGTTGTGAGTGAATGGTGTAGGGAAACAAATTCTTCCCTTTGCGACGAATTGAAATCTGTGGAGGAATCTTTCTGGCTAGCGGATTGTGGTATATCTCAACGTGCTTTCAAAGCATCTAAACCTGTTACCATAAATGATAATTCAGATCGGCGTAAAGATACTTCTACCATTGCTCCGATATTTGTTTTAGACAAGTTACCAGCAGTGATGCTAATGCCTTTAGAAAGCCAAGGCAAAGTCTTAGGATTCTTGGTATTACAGCAAAGGCAACGTCGGAATTGGCAAGAGGCTGAATTAAATATTGTGGAAATGGTTTGCGTTCAAATCAGTAATGCGATTATTCAAACCCAAACGCTCAAACAAGTACAAACTTTAGTAGAAGAACGTACTGCTCAACTACAACGCAGCTTGGAAGTTCAAGCTAAGTTATACGAGAGAACGCGACAATATGTCCAACAGTTGCGAGAACTTAATGAACTCAAGGATGAGTTTTTGAGCAACATGAGCGACCGTTTGCGTTATCCTTTAACAAATATGCGTATGGCGTTGCGTAATTTACGTCACCCTGACATCCAACCAGACCGCCAAGCAAGGTATTTAGATATTCTAGAGCAGGAATGTACTAAGGAAATTAATTTGATTAATGACCTGCTCACACTGCAAAAGCTAGAAAGTCATCAAGAACGTCCACAGTTTGAAACAATCGATCTAAATACAAAAATTCAAGATATAGCAACATCTTTTGAGAAAAAATTAGCCGAAAAAGGATTGAGCATTTCTGTTGATTTACCCCAGGAACAACTGAAGCTGCAAACTGAAGTAGAAAGTTTTGACCGCATTCTCCAAGAATTACTGACAAATACCTGTAAGTATTCTGAACACGATAGCTCTGTAGAACTGCAAGTTACCCAAATTTACGAAACACAAGCCAATCAAATCCAAATTCAAGTAATCAACGTTGGGCGTGGTATATCTGAGGAGGAAGCCACTTTTATCTTTGATAAATTCCGCCGAGGTAAAGGTCGATGGACTCCAGGTACCGGATTGGGATTAGCTTTGGTTAAGTCTTTGATACAGCATCTCAATGGAACTATAACCGTAGAAAGTACTTCCATAGACGATTCCGAGTTAAGCAAAATCTGCTTTACTTTAACTTTACCTCAGTTTTCTGATGATACAGATGTCAATGAACTTTCATGATTAAAGAACAAAACACCCCACAATCCGATTCAAATTCCCAAGGTAATTACAGTAAAAATCTGGATTTACAATCTGTAACTGTTGAGGTTGAAAAAGTTGCAGAACGCCAGCGACAAATTACTGCTAAAATTCAAATTCCTCATTCTGTAGAAACAGTTTGGCAAGTCTTGACTGATTATCAATCTTTAGCCGAATTTGTTCCTAGCCTTGCTTGTTCTCGCAAGTTAGAGCATCCTAACGGGGGAATTCGTTTAGAACAAATAGGTTCGCAACGCTTGCTAAAGCTGAATTTTTCTGCAAGAGTAGTTCTAGATTTGGAAGAATCTTTTCCAGAACTCATTAGTTTCCGTATGGTAGAGGGAGATTTTAAAGATTTTAGCGGCAGTTGGCGTTTAAATAGCTGCGTCTTAGATAGTCAGAGTGCGACTTTACTTTGTTATACAGTCAAAGTATGGCCCAAATTAACTATGCCGATCAGAATTATTGAACCTCGCCTTTCTCAAGATATGCAATCCAATCTTTTAGCAATTCGTCAACGTGTAGAAGAATTAGCCAGTTAATCAAAAAGGTAGACATTTATATAAATTCTACCTTCCTAAAGCTATACTTACCAATTTCATTCTAATTAATTTATAAATACCCCCAAGGGAATTCGAATCCCTGTCGCCTCCGTGAAAGGGAGGTGTCCTAGGCCTCTAGACGATGGGGGCTTGTGTTTTGAACTTTTATAAATTTAACTATTTTCTGGAAAAATGTCAATAGCTTTGAGCAAAAAAATCTTAACTACTCCCCATATTGGAAACAGCAGGTTAAAGTGGTTAAAAGGAAATAGTATCAAGCTATTGTTTTGTTATTTCTTTTCGCAATACAGATAAACTTAGTACTACTTCCCAGAATGCTGTTTCTTGCCGAATCGGGTTGGGGCGATTGTACAAAAACGAGGAAAATGGTGTAAAATAACCAATCTTAGGAAAAACTTAACAGTTCGACAAAAATGAGGTGTACGAACCTTTCATTTATAGAGTTTAATATTTACTATTCTTAACAAAAGATTTTGAAAAACACGGCTCAAAATCTCCAACATGGAAGCATCTTTTGACATCACCCTGCAAGTGGTGATTGCTGTCGTTGCAGGCATCAGCGCCCAAGTGCTGGCTGCTTACCTGAAAGTGCCTAGCATTGTTTTTTTACTGCTATTTGGTATCTTTTTTGGGTCAGATGGCATTGGTTTATTACATCCCCATTTGCTAGGCATTGGATTAGAAGTAATTGTTGCTCTAGCAACGGCAATAATCTTATTTGAAGGCGGACTGGACTTGGAATTGCGAGAGTTGGGCAGAGTTTCTACCAGCCTGCAATTACTAGTAACTTTAGGAACCTTAATTACATTAATCGGTGGCAGCATGGCAGCCCATTGGCTGGGAGAATTCCCTTGGCCAATTGCTTTTCTTTACGCTTCAATTGTGGTAGTCACAGGTCCAACGGTCGTATCTCCACTACTCAAGCAAATAAAAGTAGACCGACAAGTAGCAACGCTTTTGGAAGGAGAAGGCATTTTAATTGACCCTGTAGGAGCAATTCTTGCAGTTGTAGTTCTTGATACGATTTTAAACGGAGATGCTGACCCTTTAAGCGCGATTACAGGTTTGCTAGTCCGCTTGGGTATTGGGGCTTTGATTGGTGGAGCGGGTGGCTGGCTGCTCAGCTTATTTTTCAAGCGAGCCAATATCTTGTCATTTGAACTAAAAAATCTGGTAGTACTGGCTTCAGTATGGGGCTTATTTACTTTGGCTCAGATGATTCGCAGCGAATCGGGACTAATGACAACGGTCATGGCAGGAGCAGTATTTGCTAATTCCTCCGTACCGGATGAACGCTTGTTACGCCATTTTAAAGGTCAGTTAACAATTCTTTGTATCTCTGTATTATTTATTTTATTAGCGGCTGATTTATCTATTGCCAGTGTATTCGCTTTGGGCTGGGGTAGTTTATTCACAGTTTTAGCGCTAATGTTCGTCGTGAGACCGATTAACATTCTTTTATGTACCTGGAATAGCGACCTCAACTGGAGACAGAAACTGTTTTTAAGCTGGGTTGCCCCAAGAGGTATTGTTTCAGCCTCTGTTGCTTCATTATTCGGAATTTTACTGACGCAACGCGGTATCAATGGTGGCGATGCTATCAAAGCCTTGGTGTTTCTGACGATTTTGATGACAGTTTTTTGTCAAGGATTAACAGCAGGCTGGGTTGCTAGATTACTGCGAATTACTTCTAAACAAGCTACTGGAGCAGTAATTGTTGGTTGTAATCCTCTAAGTTTATTGATTGCCCGTTTCTTTCAAGAACGCGGTGAAACTGTAGTCATGATTGATACAGACCCAGAAGCTTCTCAGCAAGCAGAAGCCCAAAATCTCCGGGTTTTAACTAGCAGTGCTTTAGATGCCAATGTTTTAGAAGAAGCTGGACTTGATTCTGTAGGTACTTTTCTGGCTATGACCAAAAATGGTGAAGTTAATTTTGTGTTGGCTCAACGAGCCGCAGAAGAATTTGACCCACCCCGTGCTTTAGCTGTCTTTCCCCGCGACCCTCAAGCCAGTACTAAAAATAATAGTAAAGTTTTACAAGCTTTTCTTCCAGACTTCAAAATTAAAATCTGGAATCAACATCTTAAGGATCAACAAATCAAACTAGGATGTATGACCTTGAAAGACCCTGGTTTTTCTTTGCAAAAAATTCAGTTACAAGCATTAATCCGGACTGGGGATTTACTTCCATTATTTGTAGAAAGAGACGAAAAAATCCACCTAATGGCAGCTAGTGAAGCTTGGGAAGTTGGCGATCGCCTGATCTACTTATTGCATGATCCCAGACCAGATTTACTCAAACGCTTGTCTGGTGGGAACCAATCGACTCGTCTTTCTTTAGAAAATTTACCGGAAGCAGAAGAACTGCCCATTGGCAGACTATCTCAACTTTCTGCTACCGATGCTCCAACACCTTGAATTAATTCTTCAGAATTCGGCTTGCCGACTTGTTTTTCAACCCACAGCACGCTAGATAGATGTACTACCGCTAAAATAATCGCAGCGGTAGAAAGAATATAACTATGTATGGTGTATAGTCTCTGAACAGTCAAGGTACTAACACCACTACCACCAATCAAAATTTCTCTTAACTGCTCGCCGATCAAAGGAATGGCTTCAATGGTTCCTAACTCAATATTAAACCGCCAAAACCCCAGTTGATCCCAACCCAAAATCATCGAAGTCCAACTCAATCCAATCACGGTTAGGGTCAAGAATATTCCACTTACCCAAGCTGTATACCAACTTTTGGTAAACTTCCTGCCTAGAAACATCACCACAATTTGAATTAAGGCAACAATAATTACTCCATTACCCGCAAGATTGTGAGCTTTACGGAATAACCAGCCATACTGAATTTCTTCAGTTATCATTTTTAATGACTGATAAGCTCTGCCGGAAGCTGGTTCGTAATAAATAGACAGCAAAATTCCAGTCGTCGCGGTAATCAAAGTAAACGTAATAATTACTACTGATAAAATTGTTGCTGTCCGCCGCATCACAATGTCAAATCGGGTTTCTTGTACAACCATAAAACCTCTCTTTTAGGAAATGCTTATTTTGATTACAATTTTAACTAAGAAATATTAACTTTTGCGAAAAAAATATACAATTATGATAAGTATTTAACCCAATTTGCCATTGATTCTGGGGAACCATACCAAATTCGAGGGCTTCTAGGAGAATGCATCACACCTTCAATTACTAAATTATTTGCACCACTCAAATGAGCAGCTTCGATGGGTGTAATTCCATCACCCCAAGTGTTACCTTTACCACAAGTTAATTTATAGCTGCTGAAAGCTAACCAATTTCCCAATCGTCTTTGTCCGAAAATGGTTTTCCCTGCTACACAGACGTAACTAACTTTTTCGTAAAATGCTCCAGGATAATTATTATTTACAAAATCCAAATTTGAGCGAGTCCATCGCTCCAAGCTTGTATGAGGTGTACCCAAAGTAGTCAGAGTTGCAACCTGGGGATAAGCTTTCCATGTCAATAAGTTTCCGCTAGCCCTACCATAAGGAACTTCTCCCAAATAGATACGGGATATCCAACCTCCTGCGGAGTGACCAATCAAATTAATTTGAGAAGCACTTTCTTGTTGTAATATTCTTTTTACTGTGTAGTCTAGTTGTTGCAAAATTGGAATTACAGATCTTCCTCCCACAGTTGCTATCCAATCCCGTCTTTGTAGCGGTACCGTCAGCGTAGGAAAACCTAAATTTTGCAATGATTTTTCTAACTTAGAATAAGCTTCGGCGGTTTCAAAAAATCCGGGTAAAATAACTGTAGGTAATGGCATTTGGGTGTTTTGAGTAGGGAGATTTAATTGGTGAAACTTGCAAAAAAACTTAAATGTATAGATAATGTATAACTTATACGTAAGTAAACACTGGAATTGGTATTATGTAAGCATTGCCAATGGATGAAGATAACTTATAATTAACAATTATCTCAGCTTTATTGTTTGAAAAGTCTTTGTGGAAATACAGCTTAAATTTTTGCGCTCAAGGGCGATCAAATTCTTCAGTTGTGGTTAAAAATTGGTAAATTAATGTTTACCCAATGATTTCACTCTCGAAATCTGAAGCAGAAGGGACACAATCACTAATCAGTCAGTAATAAAAACTAATGATAAAAAACAAAAACTTCCGGAAGCTCGTCAATAGATTGTAAAAAATATATATAACTCTTAATCAGAGATAGTATATTTACTTAAGTAATCTATTCCCGTCAAGCTAAAAAATACAGTTTTAAAAGTAATGATTTTCAAAGCCCTTGATTAACAAACACAACTCCTGACTACAATCAGTTTCCATTTATAATATGCTCTTGCATTCATGGATAATTAACTGTTTGTACAACTGTCAATCCTGCTATGATGGGATTTGCGGATTTGAAGTTATGATTTGTAGAGGGGCGCATCTAAGAGGGTTACTTTAATCAAATCATTTTATTGCCTGACAATATTACCAGATAGATTAAATTGCTAGTCAACCGCAACCAAGCTAAGTGAACAATAATAGCCATGTCTTACGTCTCAGTACTCAAAAATATACCCGAATTCTTAAGCCAACCAGCCGGAATAGCAGCCATAGCATCTGTCGGTATTCATGGTGCTATTGCTTTCATTCTGCCTTTGATGCCTGTTGACCGGAAAGTAAATCAAGAAGCATCCCCCAAAAGTGTTGGGGTAATGGAATTATCTGAAGCAGAACAAAGTAGGTTGCCCCAAAATAATAGCCCTAAAGTTGCAGCATTACCCCAGGTTCCCTTACAATCTGCAATTCCTCTACCTAACTTTGCGGTTCAGCCAACTCCTTTAGGTATAATACCCCCCAGTCCCGATTCCACAAAGGTGATAATACCATCTTTGCCTCAATCTTCGGTTAATCCAAATATCTCGTCTTCACCAAGAAGTCAGCCTTTACCAATACTTAGACAGCCAAATTTTGACTCTTCATTTAATGTTAAAGCAAAATCTGACGGTTCTTATCGTCGTTTTAACCAGAACATCGAGTTAGGACAATCGGCACCATTAGCGTCTAGAAAAAGAAATGCAGCACCCGTAACATCTGCACCTTACAATTTACCTGATATACCTCCACTACAATCGGCACCGTTACCTCCGGAACTTGCTGGTATTCCCACACCACCACCGCTTCCTCCGACATCGGGTAACGATATGCTAGCTATTAATCCCCAAATTAACCCGGATATTAATAGTAATGGGGCTGTAACTCAACCAAGAGCAGTTAACCCTGAAGACTTTATTGCACCCGTTAACAGGAATATTCCGCAACCAGGTGATAACTTAACTTTAGCAGGACAAAGTTTGCAGCAATGGGGACAAGAGCAATCGGCTCCTAGAAAAATCGAACTACCCAATCAGCCATCATCACCAGCGGATCAAAACACAAATCAAGATACAAATATTTCACCTCAAGATACAAGAACGGTTACTCTCGCAAAACAATTTGAAGAAGTTAGGGAGCGCTATCCTAACTCTGAAATTAAACAGCCAATTTCTGAAGTAATTAAAACAAAACCCGGAAAAGAAGGTAAAATTGAGGGTACTTTAGTTATTGATGCTGAAGGCAAAGCTGATTATTTAAAGTTTGTTGATCGCTCAGTTTCCTCCGACCTTCAAAAAGAAACTAGAAATTATTTCCGGAATTATTTTAAGCAAAATCCCATCCGTAGAAATGGCAAAGCTAAAGTATACGCATTTACCCTTGATTTTAAATCAGATGTGACTGATACTGCTCGTACTGTGGAGTTTTCCAATCCCCAGGAAAAATTAACTGATAGTTTGCGTTCATCGAAAAAAGGTGAAGTGCAAATAAATCAAAACCCATCTAAACCTGAATCTAAACCTGAAAGTATATCTAGAAGTTCGGTTCCGGTTGAAGTTGATGCACAACAGAATCGGAGTGCTGTAGTGGTTCCTAGTGTAACTCCAGCACCAGTTACATCTAAACCGCAAGCTGAAATCAGAACTAACAAACCTACTTCTGCATCTGAGAATAATGATCAGCCAGCGGTAGAACTACTACTTAGAAATAATCAACAAGTCCCAAGCGTACCAACGAAACCTACACCCCAAGCACGAGTTAATATTCAACAGCCTGCACCTCAAGCTACTTCTAAACCATCACTTGCAAATCGGCTTGTAAATGGTAAAGAGAGTTCTGTTTCAGAAGAAAATGACACAAACACATCTGATTCAGCCAAAAAGCTAATCCAACGTTTACGTGAAGTGAAGGAACAAAGAGAAGGTTCTAAATAAGGTTAATGGACGTAAACTATAGAAGTGGGGTTTTTAGATGATTATGTGTAAATTAAACAAATTTTCATCAAAAACCCGACTTCTCTACTGAACTTCTGACTTAGCCTTCGACAATAACCTTGCCAACCATACCAGCAGCACGGTGAGGTTCGCAGTAAAAAGTATACTCACCAGCAGGTGCATCTGCTGGAATAGTGGTTGTGAATTCTTGTCCCGGACTCATTACTAACTGTTTGTGAGAAAGTTCTTTAGCCAAATTCCCACTTTTAGCAGGGTTTTGAGCAGCATCAAATACAACATTATGGGGAGGAACTTTATTGTTCACCCATTTAATCGTATCACCGGCTTTAACTGATAACTTCGCTGGTTCAAACGCCAGCATTCCTTTATCGCTACCTAATTTAACAGTATATGTTTCAGCCGCAGCAGTAGGAGCAAAAGCAGCGAAGCTGCTGACAACTAACAACATAGTCAACACGGCTAAACTCAAACGTCTTAAAGTGGACGCAATCAATTTCATCGCTTTCTCCCAATAACAGTCATGAATTTATCTTTCTTCCATTTTAAATAAAATTACGTCCAAATATGACAATAGGTCATATATAAAAATTTTTGTAAATTATTGGGCAATAAAAACTCCAATTTAAATTAAATGTGTTAATTAATTTAAGGTTAATTCGACGAATAGCTTCATAAGTTGGGTTTTTAAGATATACTCAAAACGGCTGAAAGTTATACTTTCTGAGTATTTAAAATCTGCATAAGAAAGCCTCTCTCCTCGTCAGGGAGAGGTTTGGAGAGGGGTTCTATATTTGAGCCGTTCGCAGTATAAATCTGGGTTGTAATTAATAGTCAACTCAAAGTGAAAGGTGATTGAAAGGTTGTTTTTAAAGCCTTCTACTCACCAAGTCCAAAACTGTCAGTACCCCAACCAGGAGCCTTTTTTGCAGCGGTAAGAACGAATGCGGCTAAATTTTCGATTTGTTGTTGAGATAAGATATTAGGTGTAATTTCGCGACACCAAAAAGTTTCTTCGCTACCATCATAGGTCATGGGCTGACGCATATAAGAGACTAAGGCATTAATATTATCCCGTGGGGGATTAGCACCTTTAAGTGTATTCAAAGCCAGAGATTCTAAAGGATTAGGTAATGTTGAGCCACCAACATGACAATTAATACAGCTATCTTCAAAATATCTTTTACCATCAGATAAGTCTAGCGGTGAAAATTGTTTTGTATTACCTTGTGCATCTAATTCTAAAGCAATCGGTTCCCTAACCCGTAAATAACGTTTTACATAAGGCTCAATTCCCCCAGCTTGTGCGGGTAGACAATTAGCAGTAATTATTAATAATAGAGCTACCGAAAGTAAGAAAAGACGAGTTAAAAATGAATATGGCATTCTAATTTGATGTTTGTTTAATAACCAAAATTGCTAGTTATGCGATCGCCAGTCCAAAGGGCTGGTATTTGAGGTTAGCATTCAGAATAAAATTCTACTGCGGTCATAGAGGCTGCAATGTTTGTTTATATTTATGGCGAAAAGATTCAATATATCTATATTGGTAGTTAGCTTTTCGCCGTAATGCACCAGATGAAACAGGACGAAAACAAACTATAAAACCTTAATTTTTCGTGGGGCAAGAAATCGGGTTTTTATGACTGTTTTATAGTGAGTCTTACGAGTAGAACATGGTAAAAACCGACTTCTGTAATTGTCGTCGAACTCAAGTTAAAAGGGCGATTAGTCCATAATCAGCTTTCTTAAAATTGAAATACTAACTATAGACTAATCACTAAGGTTTACTTATTACTCAAGTGTTCAAGATTTAATAGTAAATCTTACCACCACCCCATTTTTGACCAACAATCTTAGGTTGTAACAAAATATGACCAGCGATCGCTTCTAAATCCTCATCGGTTAAATTTCGCATTGCTGTAAAAATATCCGCACTCTTAATGCTGGGATGCAATTCCGAAATTTCGATCTCTCCATCATAGGTAGTAGGATTTTTCATATAATCCACCAAACCTTGGATATTATCGCGGGATGGGGTTGCTAATGCCAAAGCTTCAGGATCTAGTCCTACATTTTGGTTTGTCTTGGTTACACCACCAGCATGACACTGAGCGCAAGCGTAATTGAATAAACGTTTACCTTCTTTTACTTCTTTTAAAGTAAGTACATAGGTATCACCTTGTTCATTCAAGGTTACAGTGCGAGTAGCTTCGTCAAGTTCTACAGAGTAAGCACTACCGACAAACATCTGAAAACTCAACAACGCACTAATAACAAAAACGCCAATTAGTTTTTTTATCATGTTTCCCCTCAAAAATTTTAATGCTCAACACAGCAATAAGATTAAGTAGCCGTAATACAATTATCACTCCAAGCGTGCAATTTGTTGCCCAAAGTACTTTTTCAAGTTGTGAAGGGGAGTTAGTGGACAGTTGATAATGGTTAGTTGATGGTTGACAGTTGACTCTTAACATGAATGCCTTTGACCTTTAACCTTGAACCTTTTTCACCCTTTCGTTCCTGTAAATGAAACGCTTTGGATAAAGTATCGGTTGAAGAAAGCATAAATAACTAAGGCTGGTAGGGTGAATACCATTGAAGCTGCCATGATGTAGTTCCAGTAGCTGATATATTGACCTTTGAAGCTGTTGAGTCCGAGGGGTAGAGTGAACATTTCCGGATCAAATAAAATCACTACGGGAAGCAAGAAATTATTCCAGCTGCTCATGAAGATAAATACTGCTTGGGCTGCTAATGCTGGTTTTGCTAGAGGAAGTACAATATAACGAAAAATCTCAAAGGTATTTAAACCATCTAAGGCGGCAGCTTCTTCTAATTCTTTGGGAAAATTAACGAAAAACTGCCGCATCATAAAAATGAATGTGGCGTTTACCATGTTGGGAATAATCATCCCTTGGTAAGAGTTTAACCAGCCAAAAGTTTTTAAAATTAAAAATGTGGGGATGAGTGTAATTTGTATTGGTACAGCTAATACTGTCAAAATTAGAAAAAACCAAAACTGTCTACCCCGAAACCGCAGCCTTGCCAAAGCATAACCTGCCATTGAGTTGAATAATAAGTTTAAGATAGTAACTGCGATCGCAATAATTACGCTGTTGAAAAACCAACGTAAAAATAATGGTTCTTCGACAAATATTTGTTTGTAATTATCAAGGGTAAAGTTATTCGGTATAAGGTTTGGTTCACCTGCAACTATTTCTGTTAAAGGTTTAAAGGATGCTCCAAGCGCCCATAAAAAAGGAGTTAAAGTAATAATTGCATACAGTATTAGAACTAAGTAAAGCAGTATCTTGAGCCACGAATAGTTACAAATTATATTCAATTTATTCAATTTGTTCAACTTTTATCGCCTCCAAAAATTCGCCGTCCAATCAAGGTTATCGTGATAATTACTACTGCCAAAAGAAAAGCTAAAGCTGCTGCATATCCCATTTGCAAGTTACGAAATACCGCTTGATATATCAATAAAACTAAGGTTAAAGTAGCGTTATTTGGTCCACCAGTTCCGTTAGAAAATATATAAGATTGGTCAAATAATTGAAAAGTACCGATGATTCCCATTGTTACCACAAAAAAGGTGACGGGGTTAAGCATGGGAATAGTGATATTAATCAATTTATGCCATCCATTGGCACCGTCCAATTCTGCTGCTTCATAAAGGTAATTGGGTATATCTTGCAAAGCTGCCAAATAAATCACCATGAAAAACGGTGCTGTTGACCAAATATTCATAATCATAATTGCTTTGAGGGCTACTGCGGGATCTCCCAACCAGTTATATGTAGGAAGTCCAATCGCACTTAAAAAATCGTTGAGTAGCCCATTGGTGTTGTATATCCACATGAATATCAATGTCAACACTGCCGAAGAAGTAACTGTGGGTAAAAAGAAAAGAACCCGCCACCAACTTTTACCACGAATGCCAGAATTGAGGCTGATAGCTAAGAATAAAGCCAGTATAGTTTGTGCAGGTACCACGATTGCCACATATTCGGCTGTATTTTTCAGAGCAATCCAAACGCTTTCATCTTCTATTAACTGACTGAAATTACGAAAACCAACAAATTCGTATTCAATACCACCAAGAAGCTGTACTTTTTGTAGGGAAAGAAATACAGCGTAAAGTATGGGTAGTATCACAAAAGTACCCAAAACCAAAATAGTTGGTGTTAAGAAAAGATATCCAGCTAAATTTTCTGTTGGATGAACCTTCGTTTTAGGATGCCGACTAGTTATTTGCTGCAACTTGAGCCAACCTTTTATTTATGCATCACAAAAAATTGTAGCGATAAGCGGATGCATATTATTAGTTAGGAGTTAAGAGTGAGGAGTTAGGAATTGTAGAGACGGGGCGTATTGCTACGTCTCTACGGGAGTTCGGAGTTATACAATAAATGCTGAAAACCCTGTGCTTTAAAGACAGGAATGAAAGCTGATTATCGGCTTTAGCCTACAGTAAGGCAGCTTTATTTAATAAAACGAACGATTTTGTAGTTCTGCTTGGGGTGTAAAGCCTTTTTGTTGCAAGCAAGTTTTGAATTCAATTTCTGAGTCGCTCAATTTGGGAGTGTCTGTAACGTCAAATATCCTTTCTAATTGGTCGTTTTTCATTTCTGATAAAGCATTTGCAAATCGACTACCTGCATCTTGATTTTGAATGGTAAGTTTTGCGGGTAAACAAGATGCGATCGCCTGAATGCGTTTGTTGTTTTCAGTCGCAGTTATGACTCTAGTGGATGTATTAGCGGCTTGGGCGTATGGTACAATTACCAACCAGATTGTCAGGACTAGCAAGCTGCACAGGAAATAATTTCCTATTTGCTTTAAGATATTATTGAAGTTAATCATTATGTTTTTTGACCTAATTTAATTAATTATTTGGTTAATTTACTTGATTTTCAAGTAAACAGAATTTAGCTACAGATAAATAAAGTTCATGGGTTTTAAGCTTTATCATACAAAAAATTCGTTTCTATATTTACATCAAGAGTTTTTCCACTATTTATAAAATTTAGTAGTATTTACTTAACTTGATTTTGATTGTGTTAATTTGAGGGTAAATTGTGATGTCAGCGCCTATCATATCATCAGAAGAAGACGTAAATTCAACAAAACTTCCAAATTCTACTTATAATAAAACTCAGAAAAAAGCAAAGTCCTTACCTTCAGGGTTAATTATCAAGCTGGGAAAATTTGTCTGGACTACTATGTGGCAAATCATGATGTCCAAGCTTGCACCGAGTAATTCTTCGGGAGAATATATCCGCCCTTCAAGTCAGTTTCGTAATTCCATCAGCAGTTCATCCAATAATCTTTATCAACCAGAATCGGGACGTTATCGCTTATATGTAGGTTTAGGATGTCCTTGGGCTCATCGAACTTTGGTTGTTAGAGCCTTGAAAGGACTTGAAGATGCTGTAGAAATATCGATTGTGTATCCTTCACCCGATGAAGGTATTTGGGTTTTAAATAATCCTGAAGAAAATTGTCGCACTGTTCTAGAATTGTATCAAGTTGCACAACCGGGTTATCAAGGACGTTGTACGGTTCCGGTGTTGTGGGATAAGCAAACAAAAACGATAGTCAATAATGAAAGTGCGGAGATTATTGTGATGTTAAATTCCCAACTAAATGAATTTGCAAATAATCCCCAACTTAATCTTTACCCAGAAGAATTAAAAGCAGAAATAGAACAGTGGAACGAAAAAATATATCATGCTGTGAATAACGGCGTTTATCGCTGCGGTTTTGCTCAAACTCAAGAAGCTTATAATAAATGTTGCGATCAACTATTCACGGTTTTAGACCAAATTAATCAAAGGTTAGAAAATAATAGATATTTATGTGGGGAAAAATTAACCTTGGCAGATGTGCGTTTATTCACTACTTTGTTTCGTTTTGATGTAGTGTATTACGGTTTATTTAAATGTAATCGTCGCAGAATTGTAGATTATAAAAATAATGGCGCTTATTTAAGGGATTTGTATCAGCTTCCGGGAGTCGCACAAACTTGCGATTTAGAAAGCGTGAAGCAGGATTATTATGGAAATTTGTTTCCACTGAATCCGGGGGGTATAATTCCTAGTGGTCCGGATATTTCTTATTTGTTGGAACCTCATTATAGAGAAAAGGTTAAAGGTTAAAGGTTAGAGGTTAAAGGTGGTAACTCTCATCAACTGTCAACTGTCCACTGTGAATTGTATTTGTAGGTAAATAAACACATATCCCATAAAAAATATACTACCTTTATGGAGTGTCTTGGTGGAAAGTAAGGAAGATTTTACGGGATGGATGGATTGTCTTTTTCTTGGGGAAGAAAAGTTTTAACTGTTTGCGTGCGTGTATTAACTGCTTTGACTATTGCTTTTGCGGTAATATTATTAGTCTACCGATTTGAAAACTGGTCATCTGTTAATTGCGATAATCCCCAATCGATTTGCTCTCAAGTATTTTCGGTGGTTAAAGTCAAATACGTTCAGGGTTTCAGTATATTAACCGCAGCATTTTTATATGTTTTAGACAGTCCAGAACGGATCAGAACCAGAATATATGAAGCATGGCAAGTAATTGATAATGCTGCTGCTGCAAATGTGTCAACTAGTTATGCGAGAATTCGAGCGCTAGAGTTTTTAAAAAATTATAGTATTTCTCTGGAACGATTAAATCTGGAAAAAACGGATTTACAACAAATAAATCTGAATCAAGTCAATTTGAAAAGTGCGAATCTCAGTTACGCTGATCTTAGAGGAGCTAAGTTTAAAGGTGTTAACCTTTCTTCATCTAACCTTAGTAAGGCTGATGCAAGTAATGCAACTTTTAAAGGGGCTAAATTTAACCACGCTAATCTTGAAGGTGTAAATTTCAATAATGCAGACCTTAGAAGTGTAAATTTTAGTAATGCGAACCTCAGAAGAACTAGTCTTAGAGGTGCGTTTCTGGAAAATGCTATTTTCAAAGATGCTGACCTTAAAGGTAGTTTGTACAACGAAAATACTAAATTCCCTGAAGATTTTAATCCTGATGAGTATCAAATGTATCGCATTTCTGCCGATGCTAATCTTAAGGATGCTAATCTGAGGGATACTAACCTTAGTGATGCCAATCTCAAAGGTGCAGACCTGAGTAATGCAGACCTGAGCGGTGCTAATCTTAGAGGTGTAGACCTTAAAGATGCCATACTGAGCGGTGCTAATCTTAGAGGTGCTGACCTTGAAGATGCCAAACTTGCTGGAGCGGAGCTGAAAAACAGCTTATACAACGAAAATACTAAATTTTCTCGCAATTTTACTCCAGGGAATCATCAGATGTATCTGATTTCTCCTTATGCAAACCTCCAAGATGCTGACTTATCTAATGCTGATCTGAGTGGAGCCGATCTTGCTAATGCTAATTTGAAAGATACTAGTCTAACTCGTGCTAATCTCCGAGGTTGCGATCTTAGCCATGCAGACCTTAGAGAAACAAACATTAAAAGTTGTTTGTATGACCAGAAAACTAAGTTTCCGCCAAATTTCTCAATTAATAGTGTTAAAGCTTATTTGATTGCTCCTAATGCTAATCTTAGTGATGCCAATCTTCGTCATGCAAACCTCAGAGATGCAGACCTTAGTGGTGCGAATTTAACTAAAGCAAAACTTAATAGTGCCGATCTCAGAAATGCAAATCTCAGTAATGCTAATCTTAGTGATGCCAATATTAGGAATGCTAACATTAGCAGTACTAACTTAACTAATACAAAACTTAATAGTGCCGATCTTGAGAATGCAAACCTTAGAGATGCAGACCTGAGTGGTGCGGTTTTAACTAATGCAAAACTTAATAGTACCGACCTTAGAAGTGCAAATCTCAGTAATGCTAACCTTGATAATGCCAAAATTAGGAATGCTAACATTAGCAGTACTAACTTAACTAATGCAAAACTTAATAGTGCCGATCTTGAGAATGCAAACCTTAGAGGTGCAAATTTGACTAGTGCTAATCTTAGAGGTACCAACTTGATTGGTGCTGACCTCAAAGAAGCAGATATTAAAAGTTGTTTGTATGACGAGAAAACTAAGTTTCCGCAAAATTTCTCGATTAATAGTGTTAAAGTTTATCATATTGCTCCTGATGCAAAACTTAATAGTGCCGATCTTGAGAATGCAAACCTTAGAGATGCAGACCTGAGTCGTGCGGATTTAACTAATGCAAAACTCGATAATGCCGACCTTAGCGATGCAAATCTCAGTAACGCTAAACTTGATGGTGCCAATATTAAGAATGCAAATCTCAGTAAGGCTAACCTTGAAGATGCAAAGTTGACTAGTGCTAATCTTAGAGGTACCAACTTGATTGGTGCTAACCTCAGAGGAGCTTATCTTAAAGGTTGTTTGTATGACGAGAAAACTAAGTTTCCGCCAAATTTCTCGATTAATAGTGTTAAAGTTTATTTGATTGCTCCTAATGCTAATCTTAGTGATGCCGATCTTGAGAATGCAAACCTTAGAGATGCAGACCTTAGTGGTGCGGTTTTAACTAATGCAAAACTCGATAATGCCGACCTTAGAAGTGCAAATCTCAGTAATGCTAACCTTGATGGTGCCAATATTAGGAATGCTAACATTAGTGGAACTAACTTAACTAATGCCCAGAACTTAACTATAGAACAAGTTAAATCCGCTGCAAATTGGGATAAAGCAATATACGATGAAGATTTTTTGGTAGTATTGGGTTTACCATCGGAAGAATAAGCTCAGCGACGAAGAAATCAGCCGCAGCTAAAACGGCAACTACTTCAAAAAGGCAAATATTTTTGGCTATAAATGCGCTTTGAGTGGGATGAGAATAAAGCTGAGTCTAAAATATTGGCTATAATTCCTTAACTGCCGCTACTATCATTAAGATTGACCATGAATTGGAATCAACTGTTACAGCCCGATTTAATTCTAGAAAATTCTATATTAAATCTGACACCAGAAATTATTCAGCAATACCAACTCAAGGGACTGGTTTTAGATGTAGATGAAACTTTGGTTCCGGTAACTGTAGGCTTCGCTTCTAACGAACTGCTCGACTGGGTAAACCAAATTCGTCCTTTGGTAAAGATTTGGTTGGTAAGTAACAACATCAGCGAAAACCGAATTGGTTCCATTGCTCGTTCCCTTGATTTACCTTATTACCTTGCTGCTGTAAAACCTTCACGACGTAAGATTAAACAAGCACTAGAGCAAATGGACTTACCTGCACATCAAGTTGCCATGGTTGGCGATCGCCTTTTTACTGATATCGTTGTTGGTAATCGCCTGGGTATGTTTTCCGTATTAGTTGAACCAATTATCCACCCCGATGCTGCGATGCGTTCTCATCCCATCCGTAATTTTGAAGTCTTGATATCAGAAATTCTCGGAGCCTCGATTACTCCTAAAAAACGTAGGATCAAAAATCTCGACAACCCTTAAACATCCAAAATCTAAAAAAATCATAAAAAAACAAAAGTAACCTACGTAACAGATGTAAATATATATATAGATAAATCGGAGTCAGCTAAATAAAGACTCTGAACATAATAAATAAAATACCGTTATGTAAAGCGTCAACCTTCACTTAATAGAGGGATTGGCGTTTTGCGCTTTTAGTTAGTTGTTGCAAATCCAATTGCTGTTATCTTGTCTTTTATCTTGAGACCGAAAAAATTCCTTGATAAATAACTAAACTAATCCCAAAGCGCTCTATAATTACCAATAGATAATTGACAATTGATAATTATTAATTTATTGGTAACAGCGGCTCTCCTTTGCAGGAGAAAAAGAACATATTTTTTCAGCTTGAACAATCCTCTTGATTAATCAACAGATAATCATCAATTATTCAACTATCTCTCCCGATCTCTTTCCTCTCTCTTGAAAAGTTGCTCATGGGGGAGACCCCCAAGACCGCACTTTTCGCTGCGCTCTTCGCGTCTCAGCGGTTTTTGAAATCGATAATCTTCTGCTGATTCGCGAGTAATAAAAAAATGAGTAAAATAATCGTTGTTAAAATCGGCACTTCTAGCTTAACTCGTCCCGAAACCGGACATTTAGCACTTTCTACAATTGCGAGTTTAGCTGAAACCCTGTGTAACTTGATTCGTAACAACTATAAAGTAATTTTAGTTTCCTCTGGTGCAGTGGGTGTAGGCTGTGCAAGACTGGGTTTAAACGAACGTCCCAAAGCAATCGGAGTTAAACAAGCAGTTGCAGCAGTTGGTCAAGGAAGACTAATGCGGATTTATGACGATTTTTTTACCAGCTTACAACAGCCCATAGCTCAGGTTTTACTGACTCGTACCGACTTAGTACAACGCAGCCGCTATCTGAATATTTACAATACTTTTCAAGAATTATTCAAACTGGGAGTGATTCCAGTAGTTAATGAAAACGATACTGTAGCGGTAGAAGAATTAAAATTCGGTGATAACGATACTTTATCAGCTTTAGTAGCCAGTTTAGTGCGTGCAGATTGGTTATTTTTGCTTACAGATGTAGATCGACTTTATTCCGCCGATCCCCGTTTAGTACCCGATGCTCAACCGATCGCATTAGTAAGTAGCATCGAAGAATTGACTAGCTTCGTCGAGACAGATTCATCCGGTTCCCAATGGGGTACGGGTGGGATGACAACAAAAATTTCCGCTGCAAGAATTGCTACCGCAGCAGGTATTAGAACAGTAATTACCGAAGGTAAACAACCGAATAATATCGAAAGAATATTGCAAGGAGAATCTATCGGTACACAGTTTGAACCACAACCGCAACCAACTTCAGCCCGTAAAGGATGGATAGCATACGGATTAGTTCCAGAAGGTAAATTATATTTGGACGCAGGTGCAGTAATTGCTATTTCTAGTGGAGGAAAATCGCTGTTAGCTGCTGGAATTACAGCAGTAGAAGGAGAATTTGAGCAAAACGAAGCGGTGCAATTGTGCAATCAGAATGGTAAAGAAATTGCCAGAGGATTGGTTAATTATAATAGCAGCGAATTAACAAAAATACGGGGAAGACGTTCAAGTGAAATCCCGGAGATTTTGGGTTACGAAGGTGTAGAAACAGTCGTACATCGGGATAATTTGGTGTTGATTTAATTTAAGTGTAAGAAAAAGTTGGTAGCTAACAAAATTTTGTGACCAATTTAAATTGGAGACTGCGTGCATCGCGGAGAAATAAGCATTTGAGTTAATGATTACACGCAATCATTTTTTGGTTCAGCTTCCAACTATTAAAGCGCTTCTGGTGGAGCAATATCAGAACGGATAATAATACCCGCATTATCGGACTTAATACCTGGTTTGGCTATGTTGTTTTTGTACTTGGATGATTCGGAAACGGATGAAGCCGGAGGTATTTCTGTATTGATGGCTTTCTCAGCATTGCTTTCTTGCTGGGATATTAAAGATAATCCTCCAACTGCACCAGCAACCAAGGCTGTGTAACCAACATACAAATGCATCGGGCTTATATCCAGTCCAATTCGGGGAGTTTTATTATCCGACTCAAACAATGAAGGAACCAAGGATTCTTTTGTTTCTGATGTTGGTAGAGATGCAGCTAAAACAGTACCGTTAAATCCTAAAGCATTTCCCATCACCCGGATAAAACCCCGAACATACACATCTGCTGGTAAGGATTCCATATCACCCTTTTCCACAGCTTGCATTTGATGTATAGGAATGTGAGTGTACATATGCAAGTCACTCAGACAAAAACCTCGCGATTCTCTAGCTTGTTTTAATTGTTGACCGATTTCGCGAAACTTTTCTAGACGCTGCTCGACTCTATTTTGCTTAGCGATTTGTGCTTTAGAAGGTTTTCCAGATTTGAACCAGTTGAAAGCAGTCGTATTTTTGGAGCTATCGGCTACTGCTGCTGGTTTTGATGGCTCTTCCTTCACAATATTACTAATTGGAGATGGATTAACAATCGTCAAGCACTCAGATAAGTCGTTAATTGATTGAACGGCTGGTGTTTCAATTTTGGCTTCAACCTTCTGTTCAACTTCTGGGGTGGTATCCGCAATCGTTTGATTATGTAATGAAAGCTGACGAAATGCTACACCAATAGCTTCTCTTCCAACCGCTTTAAATAACAGCTTTGCTTGTTCCGATGAAGGACCTAACAATTTTTGTACTGTTGCCAAAGCACGACGATAAACTTTACTATTGTGTAACTCTGTTTCTATCTCACTCAATAGCGATCGCAATTCGTCTTGAGAAATTTCAATCGCGGGTTGTCCAGGAACTGATAATGAATACATTGATGACATGACCATAATTACGGGATGATGAAGGGTAGTGAAGCAAGAAAGTAAATTTACCTGTGTAATTTCTTCTAACCTTTCTTGACATTTCCGGATTGTTGCGTATAAACCCTATATCCTATTCGGAAAATAATCATCACGGTTTTTAAATCCAGCTTCTCACTAGTTAATCTAGATTTTATAAGTATTTATTTGTTCCTGTTTTTTTACCAAGTTACTCCTCTTATTTGGTTTTCAAGGAATTTATCAATATTTTGCTTCCTACATAAATGTATAAAAATAGTCTATTTCTATACTTAATAAAATGAAACGCCTTGATTGAAATTGTTAAATATTAATTTATACTAAGCTTTTAACTGAAATAGTAATTTAAATTGTGTATTCAATAGAATTGATTTATATTACGTAGAAATACCACTTAGGACGGATGACAAGTGATAACAGAAATAGTCTTTGTTTGATTTTCCCTGGGATTATTTGAATCACATATTTAGATGGGAAGCATGAAAAAGATAATTAAAATTAATTAACTGACAACAACCGCAATCACATCTACCATTGGTAGTAATCTAGTATTGTCAGCTTGAATATGACCTTAAATTTTCACTTATGAAGCTATAGATAAAAAATCCATAACCAATTATAAAATATACAAGTTACATGGCGAAAATGGCTGTAAATCAGTGAACAGTCAAGCGCCTTACCCGCTCCGGGTAGTGCCGTGCTAAACACGTAGTTCGGTGAGCGCTTTTCGTAGTGACATACAGTTATCTCCCACCATAAACCGACGAGGGAAGAAGCCTTAGAAAACATCGATACAGGTAACTTCAAGTTCGGGGACTATCAACTTTGACTGATAACTGATAACTTATGGACATAAATACATTTTTGATGGGGTGCTGCGATTAAATAGCCTTGCGATAAAAATGTATTATCATAAAATAATTTTTCATTACTTTGACTGAAAGGTTGTATAAAATACATCTTTTTCGGTAATTTCTCTGTTGAATGTAATACGTTAAAAACTATCGGGAGATGACAGTGAAGCCTTTAAATGAAGAGCAAGGGGAGAAACTTAAAGAAATAACGAACAAACTAAGACAAGTAAGAGAAGAAAAATCTATACATATAGAAGAAATAGCAGCGAAAATACTTGTCCGACCTGTTTTTTTAAGTGCTTTAGAGGAAGGAAGATTTGAGGAATTACCCGAAGCAGTTTACATTCAAGGGTTTATTCGCCGTTATGGGGATGCTTTAGGGCTAGATGGTACCGCATTAGGTCAAGAGTTTGGGGATATTGCTTGTCCTGCACCAATACCGCAGGAAAACAATAATTTAAGCAATAAGGCAAATATATATATACCTCTAGCCGTACCCTATATTTTATTAATAATTGGTGCTTCTTTAGGGCTATTTTATTTACTTAGTCCCAAACCAGCAGAGCAAACTCTTAGTCAAAATCAATATTCATCAAACGTCTCAGAAGAAAAAACCCTACCGGAATCGAAAACTTCATCCTCAGCAGCAGTTCCAAAACCAACACCAACACCAAAACCAACACCAACACCGATTGAAGGTGTGAAAGTTAGTTTAGATGTACAAGATGAATCGTGGGTAAGAGTAACAACCGATGAGAAAAAAGTATTTGAAGGAACCCTACAAAAAGGAGAGAAAAAAAGCTTTACTGCGAAAGAGAAACTAACTATACGCTCGGGTAATCCAGCTGCGGTAATGATTGCAGTAAATCAAAATCAACCCGTTCCCTTTGGTTCTGATAATAATCCGAAAACTGCTACCTATACACCCGAAGGTGTGGAGTAGATAGACAAGGAGATGGGGGGATGGGGGATAGGGAGATGGGGGGACAAGGAGATGGGGGTGAAATAAAATAAGAATTGTTAACTGTTAACCAACCACTATCAACCAACCACTATCAACTAACCACTATCAACTAACCACTATCAACCGTCCTCCTAACTAATTAAATTGGGTGTACGTAAATGCCAATCTGTAGCTTGTTCGTATGCGTAAGCTACTTGAAATAGTTGGTCTTCTCGGAGTACTTTACCAATTAATTGTAGCCCGATGGGGATTCCTTCCTTGTTGAAGCCGCAGGGAATGCTGATACCGGGTAATCCTGCAAGGTTGACGGGAATTGTCATTAAGTCAGTTAAGTACATATTCAGGGGATCTTGAGATTTTTCCCCTGCTTTAAATGCGGCTATTGGTGCGGTGGGACAAGCTAAAACATCAACTTGTTTAAAGGCTTTGTCAAAGTCTTCTTTGATTAATGTCCGAACTTTTTGAGCTTTGAGATAGTAAGCGTCATAATAACCTGCGCTCAGAACGTAAGTTCCAATCATGATCCGACGTTTTACTTCTGCACCGAAACCTGTAGAGCGGGTGCGAGTATACATGGATAAAAGGTTATCGGCTTCTTCTGCTCGATAGCCATATTTAACTCCATCGTAACGAGCGAGGTTTGCTGATGCTTCGGATGGGGCAATTATATAGTAACTAGGTAAACCGTAGCGGAACCGAGGACAAGAAACAACGTGAATTTCTGCACCTAATTCTTGTAGTACATCGATGGCTTTGGTGACTGCTTGTTCTACTTGAGAGTCTAAACCTTCACCAAAGGTCTCCTTAATTATACCGATTCTTAATTTGCCTCTAGGTTTTAAATCTGGTTTTAAACAATCGGTGTATTTAGGTATATCAACTTTTAAACTGGTAGAATCCTTGGGATCATATCCGGCAATTTCATTTAAAAGTATGGCTGCATCTTCTACTGTACGAGAAAATGGTCCAATTTGGTCTAGGGAAGAAGCAAAGGCTACTAAACCGTAACGAGAAACTAGCCCGTAAGTGGGTTTCATTCCCACTACACCGCAAAAAGACGCGGGTAAACGAATTGAGCCTCCTGTATCGGAACCTAAAGAAACCGTGCATTCTTGGGCTGCTACTGCTGCTGCCGAGCCTCCAGAAGAACCGCCGGGAATTCGTGATAAATCCCAAGGATTAGCTGTAACCTGATAGGCAGAGTTTTCAGTGGAACTACCCATAGCGAATTCATCTAAGTTAGTTTTACCCACCATGACAGCGCCGGCATCGACGAGTTTTTGCGTTACGGTCGATTCGTAGGGCGGTATAAAATTTTCGAGGAATTTCGAGGCACAGGTAGTACGAATTCCTTTGGTACACATATTATCTTTGATTCCGATGGGAATTCCTGCGAGCAAGCCAATTTCTTCTCCAGCGGCGATTTTGGCATCCACTTTCTGCGCTTGCTCTAAAGCTTTTTCTTGGGTGACGTGCAAGAAACTATGAACTTTCGGTTCTAATTGTTCGATACGGTTCAAAGCTTCTTGGGTAATTTCAACCGCAGAGCGTTTTTTCTCAATTAATTGTTGGTGCAATTCGCGTATGGATGCCATGCATTACTTCTCCCAAAATACAAACTAGCTCAAATCATTGATTTTAGTACATCTTGTTGAAGTCTGCTAATTTTAAATCAAAAATTGGTAATGGGTAATGGGGAATGGGTGATGGGGAATGGGTAATGGGTAATGGGTAATGGGTGATGGGGAATGGGTGATGGGGGAAAATAATTAATTACCAAGGAGTTTTGATGGACACGCTACGCGATCGCCCTTTCAAGTATATACTTCAATTACCAATTACCAATTACCAATTACCAATTACCAATTACCAATTACCAATTACCAATTCCCAATTACCAATTACCAATTACCAATTACCTTCCTTAGAATAGTTTCATAAATTAAAATATGTAGATTAGACTAAGCTTACTGATTTTCTGGGGTTGGGAATTATGGTAAAAATCGTAGCTCGAAAAGCTTTAAATACTCAAATTGTATATGATATCGGTTTAGAGCGCGACCATAATTTTGCGATCAAAAATGGTTTGATTGCTTCTAACTGTTTTAATAAATCTCATTCTACAGCCTATGGGTATGTTACATATCAAACTGCCTACTTGAAAGCTAACTATCCATTAGAATACATGGCGGCGCTGTTGACAGCCAACAGTGGTGATAAAGATAAGGTGCAAAAATATATTGCTACCTGTATGAATATGGGTATTCAAATAGAATCGCCGAATATTAACTCTTCGGAAGTTGATTTTACACCGGCGGACGGGAAAATTTTATTTGGATTGTCTGCTATACGCAATGTGGGAGAAAACGCGATAAATTGCATTTTGCAAGTCAGAAGAGAAGGAGGGATATTTAAGTCACTTGCAGATTTTTGCGATCGCGTTGATTTGGGTACGGTAAATCGTCGCGCTTTACAATCTTTGATTAACTGTGGAGCTTTTGACAAAATTAATTCTAATCGCAATCAGTTAACTCAAGATTTAGAACTAGTATACGATTGGGCGCAGTCCCGCGCTAGAGATAGAGCAAGTGGACAAGGGAATTTATTCGATTTATTCGGTGGTGCTTGGAGTAGTGATAGTAATGCAAAAAATCCCGCGATGAATGCGGTATTAAGTCCTCCTAAAGCTAAAGATGTCCCGGATTTACCTCCTCATGAAAAGCTACGAATGGAGAAAGAACTTTTAGGTTTTTATGTGTCCGATCATCCCCTCAAATCGATACGTAAATCAACGCGGATTCTTTCTCCGATAAATATGACGCAGTTAAAATCTCAGGGAGAGGAAGCAAAGGTTTGTGTGGTTGTCATACTTAATAATGTCAAAAAGGTGGTAACTAAAAAAGGTGATCCGATGGCAATTTTGCAAATTGAAGATTTAACGACAACGGGAGAAGCTGTAGTTTTTCCTAAGACTTACGAACGAATTAATCAGATTTTACAAGTAGATGCAAAGTTAATTGTTTGGGGAAAAGTTGATAAAAAAGACGACCAAGCTCAATTACTAGTTGACGATGCGGAACCTGTAGAAAATGTAGAATTAGTCATGGTTGAAATGACTCTTCAACAAGCAGCTACTATTGAAGAACATCATCGTCTCAGAACAATTTTAAAAGATTTACAAGACCAATCAAATGAAAAAGAAAAAGGAAAAGTACCCGTTATCGGCATTATTCAAGGTGAAAATTCGCGTCAAATTGTTCGTTTTGGCAGACAATATTGGGTGCAAGATTCAACAACTGCGATTATGGCTTTACATAATGGCAGATTTTTCGCCCGCATTCAACCGTTGATGGCAAAAAGTTGACAGTTGTTAGTTGTTAGTTGTTGGTTGATAGTTGATGGTGGTTATTAGTAAAAAGTATTTACTTCATCACCCCATCCCCCCATCACTGCCAAACCCCATCTCATCTTTTCTTTGGTATAAATATACACTTTTTATTTTCATTGTTCTACGTTGCGATCGGAAAATCGTCAACAGTAAATTACCTCATCAAACAAGGGATATTCATTGGTTTTTGGTTATTTTTGCTGATGATATTTTTCTTTAAAAAATAGTATATTTTGATGCCATGATGTTGTTGGTGGGAAGCAGGGTGAGGAGTAAAAATTTGATAATGGTTGAAGGGTTAGATCAATTTGTTTCATACTGCAAAAGGATTCAACCCCAAAGTCAAGAAGATATAAAAAGGTTTTTTGAAGGTGTAATCGGATTTCCCTATGATAAGGAACTTCTATTACAGGCTTATTTGTATTTGAATATCCAAAACTTATTTCCTAATTGTTCTGAGTTGTTGCTGTTTGAAAAGTCTCCTATTGCCGATTATACGGATTTAGGTAAATGCGATTTTGTTTATTTAACTTCCTATAGAACACTATTTTTAATTGAAACTAAGTTTATTGATACAACTGCATCGGGAGCAACGGAAAGAAAAAGAAGAAATAAGCATCGAAATAAAGTTTTTGAGCAGGTGATAACTTTAAAAAATAGGTTTGGTCAATATTGGAATATTCAGGTGGACGAATTAGAATGCGGTGTTTTTACCACAGATCCTGAAATTAATTGGCGCGGAAATGATGTAAATGTGACTACAAAATCTGTTTCAATACGCAAATTAGAGGAATGGAGAGCTTCAAGAAATCACTAAGTAATCTTTAATATTATTAAAATTAAAGTAAAATTTATGGTTCTGGCGATTAAAGCTATGCTGTTTTTAATGGAGTGTGTTTATTGTTAGAGTAAACCATCCGCATTCAGCGGAAAAATTCCATGTTCAGTAAGCTTTGCAGATTCGGAGGTAAAAATAAGGTGTTAAAAACACTTTTGGTAATTGCCATTGGTTTCTTACCGTCCCTATTCTCACTGTGGTTGATGCGTAAGAATAGGGCTAGAACACGCACGCTTTTACAACGGGCTGCGGTTACAACTTTTCCCAGATACCCCAGAAGTCAAAATCCTAGAATCGATCATCAGGTTCACCATAGCTCTACGGAAAGCGATCGCTATTATTTGGAAGGAGTTGGTTATCTTGTCGGGGACATTAGCTGTGAGTATAATGCTCGTTCTGGTTATCTCAGGTGTGCTGTCAACCCAACTGGTCCTTGTGATGGCTGCCGTTTTTATCAAGAAAGGAAGGAAGTTAGTCTGACGAAACATCATTTTTTAAATTTTACACCATTCCTAACAAGAGCAGAAGACTCTTGTTCTGGTTCCCACTGAACCGGGAAGTTAAAATAGAAGGTGTAGATTCCCATCTGTTTCGTTTTTGTATTTGTTTTGATTTTAAATAATAATGTCTGCAATTTGGACGCAGGAACAAATTTTGGCACTAGCACCAGATGCAAGTTCAGCCCAAAATGGTAAAGCTTTGGCTACTTCTCGTAAGTGGTCATTATTGGGTTGTAATAATACGGTAGCTTGGGGTGAGTGTCAAGGAACTGGGAAAAATCCCTATCTAACCCAAATCGACTTGACGGAACCCGCTTTTAAGTGCAGTTGTCCCAGTCGTAAATCACCGTGTAAACACTGTATTGGTTTGTTTCTTTTGTTGATAGAAAAGCAAGAGTTGTTTACTGTAAATATTCCGCCAGAATGGGTGAATGCTTGGCTTGAAACCCGCAATCAAAGAAAAACTCAGGAGAAAGAAATAGTAAACAAATATTCAAACCCCGATGCACAAGCTCTTCGTGCAGCTAAGCGTTTAGATAAAGTTACTGCGGGAATGCAGGATTTGGAAGTATGGTTGCGGGATTTAGTAAGTAATGGCTTAGCAGCAGCACAAAGTCAACCTTATAGTTTCTGGGATGATACAGCAGCAAGGTTGGTAGATGCACAAGCACCGGGTGTCGCTCGTTTGGTAAGGCAAATGGGGAGTATTTGTTATTCTGGTACGGGATGGCAAGAAAGATTATTATCCCAATTAGGACGAGTATATCTTTTAATTAAAGCTTTCAATAATTTGGAGAATTTAACTACTCCAGTACAAGTAGACATTCGTACTCAAATTGGTTTTTCCCAAAGTCAACAAGAATTATTAACGCAACAAGGAGTAAAGGATTCTTGGTTAATTTTGGGGCAGAATTTAACAGAAGAAGACCGCTTAAAAATACAACGTATTTGGCTTTACGGTAAACAAACGCAACAAAAAGCATTAATTCTTAACTTTACTCACGGTAATCAGCTATTGGATAGCAGTCTTGTACCTGGAAGCTGTATTGATGGGGAATTAGTATTTTTCGAGAGTGCTTATCCTTTACGAGCAATTGTTAAAACTCGTCAAGATGCAGTAACTCAGATGGATCGGATGCCCGGATATAGTAATATCTCAAATATGATGCAAGAATATTCCCAAGCTCTTGCCAGCAACCCTTGGATAGAACAATTTCCTGTGTCTTTAAGCAAAGTAATTCCGATTCAACAAAATGATAATTGGTTTGTACGCGATGAAGGTAAACGTTTACTTCCGATTAAATCAAGATTTAATTATAATTGGCAGTTATTAGCACTCAGCGGTGGATATTCTCTTGATATATTCGGTGAATGGGATGGAGAATACTTTTTACCTTTGAGTGTGTGGGTGGAAAATCGGTTTATTCATTTTGGATTTTAGATTTTAGATTTTAGATTTTGGATTTGTTTCTCGTTTAGAGGTGATTCGTCGGGTTTTTACAAGAGTTATCTTTTTTTACAGATATTTAAGCCAAAAAACCCGACTTCTTTAATGATTCAAAAGTGATTCTCAGTCGGAGTCGAACGAGGAAATAATTACGAACTATATAATATGAATATTTGGCAGAATTTAGTAAAAACGGCGGTGCTAGGTACTCAAAGACAAGAGTTAAAAATCATTACACAAAATAATAAATTGGGTGAAGTTTTGAGTAGTCTTGATACTAATGACAAGGAAGGAAGTTTACTTGCTGCTGCGGGGACAATTTCTCTTTATCAACAAGCTGGAAAAATAACCGCAATTGATAATAAAACAACTTTAAAAACTTGCGAATTAGACGATTTACCATATTGCAATCTACTTTCAGAACAACATTTACAAATGATGTTGAGTGGAGAATATAGTGCATTTTTACCGGAATGGTTAAAAATGACAGCGAAAGTTGAAAAAATTGTTTCACCGAAGTACTTACCCGAATTGTTAGGGTTAGGAAAACGACAACATGATTTACGAAAAGATATTTTACCTGTTTTAGGAAAGCGAGGAATTTGGTTAGCAGCCCAAAATCCACAATGGAATTATGTGATTGGTGAGAATACAGCTAAAATTTGGAAAAGTGGTAGTTTAGAAGCGAAAAAAAACTTGTTAAAACAACTGCGTCAATCCGAAGCAGCAAAAGGACGTGAACAGTTACAACATATTTGGAGCAAGGAAAAAGCCCAGGAAAGAGCAAGTTTATTAGAAGTATTAGAAATTGCTTTGAGCATTGAAGATGAAGCTTTTTTAGAAGAAGTACTTGAAGATAAAAGCAAATTAGTACGAGATGTAGCCGCTCGATTGCTCGCACAAATTCCCGAATCAAAACTTGTGCAAAGGATGATAAAAAGAGTTCTTCCGTTACTAAATTTGCATAATAGCAATATAGAGGTTACATTACCAAATAAATGTACTTTTGATATGATTAAAGACGGTATCGATGAATCTAAATATATACCTTCTTTGGGAGAAAAAGCCAGTTTACTATTACAAATGCTCGCTTATGTACCTCCAAAAATATGGAGTGATGATTGGAAAAAGACTCCTGAAGAACTAATCAAAATCGTGGAAAATCATAAATGGGAAAAATTATTTTTAGAAGCTTGGGGAACGGCTACCATTAGAAGTAAGGATACAGTATGGGCAGAATCTTTATTGAAAGTAAATGCAAAAATATATCAAAAATTAAGTAATACTGATGATTTGATTCAAAGGTTACTTAATATTTTGTCTTATTCGCAAGTTCAAAATTTAATCTTAGATGTTTTGCAAAGGTTCCCTAATATCCCTTTCAATTCTGCTAATCCGGCTTTCCCCTTGTTGATTAATACTCCCTATATGTGGGATGAAAAAATTAGCCAAGCTGTAATATCAAGTATCAAAAATTATCTAGAAAGCAATCATCACGTCAATAATTGGCAGTTTGCTTCAGCTTTAGAAAAATTTTCTTTACAAATAGATGTTTCTATATATCATGAAGCTGCCAATAATTTGACTTTTGAAGCAACTGAAAATATTCATAAATCTGTGATGGAAGCTATTGATAATTTTTTGGTTAAATTGCAGTTTAGATATGAAATGATTGTAGCGTTAAATAATGTAGAGACGTAAAATTTTACGTATCCATAATTTATTTAAGTTATAAAAAAATTAGATATTTAACATTTCGTGGTGTTAGAAGTCGGGCTTTTACGATAATTGTCTTGTCTGACAAATATTTTACTTAAAAACCCGACTTCTGATTTTGGTTATGATTGTGGAATTATATTTGTCGAATTTACGTTTAGGAAATCAATATGGCTGAAGATGATCAAACCGCAGAGACGCAGAGGACGCAAAGGAGCAAGAAAGAGGTAATAAAAAAAACAAACTTAATCAGGGAACACGCGGAGCTACAGTTTGCTGAGGAGTTGGAGGAATTGAGCAAGGTGGATAAGCGTCAACGTCCGCCAAATTGGAGGTTATCGCCTTGGGCGGTGATGATTTATTTGATGGGTGGAAAGTTGGAAACTGGGTTTGAGGTGTCGCCAAAGTATATCGGTGAGAGGAGGGTAATTGAGATTGCGATCGCAACTTTGACAACTGATAGGGGATTGTTGTTAATTGGGGTGCCAGGTACTGCAAAATCTTGGGTGTCGGAACATTTAGCAGCAGCGATTTCAGGGGATTCTAAGTTATTAATTCAAGGTACTGCGGGAACGAGTGAGGAAGCGATTCGTTACGGTTGGAATTATGCTAAATTATTAGCTGATGGTCCCTCAATGGGGGCTTTGGTTGCAAGTCCGTTGATGCGAGCGATGGAAGATGGAAAGCTGGCGCGGGTGGAAGAATTAACCCGAATTCCAGCGGATGTGCAAGATACATTAATTACTATCCTCTCCGAGAAAACACTGCCGATTCCCGAATTGGGAGAAGAGGTGCAAGCCAATAAAGGTTTTAATGTCATTGCAACGGCAAATAATAGAGATAAAGGAGTAAATGATTTATCCAGCGCTTTGAAAAGACGTTTTAATACAGTAGTTTTACCTTTACCCAAGACACTAGAAGCAGAAATTGACATCGTGCAACGGCGTGTGGAAAGCTTGGGAAGGGCTTTAGAATTACCAGCAGAACCCCCCGCATTAGAAGAGATTCGCCGCATTGTCACAGTGTTTAGGGAGTTGCGTAGCGGAGTTACCGAAGATGGGAAAACTAAGATTAAATCTCCTACAAGTACTTTGAGTACAGCAGAAGCAATATCAGTAGTTAACAGTGGAATGGCATTAGCAGCGCATTTTGGTGATGGAAATTTGAGCGCTTCCGATGTCGCTTCGGGAATTATTGGAGCGGTGATTAAAGATCCAGTTCAAGATAAAATTGTGTGGAGAGAATATTTAGAAACCGTAGTTAAAGAAAGAGATGATTGGAAAGAATTGTATCGCGCTTGTAGGGAACTTAGTTAATAGTTAGTTGTAGAGTGTGTTACGGCTTGAGAAATTTTGATTGTAGATTATTAATTAAATGATGCCGTAACGCACCATCGGATATTGAGGTTGATTGCGATAATTATTGAAGAAGGCAGAGGGCAGATGGCAGAAGGCAGAAGGAACAATTAGTGGGGGATTCAGACCCGCCACTAATTGTAATCCGCCAAACTTCGTTGTGGCGGGGGTCTTAAACCCTTGCTTCCTACG
>JAYKJL010000028.1:0-39634 GCA_035285725.1 Nostocales cyanobacterium 94392 | reverse complement strand
TGCAGAATCTTAAAAAAGCTGCCCCCGGATTGCGATTTACTTTAGGATGCAGCACTTTTGTACCCAAAGCGCATACACCGTTTCAATGGTTTGGAGTAAATAAAGAAGCAGAAAAACGATTGAAATTGTTGCAGAAAAAATTGAAGCCCCAAGGAATAGATTTTCGTCCAGAAAGCTATAATTGGTCGATAATTCAAACGCTGTTATCAAGGGGAGATAGAAGATTATTCCCACTTTTACAACTGACTCGTAACTTTGGGGATTCTTTGGGTAGTTACAAACGTGCTTTCAAGGAACTAAAAGGACAAATTCCCCCATTAGAGTTCTATGTTTACGATAATTGGTCAACCGAGCAAATATTACCTTGGAATCACTTGCAAGGACCACTTCCACAGTCTACACTACAAAAGCATTTAACTGAAGCAACTAATCAATTTTAAGGAGTTAGTTGATGGTTGATGGTTGATGGTTGATGGTTGATGGTTGATAGTTGATGGTTGATAGTTGATGGTTGTTTATCCACTAACCACTAACCACTAACCACTAACCACTAACCACTAACCACTAACCACTAACCACTAACCACTAACCACTAACCACTAACCACTAACCACTAACTACTAACCACTAACTACTAACCACTAACCACTAACCACTAACCACTATTCACCAACTACTAATTATGCAAAATACTGCTGAATATTACTGCGCTTATTGTGGAGAAGCAAATTTAACTTTTATTGATGTTAGTGCAGGTTCTCAACAATCTTATGTAGAAGATTGTCAAGTCTGTTGTCGTCCCAACATTTTATATATACGAATTGATGAAGAAACCCTTGATATTGAAATTGATACAGATTACGAAGAATAAATAACTGATAAAAAAATTATGTAATAGTACGTATAGAATCTAAAACTTTAACTACAACCGGAACTTTTGCAAGAAATTGATCGTAAAATCAAGTCCTTAATCAGAAGTCGGGTTTTTACTTTAAATATCTCTCATCAAAGACAATCATCCTAAAAACCCGACTTCTTACCCCCACGAAAAAATCAAATTTCCTTGAAATTATTTTTTTAATAAAGAAAATATGAAAATACGTCCAAGCTAGTTGTATTGGATTTTTTTGCATAGGATAATATTTTTAGATTTTCATCAGCAATAGTACTGATATGTCACACCAATTGCAGCAATGTTATGGCGGTGATTTTACAGATAATTTTTGTGATTTAATATGAATTTTTTGAAACGTGAATTAACTCATTTTCAAGCTTTACAATTAGCTTTGATGGGTGGCATTTTGTTGTTTAATATTCAGTCTTCTCCAGCAAAAATAATTGGGAATAAACAGAGTAAAAATATTCATAATTTAAATCAAAATTCTGTTGAGACTGCTCCAAATAAAATATGTCCTTCCGCAAATTTATTATCCATACGTACTTTTGATACAGAAAAATATTACGTTTATATTTGTAGAGGAGATGAGCTAAATCCTCTCGGATATTATGTCCGTATCCCGAAAAACTTAGATAGTAAAATTACAGTACCCATTACTCAAAACGTTAAACAAACAGAAACCTATATTGCTGTTAATGGTGAAATAACCTATCAAATTACACCATATGAAATGATAATAACTAAAAGCGGTCGCATTATTTTAAGAGAAAAAGTCATAAGTGTCGTCAAAGCGGATGGTGAAACTTTAGCAAAAGGTTGTCCTGAGAATAATAAAACTTTTGCTCAAGCAGAAACTAAAAGTTTTTTTATTTATATTTGTGGTAACGAAAATCCCAGTAGCTATATAAGCATTACTAGAACAAACAATACCATAATTAATCTTCCATTAAAAAAATTGACTCAAAATGGCGTAAAAACTAATCAATACATAGCCATAAACGGCAATATCAGTTTTATTCTTACCGATAAAATCTTACGAGTTTCTCGCGATGGTCAGAATATAGTTAAGGAAAAAGTTTTACAATGGGATAGGGAGATGGGGGGATAGGGAGATGGGGAAAGAAATAGAAATAAATAACAACCATCAACCATCAACTAACCACTATCAATCATCAACCATCAACTAACCACTATCAACCATCAACTAACCACTATCAACCATCAACTAACCACTATCAATCATCAACCATCAACCATCAACTAACCACTATCAACCATCAACCATCAACTAACCACTATCAACCATCAACTATCAACTAACTCCTAACTCTTTGAATCCAATCCAAAATCGCTTGGTTTACTTGTTCAGGACATTCATCGTGAGGACAATGACCTACATTTTCTAAGGCAATTAACTCTAAGTTTTCGTTGTGACGAACAAATCCCGAAGCAAGTGCGTAGGGAATAATTCTGTCTTTTTCTCCCCAAATTAAAAGCATGGGAATTTTTAAGGTTGATAACAATTTATTGACATTTGGACTGTAATCGGGATTTGTTGTAGCTTTAAAAAGAGCGGTAAAAGCACGAGCCGAACCTCTATCTTGGGGAGGTTTTGCTAATATGTCTATCAGTTCGTCCGTAACAGCTTCGGGATTAGCATAAGCGAAAATTGCACCACGACGTAATATACTCGGTCGGCGTAACAAATAAAATACTGGTTTGATTAATAAGGGATTTGCAACAAAACTTTTGATTGTTGCGACTAGAGGATATAAAAATGCAGGGATAGCTTCTTTTTCTAAGGTCGGATCTGGTAAGCTCATCATTACTAAACCTTCTACCATTTCAGGATATTTTGCCGCAGTGGCTAAGGAAATCAGCGAACCGATAGAATTACCTATTAGTACTACTGGTTTACCAATAAAAGCTTTCCAGAATTCGTGTATTTGCTCTACCCATAAATCCACGCTGTAATTAGCAGGTGCTTTCTCTGAAGCACCAAAACCCAACATATCCAGAGCATAAACCGTATGGTGTGTTCCTAATATTTCCAAATTATGCCTCCAATGACCGATGCTTGCACCAAATCCATGCAGCAACATTAAAGGTAAAGATTTTACAGAATTATTTTCTACTGAATACTGAGGACGTATATATGTATACCGAGTTTGCCAACCCCGCCAAACCCAATCGCGCTGGTTCCCAACTTTGTGTTGCCAATCCATTTATCAATTAGACCTCTAAAAAATAGTTTTTTCTAATGATGTTATAAGATTTTTTTAATGTTAAGTTTAATTAATTTATAGTGCGAGCATCTTGCTGGCTATTGCCTAGCGAACTCGAAGCCATCAGCGACCAAGATGGTCGCACTACCTCAACCCCTTAAAATTAATGTGGCGGAGTACTAGTTATTTATACCTTTAAGCTTAGATTTCTAATACCAACTAATATCTTCTATTCTACAAACATTATTCATTTTGATATTCAAAAATTAATCATTTAGATATTTTATATTTAAGTAGTTAATTAGATTTTACTTTAAGATATGTGTATTTTATATTTCATAGTGTTATCATTAGATAAATACGTAATGTGTATCGCGTTAATGTTTTGACACAAAAAAAATTAAAATTATTCATCTTTGTTGCGATCGCGTAACTTTATCTGTAGAACGATAGAGCTAAACCCTTTCTAAAGTGGGTAGAATATAAATAAGTAAAACCATTTTTACTTTTGTGGATTCAAACCCTAGATATATACTCATCGTTCGCTGAAAATTCTCATACGTTTTTTGCGTCTGAGATATACATTCCATAGCCAAAACCAAACTATTAACCATAACTTCCCCAAAATCATTCATATATGCCTGTGATAGAGAAAAGAAGAAGTCGCGACTTACCTCAAATCAACGAAAGAATTCGCTTCCCAAAAATTCGGGTTATTGATACTGATGGTGCTCAGTTGGGAATCATGACTCCCCAAGATGCACTTACTAGAGCCGATGAGAAAGAACTCGATTTAGTGTTGGTGAGCGATAAAGCCGATCCTCCGGTTTGCCGGATTATGGACTACGGTAAATTCAAGTTTGAGCAAGAGAAGAAGGCGCGAGAAGCTCGCAAAAAGCAACACACGGCTGATGTAAAAGAAGTGAAGATGCGCTACAAAATAGAAGAACACGATTACAACGTGCGTGTTAACCAAGCGAAGCGCTTTCTTAAAGATGGTGATAAAGTGAAAGCCACAGTGATGTTCCGGGGTAGAGAAATTCAACATACCGATTTGGCAGAAATTTTGCTCAAACGGATGGCTACAGATTTAGAAGCTGAAGCTGAGGTGCAACAATATCCCAAAAAAGAGGGAAGAAACATGATGATGTTGCTTTCTCCTAAGAAATAATTAAAAAAACTAAACAGTAAGGAAGCAATGCCGATAGGTTATAACCATTGGTGTTGCTTCTTTTTGGCGTTTATTGTTGATTTTTCTGCGATTTATCTGTTGATCAGACAAAAATAAATTTAAATAAATTTAAATAACCTAAATTAATCAAAAAAACGATAGTCTTGGGTGCTGAGTGGGAAAACTAATACTCAGTTACTCAGGACTTTTATTTTTTGTAGTTACCAGTATTTGAGGAAATGGTTTTCCAAGTCCAAAAAGCTGAAACTAATTGTAAATTTCCGATGCATGGAGTGACTATAACAGATTAAACCAGATGCAATTAAAAAATCAACACTTAGGTGCCTATAATAATATTTTACTACGAGTACTTCGTTGGGTAAATCTCCGACCGGAAGAAGGTTCTCGAACATTACTGATGTTTGCTTTTTACGCGACAACATCAGTTGGATTACGATGGGTAGAAGATAGCAGCATTGCTTTATTTCTAGATAAATACGGTGCTAGCTCTTTACCACTGATTTATATCGCTAGTGCAGTAGTTGGAATTGCCTTAGTTTTTCTCTACTCTTGGCTGCAAAAGATTTTTCCTCTGCGATGGGTAATTGTAGCTGCTTTACCCTGCATGGTAATACCTTTAATTTTATTACCTATAGGTTTGCAAATTACCTTATCGACAAATTTGCAGCTTTCGAGCTTGGCATTATTCAGCGTATTTTTACTCAGATTGTGGGTTGATGCGCTCTATGTGATCAATCAACTTAACACTTCTATTGCCGCAAACCAATTATTTAATATTCAGGAGATTAAGCGTACTTATCCTTTAGTAAGTAGTGGAATTTTAGTTGCTGATGTTATCGGTGGGTTTAGTTTGCCGACTTTAGTTAGATTTCTCAAACTAGATAAAGTAATTTTAATTGGGGCTTTAGTTATAGTTTTAGGAACCGCAATTTTGTTGCATTTGAGCAAGAAATATCCTCAAGCTTTTTCCGATGTTCCCCAACGACAAATTAAGCAACCGCAAGTTTACCAAGCTCGTCGTCTTTCGGCTCCTTTGAAAAATTATGCTTTAAGATTATTTGCCTTCGGATTGTTAATTCAGACAATCGGATTGTTAGTAGATTTTCAGTATTTATCCCAGTTAGAATCAACCTTTCAAGGTAAAGAAATTACCAGTTTTTTAGGTGTATTTGGCGGAATCCTCGGATTATTTGAACTTACAACCCAATTGTTTGTCTCTAGCCGTATAATCGAACGTTTGGGAGTGTTTTTTACTACCGCAATTTTACCTGTTGGTGTTGGTACTTTATTGGCAGGGATGGCGATGATATCTTCATTATCGATCACTTCAGCCTTATTCGGCTTGAAAATACCTGCTTTCTCCTTGCTATGGGGTTTAACGCTGATTAAGTTTTTAGATGAACTTTTGCGTTATACCTTCGTAGCCAATACTAGTACATTACTCTTTCAACCAATACCAGAAAAAGTCAGAAGTCGTGTCCAAATATTATCTGGAGGCTTCGCAGAAGCTGCTGCTGCCGGTTTTACCGGATTTATTATTCTAATTACTCAGTTACTAACAAAGAATTTTATACCTGTAAATTGGCAAAATTTAGTCTTAATTATCGAAACTGCAATTATTGCGATTATATGTGTTGCAGTGATTTGGGTATTGCGATCGCAGTACGTCGATTTATTAGTTTTAAGTGCAGAAAGGGGACAATTAAGCGTCACAAATGTAGATTTACCTTTTTTCAAGCGTGCTGTAATCAAAGCTTTACGAGAAAAAGGCAGCGAAGCGGATAAACATTCTTGTATTGAACTTTTATCGCAAATCGATCCCCAAGGGGCTGGGGAAGTTTTAGCACCAGAATTATTAACGCTTACTCCTACTTTGCAATCTCGAAGTTTGGAAGTAATGCTTGAATCTGATATCAATCCCGCTTTTTTACCTCAAGTACGCGAGTTATTAGAAAATCCTCAAACTATTCTAAATCCAAATATATTTGCTTTAGCACTGCGTTATGTTTCCCTTGCAGAAGCTTCACCAAATTTAAATCAATTAGAAGAATATCTTAATCCCGAACAACATTCAGTAATTAGAGGTACTGCTGCGGCTTTATTATTGACTTATGGTACAACAAAACAAAGAGTAGCAGCAACTAAAACTCTAGGATGGATGCTGACTAATAAAGAAGAAGAGATACGAGTTAATGGGGTTAAATCTCTTGCTGAAGCATCTTATTTACAAGCACTACGGATTCATATTCCCTCTTTATTAGAAGATAAATCTTTAAAAGTACGAAGTATAGTTTTAGAAATGATTGCGGCAAATAACTTAGAAGAATATTATTCAGCATTAATAGCAGGACTTCAGCATAAATCTACTCGTTTAGTAGCGATGAACGGTTTAGTAAAACTCGGTAATGAAGTTTTACCAATGCTATCACATTTAGCCACAAATAACTACGAACCAGAAATAGCGCGAGTATATGCTTTACGAACAATAGGTCAAATTGAGACTCTAAAAGCAGTCGATACCTTATGGCATCATTTAGAAATATCCAAAGGTACAATTAAATGTCACATACTGCGTACCTTAATTAAAAGACATCAGCAACAGGGAATTTTAATTTTAGTGGATAGGTCTTATGAAACTAGAATTCAAAGTTTAATTGAACAAGAATTTAAGTTGTTAGGTGAAATATATGCTGCATCTGTAGACTTTAAAAATCAAGGTGAAATATATGCTGCTTATATAGAATTTAAAACTGGAGAAACGTTACAAAATTTTCATTCTAAAAAGAAAGTTGTAGCTTTATGTCGGTTAGTACAAAAAGCTTTAGCAGAATTAGAAATTGATATCAAAGAACGTTTATTTCTACTTTTAAAATTACTTTATCCCTTAGAAAAAATTAACGCTGCTGTATTCAATATTAATTCCGAATCCCAAGTCAATTTAGCACTAGGATTAGAAATTTTAGAACATACTATAAATTTACCTTGCAAAACTATATTACTGAATATTTTTGATAGAAGACCCCCTTATGAAAAATTACAAAAACTTGTAGAAGCAGGATTATCAAAATACGAACAAATGGCAGTAAATGAAAGGACTCGAACATTATTAGAGTTAGAAAATTCACTTTCTGATTGGTGTTGGGCTTGCTGTATTCATTTTGCTCAAGTTGCTCGGATTAAGCTTAAAACTACACAAATTCAAGCAAGTTTACGTCACCCTTGTGGTTTCGTTAGAGAAGCTGCTGTCACATATTTGAGCGCTGCATCTCCTCGTTTATTTATTAAATTGTTACCACAATTAAAAAACGATTCACATCCTCTTGTAATTGCTCAAGTCAAGGAATTTATAGAAAAGTATAAAGTTAAAAGATAGTTGATGGTGGATAGTTGATAGTTGTTAGTTGATGGTTGATATTTGATGGTTGATAGTTGATAGTGGATGGTGGATGGTGGATAGTTGATGGTTGATAGTGGATAGTTGATAGTGGATAGTTGATGGTGGATAATTGTATATGTATCTATTTTTTATATAAAAATGGAAAAATCTAATTTTGAAAATTTACGAGTATTTGAATTAGCTGAAAAATTGGCAGATTATATTTGGAATATTGTGATATTTTGGAATCAATTAGCAACAGATACAGTCGGTAAACAAATCATTCGTTCCGCTGATAGTATTGGTGCTAATATAGCAGAAGGAAGCGGTCCTTATAATTTTCAAGATAATCTCAGATTTGTCAAAATTGCCAGAGCTTCTTTACATGAAACAAGATATTGGTTAAGAAGAGCATATAACCGTAAGCTATTAACAAACGAACAAATAAATATAATTAATCCCATTGTTGATGAACTTTCACCGAAATTAAATGCTTATTTCAAATATCTTGAGAGAGCAGCAAAACAAGAAAAAAATAAAATAACCAAATAGCCCAATTTTACAGCTTCTCAACCATCCACTAACAACCATCAACCATCAACCATCCACTAACAACCATCAACCATCAACTAACAACCATCAACCATCCACTAACAACCATCAACCATCAACCATCAACCATCAACTAACAACCATCAACCATCCACTAACTCTTCTTTCTATGTTAACTAGTGTTGACCGTTTATTATTTGTACGTCAAGTTCCAATATTTAAAGAATTGCGAGATGATTTTATCGTTCGTTTAGCTTCTGCGATGAACGAACTGTGGTTTCCACCAAATTGCAGTATCTTTCGAGAAGGAGAGCAAGGACAATCTCTGTATATTGTAGTTTCAGGAAAAGTCAAAATTCATTTAGATAATCGAACGCTTGCAGTTATGTCACAAGGAAAATACTTTGGGGAAATGGCAGTATTTGATACCCAACCACGTTCGGCTTCTGCTACTACAATAGATGCTTGTGAATGTTTAGAATTAACTCAAGAACAGCTTGATGATGCTATTGAAGAAACTCCCGAAATTGCCGTGAATATCATTCGTGAATTATCACGTTTAATTCGCAAATTAAATAAAGATGTAAGTATGATGGGTTGATTAGAAAATAAGAGTATTAAAAATCCGACATTGTTTTAAAAATCTTTGCGGAATGTGTATACTATTTCCCCAATGCATATGAATATAAGAAGCGTGGAGATTGAAAGGTGAAACCCATCCTTCTTTTCCCATGAATTCTTCGCAATCGTATCTATAAGTTTCAAATAAGGGTTTATTAGAATCGGATATTAAACGGGAACGATGAAACTCATGTCCGTAAATTGTTGTTCCTTTATCTACTAATAAACTATCTTGTAGAGCTATAGCGCGACGATATCCCAAGGTTAAACGCTTATCCATCACTGCTGTTGTAGGTAAAACTCCCACCATTTCCCAGGATTTACCCGTCATATCTACAATTCGCCCACATAAATACATCAAACCACCACATTCTGCGATTGTTGGCATTCCCGATAAAATAGCGGCTTTTACAGCATTTCTTGTACGGGTATTTTCTGCTAATTTTTGAGCGAAAACTTCCGGAAAACCTCCTCCGAAATACATTCCCCCGATATCTTTGGGTAATTCAGTATCTTCTAAAGGACTCCAAAAAATCAACTCTGCACCCAAACTTTCCAATAAATCTAAATTATCTTGGTAGTAGAAATTAAAAGCTTTGTCCTTTGCTACAGCGATTTTTATTGATGAAGAAGGGTAATCCCTCCATCCCCTTGTCCCCTTGTCTCCCGATTTTAAAAGTGGTAATAAACTTTCCCAGTCAAAGCTACTTTCACCCAGATTTACAAGTTGATCTATTAGTTCATTTAATTCCGGAATTTCTGTTGTTGGTACTAAACCCAAATGGCGATCGCTAATTTTAATATTATCTTGACGCTTCAATACACCAAAAACAGGAATTTGTAAAGGTGCTAGAGAATTTTTGAGCAGAGATAAATGGCGATCGCTACCGACACGATTTAAGATTACTCCAGCAATGTTAACTTGTTGATCAAAGGAGCGATAACCGTGGACAATTGCAGCGACAGAACCTGACAAACGACTGCAATCAACGACTAATAAAACGGGTAAATTTAATAACTTAGCAATATGAGCGGTACTAGCAAAATCACTGTTTTTCCCATTGTTCACTTTTACCCCATCAAATAAACCCATTACTCCTTCAATTAAGGAATATTCAGACAAATTTGAGTGGTAAGCAAAACACTCTTTAACATAATTTTCAGAAGTCAAAACCGGGTCTAAATTACGACAAGCACGACCTGTAACGTGCTGATGAAACATGGGGTCAATATAATCTGGTCCAACCTTGAAAGATTGTACCTGTAAACTGCGCCGAGACAAACAGGACAATAGAGTGAGCGTTACCGTAGTTTTGCCCACTCCACTGCGTTCTCCTGCAATAATTAAAGCCATGAAGTGAAAGTTAGGAGTTATGAGTTAGGAGTTATGAATTATAAATTATACAAGTATTTTTGCTTGTAATTATTTTGAATTTATATATTACGCTATTCTCAACAAAATTAAGGGCGTTGCCTCTTAATAAATATGAATCAAATTTGATGAATAACCGAAACCTCTGTAGAGACGTTACACTGTAACATCTCAAAATCTAAATTCATACCCGGAGGAAGCAACGCCAAATTAAGAATAATGATGCGTCTTAACTTAGTGCCGTTAATACAAAGAGACGTAGCATTGCTACGTCTCTACACAATTAATATGTATCACCATTAAAGTGAAATGGTATAACTCCGGTGGTACTAACTCCTAACTATTATTAGCTAATTTGATTAATTGCGCTGTCACTCTCAAACTTTCTTCAAAAAGTGCTTCCTTACCCCAACGCTGTACTTGTTGAGAAAGTAAAGCTTCAGCTTTTTGTTCGGAAAGCGAGGTTATTTGTTGAAATACACCAGTAGATTGAGCGCCACCTTGTGTTTCCATCCGCATACAGCCGCCGGTTTCGGAACAAATCAAAGTACCGCAGTTTGCTTCTGGATTGGTAGAACTTAAACGGATAGCAATTAAATCACCGGGAATATCACCCACATCACCGACTGGAACTCCTGCTAATTCGGCGTGTATTTCCCTTTGATTATCTCGGATGAACTTAAAGCGTTTAATAATATAGTCACCGAGTTCTTGTTCAAAAGAAACTGCACGCCAATTTAAACGACTTGCTAACCAACCCAAAAATAGTAATGCTTGAGCAGAATTGCCTTTTTCGTAGTCGATATTTACTTTATCAACTTCCATTAAAGCTTTACGTCGGGATGGTGCATCGTAAGCTTCTGCTGTTAACTCTTGCCATCCTCCCACACGTCGCCAGTTTAAATCAGCTAGCGGTATACCATTTTCAATTAATTCTTGCAGTCTGAGTAAATCGTTTTCTGGCTCATTAAAATTACAAGAATCAACAATAACGTTATCGCATACAGTGGAAAGTCTCTTAAATAAAGCATTATTCGGATCAGGTGTGGCTTTCCACCAAATAAACTTGGGTAAACCGCCAATCAACAATGCTGGAAGCATACCACCAATACGTTCCAAAGCTACGGCGGTTCCAGTTAAAGTAATATATTCGCAACAAACTAGGGAAGAAGAAGATTGTTTTTGAATCGGACAATAAGCAGAAACTTGCGCCTTAACACCTTCATCTTCACCAACTACGGGTATTAAACTAATAATCCGACAAGGATTACGCAAAGCAATTTCGTCAGCAATTCTAGCGCTGGCTGCATCTGGACTGTATTGAGCAGCATTATTACCATTGTTATCTTTGCTGTCACCACCGCCGTAAAGTTTAGCAAGTTCTTCCCGCAGTCTTTTTAACATTTGCGGACTAGTTTTACCAGTTCGTTCCAAACCCAGAGCTTTTTGTGCATCTCGTAGAGCGGATACAGTTTGTGGTCCGAGGATACCATCAATTGGACCTTTGTAAAATCCTAAAGCAGCCAACAAATACTGAGTTTGTTCTGGTTCGTAAACTACCAAAGTAAATGTAGTTGCTCGCGTAGCCGCAGGAAGCGCTCCGTCTTCACCACCGATACCGTAACTTTGCCAAATTTTGCTTAGTTCGGTTTCAATTTCGTTGAGTGAAACATCTTTGGGAGCCTGAAGTGAAAAAATAGTGGGTGCTTGGTTCGTCATAACAATTTTAGATAGTGGATAGTGGTTAGTGGATAGTGGTTAGTGGATAGTAGATAGTGGATGGTGGTTAGTGGATGGTGGTTAGTGGATAGTGGATGGTGGTTAGTGGATGGTGGATGGTGGATGGTGGATGGTGGATGGTGGATGGTGATTAGTAGTCTTAACAACCAACAACCAACAACCAACAACCAACAACTAACAACCAACAACCAACAACTTTCTATAGTCTGCGCCAACGGCGGTTGTCTCGGTTGATTAATAATTCTGCTTCTACAGGTTCCCAGGTACCAGCTTCGTACTGAGGAACTGTTGCTGGGTCTGCTGGTGCATCCCAAGCGCTTATAATTGGTGTTACTACCTGCCAAGCAGCTTCTACTTCGTCTCCTCTGGTGAACAAAGTTTGGTCGCCCATCATACAATCAAGAAATAGGCGGTCATATGCATCGGATTTTGCTTGTAGTCCAAATGAACCGTAAGTAAAGTCCATATCAACCGAACGAGTGCGGAAATTCCCTCCAGGAACTTTTACGTCAAAATGCAAGGAAATTCCTTCATTTGGCTGAATCCGCATGGTTAAAATATTGGCACTTCTCTGTTGTGCGGCTGATTGAAACATCTGTGAAGGAACTTCGCGGAAGTGGATGGAAATTTCACTGACTTTTTTCGGCATCCGCTTACCAGTACGTAGATAAAAAGGTACTCCTTGCCAGCGCCAGTTATCAACTACAAATTTTGTCGCTACAAAAGTAGGGGTTATGGAATTCGGGTCTACTCCTGGTTCTTCTCTATACCCGGCTACAGAATTACCCTTCATCCAACCAGCGCTATACTGACCGCGTACTGCGGAATTACTCAAATTCTCTATATCAGCTAATCTAGTAGCCCGTAATACTTTTACTTTTTCCGTGCGGATGCTGTCGGCATCCATGGCGTTAGGAGCTTCCATCGCAGTCAGACAGAAAAGTTGCATCAAATGGTTTTGCAACATATCCCGCAATGCACCGGCGCTTTCATAATACCCGGCTCGGTCTTCGACTCCTACTGTTTCTGCTACTGTTATCTGTACGTGGTCTACAAACTGACGATTCCACAATGGTTCAAAAATTGCGTTTGCGAAGCGAAAAACTAATAAATTTTGAACCGTTTCTTTACCTAAATAGTGGTCAATTCGATAGACCTGTTCTTCTTTACAATATTTTTGTACTACTGCGTTGAGATTTTTTGCAGATGCTAAATCTCGACCAAAAGGTTTTTCAATTACTAAACGATGTTTTTCCGGGTCTTCAAGCATTCCCCCAGAACCCAATTGTTTGATAGCTTCAGGGAAGAATTTGGGAGCAACGGAAAGGTAAAATAATCGATTACCTCTGGTTGCGCGTTTTTCGTCTAATTGACTGAGAAGATTATTCAGTTTTAGATAGCTTTCGGGGTTATCTATATCACCAGAACAGTAAAAAAGACCGTTAGCAAAATCTTTCCACAATTCTTCCGGACCTACACCACCGTGAGCTTCTTCCATTCCCTTACGCATTTGTTCGCGGAAGTGTTCATGGCTCCAGTCTCGTCGTGCTACACCAACAATAGTAGTTTCTGGTGGAATCCGTCTTTCTTGTCGCAATTTGTACAGCGCCGGTACTAATTTGCGCCAGGTTAAATCACCGGAAGCACCAAAAATAACAATTATCTGGGGTTCAGCCATACCTTGCTGTTGCAAGCCAACCCGCAGTGGATTTTCTAGCAAACTAACCATAATTTAGATTTTGAATTTGAGATTTACTTTTGGGTAATGGGTAATGGGTAATTGGTAATTGGTAATGGCTAATGGGTAAGAGGTTAAAAAATCAAAAGTTGAATTTCTCTTTGTTTCCTTATCTCCTTGTCCTCCCTATTCCCTATTCCCTATTCCCTATTACCTATTACCTATTACCTATTACCTATTACCCATTAATTATTAAACAGGTGACAAGTGCTTAACTTTGTCTTCTAAGGAACTTATTAAGGATTCAAAGGGTTTGATAAACTTATCAATGCCTTCGGTAAGTAATTCGTCCATGACTTGATCGAGGTCGATGTTGATATCGGGGTCTTTAAGATTTTCGATCAGTTTGTATGCTGCTTCTACATCGGTTTCGACTCTTGAATCTACGTCACAATGATCAGCGCAGGCTTCGATGGTTACTGGTGGTAGGGTATTAACGGTATCTTTACCAATTAATTCATCAACATACATCACATCGCTGTAACTGGGGTCTTTGGTGCTGGTGCTTGCCCATAACAAACGTTGGACGTTCGCACCTTTGGCAGCCAAAGCTTGCCAGCGTTGGTCGTTGATAATCTTTTTGTACTCTTGATAAGCAATCTTGGCGTTTGCGATCGCGACTTTTCCTTTTACCGATTTCAGCTTGGCTTCTAGGTTGATATCGTCAACACCTTGACTTAATTTTTCGTCGATTTTTCCATCAATGTTGGAATCAATACGACTGAGAAAGAAACTAGCTACAGAGGAAATTCTATTAATTTCTTTACCTTGTGCTACTCGTTTTTCCAAGCCGCGAATGTAAGCCCAAGCGGTATTTACATAACTATCCACGGAAAACAACAGTGTAATATTGACATTCATACCTTCAGATATTACCTGCTCTACTGCTGGTAAACCGGCTTCTGTTCCAGGAATCTTAATCATTAAGTTTTCCCGTCCCACTTCTTGAAAGTAGCGTCTAGCTTCTTCAATGGTTTTTTGGGTATCGTGAGCGATAGTTGGTGGTACTTCAATGCTTACATAACCATCCAATCCATCTGTTGCTTCATATACAGGACGTAAAATATCGCAAGCGTAACGAATATCTCCAAAAGCTAAAGATTCGTAAATTTCCTGGGTTGATAATCCCTTACTAATCCCGGTTTCTATGTCTTGATCGTAAATGACATTACCAACTATCGCTTTTTCAAAAATGCTGGGATTAGAGGTAATACCGCTGATACCTTGGTTTTCTACCAAATTTTTTAATTCTCCGGACTGGATAATGTCACGACTCAAATTATCCATCCAAATACTTTGACCGTATTTTTTGATTTCTAATAATTGATTTGTGGTGATGCCCATATGGGGATATTTCACTCCTAAATTTATTTTTCTCTCTTTTTCTATTAATGCTCATAGAGTTGTCTATTGTTTCTCACTAAAGGAATAATTAACAGTGAACAGTGAACAGTGAACAGTTACCAGTTATCAGTCAAGTGTTGACAGTCCTCGAACTCAGTGTGTAGTGTTCTTTCAGATAGGGAGCATATCAATAGATAATTGTTCACTGTTCACTGTTAACTGTATTTAATGACCATTTTGAATAAAAGATTCCACTTTTGCGACATTCTCTTTACTACCAATAATTAAAGGTGTGCGCTGGTGGAGTTTTTCAGCTACCACATCCAAAATGTTCATCTCACCAGTGGTAGCTCGACCACCTGCTTGCTCGATTATGTAAGCTAAAGGAGCGGATTCGTACAGTAAGCGTAGTTTCCCTTCTGGTTTTTGCACTGTACCTGGATAAAGAAATACGCCACCTTGAACTAAAATTCGATGGATGTCGCTAACCATCGCTCCACTGTAGCGAGCTGAGTAACCTTCGGTTCGGTGAACGTAGCGAACATATTCCCGAATCGATTCTTCCCACTGCCAAAAATTTCCTTCGTTGACGCTATAAACCGAACCACTATCAGGAATTTTAATGTTCTCTTCGGTAAGTATAAATTCACCTAAACTAGGGTCAAGAGTGAAGGAATGAACTCCTTTTCCCATAGTGTAAACCAGCATGGTACTTGGACCGTAAAGAATATATCCGGCTCCAATTTGCTTGTTACCCGGAGCGAGTAAATCTTTGGCTTGTCCGTCGCTATCTTCTCCTTCTTGTTGACGAATCGCGAAAATCGAACCCAAGCTCAAGTTTGTATCTGTATTGGATGAGCCATCAATGGGGTCGTAGAGCAAGGTATATCTACCTATAGGGCAGTTTTCCGGAATATAGTATGGTTCATCCATTTCCTCAGAAGCTAAGCGACATACTAAACCGCTTTGCTTGAAAACTGAGATAAACACATCGTTAGCGTAAACATCCATCTTTTTGACGGATTCTCCCTGTACGTTAACTTCTCCGGTAAACCCAAGAACACCTTCCATTAAACCAGCACGACTGAGACGACGAGCAACCAGTTTACCCGCAAGCCCTATACGATTCATCAGCGCACTTAAATCCTGTGCTTGCGCTGAAAAACCTTGGAATTGCTGCAATACATGACGCGATAAAGTCGTACAATCTCGATCTAGTCCTTTATCTGTGATGTGTTGAATCCCTTTGTCTTCATGTTCTGCTGCTTTTGTCATAATAATTATCTCCCTATGGTCTCGCTAGCTATGGCTTTTATTTGAAAAGATGCCTTATGGTTACAACTTGTGGTTGCTGCCTCTATATTAGAGAGGTATTTTCGGAACGCAAATGCAATTTTAGATAAAATACAAAAAATAATGTATCCTTAATCGCGCTTTTTTTCGGTTATTTAAGTATTAAAATCCTGAAAATCTTGATTTTCACTTGGTGTTGCACCAATTCTAAATAAATTTTTAATTTTTTTTAATTTTTTCGCAATTCATATTTATATTTTATAAGTCTATAAGTTCACAAAAATGTTTGCTAAATTAACTTTAAACAGATAACAAAAAGTTAATTTAGTTGCAAAAATAAATTTATTTGAACTGAGCCGAATGTAATACTATCTACAAAATTCTCTGGTTATTGTTCTGATTTCTACGTTGAGCTTGAAAATTATCTTTTTCTGTCTGTTGGAAGTTGACTTTTGGTAAAAACTGTTACAATTCAGAAAAATCAAAACTACTTTACCACATAAGTTATGAGGGGTAATGCGTTTGTAGTGGGAGCGTCTCGCTCCCAGGTAGCCAAAATGCGACCTTTCCGAGTCGCACTACCTCGATTCATTAATTTCTCTAAAATAGGAAAACCCGACTTTTAATGATATCCTCGGTCGGTATCTTGTCGGGGTTGTTTCTATGAAGTTTTTCTGTGATGCGCGTTATTTTCAGCACAAAGTATAGCTGCTTGTATTGCCAGGGTTAGCAAACAGCCACAGTGAAATACTCTACATCAGATTTATGAAATCTAAAGCGAGCAACTTGTTGGTAGTTTATTTGTACTTGAAATTTATTGCATTTATTGCCAATTAGTAATGTACATAATTCCCGTTACAGAATTTTATACTCAAGGAAATAGTCAAAAAAAAATTGATTCATCTTGTTTGAAAATCTTAGTTCTACAACTAAATGGATTACTTGTATTAACTAAAGGGTTGGTACAAGATTCATTCCTGTATCAAATAAAAAACAATAACGAGAAGCTTTGCGACTTTATTTAAATAAGAAAATTTATTGTTCTTGAAAATCTGGCTTTCTTACAAAACCACCACGGGGACGATTATCTTCTTTGGGTTTAGCTTTGTTAACCCGGATTTGACGACCCATCCATTCTGCTCCGTCTAGTTCAGAAATCGCATTGTCTTCACTAGCTTCTTCGTTGAGGTCAACAAAGGCGAATCCGCGCATTTTACCTGATTCGCGATCGGTCGGTAAGACAACTCTAGTCACTTCACCATAATCGGCAAATACTGCTCTCAAGTCTGCTTCTGTAGCCCGATAGGAAAGATTTCCAACGTAAATAGTCATGCTTGTTAACGTTTCTAGAAATAGCGAATCGCTCAGCCCCAGGTCAAAGTCAGACGATTAGCTTTCTTCTGTTCAGCGAAAAATCTGATTTTACTAATGGTTAATTATCTAAATTAATAGTCAGTAATCAATAACTGGATTAACCCAAAATAAACCATCCCTGGGACTGAACTCACGAATACGTTTTTATAGTACCTGATGACTGCAATTTTTCAAGGTATGATATATCACAAACTTTTACAAGTTAAAATCAGTGTAACTTATATATACTTCTAATAATAAAATAAGGGTTTTATGGTTGTTTTAGATGTTGTAAAATTCATCACTACTAGTTATGTGAATTAGACTATATTGCTTGATAAGTTATCGCGCATTTAATTTGTATTTTTCTAGCGGGCAGGATGCGGTCACTACAAGACTTTAATAAAATTTAAATATACAAATTAAAGGCTTTTTAGCTTATCAGCAGTAGCCTTAACCATTAAATAAACAAAAGGTCTACTGATTTTCAGCAGACCTTGTTCAATTTAACTATCTATTAACCAAATCTTTCTATTAGTCAAATACTTTACTCAATAGAAATACTTTGAGGTCCATTATTCTTACCATTGTGGATTGTATTGATAGAACTAGGAAAATTTGTTGTATTTGTTTGTTTTCCTAACCAGCTTTTTACCGGGTCGTCAGCGAGGCTAAGTCTGAGTACACCAGATACAAATCCCCCCATAAATGAAGCTGGATGCTGGGTAAATTCTTTAAATAATGGTGTTAGTTCTTCGAGGAACATTTTTTTATCTCCAAAGGGTGAAAAAAGATGAAGTATAAAGAAAATTAAGTCTACGATTACAGTTCAGAATACTTAATACTTGAGAATTAATACTTCATCCCTCAATTTTACATGGGTTTATCTTCGGGCATCATACACTTATCGGAATCGCATCCGGATGGTCCGGCTTCCATTAATTCACCGAAATCATACCGTTTTAATGCGCTGTTAAAATCATTGTTATTACGACGATTTTCTACTTGTGCCATCAATTCTTCATATTGTTGTTTATCAATTGGTTCAAATGGTAAACGGGGGAAGGTTTGATGGTCGTCGAATCTTGCCAAAAGTGCGGCACTAATATAGCCTTCATCGTTTTGAATGGCTTGGTAGATGCGATTTCCCAATTCTTCTACTTCGTTCTCTCGGACTTCAATGGTGGCTGAAGTGTTGTGAGTAACATAGAATTGCTGCACCTGCATATAAAAATCCATTTGGGCTAAAGCGCTAAATTTATCGATCGCAATTTGATCGGCTCCCGGTAAATCAGCCCAAGGTACGGAAACGGGAATTTCTACTAACCATTCGGTACAGCGAGAGTCGAAGGGGTCGTTTAACAAGTTACCGTTTGCGTCTTTATCGGTTTGAGAAGGAACTACTGAGTAACCGTAGTCAATACAAGCTAAGGCTACCGGGTCATTTTTGCGGAAAGTTATCCGCCGAATAAATCTTTGGGCTTTCGGGGGGTGCCATCCTGGAGAAGCCCCGGTGAGTAAGGATTTGGTACCGCTGGGCTGCACTGTGGTACAGCGATTAGGACGCTTGATATGATGGCGATCGCAATATTCCCAAACTACCCGATGTACGATTTCTTTCCACATACTCAGGTACTCTTGTTCGCGACGTTTAAAAGCTAAACCTTGATTTGTTGCAGGTCTTCCTTGAGACCACCAATGCAACCAGTCAACGCCAAAAGCATGAACAAAAAAGTCAAATAAGCCGGTAAAAGATACACCCACAATCGGGTCTAATTCCCGACTGTATTGATAGCGTGGTTCCAAAAATTGATGATTCAACAGCGCTACTACAGATAAAGCACCGGCTGTAAAAGCTTCTTCTTGTTCTTTGTAATTTTCAGGGTCGATTTGATTTAAGTGAATTTCGCTGAGGTTGCAGTGAAAATTAGAACCAATAATCTCTCCGCATGGATTTAAACCAAACCTATCCAAACGATGCTCAATTTCATTTTTATCAAGGTGAGAATAGTTTTTCATTAGCCAATCTTTGGCTTCACCTTGCTGGTAATTTTTTAAAAATTCTGTTTTAAGTTCTAACGTAGTTAGCAAATCAAGGTTTGCTCTAGCAACAGCTTCACCAGCCCATTGAATGGCACCTTCACCGCTGTAATATTGCTTACGAACGGCATTCACACATTCTTCTAAAGTTGGTTTTTGGTGAAATACCCTTGTATGATTTGCCATACGTAAGGCATCACGTTCTGGATCTATCCGCCAATTTCCATCTTTATCTTGCTGCCATAAGTTTGCTTTTGCGTCAGCGAATGCAGTGTCTTCGCTGACACCTTGACGCATCCCGGCACTGTTGTGAGTTAAATAGCCATCGCAGTAAAAACAGTGCGCTTCTTCAACTTCGATATCGTAGGTTTGCACGTAGTCGTAACTACCCAAACCTTTGACAGTGACGGGAATATCCAGTGAGACATCGGATTGTGCGATATAGCGCTCGTAATTTGCATCAACGTTACGATTTCCAGCGAAACCCATTTCTCGCATTTCGCTGTAAGTATACGCTTCACGCATTACTGCACCGGGAACCGTAAAACCATACATTTTGAGTCCTTGCTTTAATTCCCCTTTTATACTGTGGGGAGAAATCAAAGCATTGTAGCGCTCTTTGAATGCAGGAATTTTCAAATTATATTTAGCTTGCCATTTTTGATTTTGCGGTTGAGTCACTGAGATTCTACCAGCAATACCCAAACTAGATAAAACTGCTGCAACTTGTCTGATAAATCCACGATAAACCGTAGTTACCAAATGCGGGGGACGATTATTTACAGCACCGTCGCTATCCATTAACCCCGCTAAATAAGCTGCTCGGATATCTACCGAACCCTGCAAGATAAAATTGGGGACTTGTAAAGAAGTATTTGGTTGCTTGATATAACGATGAAAATATTCAGCAAAGCGAATTGACGAACAAATTGATTTTGCTGTGTTTTCACCTTTGATTACACTGTGAGTAGCTGTTAATTTAAATGCAGCTAAAGCAACATCTAATTTTCTTTGAATGCGAGTAGTAAGCTCGGTATCTAAAGCATTCATCGACCATTCTACACGACCATAAGGTTTGTCATGCTTATTACGACCTAGAGCCACATAACCGTCACCGTGGGTAAAACCTACCAACCAAGCTATCTCTGGCGTTAATTGTGGAATAAATAATGGTTTAGTAGTATGACTTTGTAAAGGTCTTGATTTCGTAAAATCAATAGGTAAATTAGTTACCGTTCCTGGTAAAACCTTCTTGTTGTGTAAAAGGCGATCGCCTTCTACTAAATTCGCCATAGATTTCCATTCAATAGCACCATTCGCATCAGCAAGAACAGCTTGTCTGTGGTTTAAAGTCGCTCTAGGTAAAGTAGCATTTGTTTCTACTTCATAAACATCTTGAAAACCTTGGTCAAATTTATCAACTACTCGCCGAAACCCCAAAGGAGTTTGCACCAAATCTCCAACTTTGACATCGCGAATAGCTACTAGCCCTTTTGATGTATGAACCAAAGCATCTTCTGGCAAACATCGACGAATATTACCTGCCACAATTGTGACAGCCGCTTCATCAATCAACAAACAGCATTCAACCGAAGTTAATTTTCTGCCAACAGCCTTGTTAAGAATCGCAGCACAACGCTGATAAAGTTCCGCTAACTTCACCGGATTTGCCATACCACCAAAACCTTGCAACGGTTCGCCAGCTTTACGAATATCACTAATATCAATGATTACTTCAACCTCTTCGTTAAAACGTTCGTCGGTAGAGAGTTCTAAAAGAGTTTGATAAGACTGAACCCAACCTTGACGGCTGTCACCCACATAAATAGTAACGGGATTGCCATCTATCTTAATTTCCGTAAATTCACGACGTTCGTTAGCTATAGTTTTACCAATATTTCCTTGTATCGTCACATTTAAACGATTGCGGATGTATGGTAATTGATTAATATATTTTGGTTCTAAAATCGCTCCTGTACCACAGCCCATCATCGCCAAATCCATCATTAACCCGAAAGCTTTCCAGTCAATGACATTCGTCGAAGTACAGTTATAAGCCCCCGAAAAATTCTTCGGTTGATTCAACCAATTTGTACCACCCACCCATAACCATCTTCCACTCGGTAAAGCCTTCAGATTGCGCTGCATCCGCTCCAAAATTGCAGCTTCATTGTGAGTTAGCTTACCCAACTCAATCAAACCTTGAAGAGTGCGATCGCAAACTTCTGTCCAGGTTTCTCTAGTTCCAATGGACTGTTGACGACGGCTGTAAGTCCTGAAAAATACAGGATTTGCCGCAGGGGCTGTTTCTGGAAAATTTGCACCCAGGTGTTTTCGTTCAAGCTCTCGAACCATATTTCTATTGATTTTTATCGCGTCTTTTTTTCTTTCAGATTAAGACTATACGCCAAATAGCAGTACAATTAAAGATTGCAAAATTTGGGAATTTACGCTACAGGAATGGGGGAATAGGTTAAAGGTCAAAGGTTAAAGGTCAAAGGTTAAAGGTTAAAGGTTAAAGGTCAAAGGTTAAAGGTCAAAGGTTAATTTGTTACTTATTATTTCTTACTCCTCACTCCTAACTCTTATAATCTAAAATCTAAAACTTGTGCTGAGCGACTTGTGCTAAGCGAAACCGAAGTAAGTCGAAGTATCTAAAATCCAAAATTGTAAAATGTCTATTGCTCCTTGGCGATCGCACTTAGCTAATGCTCTCAAAAAGAATCGTAGTCAACCGCATTCGCGCTATTTTCAATTAGCAACTGTCGGCAGTGATGGAACTCCTGCTAATCGTACTGTGGTGTTTCGCGGCTTTTTAGAAAATACCAATAAGTTAAAAATTATTACCGACGCTCGTAGCGAAAAAATTACAGAAATTAATAATCAGTCATGGGGAGAAATTTGCTGGTACTTTACTACTACCCGTGAACAATTTCGCATTGTTGGAAAGATAACAATTATTGATGCTAATCATCAAGATTCCGAATTATTAAAAGCTCGCGAATCAACTTGGCAAGAGCTTTCAGACAATGCTCGTATCCAATTTAGTTGGGCGCATCCGGGAAAACCCAGAGCAAAGGAAGAAGCATTTTCGCCACCGCAACCAGATGAAAATGAACCTTTAGATAACTTTTGTTTATTATTATTTGAACCCGTAAAAGTAGATCATTTGCGATTGAGGGGAGAACCGCAAAATCGGACTTTTTATATGCGGGATGAAGCGGGGGTTTGGGATATGAGTGAGGTTAATCCGTAAACCAAAATCTTGTCGTTAACCAGTCACCTTTGTAGAGACGAGGCGCAGTGCTACGTCTCCAAATTTAGCGGAATAACAAAAAATCTTTGTAGAAGAAATATTAATTCACCACCGCAACATTAAACGCAAATGACCGAATTAAAAGAAATCATCATATATACAAGGGGTGTTTCATCCATAACAGGTACTGGTGGCTATGGCGTAGTACTTTTATATAATGGTCGCAGAAAAGAACTATCAGGTAAGTTAGAAAATAGCTCAAATAATAAAATGGATATTATCGCGTCTATTGAAGGTTTAAAAGCGCTGAAATTTCCTTGCAAAGTTACTATTTACAACAACAATACTTACTTAATAGACGCAATGAATAAAGGCTGGGTTGAAAGTTGGGAAGTAAAGGGATGGAAAAACAGCGAGAAAAAGCCAACACCTCATGTAGAACTTTGGAAGCAACTCAAAGAAATGTGTGCCATACATGAAGTTTCATTTGTGTATATAAAAGCTGATTTTCAGAATCAAGATTATAAATGCTGCGATAACTTAGCTCAGTTAGCAGTTAGATAGCTAAGAATTAAAAATAAAATTTTCGGTTTTAAGTCTCCGAATCATCAAAAAAATTATTAATTTTGTCTAAACGATTAGATGCAGCTTTTGCTTCTTCGAGAAGGGTATTCCAATCATCTGTGGGATGCTCGTTATCAAGCATTTTTCTAAAGACTCGGTAAGCATCTGTTTTACTTTCATAAGCTCGTTTAGAATCTTCATCATTTACCCAAGCAAATACAATAATTTTACTTGCTTGGTGATAACGAAAAAACAATCGGTATTGTTGGAAAAATTTGGCTCTAAACCAATGTTTATACTCTTCGCCTAAAGTGACTCCTTGACGATATTCATTACGGGTTGGATCTTGAGGAATAACTTCATATATGAGTTTAGCTATAGCGGTTAAACGTTTAGTCGCATTCTTTTTTTGATAATTCTGAGGATATTTTTGACGCAGAAGTTCAACTTGTGTCAAAAGTTCTTCATATTTATCTAAAAAAATGGGATGTGCAAAAATGTACCATTCATTAATAATTAATGGCTGACTATCTGACAAACTTATTCATCCTCTTCAAATAATGGTGCATCAAGATCCACTTCAATACCATCAATTAAAGATTGAGTTCGGTTAAACAAATCAGAAGTGATTGGTTTAATATTTTGAGGATTTTTGATCATATCTTGAGCTAAGAAATTTAGAAACTTTCCAACTACGGGATCTTCATCTTCCAATTCTGCACGAGACATTGTTACTTTACCGTCAGGCTCTATAGTGTAGTGAATTTTATCGCGTTTGTTCAAGCGTAATGCTTTTCGCACGTTTTCAGGAACCGTAGTTTGATATCTGTCGGTAAGAGTCGATTCTGCTTGAAAATTTAATCTTTCAGTCATAAGTTTTTCTGTACTTATAGATCAGACCATATATTAATGGTAATGCAATTGCATTGTCTTGTCAATAAAAGGAGGTTTGTTGAAGTGGAGAGAAAAATAAATTTATACTAAATTAACCATGCCAAGCTTTGAAAAAATCCTGATAACTCATGTTTTCCGCACAATGCCAAATCAATTTGTACACACCATCGTAGCGATAAGAACTACTTTTGTAGGATTGTTCGCCAAGATATTCTTTTAAAGCTGTAATAATTCGGGGAAAGTGTTCTTGTTGCAGAATTTGTTTTAATCTATCAGCAGAATTTAAAAGAAAAGAATCATCATAGTGAAAGTGCTGACCATTTTCTGTAGCTTTTTCCTCAAATTGAAAAAAGCTAATTTCTCTTATGAAAACTTTTTCTAGTAAGCTTTTTACTGCTAAACTTTTCATCGCAATTTTATTATCAATCAATGCTTCAACGCAAACCATCGATGCGTAAGGTTCATATTCACAATGCGAAGAAGCAATTTCATCCAAACTTTGCATATTCACTACATACGAATCGCTCCAATTATAAACAAATCCACGAATAAGGTATGTATACCGATCTATTCTCAGTTGATTTTCGAGAGTCGCTATAATTTCTGGTTGAATTATTAGTAATAATGCAGCAACTTCTCCTAATAGATAAAAAGTATCAGTTGTTTCAGAAGCAGAATTTTCAAGAATAAAAACCAAAGCATCCTTTGCTACTTCATTACCCGCATCTATCAACAACAAAGCTTTAGCAGCATCAAGACAAATTCTGTCACCTCGATTTATCTGCAAAAATCTCTCTAAAGCTAAAATTGCTGTTTGATTTCCACAGCCAATTTTTCCCAAAGTCTCAATTGCTTTAGAACAAAGATTTTTATCCTCCGTTGTTTCCATGAAATTGATAACTGTGCTTATTGCTGCTTGATTTCCAACCCCAATCTTGGCAATACTCCGGCAAATAGTTGAGCGTCTGCAATTATCCTGCGTTACATCCAGCAGTAAAATTAGAGCCGCGATCGCCATTTTATTCCCCGCATCCAATTCCCCCAACTTCGTCGCAGCAGATTGCAAAGTTAACCGACTCGGAGTATGACGCAGCAACAATTCAAAAGCTTTAATAACTCGCTTCTTATCAGTGACTTCCAAAGTCTTTCTTGCAGCTTCTACCAACAGTTGAGGAAAAAGCTGCCAGCCAAAATATAGATAGCTCCAATTGAGCAGCTGTTCGACAATTGCATCACCTAAGCTACATTCTGGAAAATAATGTAAAGCTTCTGCGGCTAAGAAGTAAGCACGATATCGATAAAAACCACCGCAACCGTCATCAAAATTAACAAGCACCCGAATAAAGGCTTCTTTCTGCTGTTTAGGAATATCATCTCGACTAAACCAATACAGAATTTCAGCTTTAGAATCGGGTGCAAAGATACAGTAATTACTTTGTTCGGGATTATTTAAAAGGCGGTTAGAGAAATTCCAATCATTCATTTCCTCCTACCCATCTTCTGTGGGACGTAAAGGACAAGCTTTTTATAGCTTTATGTATCCTATCACAATTGGAAGGGATGGGAGGATAGGGAGATGGGGACAAGGAGAAATACTCCTAACTCTTTTAATCTAAAATCTAAAATCTAAAATCTCATAACTCCTAAATCCCCGATCCATCCAAAAATTGATCTATTGCCTTATCTTCCAAACGACATTGGGTATGATGTCCTTTCAGATGGCTTTCTAATACATGACTTACAGCAGGATTTCCCCTAAAAGCAACATTCGCAAAACTTTCTGAAACGCTGTGCTGCTTTTCTTTTAATTGCTCAATTTCTTGCTCTAACTGCTCAATTCTATCTACTAAAGCCCGGATTGCTTGAGCTTCTGCATCTGGCAAACGTCCATGTTCTAATGGGTCAACTTTTACACCTGAACGATAGACAATTCTACCGGGAACACCTACAACAGTACAATCGGCTGGTACATCTCGCAACACCACCGAACCCGCACCGATACGCACGTTGTCACCGATTTGGAGATTTCCCAGGACTTTCGCACCCGCCCCCACAACCACGTATTCTCCCAAAGTCGGGTGACGTTTACCAGTTTCTTTACCAGTACCACCCAAAGTTACACCTTGATAAATTAGCGCATAGTCTCCAACTATTGCCGTTTCACCAATGACTACACCCATACCGTGGTCAATAAATACACCCTTACCAATAGTTGCTCCTGGGTGAATTTCTACTCCTGTCAAAAAACGCGCTAAATGAGAAGTTAAACGAGGAAGAAAAGGAATTCCTACATTACGCATCCAGCGAGCGATTCGATGCATTAACAATGCTTGCAAACCGGGGTAGCAGAATAATACCTCTAACCAGTTACGAGCCGCTGGGTCGCGCTCAAATATAATACGAAAATCAGTAATAAGTGTTGATAACACGAGTTCGCGCCCTCGGAATGCCTTTACAATCTATCTTACCCTTCCATGGGGACAAGAAAAGTTAGGAGTTAGGAATTGTACAGACGTAGCATTGCTACGTCTGTACGGGAGTTAGGAGTTTAATTACCTATTACCTAATTGTAATTCATTAGTACGGTATTTTGGAACTATTCTTGCAAAGAAAGTTTGTAATTGCGTCTTACTCCTGCTTTAAAGCTACCCACCCAAACTTGATAAGTTCCTGCTTTCAAATTACTAGCGTTGATGCTAGCATCTTTACTCTCACCAGTATCATCTCCACAGCGAACTGTTTTGTTGTCTGGTCCAACTATTAATAAAGTTGTGTCATAACCACCACTATTAACCTTAATATTTAATTTTGGGAAATCTTTCTCTAAAATCAAAATATGGTCTGGTTTGAAATCTGCAAAACCGATGCATAAATTACGATCGCGATCGCGATTACTGATTGCAGACAATGGGTAAGAACCGCCGGTATAACCTGTTGCTGATTTCCTGGCACCTTCAGAACTTGGTGACAAGCTAATTTTGCCAAAAAAAGATGTATTTGCTATTACAGATTGAGAATTTATCAGAGTAAATACACTTAGAATAAAAATGGTCATAAAAGTTTTAAAAAATAAGATTTGGGAGCGAAAAGATTTCATATATACACTTCCCGAAATATTGAAAACTGGTTATTTTAAATACACGCTAACCAAACTAAATTTCGGAACAGCAAAGTTTATGACAGCTTGGTATCTGTACACTATGAAGGTCGAAGGTTAAAGGTTAGAGGTTAAAAGTCAAAGGTGTAACAAATCCTCACAATTAACCACCAACAACCATCAACTAACAACTAACTTCTCCTATTAATTGAATAGAAATACAGCACCAGCTTTGAGTAAGTTACTATTGCTGTCATAGCTGCTAATTGTGAGTGATTGCAATTTATCAAAGAACGGTTTGCCAATAATTTCTACAAGCTTGAGTATGGGTAATTGATTTTCAATTAAATTTTGACTTTTCGTCCAATCTATAAATACATAACCTTGATTTTTTGGAGGAATGGCTGCAATACTTTTCTGAAAATTACGATTGTCGTCGAAAAAGTTTTCTTTATTGTTAATAACTTCATCCATTATTTCTATAGAAGAAGTAAAAATTTCGTAATTATCTTTACTTGTATGCGCTCCTAATACTTTTGCTTGAATGCTGAAATTAGATGCTTTGTTACCTGTAGTTGTTAATTTTGTCCAAGTATAAATTTTTTGTCCATTTAAATTAATTGGACTGACTGTAAGTTCATTTTGAACGGCTATTTCATCTAAATGGGAAATATCTGATGGTGTTGCCGAAGATTTCTCTGCTATAAAAATCCACTCAAGTGTTTGATTTTCCCTGTTGGGTAACAATGCTATAGCGTATTCTCCTTTTACCCAATTAAAAATATCTTTTTTGAAGTTTATTCCCCATTTTTTTGACAAATTCGTTAAAGGTTGGTTAATCTGTGAACCTGAATTTTCTCCTGAATCACCAGATATTACTGAATAAGTTTGATGCCAAAATAAAGCTAAATTACTGTGGTCTAAATTGCTCAAATCTTTCCCAGCAATTACTAAACTAGAATTTGCGGGAATATATGAAAGTGCTGCGATTCTTTCAGATAATTCTTCTGCTGGTGGTATTGGTGAATCTGCGAATAAACTCGTTTCTGCGAATAAACCGGGGGATTTTGTCGCTAAAGAAATTAGCTGATTATTATAACTAAGCGGCGATGATAAATTTAAACCTTGCCATTTTGCAACGGCGGGAAGATTCAGAAAAGTTACAGCTTGAGTTTGATTTCCTAGTTGCTTGATGGCTTGCTGATATTTATCTAAACTAACCAAACTTAAACCGGGTGCTTGAAGGTTGTTGATTGCTTCTCGCAGGATTTTGGCATCATTGGCAAATAAAACAAAATTATCACCTACAACCGTGGCAGCCAAAGGTTTCTTGATTTCTCCCGTTTGCGGAGTATCGGAAATCAGTTTGACACCCTTATATTGTTCCACAACCAAGGAAGTTCCAGCTAAAACCCGTTTAGAAAATAAAAGTTCAATAAACTCACGGCTTTGTGTGGCATCTTTGGTAGAAAGTGCGATTAAATAACCGGGTTGTTTTCCGTTTACAGCATCGCGATCAATATCGTCAGTGGTTACGGCTAAAGTAATTTGATTACCCAACCAAGGTTGGACATCTCTTTGATAATCAAGTCCGGTATTTACGAATAAATTTGTTTTCAACTTGGATAGCTTAATTTCACCATCCAAAGCATCGAAACGATTTGGATTTACTAGCATTGATACCATAATTGGTGCTTGTTTGGAAACAAACACGGTAGCACCCGGTTGGCTGATTGAATTCAGGGAATTTTGAGATAATCGATTACAACCAGTCATACCAGTTAACAGCAGCACGATAAAGCTTGCTGCTAGGAAACTAAATAATAATTTTTGACTTATAAATTTATTCACAGTTGGTTGTTGGTTGATAGTTGTTGGTTGATGGTTGATGGTTGTTGGTTGTTGGTTGATGGTTGATAGTTGTTGGTTGATGGTTGTTGGTTGATATTTATTTTTCCCCTTCTCCCCATCCCCCTGTTAATTGATACCCCAGTCATTATTAAAGCGTGTTGTGGAACAATTAGAATTAGATAAGCGAAATTATTCAGCTTGGTTCAGGGATTTCACATACAGCTTTTTGCAAAAATGTCAAGATGTAGCCAATTTATCTTGATAATGATCAAAGCCTTTGAGTGGTGCTGATGCTAAGAGGAGAATTTTCTGTCAACATAAGAAATATACAATATACAAATTTTTTTAAGAAGTGCCTAATGACGGGGAATAATATTGGTCAACCCATAAATCAAATCACTGTAGAACAACTCGCACAACGTTTGTCTTCAGATAAATGTTCTATTCAACTTGTAGATGTGCGGGAACCACAAGAAGTCGCAACTGCAAGCATTGACGGTTTTATTAACCTACCTTTGAGCCAATTTGCTGATTGGGGTAACGATATTGAAACTCGCTTAGATCCCGATAAGGAAACTTTAGTTTTGTGTCATCATGGTGTTCGTTCTGCTCAAATGTGCCAGTGGTTGACATCTCAAGGTTTTACAAATGTGAAAAATATTGCTGGAGGTATTGATGCATATTCAATCTTAGTTGACCATTCGGTTCCTCAATATTAAAGAGCAGACAATTTTGGATTTTAGATTTTGGGTTGATTCTAAAAATAGATTTCTAAAGTATCGCATGAATGTATTTGCTGACTTAAAACGACTACTCGAGGCTTATACCATTAAGAAATTAAAAGTTAATATTTAATATGTTTGAATATTACTAATGGCTAGGAAATATTTCGTATCGATGCATACCCCATTTTTAATAAAGCCGTGGGAAAATACTTAAAAGCTGGGTTTTATTAATGTATTAAAAATACAATTTAAACTGTATGAAATAGTACTCTTACTCAGGACAAAATTATCTGTAGATGTAAAGGTATTGCAGTATACGATAATGATTTTGTATTTTGCACTCAGCATGATTAAATGACCGATTAAATATCGAATAGTATTATTTAAAATTTTCGTTTTTTTAAAACTGATAAAAACCGTGTTTCAAAAACCATCCCCGATCCAAGTTCAGTTAACGAATCGACAACAACATATTCTTCGAGCGACAGTACGTCATTATATAGCAACAGCAGAACCTGTAGGTTCTAAAGCTTTGGTGGAAGAGTTCGATTTGGGTGTAAGTTCGGCAACGATTCGTAACGTCATGGGAGTTTTGGAAAAAGCTGGATTACTTTATCAACCCCATACCTCAGCAGGAAGGATTCCTTCGGATTCTGGTTATCGAATTTATGTAGATCAATTAATCACACCTTCTCAAAGTTTAGAAAAAGAGGTCGAAGCCGCATTACAAGGAAGCTTAAAATGGGAAGATTGGAGTTTAGAAACATTATTGCAAGGAGCAACTCAAATTTTAGCAACCTTGAGTGGTTGTGTCAGTTTAATTACAATCCCGCAAAATAATTCATCAGTATTGCGACATTTGCAATTAGTGCAAATTGAGACAGGACAGATTATGTTGATTGTAGTCACTGATGGTTATGAAACTCATTCAACATTAATGGACTTACCCTCCGTATCAGAAAATAGACCTGATGTAGAGGTAATAGACAGGGAATTACAAATTGTTTCTAACTTTTTAAACAGTCAACTGCGTGGTAAAAGTTTCATGGAACTACCCTTGCTTGACTGGAGTAAATTAGACCAAGAATTTCAGCGTTACGGCGAATATTTGAAAACATCCCTGGTAGAAGTGACTCGTCGTAGCTTTTCTCCAACAACGACACAAATTATGGTACGTGGAGTGTCGTCCGTTTTGCGTCAACCAGAATTTTCCCAAATACAGCAAGTACAAAATATAATTCAACTACTTGAGGAAGAACAAGAAAAATTATGGCGGTTGATATTTGACGATACAGAAGTGGAACAAATAGACAAGCCACAAATAACAATTCGTATTGGTTCGGAAAATACTCTAGAACCCATCCGTACTTGCACGTTGATTTCATCCATGTACCATCGAGGTTCGATACCAGTAGGAAGCGTCGGAGTTTTAGGTCCCACAAGACTGAATTACGAAAATGCGATCGCGCTTGTAGCAGCAGCAGCCGAATATCTCTCCGAAGCAATGAGTATGTAAAGGTTAAAGGTCAAAGGTTAGAGGTCAACCATCAACTATCAACCATCAACCATCAACCATCAACTATCAACCATCAACCAACAACTATCAACCATCAACCAACAACTAACTCCTAAATTCGGTATCATTTAAAAATATGCTTTTTGATGCTATTAATACCGATGAGAAAAATTCTATTTGGCTCGCTTTGGGTTGGATTTGGTATCTACGCTTTTGTTTTTGCTCCTCCCGATCAACCCGATACTTTTGAGTTAATTAAAAATCTTTCAACTGGACAATGGGAAGGAATTAACCCTTTGATAGTTTCACTCTTTAATTTAATGGGTGTATTTCCTCTCATTTACAGTTGTATGGTATTTATTGATGGTAAAGGGCAGAAAATACCGGCTTGGTTATTCGCAACTTTTTCTTTTGGTGTTGGTGCTTTTGCTTTATTACCTTACTTAGCTTTACGCTCCGCAAATCCCAATTTTGTCGGGAAAAAGAATGCTTTTCTCAAATTATTAGATTCCCGTATCACTGGTATTGCATTGACTATTGGAGCGATAATTTTAGTATCCTATGGTTTACAAGGAGGAAATTGGATAGATCTCTTCCAACAATGGCAAACTAACCGTTTTATTCATGTAATGAGTTTAGATTTTTGTCTACTTTGTTTGCTTTTTCCCGCACTTTTGGGTGATGACATGGCAAAGCGGGGAATGAACAATTCTGTTCTATTTTGGTTAGTCACTTTGGTTCCTTTATTTGGTCCATTGATTTATTTATCCGTGCGAAAACCATTACCGGATAATACTCAAGAACAATTAATTAACCAGCAACAAACAGTAATGAATTAAATGTTTTGTAATTAGTTCTAACTATATTTATTTACATTGTTTATTCGTAGAGTTAGAAGTCGGGTTTTGATGATGATTGTTTGTTACTAACCAGATGTTTCTGAAAAACCCGACTTCTTTCTATTCGTCGAATTCACTTTCAATTATTAATTGGCAGCAATAACTAATTACTTTTTAAATAATTAGCTGATTGTAACTTGACTTGTATCAACATTAGTTGCACCATTTACACCTCTAGCAACAGAAACCATCTTATTTAAAATATCTTGGCTGGGAACGGTTCCTTTTAAAACTACTGTAGAACTAGTTTGAGCAACCCAAAGAGTATCAATATCATCCAATTGGGAATCTTCATCAAAAGCTAATGCAACTCGCTTTGCTAAACCGCTTTGATCGTATTCACCGTTTAATCCCATACGTTCTGGGGGGATTGATTGGGTAGTATTAGAAGCTTGCTGTGTTGGCTGAACTTGTTGTGTAGATTGCGATGGTTGTGTAGGTTGTGGAGTAGGATTTACTTGGGCATTTTTGGGCTTTCCCATTCCAAAAAGTCTTTTTAACCAGCTCATAACATTAAATCTCCAATGAATTCCATTCACTGTGAATATATAAGCTAGAAAAACAAGTTACATCTGTCGTTCAACGGATATAAAAGATTAACTATTGCTGCTTTAGATATAACTTTGCAATGAGTTTTTTATTACTATAGATAAAAAAAAATAAAAAATCTCCTCATCTACTTATTGTTTAAACTTCAATTTTCCAAAGGTATAGTATCGTGAAAACGATTATAGTCAATACTACGTCTACCATCCTGGGTTTTAGATAAAATATCCACAAACTGATGATTCCACAGAATTTCTGTGGGAATGTATGAATGATGAGCATGGATATTCTCAGAAACGGTTTGGTCAATCCCTGTTAAAGTTATTAATATTTCCATTTCTTCAGCCAGCATTTTGTCTAGGGTTATTTCGTACAAAGGACTATTTTCATCGATAGGATGCATAACTGTCCAAGTCAAAGCAAAAAGTGAAGAGCGATCGCGAACCAGTGGCAAGTTATAAAAGCGACGCATCGTATTTCCTTCTTGCGTGATTTCACTAGTAAGTAAACTGACATTGACTTGAGCTTCTAAAATCCAACTTTGACGTTCATTGGCAACTCGAAACATCAACGTTGGGATTCCATTATAAGGAGTAACAACTGCTACATGACTAAACATAACTCGTGCTTTGGGAAGAGAAAACCGAGCAAATACTAATCCACTCCCCATTGATACTCCTAAAAGTCCTAACAAAGCTTCAATCGCGACTAAAATATTCGCAGAAAGAGTTTTAGGATACATTGCACCATAACCAATGGTAGCCATAGTTTGGACACTAAAGAAAAATGCGTCGGAGAAATCACCTCCACGCATATTTTCGACACCATCACCTGCGGCTAAATACAAAAAAGCAAACAAAACATTAGTAATTGCATAACCCGTAGCTACCACCACAAATAACTGAATCCATGAAAGAGTTAGCAACTTATGGTATAAATCATCCCAATCGAATTTAGATACCCCTTTACGAACAATGTTGAAGTTTCCATCAGGGTTAACTGTACGACGTGTTGAGCTTTTTTTTCGATGGTTTTTATTCATTGATTCTTAACTCAAATAGCAATAAAAGTTATGCTACTCTACATTGTCTAATATGAAGGGATATAATTTATAATTACTTACGCTGAAAAGAAGTATGTTCGCGGAGCGTGACCGCAAGGTCATATTAAATTTTGTGGATAACCAAAATCTGTGTAGAGACGTTACACTGTAACGTCTCAAAATCTAAATTCACACCCGGATTCTGCAACGCCTATTTCATAGTAAAATTTTATTGATTATTCTATACAAATTAATATTTAGAGACGTAACAATGCTACGTCTCTATAATTTCTAACTCTGCTAATTTAATTCATCTATCATCTCTACCAATTCTTGCATATGATGACTTTCTTCTGTAATCATATTGCGCACAAATTTTTCTATATCACTATTACTACCTTTGACTGCATCCAAAAGTAGTTGATAAAGTCCTAAAGCTTGCTTTTCATGAGCTAAGCTTGCGTTCATTATACCTTTTATTGAATAACTTTCAAGTTCTGAAATTGGAGTAATATATGGTCGAGGATTTCCATTCAAACTGACTAAAACTTCTCCTACTTTTTGAGAATGAAATAAGGACTCTTCCGCTTGCTCTTTGAAAAATTCAATAATGTCGTTTTGATTAGTACTATTTGCTAGCAAAGAGTAAGTTGTGTAGCGAACAACTCCTGCTAATTCAAACTCGAAAATTTGTTGTAGCAAGTTAATAGCTTTTTCTCGATTAAATGTCATCATTTCAGTATTCTTTCTACTCCTTGAAGATAATTACAATTATTGATTGCTCAACAGCATATTCACTCAAATACAAGCAGCATGAAATTGCAATTGTTAGAATAAAAAACAGTTGCAAAAAAAAACTCTGATTTGTTAACTGTATTACATTAATAAACGTCTTTAATGACGGTTAATTTAGAACTCAAATCTTGATTTAACGTACAGTCAGAAGTCCGATTGAGAAGTCGGGTTTTTACAACAAGTATGTGTAACACGCTCACAAATTTTATCAAAACCCTACTTCTGACGAATACAGAGCGGGATACTTACATTTATTTAGTAAGCAGGTGCATAAATCATAAAACTATTTCGATACAGGTTGAAAAAATAATTTCTAGCACTATATCTAAATATAGATATATAACTAGTACCATTCGGCGTAAATAAATATACTATCGTAAATATCTAACCCGCCAGGGACTATAAGTCCCTGTCTAATAGTCTTAGTCCTCTTAAGAGGACTAAAATTTAGGTTTGAAATGGTATAGATATTTACGCCATGCTGTACTAGAGCTTATTGGTGATTTTCACTGTAACCGTTAACAGTATCGGTAAAATAAGAAATGACATTAATAGGGAATTTTGTCGTCTTTGTTTGTCATCTTTGAATTAAGATTAAGCCGTTAACTTATTCTCATTTCTTTGTTTACTTTTTATCAGTATACTTATTCTGAAACACAAATAAAGTGATATTTTTACTACTTAAGCCATATATAAATTTACTAAAATTCTCTCAAGAAAAGGTTAAGGAAAAGTTTTCCAATGATTAATCTTATCGTTTCTATTTGAATTACAAATAACAATTTTCATTTTCCGGGTGCGGTTGATCAATTATCACTGAGGAGTTAGGAGTGAAGATAATCGGGATGATTTGCTTTTTCCCTGTCCCCTTCCTAATCTCCCCATATTAAACTTGGTGGGTATTTCCTACCTGGTTAATTAGCTGAAATCCCGTAACATTTTTTTCAATTCGAGATTATGCATCTCTTCTTGTCCAATCATATTACGAGCGAATTCTTCTAAATAAATACTCGCGTCCGTAACTGTATTCAAAAACTTTTTATACAGTTCTAATGCTTTTTGTTCGTGTGATAAGCTTTCTTCTAAGATATCCTTAACTTTATGCTTGTATGTTTCTTCCATCGGCGCAATTTTTAGACTCGGATGTCCATCCATACCTGTAAGAATTTCTCCTACTTGTTGAGCATGAAGTAATGATTCACTGGCTTGGGCTTTGAAAAAATCTACAATTGGAATACGATAAGGACCTGTGACCATCAAAGAGTAATGGGTGTAGCGGACTACTCCTGCTAGTTCAAATTCCATGATGGCATTTAATAGGTCAATTGTCTTTTTGTGGTCGAGTTCTTGCATCGGACTATAATTGGTGAAGAGTTTGATAACTGGCGATATTTGAGTTAAAAGTTAGCAGATAGGGAGTAATAATTATTTTCCCAGAATATTTCTGTTTTTATTCCTAACTTTTTGCTCGCTTCTAACTAATTTTAAACTCTTCTTAGATTTTTACTTGCTCGGAGCAATCAATTTAAACTATTTTCTTTGTGTAATCCTAGTACACCATTAATCACACTCAGCACAAATTCATGGTTTTTGCGTTGTTTTTCGGGTATAGCTAGCAGCTTATCTACTAATTTTGTCTTTGTTCAAAACAAACCCATTGGGCATGGCAGTACTATTACTAAACCAATTTAGTTGACAATTATTTTCAAATTATATCAGAAAGATATTATAGATTAATTAGGAGGTATTGTCAATTATTGTTAAATACTTCTTGAAACCTTGATTGCCCGATAAAGTTTTTTATCCACATTTTTAATATAGATTTTCTCAATTAAGCTTTTACCTATTACGTATTACTTATTAGACGGATATTAATCATCACTTAAAATTAATTTCTTAGATAGTTAATCAGAGAAAATCTTCTCCCAAAAAAAGTAAATACCTATAGGATTTATTTAGTAAAATCAAAATAAATTTACACTTTGAAAACAAAGTATATTTTCAGAGATTAAAAAGATATAGAATAACATACGCAATTGTTACTAAAATGCCCCCACAGGGGATTGTATTAGACATAGAAATTCTGTTTTATATAAATAATCTGCGTGTCTTTTATACGTATCTTTTGTACTACAAAATACTCCTCAACCAAAATGCATATTCCTGATGGCTTTGTTTCCGTTCCAGTAGCTGCGGCTACTACCATAGCGAGTGTGGCTGGACTAGGTATAGCTTTAGTTCGTTCAAAAGATGCTTTTGGTGTTCGTCGCGCTCCAGTTTTAGGTTTAACTACCGCCTTTATTTTCGCTGCACAAATGGTCAATTTTCCTGTAGCAGGTGGAACTAGCGGTCACTTATTAGGGGGAGCTTTAGCAGCGATAGTATTAGGTAGTCCGTGGGCTGCTGCTTTGTGTATTGCCACTGTCTTAATTATTCAGGCGGTACTGTTTGCTGATGGTGGAATTACTGCCTTGGGAGCGAATATTTTTAACATGGCATTTGTTGGAGTTTGGGTCGGCTGGCTTTTAACCCAAACCTTGCATCGATTGTTCGGAGGTTCAAAAAGCCGTTTACCTCTGGCGGCGGGGATTGCAGGGGCTGTGAGCGTAGTAGCAGCGGCAATTTGTGCTGCTATTCAATTAGCAATTTCGGGTACTGCAAATTTAGCCATAGTTTTACCAGCAATGGCAGGAGTGCATATTTTGATTGGTATCGGTGAAGGTTTAATTACTGGTGGGGTGTTAGGTTATTTAGTCCAAGCTAGACCGGATTTGTTACCGGGGAATGATGAACAGGAGATTCGGGGTTGGGTTGTTCCGGTAGTCAGTATTCTTTTGATTGCTGGATTGTTATCTTTATTCGCTTCAGCTTGGCCCGATGGTTTGGAAAAAGTAGCTGAAGATGCCGGCTTTATTGGCTTAGCCGAACAGGTCAGGATTTCAGTACCAACACCTTTTGCCGATTATACATTTAATGAAAATGAAGGTATCGGTACAAGTATTGCTGGAATTCTTGGAAGTATAGTTTGCTTTGCTGTGGCATGGGGTATTGCACAAATAGTAAAACCAAAGAATGCGTAAACTTTCTCTAGATTTACGATTACAGCTGTCTTTAATAATTGTGATTGGGGCAGCTTTTCTAAAATTAAATGCTTGGTATTGGCTTGGTGCCTATGGTATCCTAGCGCTTTGTTGGGCTATTTCATTGCGCGTACCAATTCGCAAACTCACAGGTTTATTAGGTTTAGAACTGATATTTTTATCATTCTTAGCTTTACCTTTGGGTTGGGAACGAGCCAGTTTTTTATTAGTTCGTTCTTTGGTGTGTTTGCTAACAATGAATAGCTTTTTGTTGACTTTACCACCTCATAGTTTTGGGATTGCTCTCAAAGGTTTACCTCTTCCGGGTGCTTTCAAAGAGACTTTGCTTTTAGCTGGACAATACTTAGAAATTTTGCTTACAGAAGTAACTCAAATGCAACGTAGTGCAAAACTTCGCGGTTTGAATGGAGCCGCAGGATGGGTACGCTACGCGAATGCAGCGATGATTGGAGCTTTGTATCTCCGCAGTCTTGACCGTGCCGAAAGAGTTTATGCTGCAATGATAGCTCGCGGTTATAACGGAATGTTGCCTGTGACTTCGACATTAATAATGAAAGAGCGTTTTCTTTTGATAGGAATGAGTGTTTTAGCTTTAAGTTTGACTATTGCTTCTTATCAGTTACCTCTCGAATAATTGATTTTTCTCATAACTTTATTTTTTGTAGACGTTGCAATGCAACGTCTTTCAATATGTCCAAAAAAAATTGCACAATATATTTCCAAGTGGAATTAAAACCTAACAATTAACAATGCAAAAGCCAACTGTTGTAGTTCAAAATCTTGCCTATGCATATCCTAATCAGGAACCAGTTTTACATGATATTTCATTTACATTAAATGTCGGGGAAAAAGTTGCATTAATGGGAGCAACTGGTTCTGGGAAAAGCACTTTGTTAGAAAATTTGATTGGTTTAAAACAACCATCTCTGGGTAAAATTATCATTAACGATATTCCATTAGAGCCAAAAAATCTACCACAAGTGCGGCGTTATATTGGGTTTGCATTTCAAGATGCTAACGACCAATTATTTATGCCGACTATATTAGAAGATGTTACCTTTGGTCCTCTTAACTATGGTGTACCAATCGCACAAGCAACTGATAGAGCGCGACAATTGTTAATGGACTTTGGTTTAGAAGCTTACGCAAAACGTTCCGCACACGAGCTTTCCGGAGGACAAAGAAGACTTGCTGCATTAGCAGCGATTTTAGCTTTAAACCCTGATATCTTGATTTTGGATGAACCGACCAATGGACTAGACCCTGCATGGCGACGTAATTTAGCCCAAGTACTCTTAAATTTACCAGTAAAAGTCATATTAGTTGCGTCTCATGATCTCAATTGGTTGAGTAAAGTTACTCAACGCGCTTTAGTACTTTCACAAGGTCGCATACACCTAGACAGCGATATTCAGCCACTCTTAGAAGATAGCGAGACTTTAGAAAATTTGGGTTTACCAGTAGGTTGGTGATAATATGCCAACAAGTTAAGTAGGTAGGCACTAAAAAACCTTCATTATGTAACGAAACGTAAAGTTGCCCAAAAACCTCTTCCCTTCTGCCTCCTGCCCTCTGCCTTCTGCCTTGTCTCAACGATAAATATT
>JAYKJL010000027.1:0-4991 GCA_035285725.1 Nostocales cyanobacterium 94392 | reverse complement strand
TGGTCGTGTAATCAACACCTGGGCTGATGTATTGAACAGAGCAAACTTGGGTATGGAAGTAATGCACGAGCGCAACGCTCACAACTTCCCCTTAGATTTAGCTGCTGCTGAATCTGCTCCTGTTGCAGTTAGCGCTCCCGCAATCAACGGTTAATAATTGAATAATTAGTTAAAATTTAGATAAGTTTTAGCTTGCATAAAGCGCCTTCTCCGCAATGGGAGGGCGCTTTTTTGATTGGCATGTTTTAAAGCTGGCGGTTGAAACTTCTACATAAACGAAGTCCACCTGCGCGGACTAAATATATATCGAAACTCTATAATTTTATGGGTATTGCTTTAAGTTAGATTTTTGCAGAACTCTAAGGAATGTTTAGTATTTGTATAGCCTATCTTTTCGTAGAATTTATGAGCATCTTTACGAATAATATTAGAACGCAAACTAATTTTCGGACAATTATTCATAATTGCCCAATCCTCAATTTGTAGCATCAAAAGACGACCAATTCCATGTAAACGGTAATTTGTATCTACCACCAAGCCAACTATTAGCACCTGTGGCGAAATCATAATGAGGTGGTACTTATGGGCATGAACCCAACCCACTACAAAATTATTATATATTGCTACGTAAATAATATGGCTATCATCTTGTTGCAGCAAATGAAGGCGATGTTTAATATCTTCATCACTAGCAGAATATCCAAGCTGTTCGCATAAAGTAGAAATTCTTTCGGCATCTTCTAAACAAGCTGAGCGAATTATTGTGGATTGATAATTTTCAGTAGGTTCATGAGTCATTTTTTTATAGTTTTGTGACACTTGCGGCTATTCCTATTTCTATAAAATAAACGTTTCTAAACAACCAAACTCCGCCGAAGTACAGCATCAATTATCTAAAAAATCTGCATAAATATCAAAACTATACCCCTAGCAATAGTCAAGGTAAAAATATATTCTTAGTATGTGTGGCTTTGAAGCCATAAAAAGACCTTACTGTAAAATACTTAAACTGGAAACTTTCTCCTCAACATCATCATGGGTAACACTTTTGGTCATTTATTTCGCGTTACTACTTTCGGTGAATCCCACGGTGGTGGTGTGGGAGTGATAATTGATGGTTGTCCACCACAATTGGAAATTTCTGCCGAAGAAATTCAAGTCGAATTAGATCGACGAAGACCTGGACAAAGTAAAATTACCACACCTCGTAAAGAAGCCGATCAATGTGAAATCCTTTCGGGGGTGTTTCAAGGACAAACTTTGGGTACGCCGATCGCAATTGTGGTCAAGAATAAAGATACTCGTCCCCAAGATTACAGTGAAATGGTACAAATGTATCGCCCTTCTCACGCTGATGCTACTTACGATGCTAAATACGGTATTCGTAACTATCAAGGTGGTGGTAGGTCTTCGGCACGAGAGACAATTGGCAGAGTCGCAGCAGGTGCGATCGCCAAAAAAATTCTCCATCAAGTCGCTGGTGTAGAAATCATCGGTTACGTCAAGCGGATCAAGGATTTAGAAGGTGAAGTTGACTCAGAAAAAGTGACTTTAGAACAAGTTGAAAGTAATATCGTTCGCTGCCCTGATGCTGAATGTGCAGAACGGATGATTGAGTTAATCGAGCAAGTTGGTAGAGATGGTAATTCCATCGGTGGGGTAGTGGAATGTGTAGCGCGGAAGGTTCCCAAAGGTTTGGGTGAGCCAGTTTTTGATAAATTAGAAGCCGATATCGCTAAAGGTGTAATGTCCCTTCCCGCTAGTAAAGGCTTTGAAATCGGTTCTGGTTTCGCTGGAACTTTGCTTACCGGAATCGAACATAATGACGAATTTTATACCGATGAACAAGGGAATATCCGCACCGTGACCAATCGTTCCGGAGGTATTCAAGGTGGGATTTCCAACGGCGAAAATATCATTATTCGCGTAGCATTCAAGCCCACGGCAACTATTAGAAAAGAACAAAATACAGTTACTAAAACGGGTGAAGCAGGAGTATTAGCAGCGAAAGGAAGACACGACCCCTGCGTATTGCCACGGGCAGTACCAATGGTAGAAGCGATGGTGGCTTTGGTATTGTGTGACCATTTGTTGAGATTTCAGGGACAGTGTAAAGTTTTGTAACCAATGTAGAGACGTAGCACTGCTACGTCTGCCTCGTTTCACATATAATGAATAGGGATGATTCTACTGAAATCCGTCAGCAAATTATAACCATTGCTAGCCGGTTTAAAATGTTTGAGTGTGTTGAATGCGCTCAAACGGTTAGAAAATTTTTGATTGAAAGAGAAATATCTGGTAAGCAGATAAAATTATACACTGGCTCAACAGAAGGTTATTACGGGAATATTTATCATGATGGCATTCAAGCAGTTATTTCCACAAATGGTCGTCATGAAGCAATTTTAATTGAATTAGATAGACAAGAAATTGTTTTTGATAACATTGATAATCAAGGAGTTCCTAAAGAACTTTGGTTGGAAAATCTGTATTCTCCCATTCTCGACATTGGTGAAGAATTTCAGGTCATTGAAATTGATTTTTAGATTAAAAACTAATTTAGAAATAGGAATTTATTGATGAGTAATTTATATGAGATGCTAAATAGAATAAAAAAAAGACCTGCTATGTATTTAGGTAAACATTCAATATTTAGTCTTCAAGCATTTTTAGCAGGTTATAACGGTGCTAAGAGAGAAATGGGTTTATCACCAACACAACAAGAAAAAGAATTTGAATATTTTTTAAACTGGATACGAAAAAGATTTAAAGTTGAGACAAATCAATCTTGGGCTAGTATTATTTTGTTTTACTCTGCTGATGAAAACAAGGCATTAGATACCTTTTTTGAACTATTTGATGAGTTTTTAGCGCAGAGAAAAAATTTAGAATTGGAAAAACAAGTTTGAATTATTAAGTGTTTAAGGACAGCTTAAAATTTTGTTAATAAGTAGGTCGGCGTTGAAAATTGTAATTATGGTAAGGGAGTAGGGAAAGGTTTTAAAGCCAATTTATATTTTGTTACATAGTTAGATTTATTGTTGCCGACTTACTTAGTTATGAATGAGAAGTTAGGAATTAAAATCTTTATTTATCTCTCAGCTTCTGGCAATTATGCAAGTTTTAAATTCACAATTTATAATTTATCCCGTCTCTACATGAGTTTTATCAGTCCAGAATTGGTGCGTTACGGCGAATTCACACTTACTCGAACCATCAAATCTTTGCATAGCCGTAACACACCCTACAAAAGCTTTTTTCTCAACTAATTTAACCCACGGAGGTGGGTTTTGCTTGTGTAGCTGCGGTTTCCAACCGCCGGATAACACAATTCAAAATCTAAAATCCAAAATCTAAAATTGCCACACCCGATACATTTATCCATTAATATGAAGAAATATAAAGCACATTATCTTTAAAAGAACTAATGATAATTGTCGGATTGCTTGCTGCGACATTAACTACATCTGCTTTTTTACCGCAGATGATCAAAACTTGGCGAACAAAATCAGCCAAAGACGTTTCTTACACGATGTTAATTACATTTATCATCGGTATTTTTTTATGGTTAATATACGGAATTTTGCGTCAAGATATCGCCATTATTCTTGCTAATGCATTCACTTTACTTTTTAACCTGACAATTCTATATCTTAAAATTAAATATGGAAGAACACCCCAAAGTAAACGCCTGTGACATCCGATTTATTTGCTAAGGAACGCCTTTTATTTACTCCTATAACTCCTGACACCAACGCTATCCCTATTATCTTTGCTTTTCCCAATGAATACACTGTGGGGATTACCAGCTTGGGTTATCAAGTAGTATGGGCTACTTTAGCGATGCGTGCGGATTTACAGGTAAGTCGGTTATTTACCGATATTAGCGAAACTCTGCCCCGAAACCCCGAAATATTGGGTTTTTCGATGTCGTGGGAGTTGGATTATGTCAACATTTTAAATTTATTGGAATCTTTAGATATTCCGATTAAGTCAAATTTACGCCAAGATAATCATCCCATAGTTTTTGGTGGTGGTCCGGTTTTAACAGCGAATCCCGAACCTTTTGCTGATTTTTTCGATGTGGTTTTGTTGGGAGATGGCGAAAATCTGTTAAATGATTTTATTAATGTTTATAAAGAAGTTAGAAACGCGGATAGAGAAACAAAATTAAAAGCACTTGCACAAGTACCAGGAATTTACATTCCCAGTTTGTATGAAGTTGAATATTTTAGTTTAGATGGTGCGATAAAATCTATTAAACCAGTTTCATCAGAAATTCCCGCAGAAGTACAAAAACAAACTTATCGGGGAAACACTTTATCAATATCAACAGTAGTCACAGAAAAAGCTGCTTGGGAAAACATTTTTATGGTCGAAGTAGTGAGAAGCTGTCCCGAAATGTGCCGTTTCTGTTTAGCAAGTTATCTCACTTTACCTTTTAGAACAGCAAGTTTAAATGATTCATTAATTCCCGCAATTGAAAGAGGATTACAGGTAACAAATCGTCTGGGATTATTAGGAGCTTCCGTAACTCAGCATCCCGAATTTGAAAGTTTATTAGATTATATTAATCAGCCAAAATACGAAGATGTCCGTTTAAGTATTGCTTCAGTAAGAACCAATACGGTGACAGAAGAATTAGCCAAAACTTTGGCTCAAAGAGGAACTAAATCTTTAACAATCGCTGTTGAAAGTGGTTCGGAAAAATTACGACAGATTATTAATAAAAAACTTGAACAACAAGATATTATCAAAGCCGCAGAAAATGCTAAAAAGGGCGGATTAAAAGGTTTAAAACTTTATGGAATGGTGGGAATTCCTGGGGAATCTCCAGAAGATTTAGATGCAACTGTAACCATGATGCAGAATCTTAAAAAAGCTGCCCCCGGATTGCGATTTACTTTAGGATGCAGCACTTTTGTACCCAAAGCGCATACACCGTTTCAATGGTTTGGAGTAAATAAAGAAGCAGAAAAACGATTGAAATT
>JAYKJL010000026.1:0-5226 GCA_035285725.1 Nostocales cyanobacterium 94392 | reverse complement strand
CTTTTGTCAATATTTTAGAAGCTGCATTAATGATGACTGCCACATTTGCACCAATTGCTTTGGGATTGAGTTTATTGCCTTTAGGTTCAAAACCAATATGGGCTTGGGCTAGCGGTTTTATATCTTTATTTGGAGTGCAGTTAGGCTACAACATTGTAGTTGGTTTGGCAGCAACTGTAATTGTTTCTGCTGGCGCTCAAAGTGCTTCTGATTTAGCATTTTTAGCATTTATTAGTATCTTTGCTCCTGCACTTGCATTGTTGATTGCGGGTGGTGGTGGAATTGCACTTTATACAGGTATTAATAGTAGAGTTCCAGCACTTGTAAATGCTGCTTTTGATGGTGTAGTCGCCGTAGCAACTGGTTTTGCAGGAAAGGTGTAGCAGATGCTTAAATCATTAAGACAAGTTCGACGACCTAAATTATTACTCGATTCCAAAGATATACTTCCTTTGTGCTTCATCGGGCTGACAACATTTAGCCTAATTAGCTTTTTATTTCTATTGTTTTTAAGTTTTAAAGTTAATCAACTTGCTGCAAGAAAAACAACATTTGTGCAATTAGTAAATGGTCGCGCTCTAGTTATGTCGGAGCAACAATATTTATATCGTCATCCAGAAGTTGTAAAAAACACTGTCAGACAATGGGCGAATTTAACTTTTAATTGGGATGGTGTTATCCCTGGAACCAAAGAGTTAGATAAAGGAAGAGATATAGGTAAAGGTAAACGTGTTACCACTAACGCTTATATTGCTTCATTTCTAATTCAATCAGGGAAAGGGGGATTTCGTCAGGCAGCATTAGAAGCACTTGCTGATATCACGCCTTCCCGCGTATTCAACGGTCAAGTTCGTTCCAAAATAATTATTTCCTATCTATCTGCTCCCAGACAGGTAAAAATGGGTGAATGGGAAGTTGACATGGTGGCAACAAGAGTATTAGTAAACTTAGCTGGTGGTGCGGATGAGGAAATTAATTTTAATCGTACTTTTAGATTACAAGCGGTTGATATTCCTTCACCACAATCGAATGATAGTTCGGCATTAGAACAGCAATTATATGAAATTAGAAGTGCAGGTTTGGAAATCATTAAAATTTCTGAGTTTACCGAAGAAAGGCAGAGTGAGGGAGTGAGGGAGTGAGAGAGGGAGGGAGTAAGTTATGAAACTCATAAATAGTGATTTTATATGAACAATAATCAAGAAAACTATGATTTGGAATCAGTCGTTGATGAATTAACTCCCGAAGAAGAATTAGAAATATCAGGATATCAACCCGAACAAGTAGCTTTAATTGACCAAGAATTTTTAATTGAACGAGATAACGAACAAGCAGAACCACAATCAGGAAGCGAAAATCCTTTAATTAGGTTTGCGATAGCGAAGCGCTGCTGCAAGCAGATCGCGTCTTTGTTAGTCGGTAGCGTTATGACTTCCGCTTGGATGATTTGGTCAATTTTCTTTGCTCCTAAAGCAGTTGTTAAAGCTCCTGTACTAGAACCAACACCAACAGTTTTAGCTTATAAAGAAAGTGATGAAGCTGCACGTCTAAAAGCTGAATTAGCGCTACGCAACCAAGCAAGTCGGGATATTGAAGAATCTCCACCAGTAACACCACCTCCACCAAAGCTCAATAAATCTGTGAGAACAGTTCGTAAATCGAGACAGACTAAACCCAGAATCATCCGGGAAAAAGTTCCATCACCACCAAGAATTATTCGAGAAACAGTACAATTACCACCAAAAATTATTCGAGAAACAGTGCCAGTCAAATTACCAGTATTAGCTAACAATAAGAGTGCTTCCCCTGCTCCGACTCGAACGAACATTGAAAAAATAGACCCCTTCGAGCGTTGGAATCAACTTGCGACTTTGGGACAACAAACAACATCTCTGAGTAACAAAAATTGGACACAAGATAATCAATCATTTGAACAAGCACAGTCATTACCAAATCAATCTGAAAGTGGAAATGTCACTGAAAACGATTATATTCATTCAAATTCAGAAAAGAATTCATCTCCAGTTATTTTTGCTAACGCTTCTAATTCTCCAATTCAAGTACAAATAGGTACGAGCGCAGAAGCATCAGTTTTAGTACCAATAATTTGGAGTGAGGAAGATGAAAATCAGGAACGCTTTGCAGTCGAACTACAAGAAGACATTTTATCTATAGATAAACGTATTGCATTATCAAAAGGAACGATTTTGATTACAGAAATAAATTCAGTTTCCAAGATTAATAAGCTTGTTAAGCAAACCGTTGTTGCAATCGTTTATAAAGACTCATCCGGTCAAATTCAACAACAAACAATACCCCAAAATACAATTTTAGTTCGAGGGGAAAACAATAAACCTTTAACTGCAAAATCTATCTCCGATAAAAGTAGAGCTATCGCACAACAAGATATTTTAATCGGATTATTGGGTGCAGCAGGTCGCGCTGGGGAAGTATTCAATCAAAATCAAAGTCAATCTTCGACGGTGATTTCAAATGATGGTTTTAGCAGTCAGACATTTAACTCAAAAGCTAATAAACCAAATGTCTTAGCCGCAGCTGTAGAAGGTTTTTTCAAGCCTATGTCACAACGATTAAGTCAACGTGCGAATAAAGCTTCTAGCGAAATTATGAATCGTCCCGATGTTGTGATTGTACCTGCGGGAACAAAAGTTTCTGTGTTGTTCAATGGCTTTTTTGAAGTTTCCCGTTAAGAATAACAAATTATGAAAATAGACATTTTGAAAACATCAATCATCGCGTTTGGAATATCTACTATATTCTTAGCAACTCCATCCCATGCTCAGTCCGCGATATTACCAGTTAATGCCAGCGAAGCTAGAGGTCTGAACTCAAAAGCTATTAATATCGAAGTTTGGAATGGTCGAGCAACCGCCGTTGATTTTTCTGGGGTAAACGAACGCATTACCCAAATTTTTTTAGCAGACCCGACTCACTTTACTTATGCTACCGATACACCTTTAGATAGCGGTCGAGCCACAACAGTTTTTCTACGTAAAATACAGCCGCTGAAATTTCCTAATTTAACGACAACGAATATTACAAATTTGTTCGTTAAGACTAGAACCAGTGACGGTAAAGTACATCTGTATACTTTTAACTTACAAAAAAGTAATAGTTCACCTGCTTACAGTGGTTTAAGCATATCCAATCAAACGCCGAACACTGATGAGAGGGAGCCTACTTTACAAGTTGGAACATTCAGGAGAGCGACGATTAACGATATTGAAAGTGGTTTAGTTTCTGCTATTCGTAAGGGTTATACTCCACCATCCGACCTAGTTGTTACCAAAGTTAGAGAATTTATTGCATTGGCTCGAAATACTTCTGATAAATCTTTGGTTGAAGTTGCTCAAACAACAAAAGTATCTTTACCTCTATTAACGGAATTGGGATTGCTAGGGGTTGAAGACAGTTTGAAAAAACCTTTACCCAAACAACCGACGCGCTTTTAATTAATTTAAAGAGAAGTGAATAAATATTATCCTGCCATATTTTATCCACGTTTAATACTTAAATTTATGATAGAGAATCCTACACCCAATTTTCTACAAGATTCTCATCAAACTGATAAAAAGCGAATTATTTTATTAAAAGAAGAGGGAATTAAGAAAGATTATTCTTTAAATAAAATATTTTATACATTCATTTGTATAACTTTAATTATTTCAATTTTTTTACATATTTTTGGGTTATATCCCTTTTGGCTAATTTCTATTATTTGGGCATCAATAAGTTTAGGCAGTAAAAGTTTTATATCAAACTTCTCCCATAAAAAAAGTAACAATAATATTCCTAACCCTATTCAAATCAAGTCTAAAAAAGATAATATTGCTGTAATGCGCCTACCGCAACGTGAAGCAAAATTACATCGCTCCTTACAAGGAAAAATATTACAACCATATAGGCAAAGTGATGCTCCCACAGGTGTTTCTGAGAAAGCTTTTTATCAAATTACTAAGCGCTTCTTTCCGAATATCGTTCAGGGAATAGCATTCCACAACCTTAAATTTTCTCATCCTTACTCAGCCGATTTTCTAATAGTACATACAAGCGGTTTGAGCATCGATATTGAAATTGATGAACCTTATGTGGGTAACACTAAAGCACCACATCATTGTACTGACCAAGGAAAAGATAATATTAGAAATCAATTTTTCACTAATAATAATTGGGTGGTGATTCGCTTTAGTGAGAAACAAGCTGCAAAATACCCATATCGTTGTTGCAAAGTTATAGCTAAAGTTATAGCGAAAGTTTCGGGTGATTATACATTTGAGTGTCAGTTAAAAGATGTACCTTCATTACCAATCGAACCCATGTGGACTATTAAGCAAGCGAAAAAATGGGCTTTGGAAAATTATCGTAAAACTTATTTACCATAAAGCAAAACTGTGTTTATATTTAATTTAGCATGATTAAATTATCACTTTATTAGAGTTAAATTATGCAAGAGAATAGTCTCCAAATAAATGAAAATCTTCTCCAAGAAGCCCTTAATCTAAGTAATTATCAAAGTCGTACTGCGGTCATTGAGGCTGCTTTACATGAGTATATTCAACGTCATAAACAACTTAAAGTTATAGAACTTTTTGGTACAATTGATTACGAATCGGATTATGACTCTAAACAGCAGCGACAACAAATATGAATGTGATTGTGGATATTTAAAGCTGCTAGCTTTTTAAATTGCCATAAGTTTTTTGATAATGAATCTCAATAATTTACCATTGTTATTCGATAATAAGCAAACTGTTGTTTCTGTAGAAACTCCTATTACAGAGCGATTTAAAATATTAGGATTTGTTCATAAATTAGCCCTAAATCTCCAATTACCTTTATATTTTTGGAATACTGGTTATTTTCAATTGCAACTTTTCAATGATTTAGGACAACTTCTACCTACCCAAAATCAATGTACGTCAGGACTGAATTGGATATTACAACATCCCGATGTTCCAGGAGTATTTGTTTTTGAAGGTGTAATTTCGCCGGATATCTCAACAGGTAGGTTGTCCCAGCAAACAGAAATGATGCTGAGTAACTTAGTTTATGACCTAGATGCAAATTCTGTACCAAGATTTCTTGTCTGTATGGAAAGTTATGTTGAACTTCCTTACTCGTTAGCACCTTTGATTCCCGTATTAGTGAACCCGTTACCAACTGCGATCGCAATTAAAACTTTAGTTCGGGATTTATGCGATTGTA
>JAYKJL010000025.1:0-74069 GCA_035285725.1 Nostocales cyanobacterium 94392 | reverse complement strand
TTCCCAAGCGGTAGGATAATTCCCACTCACGACCTAAGTAGCAAAATACTCCGATTAAGAAGTGGAATACTACTAATTGGTAAGGACCACCGTTGTACAACCACTCATCTAAGGAAGCTGCTTCCCAAATGGGGTAGAAGTGTAAACCAATTGCGTTGGAAGAAGGTACTACTGCACCGCTTATGATGTTGTTTCCGTAAATCAATGAACCTGCGACAGGCTCACGGATACCATCGATGTCAACAGGAGGTGCTGCAACAAAAGCGATGATGAAACAGGTGGTAGCAGCCAAGAGGGTAGGAATCATCAATACACCGAACCAACCGATATATAAACGGTTGTTGGTGCTGGTAATCCATCCGCAGAACTGTTCCCACGCACTAGCGCTCTCGCGTCTTTGTAATGTGGTTGTCATGGTTCGGATAATTGCTGTTTATTTATGATTTAGTAGGTCTTTCGACCCATGTACTTATACTAAAACAAATATTTCAGTTTGTAAAGCGTTTTCATAAAAAAATGTAGCGAATGCTGCGTTATTCGGTTGATTTATTGCTTGAAAAGCTTACTGTGTAAGGAGAAAAAGCTGATATGAAAAACAATAATTTATTTTTAATTAGTTAATTAAATTAAGAAACCATAAAGAGTCGCCGCATTAATCAAGTTTAAGATTTGATGCAGCTTGTTCAATATCGAGGGTCAAATACTTGTCGAGGGGCATATACATCCAATAAAGAGATATTTGTGGGTCTTGGCTAGTTTTCTGAAAACCCATTGCTAATGCTAGATTTTGAGCGGAGGGATGAATGGTCAAGGTATACAAATCGCAAAGATTGGGGAAATCTGCTTGCATATTGATTAAAGTTTGGCGAGCATCCTTTAATAATTGACATAGATGATCGTGCTGCTGATAGTTGGGGTCTATTTGAAAGCTACGAATAAAAACAGAAGTACAATTTTCATCTCCAGGTGTTGCAATATTAAAAGGATCAGTTTGGCTAGCAGTACTCAGGTGCAGACTTTTGCTCGGAGGTAGAAAAAAATTCTCCTCAGATTCGCAAGCTACAGGATAAAGAATGCAAATACCAACGGGGTCTTGAGTATCGTAGCGACGTAAAACCCGCATTCCTTTTCCATACTGTTTAGCCCAAGTACGCAGTATCCTAGCTATTCTGTGGGGTGCAGCGGTAGTTTTTTTGTTCATCCAGTCGTAGTTGCTGGCTAAAAAAGTTGCAGCGGGTATAGCGTCAGTACGGGGATTAAAGCTATCGGTGACAAGCTCTGTTGACTGAGTAGGTTTTGTGGATTGATTGATATCTGGTAATGGGGAACAGATGCGAATACAAATATTATTCCCGTCGAATTCCTTTTCAATCAGTCCTAGAGCTACCAACTTATCAATCATCATTCCCGCAGCACGTTCGCTTCCTCTGTCTTCTTGTGCGTAAAATAGTTCGTTGGCTTCACGGTGAGTACAAGAGACAAAACCTTGAGGTAAATTCAGTTCTGTTAAAGGCTTGATCGCAACTCCTAATTCTTGCTGCTGCTTGAGCAACAAATAAGCCCATAACTTGAGAAAACATTCAGATCGACGGCGCGTCAAACCGACTTTCCCTTTAAAAAGCGAAATATACTTAAGCCGATGTTCGACACAAAACCACTCATCAATATTGAGCAAATCCCTCACCGCTCAACTCCCCGGTAAATTTTTCTAAAATTTAAGTCGCAATACAGTTGTTGATAGTCATTATGAATCGATTGACTGTACTGTATTGCTTAACTTAAGAAAAACTTCACCTCACTTCAGGGAATTTCTCAAAACTTCACTGTATCTTCACTGACTTCAATGATTTTTATGGGGTTGCCGCTCAATCATTGCCAATGCAGAATCCCAACTATAACAATGCTGCTTAAGAACTTAAAAGGAGATAAATGATGAGCGTTTCACTTTTAGAGCAGTATCAAAAAAATACATCTATCCAAAGAAGTAAATTTTATAACACAAAAACAAAATCCGAAAATACAAATACACAGCCTGTATCTAAACTTGATTTAATGCAAGCTGTAATTGAAAGTTTTGTTGACGGAATTTTCATTTTGACAATACAAGGTGAGTTAGTTCATGTTAACGAGAGTGCGCGTAATATTTGTCAACAAGTAAGTGGAGGTATTGATAAATGTCAAATCCCTGATGAAATTCAACGTATTTGTCAATCTTTAATCGAAAGTCGCCAATTATTTCCTCATCAAAATATATCGATTGAGTCAGAAATTGAGACATATAAATCAGCCAAAATAAGAATTCGCGTTCGATGGTTACAAGCAAATCAAGGTAATGATAATTACTTATTAGTTACTTTAGAAGACCGCAAACAAACTAATCAAAGTATGGCTATTTCTGAAGCAATAAAATATGATTTAACCGAAAGAGAATCTCAAGTTTGGTTGTTGCGTCGAGCTAATTATTCTTACCAAGAAATTGCTGATCAACTTTATATTACCATCAATACAGTTAAAAAACACTTGAAAAATATTTACGCAAAACAACAGCAGATGGTTAATTAAATGGTATGACACCTAATTTTTCTCGAACTTCACTTAAAGGAGTAGCCCAATCAGATTCAATATCCCAATCAATTAATTTTTTCGCCATTTTGCCATTTTTAACAGTATGAATAACTTCTTGTAAATTACATTTATGTATTAGTAAACCAGCTAATACCAGTATGGCGCTAGAAGGGCGAAAAACTTGAGAACGAGTAAAAGCTTGCAATATGAATTCATCATTTTTAGATGGAGAAAGCCCGGTAACAACGTGCCAAACATCATGAGTGCGCTGTATCCAATCTCCAGATTGTAGCGGTTCAAAACCATTTTCATCAAAAAACCGGGCTAATTCTCTACCTAAAGTACCTTCAGGAAGTTGACGTAATTGGGACAAATTAATATCTAACTCTCGTCCAGGATAAATCTGGGGATTTATCGTTTGAGCCATCTTTAAAATAAAGCCGAGATTGCCTTTCTCCATAGTTAAATTTATCCTGTAAATAAATTAATACTTCAGAATTTTTGTCTTTGAGTAATCACGTTACGAAAATTCGTTTAGGGTGAAGTTGATTTGAGATTTGAGATTTGAAAATTTACTGTTGAATCTAAAATCTATGGGGAGATAGTTGGTCATATACTTATTTTACACAAATTAATTTTGAAGCAAAGTACCCATAAGGGTACCTTTTTATTTATATAATTTGTATTTAGAGTCAAAATATTGCAATACGAGACTTATTATTTTTACATTATCTTTTATGGAATTTTCTAATTATCGCACAGTTTTTTATAGTCCTGCATACACGATAGTTCCTACCTACGAATGTTTTAACAGATGCACTTACTGCAATTTTCGTACCGAACCTGGAAATAGTCCGATGCTTTCTTTATTAGCAGCAAAATATATTTTCCAAAGACTCCAAAATCAAAATGTTTGTGAAATATTAATACTGAGTGGAGAAGTTCATCCACATTCATCACGTCGCAAAGAATGGTTTAAGCGAATTTATGATTTGTGTGAATTAGCCTTATCAATGGGTTTTTTACCCCATACGAACGCGGGAATTTTAAGTTTTGAAGAAATGCAAAAGCTAAAAAAAGTTAACGTTTCCATGGGGTTAATGTTGGAACAGTTAACACCGACTTTATTACAAACCGTTCATAAACATGCACCAAGCAAATTACCAGAATTGCGATTACAACAATTACAATGGGCTGGTGAATTAAACATACCTTTTACAACCGGATTACTATTAGGAATTGGGGAGACAGAACAAGATTGGTGGGATACATTAGCCGCGATATCTCAACTGCATGAAAATTATCAACATATTCAAGAAGTTATTTTACAACCGCACAGCCCCGGAAGTCAACAAAGCTTTGATTTTCCGCCTTTTAATCCGCATCAATTACCACAAGTAATAGCTAAAGCGCGGCAAATTTTACCGGCAGATATTACAATTCAAATTCCACCAAACTTAGTTAAAGATCAGCAATGGTTACTTGCTTGTATACAAGCAGGTGCAAGGGATTTAGGGGGAATTAGTCCCAAAGATGAAGTAAACCCCGATTATCCGCATATTCAGGAAAAGGAACTGCGAAAAATATTACAGCCAGGAGGTTGGGATTTGGTAGGGAGATTACCTGTTTACCCGCAATTTGATTGCTGGTTATCCGAAGAATTACAAATGTGTGTGAAAAATTGGAGGAAAGAATTTCAATTTAATTATTAATACTTCTCGCGTTCTTTGATTAAAGCATTTTTTACGTTTTGATATTCATCTGTAATTTTATCAATTTGCTTTTCTACTTGCTCCCACATTTGATTTATTAATATGATTTCTAATTCCGCGCACAAAGCTGCTAAATTAGTTGCTCCTAATGTTGCACTACTAGAAGACATAGTATGAACTACTCGCGGAAGGGTTTTAAAATTACTATTAGTGAATGCAAGTTGAATATTTTGTAAAAAATTTTGAGTTGCTTCTAAATAATCATCAATAGTTTTTAGGATAAATTCTTGAGGATTTACTCCATAATTTAAATCAGCAATACCATAAATTTCTTTTAATGCAGCAGTATCAATTATAGAATCATTTTTTTGAGGAGATTCTGTTTGTTGAATTTCACTTACTTTGTCAATTTATTGCCAATTGAACTGATAATTAGTCAGAATTTGTGTCAGTTGTTCAATACGAAAGGGTTTAGCAAGAAAATCATTTATACCAGATGCTAAATAATTTTTTTGTTCACTTAAAATTGTACTTGCTGTTAATGCAATAATCCGGGGACGTACAGAAGGTTCCCACTCGTGACAAATATGCTGTATTGCCGTCATCCCATCCATTTCAGGCATTTGCATATCCATCAATACAACATCGTAGGATTGACGACGCATTACTGTAAGTGCTTCTAAGCCATTATTAGCAACATCAGCTTGATAACCCATTTGCTGCAACATCAAAGTAATCATTCTTTGATTTGTTGGGTAGTCTTCTACTAATAGTATCTTCAACGGATATTTTTCGGCAATTGCAGTATTAATTACAATATCAGATACTTTTGTTTTAGTTCCCCATTCTTGGTGTAATTCTGTTTTAATTACACAAGTAGTGATAGTAAAATAGAATATACTACCTTGATTTGGCTCGCTTTTAACCCAAATTTTACCACCCATTAATTCACTCAATTGTTTACAAATTACCAGCCCTAAACCCGTACCTCCATATTTTCGATTTGTAGAAGAATTTACTTGGCTAAAGGCTTTAAATAAACGATTAATTCGATTATCTGGTATACCAATTCCAGTATCTTGAACTGCAAACTGAATTTCGCAATTATTTTTTTCATTTCCAATAATTTGACGTTCTCGACTTGTTACTGAAAGTTCAATTTTTCCTGTTTCACTAAACTTAATTGCATTGCTTAGTAAATTTATCAAAATCTGCCTTAATCGATTAATGTCCCCGACAATAACTTGAGGAAGTTCAGGATTGTGGTGGTAAATAAGTTCTAATTGTTTTTCTTTCGCTTGAGGTAATAATAAGGAAATTGCTTGTTCAATACAACTATTTAAATGAAAAGGTTCTTGTTCAAATTCTAGTTTTCCTGATTCAATTTTGGAAAAATCAAGAATATCATTAATGATTGATAGTAAAGATTTACCGCTATGACAAATAGTATCAACAAATTCTTTTTGCTGTTCTGATAATTCAGTATTTGATAATATATCAGTCATCCCAATTATTGAAGCAATTGGAGTACGTATTTCATGGCTAACCATTGCTAAAAACTCTTGTTTTGCAAGTTCAGCTTGTTTGCGGTCTGTCATATCTCGTATAATATAAACATAACCTTGATAATGCTCAATTTCTGTCTGAACTTTAGAGCATGAAAAAGCAACTGGAATTGTTTTTCCAGTTTTGGTTTTGCAAACTGTTTCTACTTCTTTAACTAAAGGAGTTATCGGACCAAATAAAGGAGTTTCAACGTTTCCTCTTTTTTCTATTTCTTCTTTCCAACTGTCAATTTCTTGTAAAATAGTAGAAATAAATTTACCGCAAATTTCTGTTTCATCGTATTCTAATAAAATTTGTCCAGTGCGATTGATAGTTTTAATTTTTCCTGACAGCGTTGTTACTAATAAAGTATCTGCCATTGATGTAACAATTTGGTCGATATATTGTTTAGAAGCACTCAAAGTACGCAGTAAAAGATTAGCTTCATTTGTACCTTGGACTAAAGATTGTTCGAGAACCATTCGTTCTGTCACATCTTCAATCACTATCAATAGTTCGTTACTAATTTGATTATTTTTGAGATTATTACCAATACAAATATCAATATAAATTGGATTTAGTGTTTTTTGATTCCGAATCACTCCCTTCAATTTAAAGCTCTCTTGTTTGCCTGCGATAATATCGTTAGCAATCATTTCAATCCCAATCAATTCAGGAAAAGTAATCCGGATATCTTGACCTAAATTCACTTGATTAAAACTGTCACCCAGAAATTTTATTTTGGGAGATAATTCTATAATTTCCCACTTTTCATTAACAATTAAATATTCAATACGCCGTAATGATAGTATATTTTTAGATACAGAGTTCATCTTATTAAATCATTGAGTGTGTTAAACATTGAAATATTTTATCTACATTTTTCCCTGTTTTGGCTGAAGTTTCATAAGTTGAAACAAAACTAGAATTATCTTTAAAGCGATAAGTTTGCCGATATTTTTCCAGATATTCTATATCAATTAAATCTGATTTATTCAAAGCAATTACAGCCTTAGCTTGGGGATTTACTTTTAAGAATGCTTGAAGATGTTTTGAAATATTGTCTATGAAATCTGGACAGGTAACGTCACCGACTATAATTGCTCCTGTTGCTCCTTGAAAGTAGCTTATAGAAATTCCTTGGAATTTATTACTTCCCTCTATATCCCAAATTAATAACTGTAATATTAGATGCTTTTGCTGTTCTGAATTGGTTACTTCTAAAGATTTACGAGAAATTTTTACTCCGACAGTGGATAGATATTTATCGCTAAATTGTCTATCGACAAATGGACTAAACTTTTTTGGAAACCTTCTTTCAATTCTGTAGCAAAACAAACCTTAAGTTGCTCAACATGAGAGCGCATTTCTTGTTGTAGAAGCGAAATATCCGATTCTAACTTACCAAATCTGGTTTCATATTCTCTAATCTGGGCTCCAAAAATAATATCGCGGATTTGATCGATGTTACCTAGTCTTTCCCGAACTTCTTCTCTAAGCATTTGAGTCATTGGGCATACCCCTTGCTGGTAGATTTACTGATATTTAAAGTTATTTGTCAAACTCTGGATTCAGCCCTAACTTCCAGTCAGCATTAAGCAAACAGAATCTATTTGTAGCACAAAGTTATTATTCCCACTTGTATGAAGTTTCTATCAGGGAAGACCAATATTTTTTTAACCGCTCTGTGAGAAAATTTAGCTGGCTCACCTCTGCCACGGTATTGTCACATTTTTTAGCTAACAAATTCAACAATTAGTAACACCAAATATCTACAAAAATTTTGTTGAATTTATTAATGGTGAATAAACTCTACAAGATTTAGCCATTAAACTTGATTTTAATGTACGTAAAATCTCCTCTGATTTATTACCTTTTATTCTCAGAGGATTTATTCAACTTTTAGAAGTACCTGATTTACCTTTATCAATCAAAGAAGTAAAAGAAGTAAAAAATAATATCAAACCTTTGCCAAAGAAACAATCAAAGACACCAATTATTGCTTGTATTGATGATAGTCTTCAAGTATGTCAAACTCTAGAGAGTATTATTACCTCAAATGGGATGAAATTCATAAAAATACAAGATGCGATTCAAGCCTTACCAATTTTAATCGAAAATAAGCCAGATTTAATCTTTTTAGATTGAATGATGCCAGTTGTTAACGGATATGAAGTATGCGCTCAAATCAGAAGAATTCCTCAATTTGCAAAAATTCCCGTAATTATATTAACTGGTAGTGATAATCTTTTAAAGATGATGTTTTAAACAGCGGATTTAAACGATACCCAACCCCAAAAACTGTTTCAATCAAATCGGGAGCTTTTGCAGCTTTTAGCTTCTGTCGGACTCGTTTAATTAATGTTCTGATAGTATCTCTTGTCGGCTGTTCGTCTTCAAAAGACCATAGCTGATTTAAAATACTATTCTGGCTGTGTATTCTTTGAGCATCTCTCATGAATAATTCTAAGAGAGAATATTCTTTCTTCGTCAGATTTAAAGAAACACCAGCGTATTTTACCTCTGCAATTTTAGGTTCTAAACAAAGATTTCCCCATTCCAATATGGTCGATACTGTAGTATTTTTTCGACATAGCAACGCTCGGATTCGAGCTATCAGTTCCGGTAAAGGTATGGGTTGAACTACATAGTCATCAGCACCAGCATCCAAACCTTTGATTTTATCTGTGCTAGTACTTCTTGTACTCAAAAATAGCACTAAAACCTGCAAACCTTTCCCACGCAAACGATTGCAAAAACTAATTCCATCCAGCTTTGCTAACATCATATCTAGGATAATTAAGTCGTATTCTTGTGCTTCAACAAATTCCCAACCTTCTTGTCCATCTCTGGCAATATCTACAATGTATCGATGTTGTTTTAAATTTTCTTTTAGCTGATCTGTAAATTGCTGATCATCTTTTACAAGCAGAATCTTCATTACAGGGGAATACGGAAGTATTTTTCTTTTTTTTAACTTTGGTAAGTATATCCTACTGGAGTGAGGGAACAAGGGGATGGGGAGAAAATCACCAGAATTATAACCTTTAACCTTTGACCTTTAACCTTAACAACGCATCTACAAAAAGAAAGAGTTTGCTTAAAAAACCCTGGTGTAAAATAAATATAGATGTATATGGGGGACTAGTTTACTGGTCATAGATGCCTATAGAAACTATTTTTGGTAATCTCCAGGGTCTGAAACACAGCCAACAAAAGCAATTGCAGCGGCTGTATCACCAGCGTATACCGGGCGATAGTTTTACAACTCCGGAATTCGCTCAAAGACTGGCGGCAATTAGTACTGAAATAAATCAGCCAGTATGTGCCTATCTCAACCGTCGTGGACAAGTTATTCGGGTTGGGGTAGGCACACCGTGTAAGACCCAAATTCCGCTGACAGAACTACCTCGTTACGGTGCGGAACGACTTAGCGGTATTCGTTGTATTGCTACTCAGTTAAAGCCAGAATATCCTTCAGATGCAGCTTTAACAGCCATGGCATTACAAAGATTAGATGCTTTAATTGTACTTAATATTACAGGAACAGGATTTCAACGTCGGGGCGGTGGGGCTACTGGTTATGTTAAGGAAGCTTATTTGGCACACTTAGCACCCCAAGATGCTCGCGCTCTAATTAATAATTCTCCTTCTCAACTCCCAACCAGCGATTATTCTGCTCCAAGTTGGAAAGTTTTACCACCGATGAGTCTGGATGCATTGAGCAAACAAGACTTTCTGGATTTGGTTGAGGGGCTTGAAGAAGAATGGAAGCGGGAATTTGTTGCCAAAGAGGTAGATAGCGATCGCGATCGCGTTGTAATTGTTGGGGTTTTAACTCAAGATAAAACATCTCATCAACAATTCCAGGATACTTTGACAGAAATAAGTCGGTTGGTGGATACAGCTGGGGGACAGGTATTGCTCACCATGCAACAAAAGCGATCGCGAATTCATCCCCAAACGGTAGTCGGTGAAGGTAAGGTACAAGAAATTGCTTTGAGCGTTCAAACTTTGGGTGCAAATCTGGTAGTTTTTGACCGCGATTTATCACCAGCGCAAGTCAGAAATCTCGAGCTGCAAATCGGAGTTAGAGTAGTTGATCGTACCGAATTAATTCTAGATATTTTTGCTCAACGCGCTCGTTCCGGCGCTGGTAAACTGCAAGTAGAACTCGCACAGTTAGAATATATGTTACCGCGACTAACTGGTAGAGGTCAGGCAATGTCCCGACTTGGGGGTGGTATCGGTACCAGAGGTCCTGGTGAAACCAAGCTGGAAACCGAACGTCGTTCTATTAGTCGGCGGATAACTCGCTTGCAAAAAGAAGTAAACCAATTACAAGCACATCGAGAACGGTTAAGACAGCGACGACAGCATGAAGAAGTACCCACAATTGCAATAGTCGGCTACACCAATGCCGGTAAATCTACTTTGCTCAATGCTTTAACTAATGCCTCTGTTTACACCGCAGACCAATTATTTGCGACCCTTGACCCCACAACCCGCCGTTTGGTAATTCCTCATGGTGAAACTGAAGAAACCCAAGAAATTCTAGTTACTGATACGGTAGGGTTTATACACAAGTTACCGGGGGCTTTAATGGATGCCTTTCGTGCTACTTTAGAGGAAGTTACAGAAGCAGATGCCTTAGTACATTTGGTCGATTTATCTCATCCGGCTTGGCTAAGTCACATCCGCTCAGTTAGGGACATCCTAGCGCAAATGCCCATAACACCAGGTCCAGCACTGGTAGTTTTCAACAAAATTGACCAAGCCAACAGCGAAACCTTAGCTTTAGCCAGAGAAGAATACCCGATGGCAGTGTTTATTTCCGCATATCAGCGGCTTGGGCTAGAAACCTTAAGAGAGCGTTTGGGGGAGCTAATTCGATACGCTACTGCTACCGGATAAACACTTAGATTACAAATCGGTCATGAATTTCAAATAAATTTACACTCCTGGAGAATTTTTCTTCAGGAGTAATTTTATATGGCGGGTTTCAGTTAAGTACGTACAGCTATACAAAATTTATTTTGTTCCACAATCCCATTTTATTTCTGCGGAAAACACTATGTATTTTTATCTTCAGTAATATATAAAGCAGTGTAAATACTGAGGTGTACAGTATTTAAACTGAAATATTATAAATTTGTTATGCACCTGGATTAAAGCCAACGCAATTGAGTCTGCTGTTGCTCCTGATAGTAGGCTCATTCGCACTTACTTCTGTCAAGAAATATTTAAAGTCTTAATTAACACTCAGAACAAAGTAATAAAACGTGCCTTTTTAGACTTTACAAATACATTAATCCCAATTAGATATGTATCAAAAGTATCTTAGTTTACTTTTAAGACATTAACAGCTATTTATAACGTTCTAGAATTAAGAATTGCTGAGTCATCGGTACAGAAGCCGTGCAACGGCAGAGCCTACGATGATCGGCATTCCCCGAACAATATGAGGACGTTATGGCTGCCAAAGTAGAAATTTACACTTGGAGTACTTGCCCGTTTTGTATACGCGCTAAAAGTTTGTTGAAAAGAAAGGAGGTTGACTTTATCGAATACAGCGTTGATGGAGACGAAGAAGCACGGGAAAAGATGGCTCGTAGAGGAGATGGACGACGTTCCGTACCACAAATTTTCATTAATGATGTGCATATTGGTGGTTGCGACGATATTTATGCTCTAGAGTCTCAAGGCGAATTGGACGAGCTATTGAGTTAGAGATTGCTTGATTCCCACCCCTGCCTCCGGGTGGGTTTTTGAATTTTGGATTTTAGATTTTGGATTTTGGATTGAGGTAAAGAATGAAGAGTTTTTAACCTTTAACCTCTAACCTCTAACCTCTAACCTTTAACCTTTAACCTTTAACCTTTAACCTTTAACCTCTAACCTCTAACCTTTAACCTTTAACCTCTAACCTCTAACCTCTAACCTTTAACCTTTAACCTTTAACCTTTAACCTTATTACCCAAAGGAGGGATAATTTTAAAAGAATCACCGCAATATGAATGAACGGTAAATTGAGGCAATCCTGTGAAACTAGCTTTTATTATCGATCCCATCCAAAATTTAGACCCTTGTCATGATACCAGCGTTGCCATGATGGAAGCAGCGTGTGTTTTAGGACATGAAGTGTGGATAACTCAAACTTGGGAGTTGAGCGTTGTAGATAGTGCTGCTTGGGCGCATCTGGAACGAGTCGAAATTATCCCCGTTGAATTGCAAGAGCAAGGCTATAAAGCTGCAAATCCCTGGTACAAATTAAGCGATAAAACTAATATCTGTTTGAACACAATGGATGCTGTTTTCATGCGGACAGATCCACCAGTAAATGTTTCTTATCTTTATGCTACTTACATTCTTGACTATATCGACCAAAGTAAAACTTTAGTTGTTAACAGTCCCAAAGGTATCCGAGATGCTAATGAAAAAATGTATGCTCTCCAGTTTACCGAAGCTATTCCCGAAACAATTGTCAGTGCTGATAAACATTTAATTCGGAAATTTGTAGAAGCCCAAGGTGCAGCAGTTCTTAAACCCCTGGGGAACAAAGCAGGTGAAGGAATTTTATTTTTAGAACCAGGCGATCGCAATTTTAATTCCATAGTGGAACTGAGTACCCTACAGGGAAGAGTACCAGTGATGTTACAAACATTTTTACCGGAAGCCAAACTTGGAGATAAAAGAATTATCTTACTTGATGGCGAACCAGTGGGAGCGCTTAACCGTCTTTCCGCTCCTGGAGAATTTCGTAATAATATGGCAGCCGGTGGTACGGTTGCTCAAACCGAAATTACTTCCAGAGAACGGGAAATTTGTACTCAATTAGCCAAAACTCTACAGAAAGATGGCTTAATATTTGTCGGTATCGATGTAATCGGTGGTTATTTGACTGAAGTTAACGTTACTAGTCCTACGGGTATTCGCGAAATCGATCGGTTTAGCAATACAAACCTGGGTCAAAAAGTTATTCAATGGGTAGAGCGGGGGACTCAAAACCACAAGTAACAATTAAATTCTTATTTAAACAATTTTTTTAGTTATTAAACTCCTGGAAAATCAGCCTTTGTCAATTAATGGGGAACTTACAAGTTTGAAATAAAAGTAAAATAATGCACCAAATAAGAAGTATTAGTACAGATGAAATACCCAAAGATGATTGCCAAAAATTAGGCATTACACAAATTATCGCCAACTCGGAATGTCGCTATTACGGCAGGCAATAAAACTAAACTTTTTCCAAACCACGGGATCAGTTTTTGCGAGATTGTGGGAGGCAATGAATGAATTTAATCGAGACCCCTGCACCCCCGTTTTCGCGTTCAAAACTAAGTCAAAGAGTAATCCACCCAGATGCACAAGAAGATTGCCAACCCATTTAATATCGGCTGCTTTCGGCTCTTAACTGGCACATTGACTTTAGTTATTCGGATTACGTCGTTTTTGAAGAAACGGAGGAATTTCTAATCCCGGTTTTTGTTTGGGTTCGACTGGCTTTTGAGAATTAGAACTAGCACTTGTTGATGATGGCTGGGGCATTGTCCGCCGTTGCTGTCCTGGAGGTGGGGCTACTCGACTATTCGGGGTAACACTTTGCTGTTGCTGGGATTGGACTTCACCTGTAAACCCGGTAGCAATTACAGTAATTCTGACTTCTCCTTCGAGTCTGTCATCAATCACCGCTCCAAAAATAATATTAGCGTTGGGGTCTACCACTTCATAAATTGCTTCAGCGGCTGCATTCACTTCATGTAAAGTCAGGTCGCTACCGCCGGTAATATTAAATACCACACCTCTAGCCCCTTCGATGGAACATTCGAGCAAAGGTGAAGAAATTGCCGCGATCGCCGCTTCCCGAGAGCGTGATTTGCCAGAACCAATACCGATTCCCATTAAAGCTGAGCCTGCATCTGCCATTACAGCTCGGACATCGGCAAAGTCAACGTTTACCAAACCGGGAATAGTGATGATATCGGATATACCTTGTACACCCTGACGCAATACGTCATCCGCGTAACGGAAAGCTTCTTGAACGGGTGTTTGTTCTGGGATCACTTCCAAAAGTTTATTGTTAGGAATGATGATTAAAGTATCTACCCGACTTTTCAAAGCCTCAACACCTTGCTCTGCTTGACTGGTACGACGGCGACCTTCAAACACGAACGGACGGGTAACTACACCAACAGTCAAAGCACCGATTTCCTTGGCGACTTCAGCCACAACCGAAGCTGCACCCGTACCAGTACCACCTCCCATCCCAGCGGTAATAAATACTAAATCGGCTCCTTCTAAAGCTGCTGCAATTTCATCTCTCGATTCCTCTGCTGCTTTTTGCCCGATTGCAGGATTACCACCCGCACCCAAACCCCGCGTTAGCTTTTGTCCGATTTGTAGACGACAAGGAGCCGCAGCCATGGTTAAAGCTTGAGCATCGGTATTAATCGACCAAAATTCTACTCCACTCAAATCAGAAGCAATCATCCGGTTCACAGCATTTCCACCACCACCACCAACACCAATTACTTTAATGTTGGCAACCCTACCGGGAACGATATCCCCAATCGGATTTTCTTCGGGAGCATGGTTGTTATTGCTGTTTTGCCCCAAACTCAGTCCAGAATGACCAAAAGGGTTATTGGTACTCATTCCTGCTAAGGAGATTCCTTGCTGTCCGGGAGACTGCGAGTTTTTATAGGTAAGCCCTTGGTTATTGTCAAGTGTCATTGGATTTACGTGCATTCAGATAAACGATTTTTAGGGGTGTTATTTACCCGCTCGCGTCAACTCTACATAAACACTGCCTCAAAAGAAAAAGTTAGGGCAATGTTTTTCTGTCCTCTGACTCTCCAAAAGCGATGCAATTTGGAGAGTGCGAAACTTGTTTTAGTTGGCGATCGCGAATATTCCACGATAGACAACTAATTCAAGAGTTGTAAACTTAAATGTTTACTAAAAAAAGAACTCTATTATAGGTTCAACCGATTTTACTATTTTTACTTGTTCTTGCCTTCATATATGCTCGGCAACTCCTAATTATTCTTGTTAATCGATATTGGTCATCAATTTTACAACTAATAGTGTAGTATTTGTGCTTTTTGCTTATCCCCAGAAATACTGGTTTAATCTCAAAACATTGAACACAATTAAACAAGTAATACACTTAATTCAACCACGGAGATGATGACCTGAAAATTCGTTTACCAATATATATTGCGAGTCATGAGGACATAAATTATCTTTATCTAAAATAAATGTTTGGCTCCTCAATTCGGCTTCCTACTCCTATGATTTGTAAAGATGCGTGTTAACAGGTCTTTTCGACTAATCCGCTTACCACCGCAATCCACGTAGAATAGATGCATTATGTTTTCCCAACCCCAACCCAATCATCATAGATTGTCAGACATCTTGCACCCTTGAATTTAAGCGTAACTACAACAAAGGGGAGATTTATACTCCCTAACGGTAGGTTTTTGATAACTTTGCTAAACTTAAGACGATACAGCCATGTTAATTGTGGTGTAGGTTACTCCAGAAATAACAATCATTAATATATATTTATCAGCATAAAACTTATTTACAAACCAGGAGTGTTTTATACATTTGCTAGCATGGTTTTTTTAACGAGTTTGAGAGTTAATCTTCACTGTTTTATGGTTCATTTGTACTAAAACTGTTTCCGGATTTGTTAAATCTATAAACTCAATTTGACTCATCTTTACCTTGGCTGGTAAACGGCGAATTTTTCCCAACAATTTGACTTTTTCAGCTAATTCAGAAGTTGGACTTCCAATATGTACTCTTCCGAGTTCTGTTTTTAAAATTATGTTAGTAGGATTTTGACAATTAATTTCCATGACTTTGACTAAACTGTTAGTTACTTCTTGATAAAGCTGTTTCCAAAAGGGGCGACACTGCTGTAAATCACCAATTAGTTTGAGACTGGGTAATTTATTGGCGGGAATTGATTTGAAGTTTTCCGTCTTTACCTCAACACCATTGATATCCACTAATCCTTCTAATGGTTTTTGATTTTGAGAATTAGTATCCTCGATACTACGAGTTTGAGTAATCGCTACAGGTAATATTTCGGATACTTTGACTATCAGTCCCGGTGGAAATAAACGACGAGTTACGGTTGCGTCAGTTATACCTGGTTGCTGCTTTAAAGATGCACTTAAACGACTTGGTTCAACTCGCCACAAAGACTGGGGATAGGATAATGGCATTTTTGACTGTATCACTTCATCAGAGAATAACTGATTTCCAGAAACAGTAATATCTTTCTTGCTTTTGAGTACCCATATTGGTTGAATCAAAAACCATAACAAACCACCTGCTAAACCTGTAATTGCTAAGGTTCGCCAAATTTTGCTAATAATATTTATCTGTCTGTTGCGACGTAGTTTTTCGCGACGACCAGCTAATTCTGTGGAGGAAACTGATAATATTTCCGGCATCTAAACCTCTTCAGTTGCATTTTTGTTCAAGTTATTGTAGGAAGATAAATAAGTTAGTTTCAGTTAAAGCTTTGAAAGTCAGCAATTTATTTTATAAGCATTTTTCTCTAATTTTTTCCATCACAATAAAAACCCAAATCATTGACGTGTATTTTTGCTCTAATGTAGCCTTTTTACTTGAGAGTGGCATTTATTTGCAAGTCAAAATACTACAAATAATACGAGAAAATCACCATCGCTGTTACCCATAAGTAGGTCAGCACGGAAAATTATCATTGAGACAAGGCAAAAGGCTCTCTTGTAAGAGGGTGTAAGGTTGATTTACATTTCTTTACATAACACTATTTTTTTGTACCGACCTACTTATCTTGTTCGGAAAGATTAATTGCCCTTTGTTACTCACTTAACAATTAAATTCCACATTATACACACTCAACGCTTACTCTATGAAAAACTAATACCAATTTATTCCTTTTTGACAAAAAAAACCCACATCTATTTAAACTAACTTGACGTATATTCAGAAAAATGATATGCATGGTTTGCAACAATTAATACTTAAGTAAAATTTAAGGAGTTGTACAAATTAGTTTTTTTATACCAAAAACCAATTAGCCGATTCAATACAAACGAGTCGCCGGTACTCCGTCGTTTCACGGCGGGCAGTAAGGCGACCAGTGTTCCCCGGTTATAGTTAAAACCACATATTTTTGTCAAAGTTCTGCCTTATCTGGGATAGAAAGGCAAATACGAGCAGGAACATCAGGGAAAGGAAAAATCAACCAGACCTCGGAACTAGGGAGCGAGGAAGCTCAGTATTTTAAATTTGAGTTAGGGTTGATAGTAATTATTTATATCAAGTGCATCTACATGAAAACTACACTAAATTTGTCAAGGTTTTTTAAAACCTGTAATCCCAGCAGAACCCTGGTAATGGGTGATGATTCCGAGAGAAGATACTATATAGATTTTTCTGAGGTAAGGGGTTGCAAAATAGTCGAAGAATTGAAACGAACCATTGTCCGTATTTCTCCTGATGAACCAACTTGCCAATTATTTACAGGTCATATTGGCTGTGGTAAATCAACTGAGTTACAACGGCTCAAAGCAGAATTAGAGGAATCGGGATTTCACGTAGTTTATTTTGAATCCAGCCAAGACTTGGATATGGCGGATATCGATGTCAGCGATATTTTGCTGAGTGTAGCCCGTCAAGTCAGCGTCAGTTTAGAAGCAATCAATATTAAGCTCAAGCCTGGTTATTTTGCGAATTTATTTCGAGAAATCGGTGATTTTCTGCAAACTCCCATAGATATATCAGCAGAAGCCGAATTTTCCTTGGGTATTGCCAAAATTAGCGCTAAAACGAAAGATAGCCCCCAATTACGTTGTCAACTCAGGCAATATTTAGAACCCCGTACAAACGGCATTTTGCAAGCGATAAACGAAGAGGTACTAGAGAAAGCGAATAAACAGCTACAAATGAGGGGACAAAAAGGAATAGTTGTAATTATTGATAACTTAGATCGAGTTGATATGCGTCCGATGCCATCAGGGCGATCGCAACCGGAATATCTGTTTATTGACAGGGGTGAACAGTTACGTCGGCTGAAGTGTCATGTAGTTTACACAATTCCTTTGGCGTTGATTTTTTCTGGGGAGTATGAAACGCTGAAAAATCGCTTGGGTGGTGGTATTGCTCCCAAAGTTTTGCCGATGGTACTGGTGCGTCAAAGAGATGGTAGTGATTGCGAAGCGGGAATGTCTCTGTTACGTCAATTGGTTTTAGCAAGGGCATTTCCGGAAGTTTCTGCCGATATTAGATTAAAATTGATTGCGGAAATATTCGATAGTTCCGAAACATTAGACCGTTTGTGTCGCATCAGCGGTGGGCATATCCGCAATCTATTGGGGTTACTTTACAGTTGTTTGCAGCGACAAGATCCCCCCTTCGAGCGTTGTTGTTTAGAAGCTGTAATCAAAGATTATCGCGATGATTTACTTTTGGCTATTGACGATGAAGAATGGCAATTACTCTATGAAGTAGTCAATCAGCAGACAGTCAAAGGTGAATCTGAATATCAAAGATTGCTGCGGAGTATGTTTGTTTTTGAATATCGAGATTTTAGAGGGCGGTGGTTTGGGATTAGTCCAGCATTAGCAGAAACCGAAAAAGTCCTCGCTTGGGAAAATTCTGAATACAAAATTCCAGCAATTCCTTAAGAGAAAAAACATCAATTCTCTTCTGTTATTTGTGTTTTTGTGATAAGGGACATTTTATCAATTATCAAAAAATGCAAGTAAAGCTCTTTACTGATGAGTCTTAACTGTATGTCCTATGACGCTATCGCGTCACGCTTCGCTAACACTGATAACTGATAACTGATTATGAGTGAAAATACAACTCTTACAGACATCGCAATTTCCAATCAACATACCCTTCGTAGACTGATTCGAGCAATTGCGCTTTCGAGCGGTCAATTTTCTCTGATTTTAGTACGGTGTAATTACACCGAGTTGTGCAAACAAATATTAGACAATATCCGCTCCCAAACCAAAGACGTAAATTTGCGAGAAGTATTTTTATCTCCCTCAACCACAGCTTTACACAGCACCATCGTCTCAGAATTATTTTTGAATATACCAGCAGTAAAAACAGATTCTTTACCAACTGCTGTGATGGTGTTTGGATTAGAGTCAGTGACAAACTTAGAAGACTTACTCACAGGGATTAACCAAGCAAGAGATATCTACGCCGACACCTTTGGGTTTCCGATAGTTTTGTGGCTCAAAGATGAAGTAGGGACATTACTTTCACGATTTGCACCCGATTTTAAAAGTTGGGCAGCAACGACAATTAAATTTGAAATGGCTGCGGATGATTTAGTTAATTTGATTCAACAGCAAACACAATCTTTGTTTGACAAAGTGATAGATGCAGGAGCGCAAAAATTCTTATCAAATGCAGCCTTACTTTTAGATCCTAAATCCCAACAGCGTCGAGAAATTGAATCAGCACGTAACGATTTACTTCGTCTTTACAACATCAAACTAAAACCCCAATTAGAAGCAAGTCTGGAATTTGTCCTCGGACGAGATAACTACGTCAACGACAACATCGACAAAGCACTATTTCATTATCAACGCAGCTTAGAGCTTTGGGAAGAAGAAATCAAAACCAACTCCCCCCATCCCCCCCTCTCCCCGTCCTTTCATCCTCGAATCCACCAAGCAGTAGTGATGTTCCACCTGGGGCTGTGCTACCGACGCTTAGCCGATTTACAACCTGCGGCTAATATTAGCTTCTGGCAAAATGCTTTAAATTGGTTTAAGCAATGCTTGGATATATTTGAAATCACAAAAAGAAAAGACTTAAGCGCCAAATTCATTTTTCCCGCTTGTGAAATGCTGCAATTCTTGCAACAGTGGGACGAATTGTCACAACTAGCAACATACTCTCTAGAATTACACCAATCATTTGAAAATAAAACATTAATTGCTCAAAGTTACGGATTTCTTTGTGTTGTGGCTGCTTCCAAATTGGATTGGTTACAAGCACATGAATTAGCAAATATAGCTCTGTCGATCGCCGAAGAAGTGCCAGAAGTTCCTCGTCAACAAGAAAGCTGGTATCTTCTATTACTTGGACGAGCTTTACGAAATTTGGATGAATGGGACGAAGCTGTTAACACTTTGGAATGGGCAAAAGTAGTTTGTGAAGCTCAATATGAACCATCTTTGTATCTGGAAATTGTTGAAGAATTACGCTCCCTTTATTTTTACGAACGACACAATTACTTAGAAGCTTTTAAAATCAAACGAGAAAAAATTCAGATTGAACATCAGTATGGTTTTCGTGCTTTTATCGGTGCAAGTCAATTACAACCGCAGCGTTACAGAGTTAACCCAGTTTTACAACCGCAAAAAATCTCATCAATTCCCGAACAAGTAGCTCAAGAAATTGCAGCTTCAGGAAGACAGCAGGATGTCTATCGTCTTCTAGAAAAAATGACTCGTGCTGACTGTAAACTAACAGTGGTTCATGGACCGTCGGGAGTCGGTAAAAGCTCAATTATCAAAGCCGGTTTAGTTCCAGTATTAAAACAAAATTTTATTGGAGAACGCATCGCTTTACCAATTGTTTTATCTGTTTATACCGATTGGGTAACAGCTTTAGGACGCAGTTTAAACCAAATTATTGCTCAGACTTCTATATCTTTGGCAATAGAAATTACAGTTGAAGTTATTTTAGAAAAACTCAGATTATTAACAGATAGTAATTATACAGTTATTTTAATTTTTGACCAGCTAGAAGAATTTTTCTTTGTCAAGTATGATGCTACCGAAAGAATAGAATTTTATAAGTTTTTCACTCAATGCCTAAATATCCCTTTTGTGAAAATTCTGATTTCTTTGCGGGAAGATTATCTACATTATCTCTTAGAATTTGAACGATTAAGCTATTCAAATAACGAAGATTACTATGATTTGGGGGTAATTAATCGAAATATTCTCGATAAGAATATTCGTTACTATTTAGGTAATTTTTCCCCGACAGATGCCACTAGTATTATCCAAAGCCTGATCAAACGTTCTCATTATCAATTAAGCGACGAATTAATTAATAAGCTAGTAGAAGATTTAGCCGGAGAAACTCACCAAGTACATCCAATAGAATTGCAAATTGTCGGCGCTCAATTAGAAACAGAAAATATTACTACACTTGCAGAATATCAACGTAGTGGTGGTTCGGAAAAATTAGTCCAACACTGGTTAGAAAAAGTTATCTTCGATTGCGGTCCAGAAAACGCACAATTAAGCTGGAAATTATTGTTTGAATTAACCGATGAAAAAGGTACGCGACCGTTAAAAACTAAAGCTGAATTAGTTACCATCATTTTTAGTGAACAAGAGCCTTGTTTTGAAGAGCAGGAAAGTTCTCAAATAGATGTTTTATCTGTAGTAAATCAAAGGGTAAATTCTACTTTTTCTCAATTGTTTAAACAGCCCAAACAAATAGCTTTTAGATTAAGCAAGCAATCTATTGCTAGGGATGGAGAAAGTCTAGAGATAATCCCAGAAGAATATCATGGCTTGATGCATTCTTATAATCTTAGTACCGTAGAATTAATCTTAGAAATCCTGGTCGGAAACGGTTTGGTGTTGCGAGTACTCCAAGAGTCAGCAGAACGTTATCAGTTAGTTCATGATTATTTAGTCAAACCAATTCGCGATCGCAATGATTATGGAATTACTGTCGAATTAGAAAAAGTCCGCTTCGAGAAAACCAAAGCAGAAGTTGCTCAAAAGCGCTCCCAAGAAAAGCTAAATTCTATACTTCAACGCCGGCTGCGAGAAGCACGTTTAGCGGGTTTTGCGTTAGCAGTGATGTCATCGAGCATTGGGGGATTATGGTGGCAAGCTGACTTACAAAAAAAAGCTGCAATTAGTCAAAGTATACGAGCAGAGCGTAGCGAAACTAACCTGCAAATTAGTGCTTTGACTGCGGCTTCGGAAGCTTTATTTGCCTCTAACAAAGAATTTGATGCTTTAGTGGAAAGTTTGCGTGCTTGGAGAAAGCTCAAACGGGGACATGGAATTGGTCCCGATACCCGAATGCGAGTGGTTACGGCTTTACAGCAAGCGGTTTATGGTGTGACGGAAGTCAACCGTTTAGAAGGACATGGTGATATTGTTTGGGATGTAATTTTCAGCCCTGATGGTGAGTTACTAGCGTCGGGAAGTCGCGATCAAAGTGTGAAAATCTGGCGTACTGATGGTAAATTGTTACAAAGCTTACAAGGTCATGAGGAAAGTATTACCAGCTTATCTTTTAGTCCCGATGGGAATCTACTTGCTTCTGCAAGTCGGGATAAAACTGTAAAAATTTGGCGGAAAAATCCTGCTACACAAGAATTTGATTGGCAACCCTTCAAAACTCTCGGTCACGGAGATTGGGTAGACAAGGTTAGCTTTAGTCCTGATGGTAAATTATTGGCTACTGGAAGTAAAGATGAAGCGGTAAAAATTTGGAGCAGTGACGGTAAATTAATCAAAATTCTTCGGGGACATCAAGGTTGGATCAATTGGGTAGTTTTCAGTCCCGACGGTCGGTTTATTGCTTCGGCGAGCGATGATAATACCGTGAAAATATGGGGAATTGATGGCAGTTTATTAACTACTTTACAAGGTCATCAGGAAGGGGTAAGTGTTGCTAATTTTAGTCCTGATGGGCGAACATTGGCATCAGCCGATCGAAATGGTGTGATTAAATTTTGGCGGAGCGAACAGAAAGACGGGGTAAACAGCTTCAGATACCGTCCTTTTCGGAATTTACAGCAGCATAGCGGTACAATTTGGAGTCTAAATTTTGATTCATCAGGTGAAAGACTCGCTTCAGCTGGAGATGATAAAATGATCAATCTGATTGATGTTAGCAGTGGTAAATTGCTGAAAACTTTTAAAGGTCATAGCGATGCTGTAGTTAGTGTTTCATTCAGCCCCGATCAGAAATTTTTAGCATCAGCAAGTTATGACAAAAGTGTCAAACTTTGGAGCTTAAATCCTCCTCAGTTAACAGTCCTAGAAGGACATGAAGACCGGGTGTTAAGTGTTGCTTGGAGTGATGATGGTAAAATTTTAGCTTCTAGCAGCCGCGATAATACGGTTAAACTTTGGCAGCGACAATCTAATGCTGAGTTTGAAACTCGTCTTTATAAAACTTTGTTGGGACACTCCGATCGAGTGACTAGCGTGAGTTTTCATCCCAACAGCAAAATATTAGCATCCGCAGGCTACGACAAAACTATAAAACTTTGGCGGCGAGACGGTCAACTAGTCAAAACCCTTGAGGGACATCAGGATAGCGTAACCAGTATCAGTTTTAGCCCCGATGGACAATTGTTGGCATCTGCTAGTGTCGATAAAACGGTAAAAATATGGAATCAACAAGGTAAGCTGCTCAAAACTTTGAAAGGACATCAAGCAAGGGTAAATAGTGTCCGTTTTAGCACTGATTCTCAGGTTTTAGCTTCTGGCTCTGATGACCAAACCGTAAAATTATGGCGACGAGATGGTACGTTGTTAAAAACATTTTTACCCCATTCTGGCTGGGTGTTAGGTGTCAGTTTTAGTCCTAGTGATAACTTGCTCGCTTCCGCTAGCTGGGATAATACCGTTAGATTATGGCGTTGGGATGGTACTTTATTAAAAACTTTATTGAAAGGTTATGGGGATAGCGTTAGTGCTGTGACTTTTAGCCCTAGTGGTGAAACTCTCGCTGCTGCTAGTTGGGATAGTACTGTCAAGCTCTGGAGTAGTGAAGGTAAGTTAATTAAAAGTCTCAGCGAACATCAAGCCCCAGTCTTAGACGTTAGCTTTAGTCCGGACGGTCAAACTTTAGCATCCGCCAGCGATGATAATACCATAGTTCTATGGAATTTAGACTTGGAGAATCTACTTGTACGCGGTTGTCACTGGGTTGGTGATTACCTCCAGTACAACCGCAATGTCGATTCTGGCGATCGCCATCTTTGTCAGGGTATTAGCTAAGGTTTTAACGAAAAAATGAAAATTTTTAGCTATCTTCTTCGGCAATAGTTTCTAAATTGCTCATCAAGGCTTGAATCCTCATCCGCTCAATATAAGGCCAGCCTCCTTCTGCTTCAATGTCTTTTAACAGCGAGTATAGCGCCTGACGATTTGATGGTAAACTTTCTTGAAAAATACCATCTCTAATTTCTCTATGCAATTGTTCCAACTGTCTAAGCAATCCTAAAATTGCTAAAATATCCCCTTGACAAAGCGTAGAATATTCGTGTATGTAATCCGCAATTTCTTGCAATTTGTAAGGCAGATGATCGCCATCGAAACTTGTACTTTTGCTCATAAAATTATCTGTTAATTATATTAAACCCTGATATTGGCGATGGAAGATACAGCATAACTCTGGATAACTATAACAATTAAGCGCTAAATCCTAACGTGAAAAAAAACTCTCTGGCTACTACAACACTCTTAATATTTTGCAACATTTATTCAATCAAGTCATATTGCAGAAAATAAAAATAGATTTTTTTTGAGTATATTAATGCTTTTTTGTCAAGCAGTAACTTAAAGATTAATCAATAGAATCCAAATTTTCCCAATGTTAAGAAATATATAAAACAGCAAGAGATAGATACATAAAAGTGATATGCGAGGCGGAATCAAATAGGGATTGTTTAAAATTGGCACAAAAAAACTATTTATTTTCAAATTAAAAAAATAGTAATATAAAACTTTAAGGATATAATTTTGGATATAAATTTTTGTGGCAGACTATTAGTTAGATAAATGGCAATGCATATCAACAGTTTAACAGGGCTGCCGTTTGGTACCGCGCCTAATTTAGTTATATCTATCGATTTAATTTATATGATGTGCGCGGTGATGAATGGAGAATGCTGCTAATTGTTAAACAGCTGCATTGTCTACATAAGATAGCATATCCTATTAAAGTTGATGATGTGCTTAGTAGCTGGATTGAAAACTCTGGGTACATCTAACTTTTTTTAGTTTAACAACTGAAAATATTAATTTTTGACATTGAGGTTAACCATGAGGTATCGCGCTTTAATAGTTGGATTAATGGCTGTAGTGTTAGGTTTATTAACAGCTTGCAGCCAATCAGATATGGCAAGTGGTAGTAATCCGAGAGAATTACTTACCTATGAACAGATTAGAGGTACTGGCTTAGCTAACAAATGTCCTTTACTCTCAGAGACAAGTCGTGGTTCTGTCGCCATCGATCCAAACCAGTCTTACGTGATCAAAGAACTTTGCATGGAACCTACCAGTTTCTTTGTGAAAGAAGAACCAATTAACAAAAGACAGGAAGCTGAATTTGTTGGTGCGAAAATGTTGACTCGTAAGACTTCATCTCTCGACCAAATTCAAGGTGATCTGAAAGTTAATACAGATGGTAGCTTGACTTTTGAGGAAAAAGATGGTCTTGACTTCCAAGCCATTACCGTACTGCTTCCGGGTGGAGAACAAGTTCCGTTCTTATTTACTGTGAAAAATTTGGTTGCTCAAACCCAGCCTAATTTAACCAGCATTAATACCTCAACCGATTTTGAAGGAACTTTTAAAGTTCCTTCTTACCGTGGTGCAACTTTCTTAGATCCTAAAGGTCGCGGTGTTGCAAGTGGCTATGACAATGCGATTGCTCTACCTTCCCAAGCAGATAAAGAAGAACTCAGACGTGCTAATGTCAAGAGTGTTGAAGGTGGTAGTGGTAAGATTTCGTTGAATGTTGCCAAAGTTGATAGTGAAAGTGGTGAAATTGCTGGTACTTTTGTCAGCGAACAGCCTTCAGATACTGATTTGGGTGCTGGTGAACCCCTGGAAGTGAAAGTTCGCGGCTTATTTTACGCTCGCGTTGAACCAGTGTCATAGTATTAGGACTTACGCAACTGGCACAATTTTATTGTAGGGTGTGTGAGGCTATGGTTAAATTTGAACGGAGTAATAAGACTTGTAACGTCACGCACCAACGGGGTATTGTGACAATATCGTAAGTCCTGAGTATGTTTGAATCTGCTGTATCATTTGATTAAACTCAATTGATGTGAATCACTGATTTATTCAATTAATATTCAATTAATTTAGAGGGCTTATAGCCCTTTTTTTATGCATTGATAAAGGCAGCTTTACATTTATGTAACAATACAGATTTCCATGTTCATAAATAGTCAAGTCTTGATTATCTAGATGTTTATATATGATTGTTCCCTACTCTCCCCAACCCTAATCAGAGGAAATGTTTAATTAATTAAATATTGGTTGGTATAAGTACTTAAATAAAGAATTTAATCTATTTTTTAATTGTTAGCCTGATAAAAATTTTATATCCAGGACTTACCCTATTGTCACAAGACTGGGATGGTGCCGTACTCTCACTTTCATATAATTGCGTTAAGAATTGCTGTAGTGTACAAGCAACGGCAATAAAAGGGGGATATTATCTACAACCCTTTTTGCCTCCCCTACAAAAAAAATGTGCTAGTTGCGTAAGTCCTAATATCTAATTATTTGATTTGTTTAAAAAAACTTTTCCCATCAGTATTTTCTCTGGAAAGCGATATTTTTTTAGTTACTTAATTGTTTTGTAATATTTTTTGCTCGACAATTTAGCTAATTTTTCAAAGCTTGAATTACGTAATAATTCGGTTACATTACTCTGCTTTTTTAGTATAATTTTATATATGTAGCATCTCCAGTTACAAAAGAAAAAAAGCTGAAAAATTGCTTTTCTTATGAACTAATACTTTTTAGATGGATTGGATTTTAATCAACTATTAATCGATAATTTTCAGGAAAATGCACTATCTGTGTCATGGAGCTTTTGGATTATTCAAAGTGAACCTTCTTTAATACCCCAAAGAGATTAGCTTTTGTGTCAGGTTGCTCCCATCTAATCAGTATGCTGCTTTAAAAGCAAGCCGTCTTAATTTTCTGAGCCTTCCCGTTCATAGTCTCATACTCATCCGTCATTCATACTCGATAACGGAGGAATATGTTTGTCTGCATTTTACGTATAAATACTTAAAGAAAGTGCATTACTAGGAACAATAGCCGTTTTTACTAATCATCAAGGTGCCATGCCTACTACCTTACTTAATAAAGAACTGAAGCATGAAATTTGGCAGTTATTGCGAGAATACGAGCAATCTCAGTCCGCTAACGTTCGCAATCAACTGGTAAAACTGAATTTTGGACTTGTAAGAAAGGAGGCTTACTATTGGATAAATCAATGTCACGAAAGTTACGATGACTTACTTCAGGTCGGGTGTTTGGGTTTGATTCGTGCTATTGAAAGATTTGATATTTCTAAAGGTCATGCTTTTAGCTCTTTTGCTATTCCTTATATTCGTGGTGAAATTCAGCATTATCTGCGAGATAAAGGTGTAACTGTTCGGATACCTAGGCGTTGGTTGGCAATTCAGCAACAAGCGATTGGTGTTTCTCGTTGTTTACGGGAGCAGTATAATCGTCAACCGACGGATCCTGAACTAGCCGCAGCCTTGTCTATTTCCCTGGAAGAATGGCAGGAAATCAAACTAGCTTGGCTAAATCGCGCTCCTTTGAGCTTAGACGTACCTGTGTATGATGGTGAGGAAGATTCGGCAAGTTTAGCGGAAATGGTTCCAGATCATAATTATCGGAGTTTTCAACTGGCTCAAGAAGACCAGTTGCGCTTACAACAAGCATTACTTCAGTTAGAAAATCGTACCCGTCAAGTTTTGGAATTTGTGTTTTTACAGGATTTAACTCAAAAACAAGTAGCCGAACGCCTTGGTATTAGCGTAGTTACAGTTTCTCGCCGGGTCAAAAAAGGGCTTGATTCCCTCAAGCATCTGATGGTTGGAGCAGAAGATTAACAAGCTTATAACTTTTGGTTGTCCATTGTTTTTAAAATCTTTCTATAAAAAATACAAGTAATGTATATAACAATGCTTGACATGAAAAAAATTAGGTTATAACTGGAACAGATTTCACTTTTGATACATATTTCAAAAGCTCGATTTCAAATATTCCAAATTTTTCCAATAGCTCCATGAGTTTGGCTAATGGGTAGACATTTAACAATCACAATTGCATCTATATTAGCTTTGGCGATCGCCGGATGTTCTGGTGAAGAGGAACAACAAACTGTTGAACCGACCCCCACCACAGCAGAAAACGACCAAAGTGAGAAACCGAAACCCTTTGAAGACCCTGTGGTACCTGGAAAAACAGATAGAGTTATTGCTCAGGCTCCTTCGACTTTAATCCAAACCACTAATCCTACAGAACGAGTAGGAATAGTTGCCAAAGGACGTAACGACCCCTTTGACGATATTATTTCTCCTGTAATTACTCGTACAATTACACCCAGGGATAATACTGTCAGTAATAACCAACAAAGAAGCGTACCAGCATTACCTCCTTTACCAACATCTAGTAGAAATACTGCATCAATACAGCGAGCCAGGAGAAGTGCGGTGATTTCCGCAACTACTCAAGGAAGCCGAAACGGTAATTATGCAGCTACTGGCAGAAGCCAGGGAAGGAATACTAGGGTAAATTCAAATTCTAATTCAGCTACTGCCAATTCTAGACAAATACCGAAACAAGCGGCTAAAAAACCCAGTTCTGGTGGTACCATAACTCCAACTGCGGTTATTCCTAAAGTAATGCCTGGAGTGATACCACAACCAGACCTTGCATCTGTATTACCACCACCACCGCAACCAACATTAGCTCAAGCCGTTTTAGTTTCAGGAGTAGTTCAAGTCGGGAGTCAACCCCAAGCTATTATTAAAGTACCTACAGAACCTACTAGCCGGTATGTTCAAGCAGGACAAAGATTAGCCAGTGGACTGCTTGTGAAAAGAATTGAAATGAATGAAGGTTCCGAACCGATTGTTATTCTGGAACAATATGGTATTGAAGTAGCCAGAATGGTAGGAGAAGCGCCTATGGGAGCAATAGAACCAACTACAGCTTCTACGTCCAATCCGGTTTCAACATTACCATCGTTACCAAAATCTGCATCTGTCGGAGCTTCTTAAGATATGGAGACAAGGGAAAAGATTGTATTTGCGGGCTTATCTTTGACGGTTTACCGCGAGATTGCTGCTCATTTGCGTTCTATAGAAGGAATAGAAGTGGGATTAATAGAACAAAGTTCTCAAGAGTTTGATTACAACCAAAGCCAAGTCGGTGGTTTGTGGATTGATTACACATCAAACTCTAGTTCGCAAGCTAGACTATGGGTAAAACAGATTCTAGCTTATTATCAACATCGCTATGATGTTTGAACGTAAACAGCTTTTCCCTGTTAATTAAAACCAATTTTTAACCGTTACTAGCCCCTCTTCTATTTTTAGGAGAGGGGATTTTAACAGTTGACAGTCACCCAATCGCAAGTTTAGCAAGCCCACACCATAATCTGTGATTTGGCAGGATGTTACATCAACAGCGATGATTATAATGTTCTATAGCTGTGAATAAATGATTAAGTTTGATTATATTTTGGTCATTCAAACTTAATACCTAAAGCCGGGACAAAATTGTGTTTTAATCAAAACAACAATTTATATAGTGCAATTGCAAATTTAGTGCGGTAAACTTGCAAGCAAGATAATGTAAATAATACTATGGCTGCTACGGTTTTTAGACATCACTCACAATGGAACAGTGGCAATTTCTGATACAAAAAGAAGGTTCGCGTACTTGGCATCCTTTGCTGAAGCCAAGGATAGAGATTATGTCAGGTCGGTATCGAGTAGTTGCTCGTTCTCATCGTAGTAATACTGATGTGGAAGTTAGGGTAACTCACACTCCCCTGTCCGAGCTTCCACTCAGACAACGTATTCAAAAACGCAGACGACGCAGTAATTCAGAAGGTTTAACCGCTGTAATTCCTTTTACCTATCTCCAGTCGGGAATTTGGGAATTACAATGTTCTGGAGATGTAATGTCAGACCTTCTTGGTGCATCTTGGCAATATACTGTCACTTTGGTGGTTGTAGCTTCTCCTGCTGAACAAAAAACAGTTTCACCACAAAACTCTTCTCAAAGCATTGAGGAGCAGTCTCAAGTTAGTCAGGAAGGGATACAGACAAATCAAGTTAAATCAAAACTAAAAAATCCCCAATCTAACTCTTATAAGTCTAATAATTTCATATCTACTATTTCTGTAGAACCTGTTAAAAACCAAAATTTGAATACTGCTGGCGATCAACCAATCTCAACTGCTTCCAAAACGGTTAAACCTTCGGAGCAAGTCCCCAGAGAGAAACAAAAAGAAAAATTACGAGAGTCGCTTAAAGCTGCTTCAGATAAGCAAAAAGCTGGGAGTAAAACCGCTACACAAAAACTACGAGATTCGATTAAAGCAGCACCACACAACCCTAATAAGGCTTCATCCGTTCCAAAAACAACACAAAAACCGAAATCCTCAGAACAATCATTAACTACACTAGATAAAGATGTTACGCACAAATCTGCTCAAAAAGAAAATTTAGCAATCATCGAGCAAACTAACAGTCCACTCAGAGTTAAGGGAAATACAGCAGAACAGATATTACAAAACTTAATCGAATTAGCTTTACCTGCTCCAGAAACTCTACTTGCTGATGAAACTGTTGAAGATATTGCAATTGCACCACCTTTACCATTATCAATAAATCTAGACCAAACTAATTACGTCGCAACTTGGGGAGAAAGTATTCATATTCAAGGACTTGTTCAATTCAAACAAACAAACAAGCAAATTAAACAAATAATACATCCCGAAGTCCGAATCGAATTGCGCTCGCCACAAAACCCTGAGTTATTACAATCTAGTTGTCAACCCAATCATAATAAAACTTTACCATTCGCCATCGCATCTTCAATTGAGATTCCTTCAATTTCTTCTAAGTTAATTCTCGGAGAAGTTAAATTATATGGCGCACTTGCAAGTGACGGGGTTGTAGAATTACTGGGGAGTCAATCATTTACAATTACGGCAGATATTACTGAATTATTAGCAATTACACTAGCTAATCCTAGAGGTCAATTAGCTCTTTTTAATCATGATTACACAGAGGAATTATCTCAAGTAAATAATTCCTCTGATTCGTCTCAAGTGTTGGAAGCGGGGATGTGTCTGGATTTAGAACTCTTCAATTTGGTGAAAACCGCAAAACCAAAACCATCTGCGATCGCTGTACCATCGAGTAAAAAATCTTTACCACCTCTTATAGAACCTCGAAGATTTCCTAAACGGGTTGTAAGTCATTCACTTAAATTACCAAATGTCCCTGGTTATCAAGAAAAAATTGATCAGTATATAAATAACGGTTATATCGAAACTATCTCCGGTTCAACTATTACAGGTACTAGTTTTCCTTATTTACGAAAGTCGAAACCAATACCTTCCTCTAATGAACAAGTAGAATCTGAGGTTTCTTATGTTGATGTTACCGACAATCAAAATACAGTTGAAACCTTAGTTCAAGCTGATAGTAGTAATTTAACTCAATTGGTTGTCGAACCAGAAAAAAACAATAATTCCTTTGAATTTGAAGAACCAGTTACACCCCGGAAATCGGAATATATAGCAGCGGAAATTTCCAACACATCTCCTTTAATTAGACAATGGATGCTTTCTCAAGGATATGCTCTACCGGAGCCGATTAATGTAGATTACGAAGACTACGAGATTGAAACGAAGAACAATCAAAAAATCCCCGATCAACAGACTCCACCCGCTAAAACTGACGAGCAAGCCCAAAAAGTAATTACAAATGTTTCTTCCTCAATAAATATACACTCAACACCATCGCCTTATTTTTCTATTTCCTCTGGTACTGGATGGGAAATCAGTCAAATTGCTGCACCATCAACTCAAATAGCTCAGGAAATCCTAGTAGATGATACAGATGTTTTGACACATAGTATCTCAGATGCAGAGAATTCACCAAAAGATCAACCGATTCAAAAACATAACGCCTTGCCTCTGACGATAAATACCGAGCAAATAGAAGAATTACCGATTCCTCAACTGTATGTACCACAAGGTGAACTGATTTCGGGTAAATTCCTTAACGTGCGAGTACGTCTACCCCAGGGGAACTCCCATCTTGCCGTAAAATTATGGTTAGAAGATTGTCAAACCAGGCATTTGCTTGACGGTCCTCATTTAATAACCAATTTAACACCTAATAAAAACGGAGAATTGGAAGTAATAACTAAATTAAATATTCCTTTTGGCTGCATCGAAATTCGCTTAGAAGCGATCGCTATCAATACAACTACCCAGCAAGAAAGTCATAAGTTGACGATTCAACGTACTGTTATACCTCCGGATTTGCCCAATATTCAAATTGATGCAATTTTGGGAATGTAAAAGCCTCCAACTGATAACTGTTGAAAAGCTTTGTGTTACAAATATGTACAATTTTGCTTAAAGACGGTGCAATTTGGAGTAAGCTCGTGTTGAATTGTAATCCGATTTAATAGGAGGTTTAACTATGGCTGCTTCTTTTTTGCCATCCGTTCTCGTTCCTCTAACTGGTCTGGTTTTTCCAGCTGTAGCAATGGCATTTATGTTGTTGTACATGGAACGCGATGATATCGGTTAAATTTGAACGCTAGATAAGTAGGCAGGATACTCCATGAGAAACAATAATTATTATGTTAAGGGTATCCTGCCCAACACCTAATCCTAATTAAAATTCTGATATTGCTCCTAGCTTCACATTAAAACCGCCCATCTACAATAATAGACAGGCGGTTTTGAAAAAACAATTTCTAATCAAATATTAGAAAAAATTAGAAAACACTCGAAAAATCGGATTTTTTCTCAATGGTGTAAAGTTTTTTCTCATAGCCTCAACATTCTAGTTCCCAGGATAAGACTGGGAACCAGAAGTGTCCGGTTCTTGTTTAAATCGAAGAACCGAGTCCAGCGTAGGCTCCATAAAAGAAAATACCTAAAACAGTGATTATCCCTAATCCTGCCACTGTAGCAACAATCCACAAAGGAATTCTTCCGCTTCCAGACATAAACTTACCTCCTTAATTTTAATGTTCGGTCAATCAATTTTGGATTTTGAATTTACGATTTTGGATTTACTCAATAGTTGAAACCCTTCGTAAATAGATTAATCCCATTTCGGTAACTTAGTTAAAGAAGTAACTAGAAAACAGAATCCCTAAAACAAAAACTAGTAAAAGTCCAAGAAAAAGGGATGTCCGGTTTAACTCTACCGGCTGATTATTGGGATTAGTATTTCTTTCCATGAAAAACTCCTAACGTTGAATAAATTGCATCGCTGCGATCGCACCTAAAAAGAAAACAGTTGGTACTGCTAAAGTATGAACCGCGAGCCATCTAACGGTAAAAATGGGATATTGTACTGGTTGGTTGATGTTATTTGAGCTTGTCATAATTAAAAACTACTTTCCGATAAATACGTCAACTTGTTTTTTGGCTTCAAAACGATTGTTTACAAGTGGCACTTCTTGCCTTTCTTGGGTGTAGTAAGTATCTGGACGGGGGGTTCCAAATGCATCGTATGCTAATCCGGTGCTAACAAACAACCACCCGGCAATAAATAATGCTGGAATGGTAATACTGTGAATCACCCAGTAACGGATGCTAGTAATAATGTCTGAAAACGGACGTTCTCCGGTAGTTCCACTCATTTGTCTACTTACCTATCAAAAATACGGCTAAATGACTGATGTGTCTATTATCCTACAAAGTTAAGAAAGAGTTACAAGTTGCAACATATTCTCATAATTGAGGATAAATATTTTTCAGATGAATTTACCAGCAAAAAATTATTTTAAGCTTTGGATGATTCCGTAGACGGTACAATATCAGGCTGATACTTCAATAAAAAACCACGGTCTCCGATCACAAATCCTTTCTCTGGGGATAAGAAAACTATTTTGTAAAAATTTGTTGCAACATCTTCAACATCACGGTCTTTTTCCCAGGTTTGTCCTCCGTCAGTGCTGCGGAGTAGATTAGCGCTACCACCACTAACCCAAATTTCCGATGGAGTTCGGTAAGCTAAATCGAGCAGCCCCCAACTTGTGGACAATTCTGGATATTGAGCATCAAGCCATTGTTCGGAATTATTCGGTTCACTAAATTGTATTTGTCCACCCCGTGCTAACATCCACATCTGTCCATTCTCAGCAAAGCCCATGTTTTCTACTTTGCGAGAACTATTGCGGTTGTGCTGAACCCAAGCATTTTGTCCGGGTTCCCAAGTCGAATAAAAGTTACCTTTACCAGAAACTGCAATATATCTACCATCGTCGGAACGTTCAATATTGCGTACAACTCCAACAGATTCTGCTACTTGGGCTTTCCAGTTTTTACCACCATCGGTAGTTTTGTATATTGCTCCGACATCAGTAGCCATTTCGGCGCTATCTTTACCCAAAGCCACAATTGAGACGGGATTACCGGGTAATTTTTCGCTCAAAGGAATGCTCGACCAAGTTTTGCCTTCATCGTTGGTGTGTAGCAATGTAGAAGGTTCCACAGCTATCCATCCTTCACTCCCGGCAAAATCAATGGCATTAAAACGGTAGTTTCCCTCACCTAATTGTAAAATTATCGGATTCCATGTTTCACCACCATCTTGGGTTTCTAAAAGAGCAGCCTTACTACCAACGATAAAACCGTGATTGGGGTTGTCGGTAAAAGCAATATCGAATAGTTTGGCATCAGTAGGTATAGAAATTGGCTCCCAAGGGTTGTAACTCATCGAAGGAACGCTACTACAACCAACACACATCAGGGCGATCGCCAACAATGCCACTATTTTTTTGCTAATTTTCAAAGTAGATAACATTTTTATCAGTTCTATCAGTTAACTTTTTGTTAATTTTCTTAATTTTTGTATTGAAAGCTTTAGTGATTGTAGGTGGGTTATGTGCCCACCATTACAAACATGGCTCCTTATTTTAAGCCATAGAGACTGATAAAAAACAAGAAACCAAGAGCCAAAGCACCAAAAATCAAGATATTTTTTTGACCGGGTGTCAATTTATTAACGCCAAATCCATAACCAAGATTTTCCGAAAAGCCGGAAGCAGTCCCGGCAGGACCAACATTTTCAAAAGCTTTCTTTCTAGCGGTACAAACCGGACAGCGCCAGGTTAGGGGCAAATCCGCAAAAGCAGTCCCAGCCGGAATGTTATGGCTATCATCCCCTTTTTCTGGTTCGTAGACGTAACCGCAAGCACGACACTCATAGCGGTCTAGCTCGGTATTTTCAACAACTTGTTCGCTCATGATGCCAGACAAGGCAAAGCTTAAATATACGTTAAAAATTATGACACAATTGTCAGATATTTCTATGAAAAGCGAAAACTAATCAAATCCCTATCGGTGTCGATTTTACAAGTTTTAAAACGCTCAAATCGATATAATGTAAAAGAAAATTACGATGTTTATTTCGTCAATAACGGATTTGTACTTATTGTGTTTGTCCTCTCCGGTTACGAATACCTTTTAGGCTTTTTAATAGTGTGCAGCTTGGTGCCTGCACTCGCTTTATCTGCTTCCAAACTTTTGCGACCGAGCAGTCGCAACCCGGAACGGCGCACCACTTACGAATCTGGCATGGAACCGATTGGTGGAGCTTGGATTCAGTTCAATATCCGCTACTATATGTTTGCGCTGGTCTTCGTAGTCTTTGATGTTGAGACCGTATTCTTATATCCTTGGGCAGTTGCCTTCCATCGTCTGGGTTTACTCGCATTTATTGAAGCGCTTGTTTTTATAGGAATTCTCGTAATTGCCCTAGTGTACGCATGGCGTAAAGGAGCTTTAGAATGGTCTTAGATAATACAAAACCCATAGCACAAAATCAAGAACGTATTCTCAATCCGATACAGCGCCCCAGTGTGACTCAAGAACTATCGGAAAATGTCATTTTAACTACCGTTGATGACCTCTACAACTGGGCGCGGCTTTCTAGTTTGTGGCCTTTACTATTCGGTACTGCTTGCTGCTTTATTGAATTTGCGGCTTTAATCGGCTCTCGGTTTGATTTTGACCGTTTTGGTTTAATCCCTCGTTCTAGCCCCCGTCAAGCGGATTTAATCATTACAGCCGGTACAATCACCATGAAGATGGCACCCCAGTTGGTACGTCTTTACGAACAAATGCCAGACCCGAAGTATGTAATTGCCATGGGTGCTTGCACTATTACCGGGGGAATGTTCAGTGTGGATTCTCCTACCGCAGTGCGGGGAGTTGATAAACTGATTCCGGTAGATGTTTATTTACCCGGTTGTCCTCCACGTCCGGAAGCGATTATTGACGCGATTATCAAGTTGCGGAAAAAAATTGCTGATGATTCGATGCAGGAGCGGGGTTTAATCAAGCAAACTCACCGTTATTACAGCACAACTCACAATATGAAGCCTGTGGAACAAATCCTTACAGGACAATATTTACGCTCGGAAACTCGCATCGCTCCACCGAAGGAGTTAACTGAAAGCATTGGGATGCCAGTACCGCCTGCTATATTAGCTTCACAAAAGCAAGAGGAGGTAGAACGTGGCTGAAGAAGAATCAAAACCAGTACCCGCCGAGGAACAGTCCCCTGTAGAAGCGGGGAAAGTGTCGAAATGGTTAACTGAAAACGAGTTTGCTCACGAGGCTTTAGAAGCTGACCATAACGGAATAGAAGTAATCAAAGTGGAAGCGGATTTTCTTCTACCTATTTGTACCGCTTTGTACGCTTATGGATTTAATTATCTTCAGTGTCAATGCGGTATAGATTTAGGACCCGGAGAACAGTTAGTTTCCATGTATCATTTGGTAAAAATCAGTGATAACGCTGATAGACCAGAAGAAGTACGTGTAAAAGTATTCTTACCCCGTGAAAATCCGACAGTACCTTCAGTGTATTGGATTTGGAAAACAGCAGATTGGCAAGAGCGCGAGTCCTACGATATGTTCGGCATTATCTATGAAGGACACCCAAACTTGAAGCGGATTTTAATGCCAGAAGATTGGGTAGGATTTCCTTTACGTAAGGATTATATCTCACCAGATTTTTATGAATTGCAAGACGCTTATTAATGCAATTTGTAAATTAAGTCAATTAAAAGTAATAATATTACCCCACGAGTCAAATCGGGGGTATTTTTTTAATTGGGAATTGGGAATTGGTGATCGGCACGCGCCCTTCAAGGGCGATCGCGTAGCGTGTCCATCAAAACTCCCTCGTTATTAATTATTTTGCCCTATTACTCATTACCGATTACCGATTACCGATTACCCATTACCATCTCATAACTCTAAAATCCCGCCAGGGGATCTGTTTCCAACAAGTTTGTTTGTGCGGGTAGAGATTCTAGATAATTGAGAAAATCGAGTAATTCTTCTTCGGTAAGTAAAGTTCTTCCTCGTTTACCATAAGTTTGAATTAAATATTCTCTTCCTTGCTGTGGTGTCCAACCAAGACGCTCAAGCTCAACGTCGGTTTTGGCAATTACGTCAGATAAATCAACGGGTTCGGTCTTTTTCTTTCTTTTGGTTGTGCTTGTTTTTGGTGTTTTTTGAGTGGAATTAGTTTCAGCGCTTCGATTAATGGGGGTAACATTACTCGGAGTAGAATTTTCTTCCGCTTCCGGTTGGTAATCGGACATAATATCCCTATCTTCTATTGGTGTATCAAAATCCGGTTCGTCATATGTGGGAATCGGCAATGGTTTATCTAAATCTTGGTCGTAAATATCGCTGTTATCATCTGCTGAAAATACTTCTGGGCTGTTGAATGAAACAGATTGCGATACTTCAGTATAATTACTTAGTGAAGTTGCGGGAGCTTGTGACACAACAGTTTCGGTCGCCTCAGTAGAGTTGGGATTGGTATTGGTATACTCAACAACTTCATCTGTTGGAAGGTTCAAAGAACGATTTGAGAATAACTGTAAATTAGGTTGTGGAGAAGTTATAACTTCTTCTTGTTCAATTACTTGTTGTTGTACTTGTGCTTGTGGTTCGTCCTTAGTTAGTAAAACCATTAATGCCCGAATTCTAGATCGATCTTCTGCTTCTTCAATGGTTTCGGCTGCCGCCATTCCTGATGCGCGGGTTACGCCTTCAATTTGCACGCTAGAGCGGACAATATATTTACCGTTGTAAATTTGGACTAATTCTGAGATGAGGCTACCTGTAGGATACAAGCCCTGAAATTGAGCCAACATAATATTTCTACCAATTTAAGTCTGCTTTAATATGGATGGTTGCCGATCAAAATTTAAGTTTAAGTAGTTTAAGTTTTGATTTCAACTGCAACCACAAAACTGAAATCTATTTCTGAATCGAATTAATCAAGCAAGGATTTGGACTGAGAAAAAATTTTCCTGTTTGATGTATCGTCCAATGGTGTATCAAAAAACTTGTTACAAGCTTCTGATGTGTTATGGTGTTTACCGACGGTGCCGACAGAGGCTGTTTGAGATATTTTTCTGGAAAGAAAAATAGTTAAAGGCTGCACCGCAAACTACCCTAACACATATACGGCTATGGTCGGGGTGATTTTATATATGTTTCTCCATAATTTAATTGTGGCGTTGCATTTTGGCAGTAAACTATCAGACGGCTGTAGTTTTATCTTGGTTAGAGTATCTGTCCTACTGTAACGGAGTCGGTTAAGTGTTTCGATTGTAGCTAATGTTGGAGTCGGTGAAGTCATCTTTTGGCTGAGTAGTGAGTAATTTTTAGTAATGTTGCTATAAATGCTATACTAATTACCCAAATTGCTATCCAGAAAATAGTTCTGGAAGTACGCTCCTTATCTACAATAATGAAGTAATGGTTCCACCTCACTGCGCGGTTTCGTTGCTGACCTGATTGTTACCGATTCTACATAAGGGGCAGTTCGGTAAGGGGCAGTTTTTCTGAGTACATTTTCAGAGTTTGGCGGCACTTAAGTACCCGAACCTAGCGAACAATTGAACACGAACTAGTCATCGGTACTCCGCCGTGTAACGACGGAGCCTGCGATGATCCTCCCGGTTAACCGCAAACCGATAAACGGAAAACTAGTAAAGTGCCTTGATTGTTAGCTTGTTGCCGCTCATTGCTCCGCTACTCGTAATTGGTTCGCGCAGGGTTGGTAATAATTATTTATTTCAGGTGTGCTTTGTCAGATTGGGAATGATGTTGGAACTTTTTGTCAAACAAACTCTGAGATAATTGTGCAATACCTTCCTAGGGGGCGGGTAATTCGTTTCTGACATAACTTCTTTTTGTGGTGAGGGTATACGCAATCGGGCGAACCAATTAAAAAAAAACGATGTTTTGACTAAAGGTCGGTTCAGTGCATGGAATTTTCAATCGCTACACTCCTTGCCAATTTTACTGATGATAAATTGGTAGCTCGCAAACTTCTGGAGAAAAAACTTGGTTGTGAAGATGATGAGAGTATACAAAAACTGGAAATTGCCTTAGAGATTTTAGAAAAAATCGGAATTTTGGCAAAAGAACGAGGTAAGTATCGTCGAATTTCGGAAGATTCCTTGATTGAAGCTAAACTCCGATGTTCCTCTAAAGGCTTTTGTTTCGCAATTCAAGATGTAGAAGCTGCGGAAGATATTTACATCCGGGAAAGCCATTTGAGCAATGCTTGGAATGGCGATCGCGTTTTGGTAAGAATTCTCAAAGAAGGTAGCCGCAGACGTTCTCCAGAAGGGGAAGTCAAGTTAGTTTTGGAACGTTCTAATCACACTTTGTTAGCACGTATTAAGCAAATAGAAGGGGGTTTCCGAGCCGTACCTTTAGATGACCGGCTGTTGTTTGAACTTAAATTACAAGAAAATAATATTAAGTTAGAAAATGCAATTGACCATCTAGCTCACGTACAAGTACTTCGCTATCCCCTCGCTCAGTACCCACCTCTGGGTAAAGTGGTGCAAATCCTCGGTAGCGATGCGGAAGCCGCAGCCGATATCGATTTAGTTACCTGCAAACACGACCTTTCCCGTACTTTTCCTGTGAATGTCGAAGATGCAGCCGCTAAATTACCCAAACGGATATTGAAAGCAGACCGTAAAAATCGCCTGGATTTAACAGAAAAGTTTACTATTAGCATTGGCTTTAATGCTGATTCGGTAATAGTTCGGGAAAATGCCATATCCCTAGAAGAAACTGAAGAAGGAAATTGGTTGCTGGGTTTTCATATCGCTGATGTTTCTCACTACGTACAGCCAGATGAAGCCTTAGACCGCGAAGCTTTGAAGCGGGGAAGAACTGTTTACCTAGGGGACTTAGTGTTGCAAATGCTACCAGATGGGGTAGCTACAAGAAGTTCTTTGGTTACAGGAAGCGACCGTTTAGCGATTTCTTTCCTAATTACTTTGGATGGAGAAACCGGAGTTGTTCTGGAATGGGAAATTCACGAGAGTGTAGTTAATGTTGATAAACATTTAAACCAAAAGCAAGCTTTGGCAATTCTTGTGGGTGATGAGACTAAAGAGCCTCCCGAAATAATAGAAATGTTACAGCAATTGCAAGCTTTAGCAATAGTTCTTAAAGAACAACGTTTGGATCGGGGTAGCTTACAGTTAAATCTTCCTTGCAAACAAAACCCCTTCTATGATGAAGGTGCTAGTGGCTGCGTTACGGAAACGGATTCCCCTGTTAGTTGTTTGTTGACGGAATTAGTACTGTTAACAAATAAATTAATGGCAAATCATTTAAATGCTTTGGGGGTTCCTGCGGTGTGGCGGGTTCAGGGCGCACCTGACGCGGAAGATGTTCAGGAAATGCTCAAGCTGGCAATTAATTTAGGTGTAGAGCTGGCTCTTCCCGAAGATATTGAAATTCAACCTTTGGATTATCAACACTTGACTAAAGTGTTTGCAGAATCTGCTTCTGAACAAGTTCTCACTTATTTACTCCAAGACACCCTTAAACCTCCCGTTTATACTACCAATCAAGGAGGACATTTTGGTTTAGCGCTGCCAGACGGTTACGTTCATTGTACTGCTCCTTTACGGCGTTATCCCGATTTACTGATGCAAAGGGTATTTTATGCCTTAGTTGAAAACGGACGCGATCGCCGTAACACTCGCGTCAAAGAACGGGTGAATCTCCGTTCGAGTAATTCTCACGGTGAAATTAACTGGAATGTCTTAGCTCCGGAGTTACAGCAGGAATTACAAATCGATTTGGCAAGGGTAATTACCCAAATCAACGATCGAGAAAAAGAAGTCCAAGAAGCTGAAGCCGATTTAGAAGGGCTCAAAAGAGCGGCTTTGATGAAACAGCGGATTGGTGAGGTCTTCAGTGGTGTCATTACTGGTGTCCAATCATACGGCTTCTTCGTGGAAATTGAGGTACCACAGCCGGAAACTGAAGAAATTAACAACGTGCCTTTGCGGGTAGAAGGGCTGGTACACGTTAGTTCTCTCAAAGACGATTGGTATGAATATCGCGCTCGGCAGCAAGCATTATTCGGTCGTAAAAATCGGGCATCCTATCGATTGGGCGACCGTGTATCTGTTCAGGTCAAAAGTGTAGATTATTACCGTCAGCAAATTGATTTAGTTACTGTTGGTAGCGATGGTTCCCCAGGCGATCGCGATGAATCAACGGGCTATTATGTACCGCATCAGTATGAGTCGGACGATTTAGATGATTATGAAAATGAATAAATCGTAAGAATCGGAACTGTAGAGACGTAGCATTGCTACGTCTCTACCAGAGTTTTTCAAAAACCGATTTTCCGTCCTCTTAATTTTATCAATTCAACTTTTAACTTTAGTTTCAAATAATTACCACAAACAACCAAGTGTCCAACAACGTCAAGCCATTAATATTAGGTGTATCGGGTGCATCAGGTTTAATTTACGCTATCCGCGCTCTCAAGTTTTTATTACAAGCAGAATATACAATTGAATTAGTCGCATCCAAATCGAGCTTTATGGTTTGGCAATCGGAACAAGGTACCCCCATGCCGTCGGAACCAAAAGCACAAGAGCAATTTTGGCGACAGCAAGCGGGAGTTGAACTAGCTGGAAAATTGCACTGTCATCCTTGGGCTGATGTCGGAGCAAACATTGCTAGCGGTTCCTTTCGCACTTTGGGAATGATAGTCATGCCGTGTAGTATGAGTACTGTAGCCAAATTAGCTGGTGGGTTGAGTTCTGATTTATTAGAAAGGGCTGCCGACGTTCAACTTAAAGAGGGGCGAAAATTGATTATCGTACCCCGTGAAACACCTTTTAGTTTGATACACTTGCGTAATCTAGTTAGTTTAGCAGAAGCGGGAGCCAGAATAGTTCCGGCAATTCCTGCTTGGTATCACCATCCCCAAAGTGTTGAGGATTTAGTTGATTTTGTTGTCGCTCGTAGTTTAGATCAACTTGATATTGATTGTGTCCCGATTAAACGCTGGGAAGGGCGTTGATGGTTGTTGGTTGTTGGTTGATATTTATTTTTCCCCATCCCCCATCCCCTTGTCTCCCCATCCCCCTATTTTTTATTTATAAAATGCAATATAAATTTTTTATTAATACTTATCTTAGTTCCTATTATGACTGTAATTCGCTTAATTCTCTTGGTCTCAGTACTGGGAGGACTTATGCTATTGCTAGCACAAAACTGGTCTCCTGCAATACCGTTAGTTTTTTTAGGCTTGCGAACTCAACCACTTTCGTTAGCAATATGGATGTTGTTTAGCTCTGCTGCTGGAGCTTTCACTTCTTTACTAATCACCGGGTTGGTTCAACTATTATCAAGCCGTTATAAAATGCAGCAGCGTCAAACTAGATCATATTCCCCAGAGGATTCACCCCGCTTCAATCAACGTTCACAACCAAATGAATATTACCAGAGAAAATCGACTCCACCACCAGCCAGTACACCACAACCACCGGATGAGTTTGAAAATCACGAGGATGATGATTGGGATTTAGATAAAAACGTTAATGATGATTGGGAGTTTGAAGAAAGGTTTGACTCCAGAGAAAAGCAACCAAGTGATTTTGGTTCGAGCTATACAAAAATTCAAGATGACACAGACTACGAAGATTTTCAAGAAGCAGATTCGCCTTATGCCAATCAAAAAAACGATTTAAAAAATCCTTACCCAGGGAAAACAGAATCAATATACGATGCTGATTATCGAGTAATTATACCGCCTGCCAATCCATCGGTGACTTCAAAGACTTCTGATGATACGGACAATGATGATAATGAGGATTGGGGTTTGTTTGATGAGAATTTTGACGATGACGATAAACCTTCACCACGTCGATAAGTGTTAATAACTGTAAATATAATGCTAACTTCGATCAGCTTCGCTTAACACAATTTTTCGTTTTTTCTACTTAATCCCACAACGCTCGCGGGATTCCTGCTTGACTCTACCGTTCATCGCTGCTTCTTGGAGAAGCACAAAAGCGTTAAAGTCTTCACAGTCATACTGGGTTGTTAGTAATTGACGCAGTTGATTTTCTGCTTCTACACTCAGATAACCAGTTGCTAACGCTTGTTGGACAACATCACGAATTCTAGTCATGGCTAAAACCTCTTTCCTACTACGTTTATTTGCTAGAGCTTTCTCAGATAAAATATGCAGCGGTTAAAAGTTTTGCAGATATTAGGATAAGTCAAGCTATTTTTTTTGAGATCGCAGAAGGTTTGGGTCATTTAAACACCATTGAAATTTGATAACTGTAAAATTAAATTTTTATTTTGAAATCAGCCAGGATTGCCCATAATTGTTGACTTATATTAATTTAATAAAGTTTCCAAGAATTTTTGTTAAGTTTCTATTAAGTTTAAACATAGCGAAGTTTACACCGAAAAGTCACCTAACAAGCGTTATCAAATTCGTTATAAATTTATTTTTATTTATGAGGATTTTAAATAAAAATACCTAGAAACTGGTTAAAATAACCCGTATTCAAGTTTAAGAAATCAGTAAAAATAATGAATTTAAGTCGTCAACGGCAGATAGAAGAGGATTTTATTGAAGCTAAAAACAATTGGGAGTTAGAAAAGTTATACATTGATTTGGCATCTGCGAAAGGAAAAGCTTTAACACCTGTAGAAAAAAAGTTTCTCCGGGGTTTGCTGTGCGGTTTGAGTCCAGCGGAAATTGCCAGCAAGGTTTATAAAAGCCGTAGCAGCAGCACTGTGAGAGTGTATCTTTCTAACGGATTGTATAAATATATAGAAGAAATGTTAAGTAAGCAAGATTCTGAATTTATTAAGGTAAAAAATTGGAGTCGGGTAATTCAACTTTTAGAAAAAGCAGGTTATAAGAAAATTTGGCTGCAAATGCAATCGACAACCCACAACACAAACTCTACCAGAAAAAAAGCACCGGAACTTGTTCAAATAGAATCTACTTCCACACAAGATTGGGGAGAAGCGATTGATATAAGCATATTTTATGGAAGAAAAAGTGAATTAGCTCAACTAAAAAAGTGGATTTTGCCAGAGCAAGCACGTCTCATCTTACTTTTGGGTATGGTTGGAATCGGTAAAACTGCTTTGTCGGTAAAGTTGGCTGAACAAGTTCAAGATGATTTTGATTATATTATTTGGCGTTCCTTGCGTTTTGCTCCATCTCCAGAGGTATTTTTTCATCAACTTTTAGAAACTATCTCGTCACAAACCCTGAAAAGTGGACAAAGCGTTGCTTCATGTATTTCCGATTTGGTAGATTGTTTGCGTTCTTCTCGATGTTTGATTGTATTAGACCATATAGATTCAATTTTATACAGTAAATTCCCTTACAATACTGAGTTATATTCTGGGATATTAGCTAATGACGGTAACGCGATCGCAAATTCTTCAAATATAGATTTACCCCAAATTCAATATCTTCCGGGTTATGAAGTGTTTGGGGAGTTTATTCAACGCTTAGGAGAGTCTCAACATCAAAGTTGTTTGCTGTTAACAAGTAGGGAGAAACCCCAAGAAATAGCTGCTCTGGAAGGAAAAACTTTACCTGTTCGCTGTTTAAGGTTAACAGGGTTAGATCAAGTAGAGAGCGCGTATATTTTGGAATCAAAAGGATTTGCTAAAGTTAAACCAGAACAATCTCAACAAATAATGCAGCAGTATGCAGGCAATCCTTTATTTATCAAGTTAGTTGCTACTGCTATTCAGGAATTGTTTGCTGGAAATATCGACGAATTTCTTCAGCAGGAAACGGTAGTTTTCGGGGATATTCGCTGTTGTTTGGACGAGCAATTTAACCGTTTATCTGTTTTAGAAAAACAGATTATGTACTTACTAGCTCTCAATCAAAATTTTGATCTTCAGAAATTGCAGAAAAAGCTGATGTTGAGGGTATCGCAACGATTAATCCTCGAAGCTGTAGAATTATTACAAAGGCGATCGCTAATTGATCGAGTTGCATCTGGTTTTTCTCAAACCCCGGTATTAAGGGAATATATCATTGAAAAGCTGATCGATGAAAATTTAAAATTTTGTCAAGATGATGCAAGTTCGCTGCTATTCGCCCATAAAATTTTTGAAAAGCAACTGAAAAAACATTTGAAAGTAGGTCGCTTAAATGCCGAAATTTAAAGTATAATCAGCGTTTCGCGTTCAGAAATTAACAAACTTCGTGTTAACTCTCGTGAATAATTTATTACAAGGAATTAACCTTTACTTAATCGGGATGATGGGTGCTGGTAAAACTACTGTAGGACGTTTGTTAGCGAAGGAACTACAGTATGGATTTGTAGATACTGATGAAGTGATTACCGCATCTGCAAAACAAAGTATCAATCAAATATTTGCTGAAGAAGGAGAAACGGCATTTCGAGAATTAGAAAGCGATGTACTCTCCCAAGTTAGCGCTTATACGAAATTAACTGTAGCTACTGGGGGGGGTATTATATTAAAGCGGAAAAATTGGAGTTATCTGCATCACGGTTTGATTGTCTGGTTGGATGCATCCCCAGAATTACTGTACAACCGTTTAAAAGAAGATAGTACAAGACCTTTATTACAAGATAGTAATCCGTTATTAAAATTAGGCAGTCTTTTACAAGAAAGAGAAGCACTTTATGCTTTAGCGGATTTACGAATAACTCTTCAAGAAGGGGAAACACCAGAAGAAATTGCTCAACGAGTCTTAAGAGAAATTCCCAGCGTTTTGAAAAAGCCTTCTCACTTTTAGAGAATAGAAAGTTGGGAAAATCAGTTGTTGTATAACAGTACCAAACTCTTTTAAACTATCATGATGCGGATTTAACCAGGAATAGCCGCAATTGTCACAAAACCCTGGTTGGTGCGTGACACTTCGCTTGATTATTGCGTTAATAATCAAGCGAAGTGTCACAGCACCCTACAAGAGAAATGTGCCGGTTGCGTAAGTCCTATTAACAACAAAACAAAGATAATGATGGTTAATGATACTGAATATATTCGTCAGGATGCAGCTACTCGTGTCAAAATCCTTAGCGAAGCACTACCTTATATACAAGAATTTGCAGGTCGTACTGTGGTGGTAAAATACGGTGGTGCGGCGATGAAAGATAGCAATCTCAAGGATAAAGTTATCCGTGATGTTGTATTCTTATCCTGTGTAGGTTTACGACCGATTTTAGTACATGGTGGCGGACCGGAGATAAATACTTGGCTGGAAAAAATTGGCATTGAACCGCAATTTAAAGATGGTTTGCGGGTGACTGATGCTGCCACAATGGATGTGGTAGAAATGGTGTTAGTCGGTCGAGTGAATAAAGAAATAGTTGCTCTTATCAATCAAGCTGGTGGGAAAGCGGTGGGTTTATGCGGTAAGGATGGTAACTTAATTAAAGCTCGTCACCAAGGTGAGAATGGGATTGGTTTTGTGGGAGAAGTTAGTTCTGTAAATACGGACATTTTAAAAACTCTGGCGGGAAATGGTTATATTCCTGTAGTATCCAGTGTCGCAGCTGACGATACGGGACAAGCTTATAATATTAATGCTGATACAGTCGCTGGGGAAATAGCTGCTGCATTAGGTGCAGAAAAATTAATTTTGCTTACCGATACACGGGGTATTTTAGAGAATTATCGCGATCCTTCCACATTGATTGCGAAAGTAGATATTAAAGAAGCTCGTGACTTAATTTCCAAGGGTATAGTTGGCGGAGGTATGATACCCAAAGTCACCTGTTGTGTGCGTTCCCTTGCTCAGGGAGTACGAGCAGCTCATATTATTGATGGTCGCATTCCCCACGCTCTTTTGTTAGAAATATTTACCGATGGTGGTATCGGGACAATGATTCTTGGTTCTCAATTTGGTTAAAAACCATTTAGAAGTCGGGTTTTTAAGATATAAATATCGATAAACACTCATCAAAACCCGAATTCTTACCGGGAAAATTCAGGTTTTACAATTTCTTTTAAAAATCACAGAAGTCGGGTTTTTACGATATACATATCGGTAATATCACAAAACCCTCATAAAAACCCGACTTCTTACCCCACAAAAAATTCAGGTTTTACAATTTCTTTAGAGCGGGGTTACTGACATTTATTTAGAGTATATAATAATCCGCGAAGCTGGTTGATGATAACGTCGTTGTCGATAATTGTGATCGCGAAGGTTAAGGCTTCGGCTATTGCGTCTTGGATAATTTTTGAGAATCCTGGGATTAACTAAAACTGGATTAGTAAAACTGGAGTTATAAATTTTCCTTTTTGTATAGGGTTGGGAGAAACTGCTTTGTCTTGGTATATGCCCTGTTGCGGGATTTACGGGTACGGGTGTAGGAATGGGACTACCATAAATAAAATTACCGACAGTTGGATGTTGATTTCGTTCGTAGTAACGATTTCCACCATTAATTATGATCACAGATTGGGCAGAAGCTGGTGCTGCGACAGCGCTAATAAAAGCAATAGCAATTCCCAAGCCCAAAAAATACGGTTGCGCTTTTACGTTCTTAAACATAATACTTGTCCTGAATAACCACAAGCGGGTTAATATCGGCGAATCTACCTATATTTATTTTAAAATTTTATTTGAGAAAAAATTTTATATCTACCTGCCAGCAAATGGTTAACTTAATAAAATTTTTCAAAATGTTCCTAGAAAGGGCAAAATGAAGATATTGGGTTGTTTATATTTTTCAAGTGAGTTCTGAAAGTTTAGAAATAGCCAAACAGCGTTACCGTAACGGAAAAACTGCTTTTGAGAATGGGAAATATCGTCAAGCAGTTGAGGAATTAGAAAAAGCTTGTGCTTTGCTAGCACGTAATACTCGTCTTGGAGGTGAGGTACAAATTTGGTTAGCAACAGCTTATGAAGCCGCTGGGCGTAATCAAGATGCGATCGATCTTTGCGAACAGTTGAAACGCCATCCTTATCCAGATACCAGCAAAGAAGCTAAGCGATTGCAGTATATTCTCAAAGCGCCCAAATTGGAACGTCCCAAAGAATGGATGACTGAAATACCCGATTTGGGAAGTTTGTCTGATAATGAAAGTAAAATGCGTTTGGCTGCCTCTGTGAAAAAATCTCCCGCAGCGAAAGAGCCATTAGAACCGGAATTAATTGATTTAAGTCAAGTAAATACCCAAGATAATCGCTTTATCTGGCTGACTTTAATCATTATTGTTGTGACTTTGGGTAGCTTGATTTGGTTAAGTTTTTGAACAATTAACCTTGATAGTGTCACGAACGATCGCAAAATTTGAAAGTCTGTTAAAAGTTAATCTAATTCTGTAATTATGTCACGATTAAGTCATCAAAGTTATTCTGCTCCGAGAATTTTAAACCGATTAGTTAAAAGCTTGTTGAAACGCATCCGGTTTATATCTATTTTACTGTTAGCATCACTGTTACTTTCTGGTTGTGTAGACTATGATTTGGGGGTAAATTTTAACAATGCTAATTACGGAGAATTTGTACAAAATATTAAATTGGGAGAAAGACTAACAAGCTTTAGCGGTGATTCAGTTTATGAATGGTTAGACAGCATCGAAAGACGAGCTAAAGAATTAGAAGGAAAAGCCAAACGGATTTCCCAAGAACAAGTAATTGTAACCATACCCTTCAGTAATGGTAAGGAATTAGAACAAAAATACAATACATTTTTTAACTCCAAAAATAATTCCCAACCCCCCTCCAACAAAGTCGAATCAGCATCAGAGCTACCAAAAATAGAATCCAATTTACAATTATCCCAAAGTAATTTTTTACTGTTAGTACGAAATCGGTTGATTTACGATTTAGATTTACGTTCCTTGGCTTTAATTTCCCGTAAAAATAACGTTTTAACTAACACTGATTCAATTCTCGATTTAGAATTTAGCTTGAACGCTCCTTGGAGTGCTAACAGTATCAAAACAACTGAAGATTCTATCGAACCATTAAAAAACAATAAACAACTTTCATGGAAACTCAAACCCGGACAACTAAATCATATTGAAGCGGTTTTTTGGCTTCCCAGTCCAGTTGGTATTGGTACTTTATTAATTGTGCTGTTTGTCCTACTCGGATTTTACCTGAGATACAGCTTTATGCCAGACCCGAAAATTCAGTTTTCGAGTGAGCAGTTGACAGTTGATAGTTGATAGTGGTTAGTTGATAGTGGTTTGTTGATGGTTGATAGTGGTTTGTTGATGGTTGATAGTTGACCTTCGACCTTAAATCTTTCTCCCCATCTCCCCATCCCCCCATCCCCCCATCTCCCTCGAACCCCATGTTGCCAATTAGAAAAATCCGTGTTAAGAATACGTCACTTATGATACGCAGCTAAAATCTGCTGTCAAAAAACCATTCAATTGCACCGGCTGTGAAAAAAAGGCTTGTATTAGTATTTACCTTTGTAGTAATTAACTTAGGTTCTGGATGTTCGCAAGTACCAACATCTAATTCAGCGCAAGTAGATACACCAATAATTCTTGCTAAATCAGAGTTACAAGAAGAAAAACCAAATAACCCAGTGGAGGAAGGCTTAGAAACCTTAGATAAGTTAGATGAAAGCTTCAATCGAATAGTTTTCTTTCTGGCTAAAGTTGCAATTATTTTACTGAGTCTTATTTTGATTCAGAGAATTATCCTACTGATTACTTTTCGCACATCTCAACTAGTAATTGATAATTTTACTAATGCTTCTGGTGCGGAAGGAATGGATTTCGTTTTAACAGGTTTGAGTCAGTTGGGACGAGAAAAATTGGTAAGGGAAATGAACGGGGTTCACCAACGTTTAAAGGAACATATTCGTGTGAGTGGTTTGCGGACTTATCGTCCTCCCGATAAGTTATCGTTACCACAATCAACTCCCGATGAAAGACTTTCTAGTTTGATCGGTTCCTTAAACGAGTTTACACCAGATCAAATCGACCCTTTAGTGAGTTTGCTGAAAATTTTATTCCCAGCTTATGGAACTAAAGTCACGAGTATTTTACAAAGCCAAGGTGAAGATTACCGTAGATTGGGAATAACTTTTGAAATTACGGATATTGAAGGTCGTATTGCTTCTAGACTTTATACGATTTGGGAAGAAACCGAAACTGAGACAGTAATCAAAAAAGTTACTCAAAAGGAATCTAAAACAGTAACTGAAGAAGAAGTGGAATTACCTGTAATTGAATCATATCCGGAACTTAAAGACCGCTACCGTGCCTTATTAAAACCTGCGACTCGGTGGTTAGCTCTAGAACTTTCCAGAAGAGAAATGCTCGCGAATGTACCTTGGTATTATCTTGGTAATTGGTGCAAACGTTATCAAGCACAAATACATAACTTTTTTGGTGTAATTAATTATGCCAGCGCTCCGACACATGGCAGTTTTTTTTACCAATTAGCAATTGAAGATTTACAAGCAGCAATAGAACTCGATCCCAACTGGTACCAACCTTACGAAAATTTAGGTGATACTTACAGCACTCAAGGAAGAGAGTTTCAAGAAACCGCAAAAATTAATCGTCAGCGACAAGGGATTTTACAATACGAAAAAGCACTTGCTAGATGTGAAGATGAAACTGTAAGAAGAAGGATTAAAGTTGGTAAAGCAATGGCGCAATTACTAACAAACGATCAAATTCTTGTTAACGAAGCTCAAACAGAAATACAGCTACTAGAAAAACAGTGGAATGCAAAATCCGAGCTAAGTCCTCGATTTTTGTACAACTTAGCTTCTTGGTATGCAATTTTTACCGCTCAAAATAACGGCGATGAACAAACCAAGCAAAAAGCCCGTCATTATTTAGTCTACGCCTTATTACGAGATAGCGATCGCAATTTGTGGGATTGGGCTAGTAAAGATCCAGATTTTCAAGCGGTACGTGAAAGGTTTACTGATTTCCAATTTGTGCTGATGAAGAAATTAAATGAGGCTCCTGAATTACCCGAAATCACCGGAGATGAATTTGGCAAACACGCAGAAGATATCCTCAATCAAATGAGTTGGATTTGATTAAATACATAAAATACATAAAATACAGGAATGATGCGATGTCTGAGGAAAAAGACAAAAAATTACCAATCAAAATGGAGAAGTTTAGTTGTAAATCCCAGGAAGAAGAGCTTAGTAAACCCTGCGAATCTGAAAATCAATCAGAAGAAAGAAAAGTTCGTAAAACCATAATTACAACCGAAATTTCTACTCATCCAAAAATTGTGGGAGCAATACCACCGTGGGACGATGACGATGATTCGCAGCAGGATGATCAAATCAAGCCACCAACTATTACCACAGAAATACCTACTGAGCCTGAAATATTTAATGAAGATTTTAATATTACACCCAGAGCTACAGGGGAAATTCCTCCTTGGGATGAAGAAGAAGAAAGTAAGTAGTAATTAATTATGAATTTCTCAAATAAACTTACTGAGACACAGTTAATGCTGTGTCTTTTGTTTTATCAGTCAAACAATTTTGGATTTTAGATTTTGGATTGATTTCGCAGATAAATCTTGAGTTTTAGCAGCAAATTCGCGAATATCTTGGTTTTACGACAGATGAAGTTTAATAACAGGTTAATACTTCTAAAAATATAATCAACTTTTCCGGAGTAGTAATTGACACTCGTGAAGTTACTTCATGACAGTGTTTAGATACTCAACTTGTTTGACTCAATATTGGTAGAGTATCTAAAAAATTTCAAACAGAATAACTAATTAAATTAATTACAGTGAGATTAATATGAGTAAAGAAAAAGACAACATCAAAAAAAGCTCTCAACCTAATTCTAAAAAAGGAAAGAGCGTTCCAGATTACGGTAGACCTAAACGTCGAGAAATCGGATGGAATGAAGATAAAGACAAACTGTGAATAACCCACGTAGGTGGGTTTTGCTTGTGTAGAAGCGGTTTAAACCGCCGGATAAATGGAAATCACCGTCCATCTGGTGCAAATGGGGATTCAACCGCCGGAATCGGAAAATCAAACTCCTTTAACTAAGGAGACAAACGCTCAATCTTCCAACTATCATCAACATTTCTTATATAAACTAAGCGGTCATGAAGACGGCTGGAACGTCCTTGCCAAAACTCGATTTCTGTTGGTATAACTCGAATTCCTCCCCAATGTGGGGGACGGGGTACATCTTGATTTTGATATTTTTCTGTTAATTCTTGCAAATGTTTTTCCAGCACTTCTCGACTTTCGATGACTTCGCTTTGATTTGAAGCCCAAGCACCCAAACGACTGTTAAAAGGACGACTATAGAAATATTGATCTGATTCCGTATCCTCCACTTTTTCTACTCTTCCGCAAATCCGGACTTGACGTTGAAGTTCAGCCCACCAAAACACCAAAGCAGCCTGGGGATTTTCCGCTAATTCCTGGGCTTTCTGACTGTTGTAGTTGGTGTAAAATACAAAACCGCGATCGTCAAAATCCTTCAATAATACCATTCTTGCTGAAGGTACACCTTCTGTTGTAGTGGTGGCGATAGTCATCGCATTTGGTTCTAGAATATTGGCACTCAACGCTTGGTCAAACCATTCCTTAAATTGGACAAAAGGATTAGAATTAACCTCGGTTTCGTTTAAACCCTCCAAAGTGTAGTCTTGACGAAGGTCAGCTATAGTTTTATCCATTACAATTATTTGATTGCAAAATTATATAAATAACAGAGATCGACAATATTTATGCGGATGCGCCGTTGGGCTTCCCTAAAAAATTTATTAGTATATGGTTTGAGCGCCCCGATTATAGCCCTTAACGTTGGACTGCTGTCTTTAGTTTTTCATTACTTTCGGCATCCACTGACCATTTTAAGTATTGCAGCAATACTCGCTTTTTTACTCAACTATCCAGTTCAATTTTTAGAACGCGCTCGTATTTCCCGTCAATGGGCAGTAACTATAGTCTTGCTCCTGACTTTAACTATACTGATTTTTATCGGTATTACCTTGGTACCGTTGGGGATAAATCAAACCATACAGCTTTCTGATAAAATTCCCGATTGGTTAAACAGTTTTCAAGATCAACTAGAACAATTAGAAGCTGTAACCCAAAAAACACGCTTACCGTTAATCAATTTAAAAATATTAGCAAATCAAACTAACGCTAGCATCGAAAACTTGCTCAAAGAATTACCATTTGGGGCTGTGGGATTTGCCGGAACCCTAGTATCAACCTTAGTTAATACAGTGTTAATAATAGTGCTAGCATTTTATATGCTTTTATATGGCGATCGCGTTTGGTATGGCTTACTAAATCTCTTACCTGAAAAAATCCGCGTTCCTTTAGACAAATCCTTACAACTGAATTTCCATTACTTTTTTCTCAGTCAACTATTATTAGCATTATTCATGGTAGCGAGTTTGACACCAATTTTTTTAGTCATTGGTATCCCATTTGCTTTTTTATTTGCTGTAGTCATCGGGATATCTCAACTCATACCGTTTATTGGAGCGACTTTAGGTATTGGTTTAGTAACCATACTGCTACTACTCCAGAATTGGTGGTTAGCAACTCAACTAGCATTATTTTCATTTTTGATGCAGCAAGTCAAAGATAATCTCTTAGCCCCAAAATTGCTGGGAAACTTTACTGGACTAAATCCCATCTGGATTTTCGTTGCTATTTTAGTCGGCTTTGAAATTGCTGGATTATTAGGAACATTGGTTGCAATTCCAATCGCTGGAACCATTAAAGGCACCTTCGATGCTCTTCAAAAAGCTTAGAAGAGGTCAAAGGTTAAAGGTCAAAGGTCAAAGGTCAAAGGTTAAAGGTTAAAGGTTAAAGGTTAAAGGTTAAAGGTTAAAGGTTAAAGGTCAAAGGTTAAAGGTCAAAGGCAAAAGGCAACAGGCAACAGGTTAAAGGTTAGAGGTTAACTGTCAACTGTCCACTGTAAAATTTTATATTTAACTGAAAATTAGTAGTCTTTAATACTGGTTATCAAAATTAATTATGAGTAGTGTGAAGGGGGATATATTTCACCGAGTCGAAAATATACGCGATAGAAAACATTTGAGCATAAAAGTTAAGGATAAGTTAATTATTGATTAATTATTTAATTATTTCAAACTATGTCTTTGACTGTGATGTAGCTGTTTTAACCTTTGTTCGGCACAAGAACCATAATTGAGTTGTGATTTTTGAATAGGACAAGGTATAAAAATATCGTGATATACTTTCGAGGGTGAATTTTATTCTTATAGTTTATGACTCTAGTCATCGTAGATGTGTAACTAGCAGATTGCTAAAAATGCTTTTTTCTCAGAGTTGCACTACGGAAAGACCGGGGAAACAATAACCACAATTAATTAACTTGATAGCTTCCAATGAGACAATTAAATTTTGTAATAATTTTTATATTTTGTTTAGCTTTTGCTTTATTCAGCATCGAAAATACTGAATTAGGAACGATTCATTTAATTCCAGGAAAGGAAGTACAAGCACCAATTTCAATTGAGTTGCTTATAGCATTGGGCTTAGGTGGAGTTTTGGCTTGGTTATTTAGCGTTTGGACTCATTTAGAAAGACTAGTGTGGTCAGGTCAAAAATTTCGTCAAAAAAATGCTCGCATTCAGGAATTAGAATGCAAAATTGAAGAGTACCAAGTTCAAATTCAATCCTTACAACCTTCTCTAGCACCAGCTGGTGATTCAATCACACAAGAAGCGCAAACAAATGCTTGATGGGACAGTTGACAGTTATCAGTTAACAGTTAACAGTTAATTGAATGATAGGTAATGGTCGCGTTCCCTTAGAGCGTGTTTATAAATAAAATTTTGTCCCAAGCTGAGGAACGAAGAATCCAGGTTTTGCGGCATAGTCGAAAGATGCTTCATTACGCTATCGCTTCATTCAGCATGACAAATCACAGTTTTTGCCGAATTAATAAACACCCTCTTAGACCTTAGACCTCTAACCTTAGACCTTTAACCTTGTAATTCTAGTACTTGTCAATGGATGCTTCTGAGCTTTTAGAAATGATCACACAACTTATTCATCAAGCCGAACAAGGTGAAATTGACCCTTGGGATGTGCAGGTAGTTGAGGTGATAGACCGTTATATAGAACTGATGGCACCTGAGAAAAGTACGAAGGGTTATGAAGCAGATTTGTCTCAGTCAGGACAAGCGTTTTTATCAGCATCAATGTTGGTGTTATTTAAAGCCAATACGTTGATGAAATTACAATCGGCAGAAGATGAAATAGACGCTTATGCAGAAGACGAATTTTTGCTTGATGGTGAAGATAATTTAAACGAGCGTATAGCTAGATTGCCTTTAGAAAAACAGTTGCGACGACGGCGTTCTGCCATGCCTCCACCTGCACGTCGCGTCAGTTTACAAGAGTTAATTGACCAGTTGCAGGTAATGGCAAACCAACTGCAACTAGTACAAAAAACTAGTAACCCTTTGGCGAAAAAACGTCAACCGGGTGTTAAAACTCTCAAAGCCGCACTAGAATTAGCACACCAAGAAAATCTCACAGAAGTCGCTGGGGAGTTAGAAAAAGTTTTACAAGCTAAAGCTGCGGAACTACATTTGGGAGAAAGTTGGATGAATTTAGAACAGTTAGTAGAGTGGTGGTCTCAAAGTAAATCCGTATCTGCTAAAGGGAAACACGATTCTCATGGTGAAAACGCTCATACAGTCAGTGTTTTTTGGGCTTTACTACTGCTTTCTGCTCAATCAAAGGTAGAGTTGTATCAAGAGGAGTTTTATCAGGAAGTAAAAATTCGCTTGCTTGCAGAGTCTACTAATAGCTCAATGTCTCAAGCAGCAAGTTAGCTCAAGTTAGCTAAGTTTCTGTGTAATCAGACTTGGATGCTCCCGATTTGAGTTAAATAATTAATTATGAGTAAATTTAAATATTGCCAACTTAGCATCATTTAAGATGCTAACAAGGACTTCAAAAATGTACTCATGGTGCATTCTCCGTGCTTTTTGGGATGACTTCACCCAAATTAAAATAGATGATGAAGTATTGTTTGATCGACGTAAATTAGCTTGTGGTTGAGAAATAAATATTTATGAAAGCTATGATTTTGGCTGCGGGTAAGGGTACTCGTGTTCGCCCGATTACCTACACAACTCCTAAACCGATGATTCCCATCCTGCAAAAACCAGTGATGGAATTTTTAATAGAACTATTACGTCAGCATGGCTTTGACCAAATTATGGTCAATGTGAGTCATTTGGCTGAGGAAATCGAAAGCTATTTTCGAGACGGTCAGCGTTTTGGGGTCGAAATTGGTTATTCTTTTGAAGGTAGTATTGACGATAATGGTAAATTAGTCGGAAAAGCCATCGGTTCTGCTGGTGGAATGAAGAAGATTCAGGACTTCAAACCATTTTTCGATGATACTTTTATTGTGATGTGCGGCGATGCTTTGATTGATTTGGATTTAACAGCCGCTGTGAAATGGCATCGAGAAAAAGGTGCTATTGCCACAATTATTACTAAAACCGTACCTCGCGAAGAAGTTTCTAGTTACGGTATTGTTGTTACCGACTCGGATTGTCGAATTAGGGAATTTCAAGAAAAACCGACTGTAGAAGAAGCTAAAAGTACCAATATCAGTACGGGTATTTATATTTTTGAACCAGAGATATTTGAACATATTCCCTCTGAAGTCGAGTATGACATTGGTGGGGACTTATTTCCCAAACTTGTAGAAATGGGTGCTAATTTCTACGCTAAACCAATGGACTTTGAATGGGTTGATATTGGTAAAGTACCAGATTATTGGCGAGCAATTCGCGGCGTACTTTTAGGGGAAATCAAAAATGTCCAAATCCCCGGCAATCAAGTACGAGAAGGAATCTACACTGGTTTAAATGTGTCTGTAAATTGGGACAAGGTTGATATCACTGGTCCAGTTTACATTGGTGCGATGACCAAAATCGAGGACGGAGCTAAAATCGTTGGTCCCGTTTACATTGGTCCTTCTTGCTGCGTCTGTAGCGGTGCTACCGTAGAAAATAGCGTGATTTTTGAATATTCTCGACTTGGACCGGGAGTAAGATTAGTTGATAAATTAGTATTCGGTCGTTACTGCGTAGATAAGGATGGAGCATCAATTGACCTCCAAGCTACTGCTTTGGACTGGTTGATTACCGATGCTCGGCAAACACCACCTGCTCACAGCCCCGCAGAACGTCAAGCGATCGCCGAGTTGTTAGAGACAAATTCTAATTGAAAAAGGGAATTGGGAATTGGTAGTGGGTAATGGGTAATGGGTAATGGGTAATAGGTAATGGGTAATGGGTAATGGGTAATGGATGATATACCAATTCCCAATCCTAATCACGGATTAAAAAAGATTACACGGATTTTTATTCCCAATTAGCAATTACCAATTAGCAATTACCAATTCCCTATTCCCTATTCCCTATTGTTAAATCAAGAAGACAGATAAGTATACCGACTTAAACTTTGTTCGTAGGTTTGTAACAGTCGCTGAGATTGAGCGATGGTAATATGGTTTGCTTCCAAAGCTTGCTCGCAACGCTGACGGATTCTTTCTATCATGTCTTCGGCATCGTACTGTACGTAACCTAATACTTCGCTCATCGTATCCCCTTTGACTACGTGCTTAATTTGATAGCCTTTGGGTGTCAGTTGAATATGAACTGTATTAGTATCGCCAAAAAGATTGTGTAAGTTACCCATAATTTCTTGATAGGCTCCATTCAGGAACATACCTAAGTAATAAGGTTCTCCCGGTTGGAAAGAATGTAGTTCCAAAACCGATTTAACGTCTCGTAAGTCAATAAAACGATCAATTTTACCATCGCTGTCGCAGGTGAGGTCTGCTAAAATACCCCGTTGCTTAGGTTCTTCATCTAAACGGTGTATAGGCATAATCGGGAATAACTGGTCGATCGCCCAGCAGTCTGGTGCCGATTGAAACACCGAAAGATTTATATAATAGATGGAAGACATAATTAGTTCTAAGTCTTCCATGTCGTCGGGTACGTATTCTTGCTGATTAGTGATGTGAAGAATTTTGTAGCAACAAGCCCAGTATAATTGTTCTGCTTTGGCTCGTTCTCTTAAGGATAAAATTCCCAAATTGAAACGACTAATAGCTTCTTCTTTGAACTGGGCTGCGTCGTGATAAAACTCTTGATAATTCTCTTCGTTGATCGATTGATACGTTTCCCATAAATAGGAAATAATGTGGGATTCACCTTCTTGAACTGCTTCGGGTGGTTCATGAGGTACTTCGCTGGTACTAAGTACATCAAAAATCAGTACTGATTGATGGGAAGCAACAGCTCGTCCACTCTCGCTGATCAGTGTTGGTACGGGAATATCTTTTTCTCTACAAGCATCTTTTAACTCTGCCACAATATCGTTAGCATAGTTTTGCATATTGTAGTTTTTAGAAGCGTAGAAGTTGGTTTGAGAACCATCGTAATCAACACCCAAACCGCCACCAACGTCAAGATAGTTCATGTTTGCACCCAATATGGCTAACTCAACATAAATACGGCTAGCTTCTTGGATAGCATCTTTGATGACATTAATCGCCGAAATTTGCGAACCCACATGGAAGTGTAAAAGCTGTAAAGAATTTAACAACTCAGCATCTCGTAACTTATCAACCGCACGGATAATTTCCGGAATATTCAAACCGAATTTAGCGCGATCGCCACTAGAACCTCCCCAACGACCCATACCTTGAGTGCTAAGTTTGGCACGGACTCCCAAGATTGGCTTAATTTCTAATTGACGACTAACTTCAATGACTAAATCGACTTCTTCAATTTGTTCTAAAACTATAATCGGAGTTTGTCCAAGTCTTTGAGCTAACATTGCCGTTTCAATATATTCACGGTCTTTGTAGCCGTTACAAATTAACAAAGCTCCGTTGGTATCAAGCAGCGCTAAAGCAATCATTAATTCCGGCTTGGAGCCTGCTTCTAAGCCAAATTGATGGGGTTTACCAAAACGGACTAAATCTTCAATTAAATGCCGTTGCTGATTGCATTTAACAGGAAATACACCCTGATAAACGCCCCCATAATTGTAGCGGGCTATGGCTTTAGCGAAACAAGCATTAAGCCGCTCGATTCTATCTTCTAAAATATCTGAAAAACGAATTAGCAAAGGTAAACCCAAATTACGCAATTTCAGCGATTTAACCAATTCGTACAAATCCAGAGAACCACCCCGTTCACCTTTTGGAGAAACAGTAATATGACCTGCCGCATTAATCGAAAAATAGGGCTGTCCCCAACCTTCAATGCGATACAGAGCTTCGCTATCTTCAATCCTCCAATGACTCCGGGGTGAATTTGGAATTTTACTCGGTGGCAAAAGTTTCTGTTCTTTGTGATTGTTGCTTAATTTAGCTTTAACTTTTTTGCCATTCAATGATAATCTTCCTGTTTCAGCCGATGTCGCACTTGACTCAACACCCATTTATCAGTCACCTTCGTACTTCACCCATGAGTTTATAATTTAGCGCATTCATGTCGTAGGGGGAATATACGTAAGATATATTTTTGGAACAATGAGTTGATGGTTGATGGTTGTTAGTTGATGGTTGACAGTTAACCTTTAACCTTTGACCTTTAACCTCTGACCTCTGACCTCTGACCTCTGACCTCTGACCTCTGACCTCTGACCTTTGACCTCTGACCTTTGACCTCTGACCTTTGACCTTTAACCTTTAACCTTTAATTTAGCTGTTGACAAAAAGCTAATCAAGACGGACAAATAACAGTGATAGATTCATTAATTTATAGGAGATAGTAATGGAGCGTACATTTTTAGCAATCAAGCCAGATGGAGTACAGCGAGGATTGGTTGGTGAAATAATTCGTCGCTATGAAACCAAAGGCTTTACTTTAGTTGGTTTGAAATTTATGAAAGTCAGTCGGGAATTGGCGGAATCCCATTACGATGTTCATAAAGAAAGACCATTTTTTGCTGGCTTAGTAGATTTTATTACTTCCGGTCCTGTTGTAGCGATGGTTTGGGAAGGTGAAGGTGTTGTTGCTGCTGCTCGCAAGATGATTGGTGCAACTAATCCCCTCACAGCAGAACCTGGAACTATTCGTGGTGATTTTGGAGTTGATATTGGTCGTAATCTCATCCACGGTTCTGATGCAATCGAAACCGCACAAAGAGAAATTTCTTTATGGTTTAGCAATGATGAATTGGTAAATTGGCACCCCCAAATTATGCCTTGGTTGAGTGAGAAATTTTCTAAAGAGCTAGCAGCGAAGTAGTTTATTTAGGGAGTAGGGGGACAAGGGGACAAGGGGACAAGGGGACAAGGGGACAAGGGGACAAGGGGAAAATTATTATTAACTCCTAACTCCTAACTCCTAACTCCTAACTCCTAACTCCTAACTCCTAACTCCTAACTCCTAACTCTCGTCCCAATACTGTTCGCATAGCTATTCCTGTTAAAATTGATAATATTACCCTTTGTGCAATCAACTAATTACTATTAGCGATAATTATTTGACACTTGTCCAGGTAACTTTCCACCTCTGAATGTTGAGGAAATAACCGTTTTACTAACTGAAATTTTTGCAATGCTTGGGTATATTTTCCCTGACTATAAAGTTGCAATCCTTGGCGATATTCTTGGTTGACAAATCCCTGTTGGTTGGTAATGTTGGCTGAGTCGAGAAATTCCAGAATTGTCTGGCTTGTGAAAATAAAGGTAAAATCATCGTTGGGTCCAAAGGTGACTAAACCAATAACTTCACCATTATCATTGAGAACGGGTCCTCCTGAATTTCCGTTAGGAACAGGGGCAGTAATTTGGATGATTGGTGTACCGTCTTTGAGATTTTTCTTAGCAGAAATTTGACCACGAGTAAAACTAGCTTCATAAAAGGATTTTTCGTCAAATACAGAAAATGTTTCCACTAATCCCGGATATCCGACTACTGTTATGGAGTCTAAAAGTTTGACTTGGTTCGATTCGGCGAGTTTGAGAGTGGGAGCATTAATGACATTAACTTTGATAATGGAAACATCCTTACCTTCACCTGCAACGGCACCAGAATTAATGATCTCAAAAGGTAGCTGCTCTTGATTGGGTAAATAAACTAATTGAATTGGTTTGACTTCAATCCACTTTAATTCGGCTTCGATATTTTCTAATGTTTGTCCATCAGCTTCAAGTTGTGCTGCTAAATCTTCCCGAAGAATTTGCTGGCAATCTTCTGGGTTGGTAACATGAGCATTACTAACAATGTAACCCTTGGGATTAACAATAAAACCAGAACCATGACCTGTTATTTTTTCTAAGTCATATATTTTACCAGTGTTCGGGGAGTAAACTTTGGCTTTACAACCAACAACTACCCGAACTACTGATGGTTTGACATCTTCTGCAACTAAGTTAGCTTGTGATAGTTTTTCTGGTTGATTGGAATTGGTTCGTAAGGGTTGTTGAGAAAAATCAATTGTTTGGGATTTAGCTGGTGTGATTGGCAATATAGCGGAAAGTAAAGCAGAGATGATAATGAGAGATTTGAATTGATTCTGGATTTTGGGCAACATGATGTTGTTTACCTGATTGTTAGGAAGGTTAATTAAATAGCCTTGCGGCTTGAGTTCGGACTGCTGAAGCGATTAAGTGAAAATTTTTGAGCTTGAAAAAATATTAAAGGTGCAAAGTCACAGAAGCTATTAATAACGTTTGTTTCTTTGCACCTTTGTTTATGTTTTACTGACCAAATACACCAATACCGTAGTAACAAATATTAGTGTTGCAACTAGCCATATCAACCCGAATTCGATATGTACCACTTCGAGATGGAGTAATGGGGATAGCAGGAATATCATCGTCTTGTAGATCGGAAGCGATGAGATTTCCCCGGCTATCATAAAGTGCGATGTCTAAATCTCGACAATCGCGATCGCAAACTCCAACTATTCCGTATGATGTCCCTTTACGAAGATTTACTGTTATGTAATCGGAACCACCGTGGTATAAGGAATCAATAAAAGGATCGTGAGTTGAAGTGTAGCCACTTAAACCAGACGCGATCGCATAACGTATTAACTGTTCACCAACATCATTGATAAAATCACGGTAATCGGCACGAGCAGGGTTAGGTGTAAGGAGAAGGGAACTAGAAATAGCAGTAATTGCAGCGAAGGTTCCGAATAATTTAGCTTGAAGTTTTTTGTGTAACATTGAATTGTCTCTTGAATTCGACAACCCTACTTTCGCTTTTTTCCTATGAAGTTTCGCACTGAAATTGGTCTAAATTTATTTTGATTTTCTTTTGAATATAAATAGGATATTTTCAGCTTTAGTTAATGCTAAATTCGTAATAAAAAGAGGTTTAAAAATTCTGAAAATATTGTCGATATAATTCACAACTGGGTATTACTCCATCATTTGTAATTTTAACTAATCCCATTGCTTGTAATTTGAATTTGATTTCAGCGCTTAACTGTAGTGGTCGATTAAGTTTGGCAACTTCTCGCATTGCTACTAATAGTTCGGGTTGTTTTTCGAGGGCGGACATGAGACGATGTAAATGATTGGAGTAAATCCCGAAATTGCTGGCTGCTGTTTGGAGAAAATTATCTAAACTTACATCTTGACGGGCAATATGATATAAAGCCAGACGGACTAAAAACGGATGTCCACCTATCATTGACATGATTTGAGAAACTTCTTTATCACTCCAATTTAACTGATGTTTTTGGGCTAAATTGGTTATCTGTTGTGAATTAAATTCTGGCAAATCTACTGGGAAACCTGCATTGAAGGGAGAACGATTGATATCTAAAGGTACATAAATTTCGGTGGAATGTGCGAGAACTAACCGCAATTTTTGCCAAATATTTGTTCGTCTAGCTTCTTCGTGGAGATATCGCAGTAAGCCAAAAAAATCGCCGTAAATATCGGGATATGCAAATAATCTATCAACTTCATCTAAACCGAGAGTTAATGGTTGACCTATTTCTGGTAAAATGTATTCTTCAAAATAGGTTTCGCAGCGCATATTACAACTAATATCATCTTCCCAATATTCATCTAACTGATTTTCTAACTTTAATTTACGGCTAACAGTTGCACAAAACCAACGCAGAAATTTATTTAAGTCGGTAAAACATTGATTGTCTGCTTCCTTTAAACTGATATAAACAGTGCGATCGCCTTTTGTTTGTGCTTGGTGCAAAATCCGAATTAGTAAGGAAGTTTTTCCGGTTTGTTCGGCTGCTTTGATGCGAATTAATGCACCATGTTTGCTAATTTCTCGGTAGCAGTCTTGTTCCTTGGGGGGACGTTCAATATAAAAAGGGGAATCTAATGCAACTGGTCCTTCTGGGTATTTGATGGAAATATCTGGGGTGAGGATTGATGTTGATATTATTGAAGATTGGGGAACTGGAGGGATAATTTGGCTATCTTCCCTATCTGCTATTTCTTCCCAGTTTAAATCTAAATGTTGACAAATTTGCTGGAAAGTTCCCAAAGCGACATTTTTACCATTGAGAAAATTACTTAATGTCGATGGAGCGATTTGAATTGTATGGGCAAAGGTCTCTTGATTTGTCTTGCCAATTTTCATCATTGCCACCTTTCTGGCATCCTTTACTTTGTTGATGCAGTCCTGACGCACTCTAAAACCTAATTGATTTATATTCATAACAAAGTAGATAATAGCTATACCAACAGATTAGAGGATTTCTCAGTATAAATAAACCCCTAAAAATCGACTTACTCAAATCAGATTCTATTCAAATCAAACTCAAATCAAATTCAAATTTTTCTCAAAGCCAATTCGGGTAAACTTATATAACACAAGCTTTTGAGGTTGTTTTATATTTATTCTTTTTCAGAAGAAATAACCAGATAACCAAAATAGAAGAAATTAACAAGATAATGGTTGACAATTACGAATACCAAGTTGGGGCAAGTCTCCCCCCGGATGCTCCTAGTTATGTGGTGAGGAAAGCTGACTCGGATTTTTATCATGCTTTGAAAGCAGGTAAATATTGTTACGTCTTTAACTCGCGGCAGATGGGTAAATCGAGCTTGAAAGTTCGGGTGATGCAAAGACTTGTCAATGAAGGCGTGGCTTGTTCTAGTATTGATATTTCTGGACAAGGTAGCAAAGATAACGTCACCCAGGAACAATGGTATACGGGTATTGTTTCCAAAATTGTTAAAGATTTGCAAATTGCCAAACCGATCGAATTTCGTCGGACTTGGTGGCGCGATCGCAATGATATTTCCCCTGTACAGAAGTTAGATGAATTCATTGAAGATGTACTTTTGACATCTATCCCAGGGCAGATTATTATCTTTGTCGATGAAATTGATAGTACCCTGAGTTTAAAATTTGCTAGCGAAGATTTTTTTGCTCTGATTAGAAGTTGCTATAACAAACGCGCTGAAAATCTAGCTTATAAACGGTTGACTTTTGCTTTATTAGGAGTAGCAACCCCCGGTGATTTAATCCAAGATAAAACCCGAACCCCCTTTAATATTGGCGAAGCAATTGAGTTAGATGGATTTAAGATTAACGACATTGAACCTTTAGCAAAGGGATTAGCAGGAAAAGTAGAAAATCCCCAAGCGGTGATGCAAGAGGTTTTAGCTTGGACGGGAGGACAGCCTTTTTTAACTCAGAGAGTTTGTGAATTGTTGGGTAAAAATTTAAGTATTGAGAAGCCAGATTTTACGTCTGTTGATGATAATCAGATAATTGAATTTGTAAAAGAAGTTATTAACAATCAAATTATTGATAATTGGGAAGCAAACGATAAACAAGAGCATTTAAAAACGATTCGAGACAGGTTACTAATTAACGAGGAAGTTTCTGTAGCTTTGCTGGGATTATATCAGCAGATTTTGCAACAGGAAGAAATGACTGCTGATAGTGGGTTTGAACAGATGCGATTGCGTTTGACTGGTTTGGTGGTGCAGCAGCAGGGAAAATTGAAGGTTTATAACCAGATTTATGGGAATGTTTTTGATATTAATTGGGTGGAGAATGAGTTAAGTAAATTACGTTTTTATGCTGATAAATTACGGGCTTGGGTAGAGAGTAATTATCAGGATAATACTTGTTTTTTGCGGGGGAAAGATTTAGAAAAAGCTCGTGTTTGGGCGGATAGAAGGAGATTGAGCGATGTTGATTACCGCTTTTTGTCTGCGAGTTTAGAAGCTGAGTTAAATCAGAAGGTTGTGAATGCGGAAACGAGAACAAATAAAGCTTTGGAGGAAGAGAGGAAAGCCAAGCAAAGAACTCGAATTGGGGTTTTTGTTTTGGGGGTATTTGTGCTGGGTGCGGTAGTTGCATCGGTAATTGCAGGTAAAGCGATTCGAGAACAGGGTTTCGCTATTTCGCAACGAAATAAAGCCAACTTACAGCGAGACGAGGCAAAAAAAGAACTAAAATCTGTAACTGATCAAAAGCTGGAAGCTGAGGCTGCATTAACAACAGCACAAGCGAATGAAAAAAATGCTCATCGAAAAGTTGAAGCAGCGAACAGAAATTACCAAAAAGCGACTGAAGATGTAAAACAGAAGCAGCGAGAAGTGGCAGAAAAAGACCAACAATTAAAGATAGCAGTTGAGAAAGAGAAATCTGCAAAAACATCAGCGAATAAAGCACAGTTAGACAAACAACAAGCAAATCAGCAAGCAGAGTTAGCTAAACAAAAACGTCAAAGAGCAGAAATGGAGCGCCAAGTAGCTGTGAATGGATTAACGGTAGCCAAGCAAAAACTAGAAAATATTAGGAATAAACAATTTCAAGCATTGAAAGACCTTAAGTATGCTCAAGATACGACAAGATTAGAACAACAAGGAACTACAGCTATACGTCAATTTGAATTACAACAAATAGAAGCATTATTGTTAGCTATGGATGCAGGGCGGAAACTAAAACAAATGCTCAATGATGGAAAACAAATAGAAGATTACCCTACTGTTACACCTATATTAGCTTTACAAACAATTTTAGACAATATTCGCGAGGTAAATAAATTTAATTCTACCCCGTCGGGTATTGGTGTTACGAAGTTTAGCCCAGATGGCCAGCTTGCTGTGACCACATTATATAATGGCACAGCAAAGTTATGGGACATTACAGGTAAATTAATAGCAGACCTTAAGGGTCATATAAACAACGTTACTACGACAAGTGAAAATTTTAGTTCAAATGGTCAATATATTATTCTAATATCAGATGACAATACAGCGAAGGTGTGGAATATTGCAGGTACATTAATTGCAAACCTCAGAGGTCATCAAAAAACTTTGACTAGTGCAGGTTTTAGTCCCAATAGTCAGCTTATTGTGACTACATCTGAAGATAGTACGGCAAAGTTATGGGACATTACAGGTAAATTAATCACCGACCTCAAGGGTCATAAAAAGGGTTTAACAAGTGCAAGTTTTAGTCCTAATGGTCAGCTTATTGTGACTGCATCTGAAGATGGAACAGCAAAGATATGGGACATTACAGGTAAATTAATTACAGACCTCAAAGGTCATAAAATGGGTTTAACAAGTGTAAGTTTTAGTCCTAATGGTCAGCTTATTGTGACTGCATCTGAAGATGGAAGAGTCAAAATATGGAATTCCGTAGGTCAATTGAAAACTGACTTCAAGGCTCATAGTGATGGGATTTATATCACTCGTTTTAGTCAAGATGGACAAAGTATTATTACAGTATCAGCTTGGGGGGATGATTTAATTTTATGGGACATAAGCGGTAAACAATTAATCCGTTTCGCTCATAGTGGTTTTGTATGGGATGCCGACTTTAGCAGAGATGGTAGGTATATTTTGACAGCTTTGTCAGATGGTAAGGTAACGCTTCAGAATATAAAGGTCAATGTACCAATTGAACTTGAGGGTAATAGTGGTAATTTTAGCCGTGATGGACAATATATAGTTACAAAATTGGGAAATGGTGGAGCTAAAGTCTGGAATATAACAGGTAAATATATTTCTGAGATTAAAGATAATCAAATAAAGTTTGGTAACGCTTCGTTTAGCCCTGATGGAAAGTCTATCATCATTTCATCAGAATATACCACAGCTTACAAAATATGGGATAGTGGTGGTAAGTTAATTTTTGGCTTTGAAGAAGATTGGGGCAAATTGAAGATAGTGGAATTTAGCCTTGATGGGAAATATATTATCAGTATATTAAAAGATGGTATAGCTAGAGTAAGGAATGCGAGTGGTAAACTTATTTTTGATATTAAAGGGCATCGAGGTAAAATAACTGGTGCAAGCTTTAGCTCTGACGGAAAGTATATTATTACTGGTTCAGAAGATGGCATGACTAAAGTTTGGAATACTAAAGGCAGTCAGATTCTCAACTTAAAAGGACATCATCATAAAGTCGAAAGTGCATATTTTAGTAAAGATGGAAAACGCATTATTACTTCGGATCAGAGCATTATTAACGTTTGGAATATAGAAGGAAAACTACTATTTAAGATTCCAAAAGATGATAATGATTCATTTACTCATGCCAATTTTAGTCCAGATGGAAAGTTTATTATTTCTGCATCTTGGAATAATCTTAAAGTATGGAATAAAAATGGTAGGCAGCTTTTTACACTGAAAAACTCTTATGATGTGAGCTTTAGCCCATGCGGAAAATACATATTTTATATCTCAGGTGGAGTTGCAAAATTACTTCATCTTCATAGTGGACTAACTGTTGAATTCAAAGGACATGGAGATAGAGCTAGCAAGATTGTATTTAGCCCAGATGGAAAGCGCATCGTTACCACATCAAGAGATGGAGCAACTAAAATATGGGATATAAATGGCAGACTAATTGCTGACTTAAAAGGTCACGAAACAGAGGTAAATAGTGTAAACTTTAGCCCAAGTGGTAGACACCTTATTACAGCATCATATGATGGGAAAGTCAAAGTTTGGAAAGTAGAAGAATTAGATGATTTACTTGTACGTGGTTGCAATTGGTTAAAAGATTATCTCGCTACCCGCGATGAGTTACGTCGAAAGATTTGTCCGGGGAAATGAGGGGAAGGATAAAAAAGTGCGATCGCCTTTGGTTTTGGAGTGTGTGATCGCTTTTATTAGGTTTCATGGGATATGTGATTGCATTTTGGTATTTTGGCTTGGAGTGCGATCGCTTTTGATGGGTTTGAGGAGTGCGATCGCGCTACCTGCCATCGGAAGCATTGGAAAGTTCCGCTAAAATAAGTAACACAGTCATTAAGCGCAAAGCTATGAGCAATCAAGAACTAGAGCAACAACTCCTCAGCCTCAACTTAGCAGAAAGAATTCGCATCCTTCAACTTTTGGCTCAAAGCTTGACAGTGCCATCATCACAGCCATCTAAAACTACTGATGAACTTGATTTAATAAGCGATCGCAGTCCTCAGCATCCCCTACGCAAAATCCCCTTGACAATTCCTCCAGATTTTGACGAACCCATGCCTGAATTATGGGATGCTTTGGGACAATGATTTTGCTAGACACCCACATTTGGCTGTGGTGGCTCCATTCCCCAGATCAACTTTCTGAGCGTGGACGTAAACTATTAACCATAGGCGAAAATCAAAATACTCTCATCGTTTCTGCCATTTCTGTATGGGAAATTGCAGTTAAGCATAGTAATGGGAAACTACCCCTCCCCCTTCCCATCAATGAATGGTTTGCACTTGCAAAAACTCGACCTGGAATTAGCATAGAACCACTCGATCCACTAGATGCAATTACCAGCACCCAATTACCTGACGACTTCCACAAAGACCCAGCCGATCGTATTATTGTAGCGATCGCCTACCGCCGCAATATAGAACTTATCACCTGCGATCAAAAAATTCTCAACTATCCACACGTCAAAACAATTTGCTAAGTGGGTGTGCAAAATTATTTGTGTCATTGCGAGCGACAGCGAAGCAATCTCAAAGTGTTGCGGTTGCTTCGTTTCACTTTGTTCCACTCGCAATGACAAATGCACAATTAATTTTGCCGAAGTACTTAAGTGTGACATCTAACAACAAGTATTATCAATAGTCTTTATTAGGTTTGTGGAGTGCGATCGCCTGTGTGATGTAGGGGGAGTGCGATCGCGCTTGTGGGAATTATAGGGATTGCGATAAGCCGAAGGCTACGCTTCGCGTATCGCATTTATAAGGGCTTGTGGGACGGAGCGAAGCTTGCACGACGACAGTCATTCGCATTACCGCAAACTAGATAAACAAAGTCCTAGCTTGTGCTATGTAGCTTGTTCGGCGCAGGTTTTAAATCATTCGCTATGCTAATATCAATCCAGAGATTAAGGAAATTAAGATGACAGAACTTAACCTTGACGAAGATAAAATCAAGCAACTATTTAAAATTGCATTAACCGAAGTTATACAAGAACAAAAAGAAGTATTTTCCGATTTACTAGCAGAAATCATTGAAGATATAGCTCTAGAAAAAGCCATTAAAGAAGGTGAAGATACCGAAACAGTAAGCCGAGAGGCTATTTTCAAAATTTTGGGAAATAAACAAGATTTTGGGAAATAAAGGATGAATGTTGAGTTTAGAAAGAGTTTTGAAAAAGATTTAAGCAAAATTCGAGATGAAACCTTGCTACAGAAAATACAAGCAGTAATTGAAGAAGTCGAAAATGCTGAAAATCTTCTAGATGTGAAAAATATTAAAAAACTTAAAGCTGATAGTGATTATTATCGTATCAGAATTGGGGACTACAGAATTGGGTTAACAATCTCTGATGACGCAATTGTTTTTGTTAGAGCATTACAAAGAAAGGATATTTACAGATATTTTCCTTAACTATAGTAATGTCTGACGACAAGCCTTACGGCTATGTGTTTATAGGGGTTTGTTGTGTGCGATATGCCTTTGGCATTAAGCTGAGTCCCAAGGGGACACGCTCCGCGTAGCTTGCTTCCACGAAGTGGTACGCTTATCGCGTTTGGTTTTGGGGAATGCGATACTCTCGCCATCGCATAAATTTTAACTTTACATTTATTACCAAGTGATCGGAACCAAACCAGACTCAACTATATTTTTGTCACAGGACAATAACTGTACTGCCTCACCTTTGTTAGCTAAAAATATAACAGTCGCAACAATTTGGCGATCGTGCATTTCATTTATTGCTGATAAATTCATAGTGATTTCAATTACATCTTTATCTAGTGGATAAATTATCACACGAGAATCAGCCTCAACTGCGGATATCACATCTTTAGCAGAAGGAATACATGTTCTTCCTCTTTCAACAATCCAAACAGCTTCAGCCAATGTAGTTGCGGGAATAATTAATCGAGAATCGGGATGAGAAAGAATAGCTTTAGCATTTGTACCCAAACGTGGGTTCCCTTCTAGAAACCAAATAAGAGCATGGGTATCAATAACATATTTCATCTCTTATTTTGACCAATCTAAGTAGTCTTCTTTATCTCCATGAAATTCAGCAATAGAAAAATCCTCTTCTGTAGATTGCTTATTTCCAGAAAACATCCCAAACTTCATCATTTGTTGATGTTGTAAGCTAGTTTTCGTCTCTAAAAAAGTCACAATTACACGACTTTCCGATACATCTGATGGTAATTCGGCAAGTTCTACCTTGCCATCTTTATAAATTCCTTCAATCGATTGCAACATGACATTTTACTAATGATTTATTTAGGGCAATTATAAACTTAATTTCACTCATTAACTCGCATATTTATCTGACTCAATTCTTCTCGCACAACTCGCCGCAAAATTTCCTCTAAAGGTTCTCGACGCTACAGCGATCACTTTTGTAAGAATAATGAGGATTGCGATATGCCATTCGGCATTAAGCTAAGTCCCAAGGGGACACGCTACGGGTAGCTTGCTTCCACGAAGTGGTACGCTTATCGCCTTTGTTGGGTTTTGGTGGAGTGCGATAGCGCAGCTTAACAAAGTTATCGCGTTTTGGTTGTGTTGGGAAAGTGCGATATGCCTCCGGCATTAAGCGGGAGCTTATCGCTTGCGCTAACTTGTGAGTTCGCGTAGATTGACAAGTTGAGATAGGATTGAGAAATAAATATATAGACTGCGATCGCCTAATAATAGTATGCAACAAGTAGATATTACACACACATCCGTTACCATAAATCAACTACTTAACCAAGTTAAAAATGGCGAAGAAATAGTGATTATTAGTCATGGTAAACCCATCGCTCGGTTGTCATCAATCTCACATATTCCTCAACCTTTAACATCTCGCCATAAACTAAGAGCTACCCAACCTCAAACACTAACAAGTAGTATAGAAATCATCCAAAGTCTACGCCAAGAGGCAAGATATTGATCTACCTAGACACAAGCTTTATTGCACCTTTCTATATCCAAGAAGCAACCAGTGCATCAGTTGAGACAATCCTGCTTAATATACCTACTGATAAATTAGCCATTAGCGATTGGACAACCGTCGAGTTTACCAGTCTTGTGTCCCGTCGCGTTCGGATGAATGAGTTGAATTTAGAACAAATGGAAGCAATAATATACTCATTTAAAGAAGATACAGTTCAATCTTACACAGTCTTTACGGTGACAACTGCTGATTTTATTCTCGCATCTGAATTTATCCAGCAATGGGAAACCGGATTGAGAGCAGGAGACGCTTTACATTTGGCAATTGCTCGCAACCACAGTATAGAAAATCTTCTCTCACTCGATCGTAAACTTATTGATGCTGCTAGACAATTAAACATTCCCTCAGATTCTGCTGGACTTCTTGAAGATTGAAGTACAAATTATCATTGCGTTTTGGTTGTTTGTGGGAAAGTGCGAAGCTTGCGCGACGAAAGTCGTTCGCGTTTGTAAGAATAATGAGGATTGCGATATGCCATTTGGCATTAAGCTCTGCTTATCGCGTTTTGGTTTTTGAGGAGTGAGATCGCCTTTTGCTAGTTTTGAGGAGTGCGTTAGCGCGGCTTAACGAAGTTATGGCATTTTGGTTGTTTGTGTTGGATTGCGTTAGCGCAGCTTAACGAAGTTATCGCCTTTTGGTTGTTTTGAGGAATGCGTTAGCGGAGCTTAACGGAGTTATCGCCTTTTGGTTTTTGAGGAGTGCGTTAGCGGAGCTTAACGGAGTTATCGCATTTTGATTTTATAGGGAAGTGCAATCATATTAAATCCGTGAGATAGCAGTTCTCAACTGAGTGAGGTACAAATTGGATTTGTATATTTCTTGTGGGCTGGGCATCCTTGCCGCCCTTATGTACTTCACCAGGACAGGAAGCGCTATATATTCGTCAAAAGTATTCGAGTTAACTCAAAGTGCAAAGGGAATTTTGTGACTTCAGAAGCTTTTGCTAAAATAGTATTACTCAAATAACCTTAATGTAATTTTCTTTTGTAAAACCTATGGTTCCCGTAATTTCGGAACATATTGAAGTTACGCATGGAGTATGTGGTGGTAAACCGCGTATTGCCGGACATCGCATAACTGTACAAGATGTAGTGATTTGGCACGAACGGTTGGGAATGGCACCGGATGAAATAGTGTCACAACACCCAAGCATAAGTTTAGCAGATGTGTATGCAGCGCTGGCTTACTATCATGATAATTTAGAAGAAATTAGGGCTTCTATAAGGGAAGACGAAGAGTTTGCAAAGCAAATGCAAACACAAACATATTCTAAACTTCAACAAAAGATAGGAAATCGAGATGTCGGAAACAATTCGATTTCATCTTGATGAGAATGTTACTACTATTATTGCAGAAGCTTTGCGTCGTCGCGGTATAAATGTAACTACTACAGCAGAGCAAGGATTAATTTCTGCATCAGATGAAGAACAATTAGCATTTTGCTTATCTCAATCAAGAGTCATTTTTACTCAAGATACAGATTTTTTAATACTCCACAGTCAAGGTGTCAGTCATACTGGCATCATCTTTTGTAGCCAGGGAAGCCGTTCTATAGGAGAAATTATACGTAGCTTAGTATTGATTTGGGAATTATTAGAACCCGAAGAAATGCGGCAACATCTTGAATTTATTTGATACAAAAAAGCTAAATTTTGCTTATGTCCTGCCTAAATAAAAAGCGAGCATATTGGCTAATACGTAGAGTATAAGTTAATAATAGCTATCGTGTTTATTGAATTTGTGAGAGATACGATCGCGTTTGTTGGGTTTGTAAGGATGTGCGATTATTTTAGTCATTAACTGGTATATTTATTTGACTCAATTCTTCCCGCACAACTCGCCGTAAAATTTCTTCTAAAGGTTCTCGACGTTGTTGTACATATTCACGCAACGCACTATTTATCAAAGTCTGATAGTTTCCACCACCTTTCTGATGAACTTGCTCGCGAAACCATACCAAAATATCATCATCTAAGCGAATTGTAATCCTTGTTTTACCTTCACCTGTAGCTTCAATTGCTCCACGTTTACCTTGAGTAAAATCATACTCAATATCCATGATTTATGCCTCTTCCTGATACTGCTTCTGTTGTTTTCTAGTTGCTTTGCGAGCAGATATTAAGCGAATACAACTTTTCCCTCTCTAGGTATAAACAAAAACTAAGATTCTACTCAGTGCATCGATTCCTACGCTCACAAACCGCTCTTCATCTGGATGTTCATTGTCATGTTTTTGGTGATTAGATTGGGCTTTGTTAGTATCCCATTCATACTCCATAAAACCATTATAGTATGCACGATTGTACACAGCATAGTTTTTCTATGCTTGGATAGTCAAGATTTTGCTTTGGTTAAGCAGAAATTAAGTAGGTGGGCATAAATATTTATCGTTGAGACAAGGCAGAAGGCAGAGGGCAGGAGGCAGAAGGGAAGAGGTTTTTGGGCAACTTTACGTTTCGTTACATAATGAAGGTTTTTTAGTGCCTACC
>JAYKJL010000024.1:0-8112 GCA_035285725.1 Nostocales cyanobacterium 94392 | reverse complement strand
GCTAGACGTTGGATTAAAGAAGGTAAAGCAATCGGAAAATTCAACAAATTAGGTGTTTTTTATGTTCAATTAACGATTGAGCCATCAGATACACAAACTCAAAACATTGTAATTGGGTTAGACCCTGGGAAAATGTTTTCTGGTGTAGCTGTTCAATCTCAAAAATACACATTACAAATGTTGCACCTAGTTCTACCATTCAAAACAATCAAAGACCGAATGGTACAACGGTCTATGATGCGACGTGGTAGACGCGGTAGAAGGATTAACCGAAAATTATCTTTTTCTAAACGTAGCCATCGGCAAGCAAGATTCGATAATCGTCGCAACTCAAAACTCCCTCCAAGTATTCGAGCTAACAAAGATTTGGAATACCGAACAATATCTTTATTGTTTGAAATATATCCGGTTAAAACTATTGTTGTTGAAGAAGTAGAAGCACGAGGAAGTAAGAGTTTTAGTCCTGTGATGGTGGGACAAAGATATCAAATTAAACGATTATCTGAAATTGCTATCACTATCCCGGACTACCCTGCTTCGCTGAGGATGGGGTATCTCGTGAAAAGAAGATGAATATAATATATCCTGCGGACAAGCTCAGTGAACACGACTACACAAGCTTTGGTCCCCAAAGGCAGATTCTAAACCCACGCAGGTGGGTTTTGTTTGTGTAGCCAAGGCAGCGCGGTCTTGGGGGTCTCCCCCATGAGCGACTGCCGCGCGACTTCTAGTCGCCAGGAATATTGATTTATTTAGTATTTAATAAGTTTTTATAAGCTCTGATATAGCTTGAGAATATCAACTAAAAAATCACATTTTTTTCAGAATCATCAGAATCAATTGATTAAAAGTATTAACTGTACAATAATTTAACTGTTGTTGGTATATGGCAATTTTACACGGTAGTTGGTTACTAAGAGGTCAAGGTAGCTGTTTTTTTGTCTGGGGAGAAACTTGGCGTTCTATAAGTACCGATTTCACTGAAGATGAATTAATTGGGGTACGGGCTCATCATGGAGCGATGACACCGTTAGAATTATTAGAGTTATTGCGTTCCCGTAATCTTGCAATTCCTGACAAATGGTTACAAACTCAAACTGAAAATTCAAAGGTCAAGTCAGGTAAAAAAACCAAATCTACAGCGAGTGATGACATAACTTTAGCAAACGAGTCTATTGTCGTTGCTTTACCGACTCATATTCCTCAACCAGAAAAGAAAAAGAAAAAAAAATCGGAAATTGATATTATATACCCGCTGCATTCAGGAATTAATCAAGCAGGGACAGGAAAACCGCAATATTTGCATCCTTGGCAAGTTAATGGTTTTTGTTTTAATCCTAGGGAGACGATAAAATTTTTAACTTCCTTACCGATGAATATTGCCAATGATGAGCAAACTTTTGTCGGGGGAGATTTACGTTTTTGGTCGCAAGTTGCTCGCTGGAGTTTAGATTTAATTGCGAGATGCAAATTTTTGCCCAAAATTATTGATGCATCGGGTAATTTGAAAATAGCTAGTTGGGAAGCACTTCTAGATAGTGCTGTTGACGGAAGTCGGTTGGATAAATATTCGCGATCGATGCCAATGTCATGTCGGGTATATCAAGGAGAAACTGGGGCGAATAATTACCCATTGATTAATTTACTACCAGAATCCGAGCTACTACTACTAGATTTTTTGAATAAAACTATAGATGCTCAAGTACGAGCAATGGTAAATTCACTGGATGCAGGAGAAACTAGATTGCTAGCATCTTTACCATCTGTAGTCCGACAATGGTTACATTCGTTGACTAGTAATAAAAACTCAATTAGTGCAGATACCCCGGAAGTTGAAAGGTTAGAAGCAGCGCTGAATGCTTGGACAATGCCTTTACAAAACCAACTTGGACAAAGAAGTCTTTTCCGCACTTGTTTTGTATTACGGACTCCACAACCAGAGGAAACTGAGTGGTTATTGGAATATTATCTACAAGCGATTGATGATCAAGAATTCTTATTAGATGCACAAACCATTTGGAATCATCCAGTGGAACGATTAGTTTACCAAAATCGTATTATTGATAAGCCCCAAGAAACATTTTTACGAGGTTTGGGTTTAGCTTCGCGGCTTTATCCAGTAATTACACCGAGCTTAGAGACACCATTACCTCAATCATGTCGTCTTGAGCCGATGCGAGCATATGATTTTATTAAGTCGGTAACTTGGCGACTCGAAGATAGCGGTTTGGGTGTAGTATTACCTGCAAGTTTAGCAAATCGTGATGGTTGGGCGAATCGTTTGGGTTTAAAAGTCAGCGCTCAAACACCGAAAAAAGCCGAACGTTTGGGTTTACAAAGTTTGCTTAATTTCCAATGGGAATTAGCAATCGGGGGACAAACTCTTTCCAAACAGCAGTTTGACAAACTTGTAGCCTTAAACAGTCCCTTAGTAGAAATCAACGGTGAATGGGTAGAACTGCGTCCCCAAGATATTAAGACAGCCCAGACATTTTTTGCTGGTAGAAAAGATAAAATGGCACTGTCGCTAGAAGATGCGCTGCGATTGGGTTCCGGAGATACTCAAACCATAGAAAAATTGCCTGTAGTCAGCTTTGAAGCATCTGGAGCCTTAGAAGAATTAATTAAAAATCTTACGGATAACCAAGAGATAGAACTGCTACCAACACCTAATAATTTTCGCGGGGAATTACGTCCATATCAGCGACGGGGAATGTCTTGGCTGTCATTTTTAGAACGTTGGGGTTTGGGTGCTTGTTTAGCAGATGATATGGGTTTGGGGAAATGTGTTGCACCCGATACTCAAATTTACATTAATGGTTGTTTAAACGCAGCCGAGCAAATTTGGCAAAGCTATGCAGGAAAAACAAAATTTGACGGTGAAGGATTCTGGAGTGAACCTACGGAGCAATTGATGGTTAATTCCATAAACGAGTCAACTGGTGAAATTATCCAAGCTCCGATTCGACGACTTTACCGACAACAAGTCAAAGAAAGGTTAAGAAAAATTAGTTTACAAGATGGTAGCAGCATTACTATTACTCGTCGTCACAAGTTGTTAACAAATAAAGGTTGGACAAATTACCTCGAAGTAGGAGATTACATTGGAGTCCCTAGAAATAATCCCTCTGCGAACCTCCGCGAAAACCTCAGCGTACCTTTGCGTTTAAAAAATACAACTCTTCTATTAGAAGATTATCTATTAAAAAACCGCAGAGGCGCAGAGTACACAGAGAAAGTAAATAAAAAGGTATTAGCATCAGATGTTTCTTATTCAGAAATAGAACGTATTGAAGATGTGGATTACGCAGGATGGGTTTACGATTTCGAGGTTGAAAAACATCATAATTTTGTTGCGAACAATATTATTTGTCACAATACCATCCAATTTATCGCTTTTCTACTGCATCTCCAAGAAGAGGAAGCCTTAGAAAATCCAGTATTATTAGTTTGTCCGACTTCCGTATTAGGAAACTGGGAACGGGAAGTAAAAAAATTTGCTCCGAACCTTCAAGTTTTACAATACCACGGCGATAAACGTCCTAAAGGAAAGGCATTTCAAAATGCAGTTAAAGAAAAAAATATTGTAATTACGAGTTACTCATTAGTTCATCGCGATTTAAAGTCATTGCAAGATATTTATTGGCAGATAATTGCTTTAGATGAAGCTCAAAATATTAAAAATCCAGAAGCAAAACAATCGCAAGCAGTAAGACAGTTAGAACCAGAATTTCGGATTGCTTTAACGGGTACACCAGTAGAAAATAGACTACAAGAATTGTGGTCGATTATGGATTTTTTAAATCCTGGATATTTAGGAAATCGACAGTTTTTTCAGCGACGTTTTGCTATGCCAATTGAAAAATATGGTGATACTTCTTCTTTATCACAATTACGTTCTTTAGTTCAACCTTTTATTTTACGTCGTCTAAAAACAGACCGCAATATCATTCAAGACTTACCAGAAAAACAGGAAATGACTGTTTTTTGTGGTTTAACTCCCGAACAAGCAAAGCTTTATCAACAAGTAGTAGAAGATTCCTTAACGCAAATTGATAATGCAGAAGGATTGCAACGTCGAGGAATGATTTTAGGTTTACTTGTGAAGTTGAAACAAATTTGTAATCACCCAGCTCAGTATTTGAAAAAAGATGAATTAAACAAACATGATTCTACCAAACTTCAGCGTCTCGAAGAAATGTTAGAAGAAGTGATATTAAATGGCGATCGCGCTTTAATTTTCACTCAATTTGCGGAGTGGGGTAAGTTGCTAAAACCCTATCTAGAAAAGCATTTTAACCGAGAAACATTATTTTTATATGGTAGTACAAGCAAAAAACAACGCGAGGAAATGATAGACCGTTTTCAACAAGATCCCCAAGGTCCGCAAGTAATGATTCTTTCTTTAAAAGCAGGTGGTGTCGGCTTAAATTTAACCCGTGCAAATCATGTATTTCACTTCGATAGATGGTGGAATCCCGCAGTAGAAAATCAAGCTACAGACAGGGTATTTCGTATCGGTCAAACAAAAAATGTACAGGTACATAAATTCGTTTGTACTGGTACTTTAGAAGAAAAAATTCATGACATGATTGAAAGTAAGAAACAATTAGCAGAACAAGTTGTAGGTGGAGGTGAAGAATGGTTAACCGAAATGGATACCGATCAACTCCGCAATTTATTAATACTTGATCGGGATGCTGTGATTGAGGAAGATAGTTGACAGTTGATAGTTGATAGTTGTTGGTTGATGGTTGATGGTTGATAGTTGTTGGTTGTTGGTTGTGATTAAGAGTTAAACTTTGACATGCAGACCTCTAAGCTTTGTTAATTGTTAATTATTCGCTAAAATCTGTTGAAATCTAAAATCTAAAATTGACATCATGCAAGCAAATTACGATTTTCAAGCATCAAGGGAATGGTGGTCGCAAAAATGGTTAGAATTATTAGATTCTTACCGTTTTAAAAAGCGTTTAGAACGTGCTAGAAATTATGCACGTCAAGGAAATATTCTCAGCATTAAATTTGAAAATGCCAAAGTCTTAGCTGATGTACAAGGAAGCGAACCAGAGCCTTATAATGTTTCTCTTTCTCTTGATTCTTTCAGCGAAGAAGAATGGAACTTTATTGTTGAATCAATGTCCCAAAAATCAATATTTGCCGCTAAATTATTAGCGGGAGAAATGCCGCAAAATATTGAAGAAGTATTTACAGCAAATGGCTTGTCCCTATTTCCTTTTACCTTATCTGAGGTTCATAGTAAATGCTCTTGTCCTGATAAAGCTAACCCCTGTAAACATATCGGTGCTATTTACTATCAATTAGCCGAACGTTTTAGTGAAGATCCATTTGTATTATTTCAATTACGAGGTCGTACTAAAGAACAAATTATCAGCGATTTACGTAAATTACGTAGTGCTAAAGTAGCAGATACAAAAGTAAAAATTTCCGAAGTTGAAGAATCAATTAACAATAAACAAACTCCGTTAGAATTAGACAATTTTTGGCAATACAATCAGCCATTAGAATCTTCTTTAGTAGTGATTGCACCATCAACTGGTGAAACTGTTCTAGATGTATTAGGTTCAATTCCCTTAGCAAAAGAAGATGAAAAACAAGCAAATTTAAATTCTACAGATATTGTCATGAAATATCTGAATTCCTTATATAAAGATGCTAGTCAGAAGGCATTTTTAGCTGCTATGAATGTTGGATAAAATAGTTTTTATCAGGGAGTAGATAACTCTTAATAGGTAACAGGGTTGAGGGAACGAATAATAACTAATCATCCTAACTTAATATAAAACTTTAATTTTTCGTGGGGGTAAGAAGTCGGTTTTTTATGACTATTTTCTGATGTTACCGATATTTTTTCTCAACACCCGACTTGTGCTATTATTGTTTCCTGCAAATGCTTCCCGTTGCGTACTCACATAATACAATATTAATAATCGTTCGAGGACACCGGACTGGTGAAAATTGATAACTTATAACTGATATTCTATGATTACAAGGTTATGCAGTTAAACAAGAATGGAACTTCAAAGCAAAATTATTACTGTAGAATTGAATGATGGTACAAATGTAAGAGTTGAAGCTACTCTTATTGGAGAACGCAAATTAACCTTTCAAACTAGACCATTTAGCGAAGTCACTGGTGCTATAGTGTCTTTAACACAAGAAATTGCTGAAACGGTACAAAAGCTAAAACCTGATAAAGCTCGTGTTAGATTTGGGATAGACGTTAGTGTTGAATCGGGTAAACTCACTCCTTTGCTTGTCAAAAATGCTTCTACAGGTAATATAGAAATTACTTTGGAATGGGGTTATTAAAGATTAATTAAAAATTAACTGAATATTAATTATATATTAATAACAATCCTAGAAGTTGGGTTTTTAGAATAACTATCCGTAATAGCAGACAATTGTCGTAAAACCCAACTTCTCATATCCACGCAAAATTCAAGAAGTCGGGTTTGTTTTAAAAACCCAACTTCTTAATCTAATTATAGAAAAAGCCCCCGCTTTGACACGGGAGCAACTGATTGTCATGTAATGAAATTTGGAAAACTAGGAAAACTAGTCTAGATTAGGCATAAACATTACTGGTTCGCTTTCACGGTCAATACCTTTCTCAAAGCCACCAGCAGCCGCACGAGCGCGGCCTGCGTGCCATAAGTGACCGATTAGGAAGAAGAAACCTAATACGAAGTGAGATGTGGACAACCACGCACGAGGAGATACGTAGTTAAAGGAGTTGATCTCGGTCGCAACACCACCTACGGAGTTCAATGAACCTAAAGGTGCATGGGTCATATATTCAGCAGCACGACGAGCCTGCCAAGGCTGAATGTCATTTTTAACTTTTTCTAAGTCAAGACCGTTAGGACCGCGTAGAGGCTCTAACCAAGGACCACGGAAATCCCAGAAGCGCATGGTCTCACCACCAAAGATGATTTCACCAGTAGGAGAACGCATCAAGTATTTACCTAAACCTGTAGGACCTTGAGCAGAACCTACATTAGCACCTAAGCGTTGGTCACGAATCAAGAAGGTTAAAGCTTGAGCTTGAGAAGCTTCTGGACCAGTAGGACCAAAGAATTCGCTGGGGTAAGCGGTGTTGTTGTACCAAACCATAATGGAAGCGATAAAGCCCATTAAGGATAAAGCACCCAAACTGTAGGAAAGATATGCTTCACCAGACCAGATGAAAGCACGACGAGCCCAACCGAAAGGCTTAGTCAGAATGTGGAATATACCACCAAAAATACATATGATCGCAACCCAAATGTGACCACCAACAATATCTTCAAGGTTGTCAACGCTGACTATCCAACCTTCTCCACCGAAGGGGGACTTGAGCAAGTAACCGAAGATTGTCGCCGGATTCAAGGTCGGGTTGGTAACGACGCGGACATCACCACCACCGGGTGCCCAAGTATCGTACAAGCCACCAAAGAACATTGCTTTAAGCACCAACAATAAGGCACCGCATCCTAAGATGATTAGGTGGAAACCAATGATGTTGGTCATTTTGTTTTTATCTTTCCAGTCATAACCAAAGAAAGAAGAGTATTCTTCTAAGGTTTCTGGACCGCGAACGGCGTGATAAATACCGCCAAAACCTAATACTGCGGAAGAAATTAAGTGAAGTACACCAACAACAAAGTAGGGGAAGGTGTCAAAAACTTCGCCACCAGCACCAACACCCCAACCAAGAGTTGCTAAGTGAGGTAGCAAAATTAAACCCTGCTCGTACATAGGCTTTTCAGGAATGAAGTGAGCAACCTCAAACAAGGTCATTGCTCCAGCCCAGAAAACGATTAAACCAGCGTGAGCAACATGAGCGCCCAGTAGTTTACCGGAAAGATTAATCAAACGAGCGTTACCAGACCACCAAGCAAAGCCAGTGCTTTGTTGGTCGCGTCCGCCTGCTCCCATTACCATTTGTCTATTAGAGAGCGTTACCACGTGGCAATACCTCCTCGGGGAATATAAACTGTTCGTGGGGTTGGTCTTGAGGAGCCATCCAAGCGCGGATACCCTCGTTGAGCAAAATGTTTTTCGTATAGAAAGTTTCAAACTCAGGGTCTTCTGCGGCTCTCAATTCTT
>JAYKJL010000023.1:0-7220 GCA_035285725.1 Nostocales cyanobacterium 94392 | reverse complement strand
TTTGATACATGTACTGAAGGTTACGGATAAGCTTCAGGCACTCTGTTCGTTTGAAGTTAAATCCCGCTTGATCGGGTGTCGTTAAGTTAATTTTCTCCTTGGTTGGTTTGTATAACACTATTCGCATGTATACAAAACTCCTAGCAATGGTGATTTCCCCCAAAATATGTTTTCCATATATTCACTGATTTCCCTTGATGCCACTGGGTTCTCATTGTTGACGTTTTTTTATTGGATGTTGGAATGAATAACCATCTTTCAAAAGTTCAAATTGTGTAGTTCCAACGTTTTATGCATATCACAACCTAATCCATATAAGTTACTCCTTCACTGAGGAGTTAATTTGATAGGTACAAGGGTTAATCCCCGATGTTTATCTAGTCACATGAGGCCATCCCAGTCACCACTGCCCAAATAAATGGCAACTGCAATAAAGATTATACATAATACACTTAAAAATGTCCCTCCAGCACTGCTGCGTTTTTTCTCCGACTTTGATGTGGTTTTTTGTTCGTGATCTGCTGTGTCAATGTAACTTCTTTCTTGACTCTCTCCTTCGGAGAATTGATTTGCCTTAATCTGGCTGTTTGACTGATATACTGGGATAGAAGTTTGCGTTGCTCCGGCAGTCGATGCTGACAATGACGCACTCAGCACCATAGTCAAACACAATAATTTGCTTTTCATAAATCGAAACTACTGATGATGAATCATTTGCAATTACGGATTACTGCAAATCGGAAACACTTTTATTACGGATTATCGCAAATAACTCTATATGAAGACATGCGAACTAAGAAAAGGCGGGAACACTGTTGTTGATAAATGCGCAACTATACAATTCCGAGGCCTTAAACAATTTGCTTAATTGCAAACAATATGAAATACGCACTGGTCAATGGGGTGAAAACAACACCAGAGAAAGGACTTAAAGGACAATGTCAACTATGCTCTTCAGAAATGGTCGCTAAGTGTGGCGACATTAAAGTTCATCACTGGGCACACAAGAGCAAAATTGAGTGTGACAAATGGTGGGAATCAGAGACTCTATGGCATAGGAATTGGAAAAATTGCTTCCCAATAGAATGGCAAGAGATCATTCTTTATTCTTCTCTTGGTGAAAAGCACATAGCTGATATAAAAACACCCCATGGCCTTGTAGTGGAGTTCCAGCATTCACACATCTCAAGGGAGGAAAGGGATTCACGAGAATCCTTTTACGAGCATATAATATGGATTGTCGATGGTACAAGAAGAAAAACTGACTTAGAAAAATTTTATGCTGGCACAAAGTACTTTAAACGAACTCCAATGCCTAATGTGTTCTTTGTTCCGTATCCAGAGGAAGTGCTTTCAAAGGGTTGGTTGGGAAGCAAAGAGATTGTAATCCTTGACTTCAACGGTGAATCCACAAACCCTAGTCAACAGTTATTTATGTTTTGGACACCAAAGGGAAAACCACAGATGCAATGCATGGTTTTCTTAAAGTCTGATTTGTTAGAATGGATTAAGAGTGGAGATTTAATTTCTGTTCTTCGAGGATTTTAATGGTTAAAAGCAGAATTTTCATCAACAAGGCGGTAATGCATCCACTGTAATGTATATGACTAGTTTGGCAGATAGAGAACGAAATGTTCTGTTACAACAAATCCAAAAACTCGAGAATCAAATTGCCCTTCTCACCAAGATCATAAAATCCAAACTATATGTCGCTATTTGTAGGCAGTAGAAATATCAACGTGATCTCTAAAAAGTTCATCTGCCGACAACCCAATCTCATCTGTGATTCTTGGAGTTTGAACTGGTATTACCCCTACAACAAAAAACAAATCCCCACTTGGTCTCCTTTTCCTTTTAAAATCAACAAACCTCGCAGCCAAAGTAACGAGTAACTTTGCGTTACCTTCTACACTGATGGGCATCTTAGAATCAAAACCCAGCAGCGTTTTCAGTTGTGAGTGAACAATACAATCTTTCATGTTTTCTGCGACTTGTGCGATAGAAAGCATGTCCCCTTGTTTAAAGTAATGATTAACAAAAATCCTAATAGGAGTATTATCATCTGCTGTTTGGAAGTACTTTCCAACCAACCAATAATTAAAAGCTCGTAAATCCCTTCTCGGTAGACCATCAGAGCCAACGAGCGTATTTAACGCTTCCGTAACCACGTCTTTCAGAGGGAAGTAGTATTTTAACTCATTTATAAAGCTGAGCACTCTGCCATTCACCGTTGAAGAAAAAACTGCTTCCATTGCTCTTAGCTCATCCCCTATATCTTCCTCAGGCAATTCTACTAAAGTTTTAAGCTTATCAACAAGCCTGGACTTCTTGATACTAACCTTTTGGTTTTCTTCGGCCTTTAGAATAGTATCACTAAAATAACTGACGGCAGTAACATCAAATCCAGCGTCAGTTAGTCTGTCCTTTGGAGAAGCGGTTGGAGAATAGAACGTCTTGTAGGTGTTGTATTGCTCCATTCTAGAATCGATAAAGAAATAGGAGATCAATAACTTGCTTCCGTCACTGTTTAATCGCACACTATTCATATTCTTAGAATTCAATGCGTCTACCAGAATGGAACGAAAGTTCTTTAATATACCTAGGTTATCCACGGCACCTTCTGGATAGTGGATGTTGAAACACCTTTCGGAATCAACAAGAGCTTGGGCTTCGGCCTTTAGACCTTCAATAGACAACGGAAGAAATGACGTTTGCTCGTTTTCAAATTGTGGACGATAAACAATGTAATGAGACAGGATTGCATGTGGCTTTCTGCATCTGCCATAGATCTGCTTGATTTGGGATGGAGACAACATAGTAGACCTCACTTGATAGTTTGCATAACAGATCAAGTGGAAACTCTCATTGATGTCATATCCGCTATAGTATGCACTAGTGATGAAGTTGACTCTACAGGGAAACAAATCAGTCGTCAGCTCCCGGAAGTGGGTGGAAAACTCATCCTTAGATAAATCACTGCATAAAACAGCGATCTCATTAGATGCAATACCGATTTTAACTAGTGAATCTATTAACTGGCGAATCGAATTCATGTGGTTCAGTACGATCACTATTTTGCTTGTCTCACTTTCTGTGAGCTCTGCAACTCTATCAACAATACATTGCAGGCCATTTGGTGTTTTCACAATCGCAGTAGGCTTACTTATGATTGAACTTAGGTTAAACTTAGTAACTGGTTCACTCGCCAACAATGGGTTGGAAAACTCTAGGGGTGTTGCAGTTAACATTGCTCGCTTTTCCTTCGGTTGAACTTGATAGTAATCCAAGCACACTTCCATCTTTTTACGAAATGACGAGTCCATCTGTATTGAATCTACCTCATCTATCAAAAGAAAGAAAAGACTCACTTGCATTACTTCATGATCAGAAATTACTTTCATTACGGTGGGAAGACTATCCGCAACACAAATGAACTTCTTGTAGGTAACACTGGCGTCATCAAGATATGCTGTTATATCTGCATCAGATGGCTTAGCCATTGCACCCAAAGCACTACCTACGTAAAAAGGAATGCGATCTTTAGGATGGTTACAGTTGCTTTTTGCAGAAAGTACTTTGTTGCAAGCAGTCACCCTAATAGGTTCTACAACAATGCTGTGACGAGGACTAACCAATTCAAAGTGGGTAGCTCCCATACCTGTATCTGACTTAACCAACATCCCTGGTGGAAGGAAATCGATTTCTAACTCTGAAATGTATTCGTTGACAATGTGCTCAGAACCCATAATCAAATTTACAAAATAGTCGTATAATAATAATTCACTATTTTGCAACAAACATGAAAGACTGGTTGATGCTACAAAAGGACAATACTGATTACTCAGACAATAAAGGAAGGGCATAAATATGCAGAGTCCAATTTAGGGAATAGTAGGCCTCTAGTTTTTAATTAGATTTGCATTATACCATGATCAACCTAATTGTATGACAACAAATATTGAAGTACCAGGATTCCAGCATTTCATGACTCCATTTCTTAAGGTACTCGAAAATGGTGAGACTAAACACATCCGAACAATAATTGACGAAGTGATTACGCTCGAAAAATTGACCCCACAACAGTGTGCTGTGAAGTTGCCATCTCAAAATGATACCCAAGTTGTCAATCGGATTGCCTGGGTGAGAACATATTTGTACAAAGGAGGCTTGATTCAACAAGTAACCAGAGGGAATTATAGAATCACCAAAGAAGGAATCGAAGTTTTAAAGAGACCCGAGAGAATTAATGTTAAATTTTTAAAAACATTGGAGCCATTCAAGCAGTGGATGCAAACTTTTTCCAAAGACAAAATTGCCGAGGTTGTAGAATCAGATGAAGAAGATATAAGGACGCCTCATGAAAAGCTAGATAGTGCGTATAATACAATCATGGACGAAGTAGCAGCTGAGTTGTTGGATAGATTAAAGAAATCAACTCCTGCATTCTTTGAAAAGCTCGTTGTAGATGTTTTGCTTGCTATGGGTTACGGAGGGTTTGACTCATCCAATGGGGAAGTTACCAAATACTCAGGCGATGGTGGTATTGACGGGATAATCAAAGAGGATAAATTAGGCTTAGACACCATTTATATCCAAGCGAAGAGATGGGAAAACGTTGTTACAATTTCGGCCGTTAGAGATTTTGCAGGTTCATTATTGTCTAAAAAAGCAAGAAAAGGTGTTTTTATTACAACCTCTACATTTCCAAAGTCAGCATACGATTTTGTAGATAGTATAGATCCAACAATTATTCTAATTGATGGTGAGCAGCTAACCAAGATGATGATTGAATATGGTGTTTCCGTAACTGTTACAAAGCGATACGAGATAAAGCGGATTGACAGTGATTATTTTGATCTGTAACCGACAATAATTTAACAATGGACATCAATACTTTACTGTGACATGGTAAGTATATTGGGGCCTCAAGTCCAAGTGGGGCTTTCGACTGATTTAAGTAATGCAGTGCGTTTAACATTGCAAAGGGTAATTACTTTTTATGTTGAAATAAGGGTGGAAAGTTCTAGGCATTGAAGAACGTTGTTTTGCCCGAAATTCACGAAATTGCAAATTCACGAGTACAGAAAGTTAATTGATGAAGAATACAAAGAAAATTAGCATTGATGAATTTGAGGGAAAACGTCCACGAATCGGAATAGTTGAGCCCAACTCAATCAATCATAAAAAAGCTGTCATAACTCATTATCTTCACAATATTGGCAATGGAGATTCCCATCATTTAGTAAAAGAAGCAGAGACAATAATCAAGGAGTATGTTGCATACAAAAAAGCAGAAGAGAGTTTATGTTTAGTTGAAGAAGATGCTTTGCAACAACTTCTTTTTGAAGTGAACGATGTGCCATTTCCAAGTCCCCAAAACTACATGTTCAAATTCGTTGACTTGTTTGCTGGCATTGGTGGTTTTAGACTTGCAATGCAAAATTTAGGGGGCAAGTGTGTTTTCACATCTGAATGGGACAAAGAAGCACAACGAACATACAGAGCCAACTTTGGTGAAGTTCCTTTTGGTGATATTACAAAGGAAGAAATAAAGAAGTTTATTCCTGACGATTTTGATGTTTTGTGTGCAGGATTTCCATGTCAGGCATTTTCTATTGCAGGAAAACGTGGAGGATTTGAAGATACTAGAGGGACTTTATTTTTTGATGTTGCAGAGATTATCAAACGTAAAAAACCAAAAGCAATATTTCTTGAAAATGTAAAGGGTCTAAGAAACCATGATAAAGGAAAAACACTTGAAACAATACTGAATGTTCTACGTAATGATTTAAACTACTTTGTACCCGAGCCTCAAATTATCAATGCAAGAGATTTTGGTGTTCCGCAAAACAGGGAGAGAATATTCATTGTCGGGTTTAGGAATGATATGGGAGTGAGTGAGTTTGAATATCCAAAACCATTCGAGAGAAAAGTGAATTTTTCTGAAGTGAAAGAAAAACAAGTTCCTGCAACTAAGTATTATTTATCAACACAATATGTACAGACATTAATCAATCACAAAGCAAGACATGAAGGAAAAGGCAATGGTTTTGGCTACGAAATTATTCCTGACGATGGAATTGCAAATGCAATTGTTGTTGGTGGAATGGGTCGAGAAAGAAATTTAGTTTACGATCACAGAATAACAGACTTTACTCCTACAACTCACATTAAAGGCACTGTTAATAGAGAGGGAATTCGTAAAATGACACCAAGGGAATGGGCAAGACTACAAGGCTTTCCTGATAAATATTTAATTCCTGTTGCTGATGCTTCAGCATACAAGCAATTTGGCAATTCTGTTGCGGTTCCTGCAATTCAGGCGACCGCAAATAAAATTTTAGAAGCAATAAAAATTTCAACTCACTAATGAGCAAGTTAAATCAATTAGGAATTACAGTCGGAGCAAATAATAAGGCAGAAGTTGTTTTTGACAGTTTGTTTCCAAACTTTTTAGAGGTTAAATACAAAAAACCTTCAGAATATATCACAACTTATTGGGATAAATTTCAGAAGCACCCAGATGGTAATAACAATTTAAATGGGAAAATATTTGAATATATTCTTGCGACACTTTGTGTTCGTGAAAATATTTTACCCTTGTATTTAAGTGCTAAAGTTGCTTTCGTTCCTAATGTTATTTACGATCTAATGTTTTATACAGCAGAGCGTGGGCCAATTTGTATTTCTGCCAAGACAAGTTTAAGAGAACGATACAAGCAAGCTGACCTAGAAGCAATTGCGTTAAAATATGTTCATCGGAAAGCATTAAGCTATTTGGTTACACTCGAAGCAAACGAGGCAAAAAGTGTTAAAGCAAAAATCAAAAGTGGTGATGTAATTGGACTTGATAACGTATTAGTTGCCACGAGCAAAGATTTTGATGATTTGATTGCAGAATTAAAGTCGTATAAATTTTCTGAGCCACCAACAGTAAAAGTAATTGAGAGTAATCAAATAATTACCCTTGACAAATTGAAAGCATTAAAATAGACAACTATAATACTCCTTGAATCCTGGGCCCATAACAATAAAAAGGGCCAGCATTAAAGCCAGCCCTTTTCAGCAAAACTCGTGTAATCACTATCCAGATCCTCTACTTAGCAATCAATTGCATTGTTTTACAAAATCATTAGTTTTTAGTATAATTGAACGTTCATAACGCATTGTATAGCAAAACACAACAAACTCAATATGAAAAAAAGTACAATTTTCCGTTT